>CAVVHK010000109.1:0-67799 GCA_963747865.1 uncultured delta proteobacterium | reverse complement strand
TTTCCGGGGTTTCGGGAGGGGGGGAACGTTCCCCCCGTCCCCCCCTGGCGACGCCACTGAAATTAACCTACTTCCCGTTATCAGTGATCCATGAAATTTTGGCTCCCGACGTTTTCGATGATGCCGATTCAGAATCCGAAAATTGGCACCGTGCCAAAAAAATTCGAGAAGTGTTGATGGACTACTAATCGTCCCCCCAACTTCTTTTTGTAATAGAAAATCGTGTTCATTTCATTGGCGCGCTTAAATTATAAAATTAATTTTAAATAAACAGGCCGGAGGCGAAATTTTTTTGTAAATTATGTTCAAAAAATCTCGCTCTTTCGAAATATGCATTCAACTTTCTCGAGCAACACGCACAATGAATGGTCGGACACATTTTGTAAAGGGTGGTTCATTGCAGTATATTTAATTTAGTTTCGAGTGGCGCAAGCTGATTTTCGTCGGTGAAACAATGGGTCGATTAAACAAAAACGCAAATCGACGGAGTATACTTTTCTGAATTTAAAAATAATATTTATCTTATTATTAAAAAGCATATAAAGGATCAGGGATGATTTTTCTAAACAAAGCCGGCAAAAGTTAAAAAATCACGCAAGTAAAAATGATTTGCTAATTAATTTGCAATTTTCACAAAAACAGTCCCGGTATTTTTTGAATGACCCACGTACTTTAGTTAAAGGTTCCACCAATACAATTAAAAAAATAAAAATAACCCTGGCCTACTTGGCCTTCATAGAACCAGGGCCGTAACCAGCGAGGGGCCAAGGCCCCTTCCGATAAAGTTTTGCCCCTTTGGTTGGCTTGTAGCCGTATATGGAAATAACGTTAATAATTATATTAATAATAATACGTAAAATTGTAATATTACTCAACTCAATACTTAATGATATACTGTACAGTGTACACTGTAGAGGCGCATGTGACGAGGCCAAAAACTGCGCACCGCACTGGCACTGACTGCATAGTGCGAGTGGCGAGGAGAGTTAGAAGGTCTTCTTCAAAGGCAGAGTGGCGAGCATTGGCGTAGCGTCGTCGGGGTTTGGGGGCTTAAGCCCCCACAAATTTTTTAAGATGAGTATTATTTTATAAGATGGTACTAATATTATTAATAGATGAGTGGAAATTACAAAAGAAAAGTAAAAAAAAGTCAAAAAATTCTGATAAATTCATTAACATTTACATTAGAAAAATTCAAAATTTTCTCAACTTTTCTAAAATATTCCTTATCTAATCATTCTTAATAGTTTCAGATTTTCAACAATTAACATAGTTTGTTTTTATTAATTTATAGCAAGTTTTCTGCCAAGTTTAATAAACTATTTAAAATTTGTTCTTCTATAGTTTTCTTAAATTTTCAGCAAAATTCCGTTAAATTTACTAATAATTTTTGCAAAATTTTCTCAAACTTTCTCACAACCTTTTGAATTTTTGATAATCATGATGTAAATCAGTTGATTGACATATTGAAATATTATGTAATAAAAATGAATAAGATTCCAATGTATTTCATTATAAGTAGTATATTATAATATTTATAAAATATATACAGTAATATTATCTCCTTCCATCTTCTAATTAAGTTTAGATGATTCAGTAATTATTTTTAAAATTTCTAACTGAAGAGCTGCAGAGCAACTTTCGTTGTAATAAGACTCAATAGATTTGTCACCTGTAAACTCAGTTTCATTCTATAGTATAGCAAGGCAGAAATATAGTGTTTTCAGTATGTTCTCAATTCATGAAAAAATATAGGGTCAAATACGAGTATAGCAAATTTCAATTATTAATTAGATCTAAAAGTATTGTAGATATAAAATTTTTAGGTCTATGAAACCTATTAAACTCATGCGATGAATGGTTTAAATCAATCGTGCGGTTTTGCAATTTGATACTTAATCTAATTTTTTGAAAAAAATTAGCTAGAGAAACATCTAAAAAGAAGACGGCAGGGTGAATCGAGTTAAGCGGAAACGGTGCGAATGGTTTCAGTCAGTGCGCGAACTCGAGCGGCTACAGAGATGTCGATATGGTGGTCGCCAATCGCCACGACCAGACCTCCCAAAATCGCAGGATCCACCTGTGAGACAAGCAGTGAAGAGCATAAATACTTTTAAAAGTATTTGAGTATAAATACTAAATACTTTTTTATAAAAGTATTTAAGTACGAATACTAAATACTGATTTTAAAAAAGTATTTGAGTACTAATACGCAAATACTTTTTAAAATCCATACAATTTACGGAAAATTTTCAAAGAATATATAATATTTGAAATCTAAATTGTATATAAATTGATGAACGAATAAGAGAACAAGAAATTACAGAACAAAAGTCAGTTAGATAAATAGTCAAACCAGGTTTTAAGTCCAAGTTTCTTAGCAACAATTTAGTTAAAATTGAATTACATTACAATTAGTACCGTATTACGGTACTAAAAATAAATTAATAGTAAAAATTCTTGAAACTAACAAAATATCATATTTGAAAATTTTCAAAAGTATTTGCAAAAGTATTTGCAAATTTTAAAAAAGTATTTGAGTACTCTAAGAGACCTTTTTACAAAGTATTTGAGTATAAATACTAAATACTCAAAAAAGTATTTAGAGCTAGAGTTGTATTTTTAAAAATATTTCGTGTATCGTGTATGTATCGTGTTTTAAGCAATTGGTCTCGTGTATGTATTTTCGTGTAATAAAAAAATTTCGTGTTTTTTCGTGTTTTTTAAAAAATGTTAGAACATTTAAATAAAATAAAATTAAAACAAAAATGCATTTTAAGCCAAAATGAATAATAAATATTTCATAAATTTTAAATATATGCAAAGCCCCCGCCTGACATAACCGGGAAGGAGGACTCCCATTATGTGAAGGGCTTGATCGACGGCGCCGCTTACACCTTGGACGAAATAGAAAGCAGGAACCAGTTTTGGGATTTCTTTCCGCTATCGTTAGCGAGCCAACACCGGAGAAAACTCCACAACAATTTGACCACAGAGATAGGCGCCGGCCCATCTTCGGATTACGATGCTCATCACCTAGTTCCGTGGAGGCACTGGAGGGCGGACACGGCTCGAAAAATCCTGGAAAAATTCAAGATCGACATTGACAGCGCCGAAAACGGAATGTGGTTGGAACGTCGTTTCCACAACACGTTGAGCAACAACTACAAGTACATGGACGCAGTGAACAACATGTTAAAGGGCGCAAGGAGCAAGAATCAAGCTCTCAAAATTCTTGACAACATAAGAGATTCATTGTCAAAGGGAAAAATCCCGTAATGAGGACACTGATTATGAACGTTTACATGCTTCGCGCAGATTCGAAATAGGTACAGAGGCCTGATATTAACAAAGGGAGACCTTTTTGAATTCGCAGAGCGCTTCGATGGAACTGCGATGAAGAAGCCATGGACGGACGTGAAATTTGGGTGGGACCCGGACATGTTGTCCAAGCTAAAAGGGGATTATCCTTCCCTCATTCCCGGTGTGCCGGTCTTCAGCCGAGCAGCGGTAGCCGTTTTGAGAGATTTACTGGAAGGCGTAGGGGAAATACTTCCTGTGAAAATAGCTGGGGAAGAGTATTTTATCTACAATTTAACTCGAATCATTGACGCCTTGGACGAATCCCATTCGGTTTTGAGCAGATTTGACGACGGACGGGTCTTTTATATCGACGAGCACTTCTTTTTCGGCGACAAGCTGGAGGACGCGCCCCTTTTCAAGATTCCGCAAATGCCCGACTCGTCGATCTTCGTCACCGACGTCTTTGTAAAGCGAGTGAAAAAGGCCAAGCTGAAAGGCTTCTGGTTTCCGCTTCTCTGGAGTGGGAAATAAAGATTACATCATGAAAGGCTATTTCCTGCGTGCTGCTTCGAACAGTTATCGGGGCCTAATTATGACGGCAGGTAATCTTTTTGACATGTCTAGGCGCTTCAATGGCGCTCCCGTCAAGACTCTGGGTAAAGACGTGAAGATTGGATGGGATCCGGACATGTTGTCCATGCCCAAAGGAGATTTTCCGTCTTTGATACCCAATGTTCCCATTTTCTCTCGAAGAGCCGTGGCGGCATTGAGAGACTTGCTGGAGCCTAATGGGGAAATCCTGCCCGTGATGATCGCCGGAGCCGAGTATTTCCTCTACAACGTGACCCGAGTGGTGGACGCTTTGGACGAATCCGGATCGGATATCGTCAGATTTAAGGACAGTTCTGATGTCTTGACTATCCACGATTTCGCATTCTTCGAAAAGAAAGTCTCGGGAATGATCGTCTTCAAAATTCCGCAAGAGATCGACGGATCGGTTTTTGTCACTGACCCATTCGTGCGACGGGTTCAAGCCGCAGGGTTGAAGGGCTTTTGGTTTCCCCTTCTCTGGAGCAGCGAGTAGACGGTATCAGGCGCCACTGAGAGATGACTAGAGCTCTCTAAGTAAAGCCGGGTGCTATGGTTTTCCAGTCCGGATGGTCCCGTCGCGTCGTTGCCTTCCTACAGCGGCGTTCCGATAGATTCGTTGTCAAAGGGGAAACTCCCGAAATAGGGAACCCAATCATGAACATTTATAAACTGCGGGCCAAGTCTAGCAAGTCACAAAAGCCTGATAATGACGGTCGGCGATCTTACGGAATTCTCTCGTCGCTTTGACGGAAAGCCGATGAATCGCCCTTGGATGGACGTAAAAATGGGATGGGACCCGGACATGTCTTCCATGCCCAAGGGCGATTATCCTTCCTTGGTTCCAAGCGTCCCAGTTTTCACCCGAAAAGCGGTATCGGCTTTGCGAGACATTCTGGAGGCAAACGGAGAAATACTTCCGGTAAAAATAGCGGGCGAAGAGTATTATTTCTATAACTTAACTCGAATTATTGACGCCTTGGACGAGATCAAGTCCACCTTGGATAGATATGATGACGGGCGGGTATTTTACATCGATGATTACTCGTTTTTCGCAGACAAGCTGGTGGGCGCCACCATATTCAAGATACCGCAAATGCCGGGCTCCTGGATATACGTCAATGACGTGTTCGTGCAACGAGTGCAAAAGGCCAAATTGAAAGGTTTTTGGTTTCCACTGATGTGGAGCGGTGGAGGAAGTTAGTTCTTTTGGTCAGTCATCTCATTTCAATATTTTTTGGGGATGTGGCGGCGAAGATCACAACATCGAGCCATCATAGCCCTCAATTGAAGTAAATCCAAATTCCTTCATAAACGGACGATACAATGCACACAACTCCGACAAGCAAATACAGAACCTTCATTCCAGTTCTTTCATGAGCGGTGTAGAGACCACCGTAGGCCGACAGGCTTACGTAAATGCCGAACACAAGGGATAGGGAGGCGAGAAACCTACTGAAATTATCAGCTCCTTCAGGTCGAGCAAACCGAGCGTTACAAGAGCGGCACCCGCAGCGAAATGGATGGCCGTGTCGACATTGGTCATTCCAAGGGAGGTTCTCCACTCGCTCTTCATAAGGCTTGCGGCGGCAGTTACCAGGAACAATGTCCCCATCAACAGACTCGCATAGGCCTGAACATGGTCCGGTTGTTGATCCATAAAAGTCTCCGCCAAAATAGCTTTTTTGACGATTCCGAACGGACGTTGTCAGTAATTTGTTGGATCGTTTACGACTTGGAATTCGCGGCTCCCCTACCCTACCGGAAATCTCACCGTCACCGTTGTCCCCTCCCCCAACTGTGATTCCAGGCTGATTTCTCCCCCCATTGATTCCACAAGGCCGAGGCAAACCGCCAGACCCAATCCTGTGCCCTTGCCGGGCTCCTTTGTCGTGAAGAAAGGATCAAAGACCTTTTCAAGATTTTCCGGTGGGATTCCGCAGCCTGTATCCCTGACCAGGATTTCCATTTTGTTTTCCAGTCGCAAGGTCTGGAGGGTTATTTTTCCCCCTGAGTCCGGTATGGCGTCCGCAGCGTTGAACAACAGATTTACGATGATTTGCCTGAGCTTCTCGGGCTCGGTCTTGACCATAGGTAAATTCGGATCAAGGGAAAGCTCGAAATCGCAATTCCTGAAACCTTTTCGTCCCTTCAGCAGGTCGCTGCAATCCGATACCAACGAATTTATGTCGCAGGGAGTGACGCACCTGCGTTCCGGACGGGCATACTCCAGTAGACGCCGCAGGATGTCGTGAATCCTTTTGAGCTCCTGATCCACTCTGTCCAAGATCTCCAGATTCGAGCCTTCGGCCCTGCGTTGCAGCAATTCCACATATCCCATTATGATCTGGAGAGGATTACCCACCTCGTGGGCAACGCCCGCGGCAAGGCGCCCGATTCCCGCCAACTTTTCGGTCCTGATCAGACTCTGCTCCGCGGCTTCCAGATCCTTGTTGGCGGTTTGAAGTTGTTCTATCAACGCCGCCATCTTTTCTCTGTCGCTCACAATCTTGGCCAGCATCCCACGGATGCTGAGGGCAATTTGTTGGATGTCCCCCTTGAGATTCATGGTGTCCGCCATTGTGGGAGCGGTGCTCAAACCGGCGCCTTTGCTTGCGAGGTTCGCAATTTCGCTGACCGGACCCACCACAGTGCGATGAAACAGGATGTATCCAAGGAAGAACAGAGCGGACTGGGTCAGCGCCAAGTAAGCCGCGAAAAACCTCCAGGCTGAGGAAAACACCGACGCGGGAAGTTCCACAGTTACACGCAAGCTATTGACACCATTGCGAAACGGCCCAACCGTGTCCGCAACTACGAATCCGCCTCTGAACAAATTGGTAGGCCAGCCTACTCCAACGACCTTAAATCTTCTGCCCGGCTCTTTAGACAAAGGTTCCTGCAATTCCTTCTTCATGTTGCAGGATCCGAGCACTTTGCCTGCGGCGTCACAAAGCTGAAATCTGAAATTAGGACGTCCTCTGCAAAAGCTGCGGACACGTTCCCACATTTGTTCGGAATCGCCTGAACCCAGTATATTGTGTTCGATGATATCCGAGATGGTGTCGGCTTGTTGGATCTTAAGGTCTATCGCCGAACGCTCCAAAGAAGCGCTGAACACAGCGAATAGCAGCGCTCCGCTTATGACCAGGATAATGGCCAGGTTTGTTAAGATTCCCCAACGCATGGCGCCTGCCGTGCCTCTGTGGGCATGTGAATTTTGGAAGGTACTTGACTGTCCATCATGAACTTAGAACAATAATCGACTCAACGCAACTTCCGCATTGTAACGCTTCACTCATGAGCGGCAAGTTTTGAGATTGCTTCGTCGTTTCACTCCCAGGAATGACATTTGCGCTTGTCTTTGCGACTCCGCTTCCAGCGGAGGAAGCAATCTCTCCCCTGTGAGTGAAAACCTGCTTTTCCGTTCCTTAATAGTGATCCGCGTTGAAAATTGCGGTGTTTTTCGCATGGGTGGAGCGATAAAGTTGTCATTGCGAGCGCAGCAATGACATAGTTAGTTTTGTTGCCTTTGAAGCAACACTTTAAGTCCCCCGCGAAGCGAAGCCCAAGGAGGACAACTATATGTGTTCAGTTCCGTCTATGAAGGCGACGCGATCGCTTCCTAGCTTGACTTCAAGCGACGGCCGTGCGGCGATTGCGCTACCCGGCGGCCACGGGCTTCTCAACGACTATACGCAGACCGTCTCTTCAAAGATGAAATGCGCCGGCCTTCGACAGCCTTCTAAGGGCCGTTCGTTACCTGGACGTCGGAATACTTGACTAGCGAAGCGCTGTATTTCTTGACGTAAAATCTCCGATCATTTAAACTAATTACATTAAATGAGCGACCGACATCGGCTCGCGTGCAGTATTCCCGATTTGAGCGCACAGAAGACCGGGACATCAGGGGCGTTGCAAAGCCTAACGTAGAAAGCTCTTCCGAGGCATGCGGGCGTTGTAGCCTGATGTAGGCGCCTTCATTTTTGTTGATGGAGCTGTATAGATAGGGCCGGCCATTCCAAATGAGGTATAAATTCAGTTCGGCAAAGGCGCTCGCCTGGTTCATAGCCGGAATCCCGGCGCTGGTGTGCTGCGCCGTTATCTCGGGTCTGTTGGGCGCGACAGCGGGCTCCTACATAGTCTTTTCCGCTGATTTGCCCAAAATTCCAGACTTGCAGGCGTACCGCCCAAAGACCGTGTCCACGTTTTATGCTGAAGACGGCTCTGTAATCGGCCTGTTCTTCAAAGAAAAACGATTCCCCATACCGTTGGAATCAATCCCGCCAAAAGTTGTTAACGCTTTCCTTGCCGCTGAGGACGCCCGCTTCTTCAGCCATTCCGGGATTGACATCTTCGGAGTTGTCAGAGCTCTCGCCAAGAATCTCACAGAGGGCAGCTTTGCTCAGGGTGGAAGCACCATTACCCAGCAGGTAACGCGGCAACTTCCTGCTCACCAAAGAAAAGAAAATCTCGCGAAAGATCCGGGAAGTCATTCTGTCCTTCAGGCTCGAAAAAACCCTATCCAAACAACGGATACTCGAATTGTATCTCAACGAAATCTATATGGGTAACCGTTCTTACGGCATAGAGTCCGCGGCCAGGACCTATTTCGGCAAAACCACCAAAGACCTTTCCGTAGCTGAAGCTGCGCTTCTTGCAGGCCTGGTGCAGAATCCCAACAAATTGTCTCCTCAGAAGAATTTGGAAGGAGCGTTGAAGCGTCGGGAGTTCGTGCTGGGACAAATGCTGAAGCACGGTTTCATCACAGAGGGCGAGTTTAAGGAAGCCGGAGCGAGCGTTCCCGCAATAATAGAATCTCAGCCGAACCCTTACGAGCGGGTCCCCTATTTTACTGAGACAGTACGCCAATACATATTGTCAAAATACGGCGAAAACAAGCTGTACAATGAAGGATTGCAGGTATGGACAACTTGCGACGTTAAAATGCAGAAATCTGCGGCGGATTCCCTGCTCAAGGGAGGTCTGCTGTGGGAGAAACGACAGGGCCGTCCCGCGGGGTTGGTGAAAAGACTGAAGCCTGCGGAAGCCAAGGAATTTCTGGCCTCGGCTCCAGACCAGACCTATAAAGTTGGAGATTACGTCCAAGGTCTTGTCATAGCGAACCATTCGGTCAATCAGACCCAGAAGAAGGGAAAAAGCAAGCCTGAGGATCAGTTACAGGATTGCGCCCTCGCCCTCCAGGGAAATCGGCAATTCCGCATGACTCTGGTTAGCAACATCAAGTACAAGCCAAATGACGTTGTCCAGTTCCGGGTGTCCGAAGTGCAGAACGGCCAGACAGTCCTTGACCAAGATACCACGCCTGGAGTTCAAGGGGCTGTGGTCTGCGTGGAAAACAATACAGGTTACGTGCGCGCCCTTGTGGGTGGGATGGATTTCGAACGTTCCAACTTCAACAGGGCTACGCAGGCGATGCGTCAACCTGGAAGCGCTTTTAAACCGTTCGTCTTCGCCGCTGCCCTAGAATGGACCATGTACAGTCCCAACACGGTGATCATCGATGATCCGATCGCCGTCCAGGTGGGACGGGACGAACAATGGTTGCCTGCGAACGCGGACAACCAGTTTCAGGGACCGCTGACTTTGAGGCAGGGGCTGGCGCATTCTCGCAACATCGTAGCAATAAAATTGCTTATGGACGTCGGTCTGGACAGGGCTATTGAAATGGCCAAGCTGTCGGGACTCAACTCGCCCTTGGGAAAAAACCTATCGCTGGCTCTGGGGGCGTCGGAAGTCACGCCTCTCGAACTCACAAGCGCATACACCGTCTTTCCCAATATGGGTGTAAGGACCAACCCGGTATTTGTGAAAAAAGTCGTTGACCGCTTCGGTAAGGCGCTGGAAGACAACACTGTAGAGCCTTTAAACCCAGCCGAGAGAATGGTCGAAGACCAACCGGAGTTGTTTGCCAAGCAGAGCGAACAAGTCCTTGAACAACCTGCGCCCGAGCAACCCGAAGAGGACCCGGATGATTCCGAAAACGAGGAGGAGCAGGCTCCGCAATACCAAGCGCAACCCAACGCGCCCTATACCGCTCTATCAGGCCAGTTCGACCCCGGCCGCTTTTCTGCTCCAAACGCGCCCCGGGTAAACGTTCCCGTGAAGGAAATTCCATCGCATCGAATCCTTCCCGTGAGATTGGAGTCCCTCACAGCGCCGATGCCCAGGATAATGACTCCTCAGACAGCTTACTTAATGCTGAGTATGATGAGGGATGTGTGCGTGTCGGGAACCGCTTCAAGCGTTGCAAAGATGAAGCGCCGGGACCTGACGGGCAAGACCGGGACTACGGATGATTGTTCCGACGCCTGGTTCGTGGGCTCCAACCCCACTTACACCACAGGGGTCTGGGTCGGCCACGACACCAAGACCACCCTCGGCAGGCAAGAACACGGAGGAACAGCGGCGCTACCGGTATGGATGGATTTCATGAACGCAGCGCTGAGCAGTACTCCGGCGAGCAACTACCCTACCCCACCCGGCATCGTATTTCTGGATTCTGCGGCCTATTCCGGTAAGGCGCCCAAGGACGCGTTGCTGGAGGCCTCCCCTGACTTTGCCCCCAGCCCGGAATTGAAACAAGTTTCTCGCGTTGATCTGGATTACGCCTCAACCCCCGGCTTGAATGATCCTTACACCGGCGCCCCATGTTGATGTCCTCAGGACCCCAGTCGGACCAGATCCGGGTTCTGACCGTCACAGGCGAGACTCTGGGATACGGATACTATAGCCGGGACCAGAGAGGGCGACCCGTAGTTTACGCATCAAGTCCCATCTATCCGGAGTCGAATCAAGAGCGACCTCAAGCGAACCCTAATCCTGAAATAGCGCAGAACGATTCAGTTTGGTCCAACGCTGGACGCGCAATTCAGAATCTGCCTAAAATGCTTTCCCCATACTTGCCTGACGGTTGGATTCAATGAATTCCAGAAAATGGTCCGTTTTTATCACCTTTGTTGTGATATTCGGTGTCGGTGTAATTGCCGGGCTATGGTTGCAACAAAGGACCTCGCCCCCCCACCTGATACCACAGCCGCCCCCTGAGCCTGCGCCCAAGTATGAAGCCCTGGAGAGCGGCGAAGCCGTGGTGATAAACGTCTATCGTACCGTCAGCCCCGCAGTCGTAAACATAGTCGCCACCAGCCTAGGGGTAAACTTCTGGATGCAGCCCGTCCCTCAAGTGGGCCAAGGAAGCGGTTTCGTCATAGATCCCAGGGGATACATACTCACAAACAACCACGTGGTATCCAACGCCGAAATCCTGGAAGTCACCTTCATAGGGGAGCGTAAAGTCAAAGCGCGGCTCGTGGGCAAAGATCCGGTAAGCGATTTGGCTGTAATCAAAGTGGACCCGTTCCCAGAGATGAAAGTGGCGCCTATGGGCAACTCGGATTCCTTAGTCGTCGGACAGCGGAGCATAGCCATCGGTAACCCGTTCGGCTTCCAACACACAGTTACGGCGGGTTTTGTCAGCGCCTTGAACCGCGACCTTGCCATCGGCCAACGTACGATGATGGGGCTGATTCAAACCGACGCGGCCATCAATCCCGGGAATTCCGGAGGACCGCTCATAGACTCTCGAGGTGAAGTAATCGGTGTGAATTCCGCCATTTACAGTCAGACCGGCGGATTCATGGGAATCGGTCTGGCCGTGCCCATAAACAGGGCCAAAAAGGTGGCCGACCAGATTCTCCGGCATGGCCGCGCCATTTACCCGTGGTTGGGCATAAAATCATATATGGATCTTGACCCTAAAGTCGCGGAGCTGATGGGCCTAGCTCCGGTCAGAGGGATACTCATCTTCGAGGTGGCTCACGGGAGCCCCGCTGCCCAGGTAGGGCTTAAGGGCGGGAGCCAGATCGCCTATTACGGCAACCGGCCTGTGGTCATAGACGGAAGGCCGCTGGTGCTCGGGGGTGATGTTATCCTGGCGGTCGACGGGGTGCCCACGCCGACTTATGATGATTTTCAGAGCGTGATACTGCGGAAAAATGTAGGTGACCAGGTCAGCGTGAAGTTTCTGAGGAACAACAAAGAACATGTGGTGGACCTAAAGTTGGGAGAAGATCCGGGTATGCAGAGCTAAGAGTAATATTTCACCGGGAAACCCTTTTGCACAAATGAGTTTCCTCCCGACGAACGCTTACCAAAAAAGCTTTCACTTGTTTCCATTTTGTGCAATAAAGTGGCGGTGATGCTCAGTTGTCGCCTGTGTCATTGCGGCGACCGACTGAATAGTTGATTGAATTTAGCCCTAGAAGGAGTAGAAATGGGATTCACTTCAGTTGAAGAAGTTTTCGAAAAAATGCCTCAGGTATTTAACGCTGCCGCAGCGGCAGGATTGAACTTGATTTACCAATTCAGTATTTCCGGCGCCCAAGCGGGCGAATGGAATGTGAGCGTTCAGGACGGCGCATGCTCAGTCAGCAAAGGTGTGCATGCCGGCCCGAATGTGACTCTAAGTATGGTTGACGTGGACTGGCTTGCCATGTGTAACGGCCAGCTCAACGGCATGACGGCGTTTATGACCGGTAAACTCCGGGCCACCGGAGATATAATGGCTGCTCAAAGGATCCCGTCTCTATTTCCGATGTCATAATTGAACGAAATAATTGTTGACAATTAAATGGGGTTCATGTAACCTGAGACAAAAGGTAGACGACTATGTGTAAAATCAACAGCCTAAGAAATTGGTGGTGGCGCTGGAGAAAACAACACGGGAGGTCTGCCTAGCGACGGCTAACTGACAACTCAATTAGATCGTTAACAAAAGCCATGGGCAGATCGCTCATGGCTTTTTTGCGTTTATGAAGTCAGCTTGTCGCCTCCCGACCATTCATCAGGGCAAATGCCTTTTGAAAGCCGCTAGGAGACAAAGAACATTTGAAGAGCGGCTTCGGGAGTCCAAATAAGGCCCACATTCAACAAGTAAGCATGTAAGGGAATTGAGTCCGGCTCAATTCCATAAGGCGGGGCGCATCCATCCGTGACACTGGATCTTTGTTCTCCATCAGGCAACTATAAAACATAGTTAAGTCGCTTAGTTATAAGGTTACAACACAGTGAAACGTCTTGAAATCGTACCCGATACATTGCCCCTTCCTGCAAGGAAGAATTTCAAAATCCTGCGTCTTGACCTGAGAGGTGGAAGAGAGCCTCAAGCGGAGCTCTACCCTAAGGTCCAGAAACAATGCGCAGCGGTTATCAAAAGGAAATGCTCATGATCAAGCCGGATTTCAACACCTTCGATACTCTATGCAGTCACGGCAACCTGATTCCGATCGTTATGGAAATTCCCGGGGATATGGACACTCCATTATCCGCGTTCATGAAGATAGATGATTCCAGAGCCGGCTTTCTTTTGGAAAGCGTTGAGGGAGGGACAAGATGGGCCAGGTATTCCTTTCTGGGATCAGACCCTCATTCCTTAATCAGGATTCGCGATGGGATCGCGCGTGTTACCGCAGGAGGAGAAACCACGACGGTCAATGGAGTGTCGGACGCGGCGGAATTTGTGAAACAGGTGATGGCCTCTTTTACCCCCGCCGAATTCGATGACTGCCCGGAATTCTATGGAGGCGCAGTAGGGTTCTTTTCCTACGACGTGGTCAGAGGCTTCGAACGGCTTCCCGATTTACACAGACCGGATCCGGGTTTCTCTGAAGCCTGTTTCATGATCACTCGCGATCTCCTCATCTTTGATAACTTCCTCCACAAAATAATCCTAACCACCATGGTGAGGCCAGACGAGTTCGATTCAACTTCGACCGCCTACGCGGATGGCTGCGCCCGACTTGAAAGGCTTCGCAGCAAGCTTGACGCGCCTGCGCCCCCTCTTTGTTCGGCGCCGGACCCCGACGGTTCCACTTTCGTGTCCAACATGAGCCAAGAGCAATTCGAGAACATGGTGCTCGAGGCCAAAGATCACATTAAGGCCGGCGACATAATCCAAGTGGTCCTTTCACAGCGCTTCCAGGGCAACTTTAATCACGACCCTTTGAGCATTTACCGCGGTCTGAGGACGATCAATCCATCTCCGTACATGTTTTTCATCAAGGCCGATGATGAAGTCCTGGCAGGCTCATCCCCCGAAGTCATGGTCCGGCTGCGCAACGGAGAAGCGGTGGTCCGGCCCATTGCCGGGACACGTCCCAGGGCTAAGGCGCCCGAGGCTGACGCGGCGCTTGAAGAAGACCTGCTGAAGGACTCGAAAGAACTTGCTGAACACGTGATGCTTGTGGATTTGGCCCGGAACGACCTGGGCCGCATAGCGAAGCCTGGAACCGTAGTTGTGGACGCGTTCAAGACGGTAGAGAAATACTCCCACGTAATGCACATGGTCAGCAACGTCAAAGCAATTCCTGCGGAAGGATACGACGCTTACGACCTTCTGAGGGCCACTTTCCCGGCAGGCACTTTGTCCGGAGCGCCCAAGATCCGGGCCATGGAAATTATCGAGGATCTGGAACCCGACAGGAGAGGCCCATACGGTGGTTGTGTGGGTTACTTCTCGTACTCCGGTTCCATGGATATGGGAATCACTATCCGAACCGTGATGCTGAAAGGCGCCAACGCCTACTTTCAAGCCGGAGCCGGGATAGTCGCCGATTCCGTCCCGGAGCGGGAATTCGAGGAAACCATCAAAAAAGCCGAGGCCATGAAACGGGCCCTTGCGATTGCCAAGACTTTTCCAGGGAGGCGGAAATGATACTCGTAATCGATAACTACGACTCTTTCACATTTAATCTCGTCCAGTATTTTCAAGAGCTTGGCGAAGAGGTCATGGTCCGGCGGAATGATCAGACCACGGTTGCGGAAATAAGCTCGACCAATCCCGAGGCGATAGTTATTTCCCCTGGACCGGGTGGTCCCGAGGACGCCGGCATTTCCATGGACGTCATAAAGCAACTAGGCGCAGACATTCCGATTCTCGGGGTATGTCTCGGGCATCAGGCCATTGGAGCGTCATTCGGAGGCAATGTGATCTCGGCTCCCAGGCTCATGCACGGGAAAACATCCCCTATTTTTACAGAGGAACAAGGACTTTTCGCCGGGATGCCCAATCCGTTCGACGCATGCAGGTACCACAGCCTTATCGTGGACAAGGAATCGCTTCCGGATTGCCTGGAAGTGACTGCCACCACAGATCAGGACGAGATAATGGGGATCAAACACAAACAGCTTCCCATCGAAGGAGTTCAGTTTCACCCGGAGTCAATCCTCACCACCGGCGGAAAACGCATTTTGGCCAACTTTCTAAAGATGGCTGAAGAATTCCGGTCCAAGCAAGCCACTGGGCCCCAAGCAGTTACAAGCCTATCCGAGAATCCCGGTCCTAAATCTGTCCCATGCACGTCGAGCGCCGGAAAATCCAACATAGTTGAGGGGGTAGTCATGTTCAAGGAATTTATAAAGAAGGCCACCAAGGGCGAAAATCTCAGCCGCGTCGAAATGGAAAACGCTATGGAAACCATTATGTCCGGTAACGCCACCGGCGCGCAGATCGGATCGTTTCTCACGGCTCTTAAAATGAAAGGCGAGACCGTCGAAGAAATAACCGGGGCCGCGCACGTCATGAGAAGCAAGGCCCTTCCGGTGCGCGTGGACCACGACGGCTCAGCGCTCATCGACACTTGCGGCACCGGCGGAGATGGAGCCGGAACCTTCAATATTTCGACGACCGTCGCTTTCATAGTGGCCGGAGCAGGCGTTATGGTGGCAAAGCACGGTAATAGATCGGTATCCAGCTCATGCGGCAGCGCGGACGTGCTCAGGGAACTTGGGGCCAATCTCAGCCATTCTCCCGATCAGGTGGGCAAATGCATCAAGGAGACCGGTTTCGGTTTTCTCTTTGCCCCGTCGTTCCACCTAGCCATGAAGTATGCCATGGGGGCACGGCAGGAGATGGGGATAAGGACCATCTTTAACGTATTGGGGCCGTTGACCAACCCCGCGGGGGCTTCTTGCCAATTGATGGGAGTCTACGACGCTGACCTTACCGAGCCAATAGCTTTCTCCCTTCAAGGCCTTGGAATCAAGTCCGCTATGGTGGCTCACGGACTGGACGGTCTTGACGAAATCTCTCTGTGCAGCCCTACGAAGATAAGCCGATTAAAAGACGGGAGAGTTTCAACTTTCACCTTAGACCCTGAAGAACTTGGACTGTCCAAGTGCGAATTGAGCGACATTTCAGGCGGCGCCGCCAGTGAGAACGCTGTGCATTTGAGGGACATCCTTACAGGTAAACCCGGACCGCGCAGAGACATAGCTCTCTTGAACTCGGCGGCTGCGCTTGTGGTGTCCGAAAAAGCCGATGATTTCCGGGACGGACTCCTACTGGCCGCACAGTCTGTGGATTCAGGGGCTGCTCTCGAAAAACTTACTCAATATCTTGCATTTATACCCTGCTGCTAGAACGTGAGCAAAATTATGGTTAATATACTGGAAAAAATCGCCGCTGTTAGACGAGAGCGTCTGGAGAAAGAAAAGAAGGCGGTCTCTCTTGCCGAGCTGGAACGGCTGGCTGCCGGGCAAGCGCCGCCTTTGGACTTTGTCTCGGCATTGTCCAAGCCCGGTGTCCACATAATCGCCGAGATAAAGAAAGCCTCTCCGTCCAAGGGCGATATAGCCCCGGACCTGGACCCGGCAGCCACGGCGAAGCGCTATGTCGAAGGTGGCGCGTCGGCTATCTCGGTATTGACGGAACAAGATCATTTCAAGGGCTCTATCGGAGATTTAGCGGCAGTACGAAAGGTTGTGGACAAACCTATTTTAAGGAAGGATTTTATCCTCGACGAATATCAAATTTTCGAAGCCCGCGCGTATGGCGCGGATTCCTTCCTGCTCATAAGCGGGCTATTGGATGGAGCTACTCTGACGCGGCTGCTGAAATTCGGCAGATCGCTGGGTATGGAGCCTTTGGTCGAGACCCATGAAATCGCTGAAATTGATATAGCGCTGGAAGCGGAGTCCAGGATTATCGGCGTAAACAACCGTAACCTGAAAACCTTTTCAATGAATCTGGACGCCACGCTTAGAGCAATCGAGCATATTCCCAAGGACAAAATCGTGGTGTCCGAGAGCGGGATCAAAACCCGTGAAGACATTCTTAAAGCTGGGGCTTCGGTGTTCCTTATCGGGGAGACGCTCGTAAGGTCGCCCGATCCAGGGGCGAAGATAAGGGAGTTGCTGGGTAGGTGATGGGCTGAGCGCTTTGTTTCTAAAATCCGGCGCCTTATTCGGTCACGAAAAGGCCAACCCCCCTGCCCCCGTTTATCAGGGGGGAATAGGAAGTCCCCCTGATAAGGGGGATTTAGGGGGTTCGGTTTTCGTCTTGTTCCCGGGCGCCGGTGAAACAAACGACCGAAGATGGTGCCGACTATAAGCGAGCGTAAACACATGATCCGGATCAAAATTTGCGGCATAACATCCGAGAAAGACGCCTTTGCGGCAGTTGACGCTGGAGCGGACGCCTTGGGTTTCGTATTCTTTAACCAGTCTTCCAGATACGTGGCGCCCGAAACCGCGGCCGGAATTATCAAACGATTGCCGCCTTTTGTCTCTGCGGTCGGAGTTTTCGTGAACCCACCGAGGCCGGAAGTGGAAGAAATCGTGTCAAAGACCGGCATTGGCATAATCCAGTTGCACGGAACGGAAAGCGTAGCCGAGGCAAGCGGGTATTCTCTGCCTGTTGTCAAGGCGTTCAGATTTAACGCTGAAAATCCGCTGCCGGTAATTTCCGATTGGCCCACGACGGCAGTATTGGTCGATACCGGAGTCCCAAATCAATGGGGAGGAACGGGCATAGCCTTGGATTGGAGAGAACTGCGCCGACAGCTTCTCCAACAACCTCCCTCCGCCGCGAGAAAACTGATACTGGCAGGCGGACTCACACCCTCGAACGTGGCGGAAGCGATCGAAACCATTCAACCCGCTGCCGTAGATGTTTCCTCAGGAGTGGAAGCGTCTCCGGGCAAGAAGGATTCGGATAAGATAAAGGAGTTCATATATGCAGCGCGCAGCGTTGATCACCGCAACATTGCCTGACGGCGAAGGATATTTCGGAGAGTTCGGAGGCAGATTTGTTCCTGAGACTTTGATCACGCCTCTTCTTGAGCTGGAAGAGGCCTTCTTCAAAAATGTTGACTCGGCCCCTTTCAACTACGCATTGGACAACCTTCTGCAGAATTACGCCGGCAGAGAAACTCCCCTCTTCTTCGCGGAGCGATTCTCAAAACATTTGGGCGCCGCAAAGATTTATCTGAAGAGGGAAGACCTGCTCCATACCGGAGCCCACAAGATCAACAATACTCTTGGACAGGTCCTCCTGGCCAAGAAGATGGGCAAGAGCAAGGTAATCGCCGAAACCGGCGCAGGTCAGCACGGAGTCGCCACTGCGGCCGCGGCCGCCCTCATGGGTATGGAATGCAAAGTATTCATGGGCGAAGAGGATATACGGCGGCAAGCCCCGAACGTATTTCGAATGAAGCTCATGGGGACCGAGGTTATCCCCGTCACGGCGGGCAGCGCTACTCTGAAAGACGCCATGAGCGAGGCGATGCGATATTGGGCCACCAACGTGCGCGATACCTTTTATGTCATCGGCTCTGTGGCCGGACCTCACCCTTATCCCTTGATGGTGAGGCATTTCCAGGCCGTGATAGGCCGTGAAGCTCGCCGCCAGGTCTTGGAGAAAGAAGGCAGGGCGCCGAACAAAGTTATCGCATGCGTTGGCGGTGGCAGTAATGCGGCCGGCATATTCCATGCCTTCCTGAATGACAAGGTGGAGCTAATCGGGGTAGAAGCGGGCGGGCTCGGTATAGAGTCCGGCAAACACGGCGCCACACTTTGCGCGGGTGAAACCGGAGTGTTCCACGGATCGCGGTCTTATGTCCTCCAGGATGAAAACGGCCAGGTTCAGGAGGCCCATTCTATATCCGCGGGTCTGGACTATCCGGGCGTCGGTCCGGAACATTCTCTTTTACGGACTACCGGACGAGCCAGGTACGTTTCCATCACGGATGATGAGGCTTTGGAAGCGTTTTCGCTTTTGTGCCGCCTGGAAGGGATCATCCCCGCGCTGGAGTCTTCACACGCTTTAGCCCAAGCCATGAAAGAGCTTCCCGGGATGTCCAAGGACGACATATGCATAGTTAATCTTTCAGGACGAGGCGACAAGGACATGCCCATAATTGAAAATAGGTTCGGGAAGTGACCGAGCAGATTGGACGTAACATGAAATCAATAGATAGCGTATTCGCTGCTCTGAAGCGTGATGGAAAAACCGGCTTCGTGCCCTTTACCGTCGCCGGTTTCCCTGATTACGGCAAATCTCTGGAGGCTTTTCTGGACTTGGCCGAAGGCGACATCCTCGAATTCGGATACCCGTTTTCGGACCCTGTGGCCGACGGGCCCGTCATTCAGAACGCCGCCACCCAGGCCATTCGCAACGGCATAACAATGGACAAGGCTTTTGACATGGTAGGCGAAATCCGTAACCATTCGAATACCCCCATAGTTTTCTTCAGCTATTTCAACCCGATACACAAATACGGCCCCGAACGTTTTGCAGCTCGGGCCGCCGAGGTCGGGGTCAATGGAGTTTTGATCGTTGACCTGCCCATGGAGGAAGCTCACTGGTTGAAACCGGTCACGGACAAGGCCGGCCTTGCCTGGATATATTTGATCACTCCGACCACACCTTTTGACCGCATACAAAAGATGGACGAGGAAGGCTCCGGCTTCCTCTACTATGTTTCGGTATTGGGGGTGACGGGAGCCCGAAACGATTTGCCGCCGGACGTGACCGCACAGTGCGAGAAAATTCGCAACGCCACGAAGCTGCCGTTGGTGGTGGGATTCGGCGTTGCTACCCCTGAGCATGCCTCGATGCTGAAGCCTTACGTAGATGGAGTCGTCGTGGGCAGCGCTATCGTCTCGAAAATAGCCAACGGCGGGCAAGCAGGCCTAGCGAAATGGGTTTCGGAGATGAAGGCAGCGCTGGCGTGAAAAGCGGCAAGATTTATCCGGGAGGAAACCTCTTTTGCACAAAAAGGTTTCCTCCCGGACCCTCCTTCAAAAAACTCCAGCAATCGGATCAACGGACCAACGGGTTTACAGCGCTTCCCGGTATAAGCGCCGTCCACTTCAGGGGAGCCCCACCCCAGGCCTCAATTCTTGTGACTTAAGCCGATTTGTTGTGGGGCAGGGCCTTTACGGCTTTGACGTCCTGAAGGGACGTTCTTCCTTGGGTAGCCATGGGCTGAGCCCATGGAAGCGAACAGCAACAGATCCCGTCTTCGACCCCGAAGCGGGTCGAACTCCGCGCCAACCGACCACTTCACGCCACTCTTTAGAACTCCGGTTCCGGATTCGAGTAGGAGACTGGAGCCTGGGAACGACAAGAAGAAAAGAATACGGCAAACATAGGATTGCGGCAACTGAAGTCCTGTTCTATAAATGTACCGATTATTGCGGCTGTGCGTTCACAAGCGCCGCGTCTCGCAAGGGAAATCCATATCCGTGCAGCACATAGAACTGGACTTCAAAATGACAAGCATAAGACAGAGAACCATTGACGGCATCAAAGTGGGAGACGAATTTTCCGTATCGCGCACCTTTACTGAACAAGACATGATACAATTTGCCAACATATCAGGAGATTACAATCCAGTCCATTTCGAAGATCGATTCGCTCGGGCAAAGAAGTTCCGCGGCACGATCTGTCACGGCCTACTCGTGGGGAGCATGCTTACCGAAATCGGAGGCCAGATCGGCGTGGTGGCCTCCCACATGGACTTCGCCTTCAAAAAACCCGTCTACTTTGGTGATACGGTGACCTGCCGCTGGACTTTCATCGAGATCGACAACAAATGTCGCGCCACAGCACGGGTAGAGTTTCGGAACCAAGACGAGATCATCGGTACTCACAGCGACTGTCAAGGGAATCATCCCTAGCATTGAGGAAAGAGCAATCTTGAAGGCCATGGTTGAAGAGGGAGATCCAACAAACCCGCTTTCCGCGAGGCGTGCGAAACGCGACATGCGGTAATGGCGTCTGGATGATTGTTTAGCAGTAAATTTGGAATGCCGTGAAGGCCCTCAAACTTTTTCCAAAGGCTCAGTTTGAGCTTGAACAATTAGTTGGTTAATTTTATTACTAAAGTCCCGCAGGATGTGTTGAGCGGAGCGAAACGCATCCTGCGGGATCTCAATGAGGCGCCGCGCCGGAAAATAGGTTTAGAACGGCGACCCCTGCGATTATGAGCGCGATGCCGATCACCGCGGGTAGGTCGAGCGACTGACCATAGAGAGCCCAACCAATTAATGAAACCAACGCCACTCCAACGCCTGACCAAATGGCGTAGGAAACTCCGAGTGGTATTGTGCGCAGGCAAAGTGAGAGGAAATAGAACGCGGAGGCGTAGCCGACAACAACCAGCAATGATGGAAACCATCGAGTGAAACCATCGGCGGCCTTTAGAGCCGAAGTTGCGATAACTTCAGATCCGATGGCGATGGCCAGATAAAGCCAGTGCATGCGTTGGTCCTCGTTCAAGGGAGGAGATCCCGTGGGAGGTTTGAGCGAAGCGAAAGAAAATTGTTGGTCATCCTCTCCATGGGTTTCACCCATGGCTACTCAATGGGACTCCCCGCTTCGGGGGAGGGAATCGGAAACCTCGTGCCGGCAATATTGGAAGCTCTTGAAGGGGGGTCTGGAGGGACACTTCTTCCAAGAAGTTTCTCTCCGGCAATTCCTCTTTGAGCTCTTACGGTATGCCGCCCCTTTCTACTTCTTCCTGTCGGCGAGAAGCTCCAGGAAACTTTCTATCTGCGTTTCCAGCGATTCGATCGTATAAAGTCGAGGGTCGTTATGGTCGGCTTCGAGTATTACCCCTGGTATGCCTGTTTTGTCAGTGACAATCCGTCTTACCTCGGGAATGTCTTGAGAAACGAACTTGCAGCTACGATTTGAATGATACAGAAACCCGTCCAGTTGGTATTTCTCGGCAAATTCAATATATTCCGTGGCTCGGCGTTTCAAATGCAGGTTAGCGGTGTACAGATACTGCTTGGTCCAATCTCCGATCGGGTCTTCCAGGCCTACCGACAATCTCGCCCAGGCCCATGTGTACAAAGATGTTACAAGGGCGGCCCCGTGGTCTTCCAAAAACTCCGATAATCTCCGGAGCTCCGGCCAAATCGGCAAATTATCCCAGAAGAGTCTGAACTTCTCCTGGGCGCATGCCCCGATCCCTTTTTCGACCCGCTGTTCCAGTTCGGTGAGTAGATCCCGATAGAAATCCACAGGGACCATTGTTCCCCTTTGGGCCACGATCGGCGCCATTGAGATAAACTGGTCAAAGACCGTCATAGGAGTTGGTCTTGCCGACCCTGCCTCCAGCACCTTTGTCCAAAGCGCCGAAGCCTCCCTGGACAAGGCTATCGTATCCGCGAGACGATTTTGGTCCAGATTTTTTCCGGTAATTTTTGACACCACCGCCACAAGGTCTTCGAGTTGGCCTCGCACGTATTTTTCGCCCGCCTGATCCGGCTCCCCTTCGCCCGAATGCGGGACATCGATCAGGAACATGGGCGCCTTGTATAGCCTGCTCAGCACTTCGAACCATTTGGTCAGGGTGCCGCACTGACTATTTGAAATTACTATGAGATCAGGCTTGGGCAATCCCCAAGTGGGGCTTAGTCCCGTCTTTATGGAACCAAGATCGCAGCGGGCGTACGAGCACAAGTCCGGTGAATAGCCCATGCCTTCGGCGGCTCCGGCGACTTCCGCCGAGAGCTTTCTCGCCCCCAGGATCACAGCGTGGTTTTCCGGATATATCGGGATCATGTCCATCGCGTACAGCAACTCCACCGGAGTGAAGGCGTTCACGTACGCGATGAACTTGCCCTGCTGTCTGGCTGCGTGAGCGCCGCCATAGTAATCTATGTTAATTTTCTTTAACTGCTTCAATGTCTCAATGGGCTGCAAATATCACCTCCACAGGACTGACGAATTTCAGATCAAAGCAGGTCCCCGACCATTATCTCTTTGAAAGCTTCCAATCTGAGCCTGATCTGGTCCACGGAGAGTCCTCTCGCCGATGTCTCCAATATCAGGTTCGGGATGCTTAGCCCGTCCAGGGCCGTTTTAAAGTCAGGGGTGTCGAATCCGGCGGCCTCGCAAAACTTGGGGTTAAGGAAAATAACCCCAGCAGCTTGGCTATCTTTCACACGGTTGACAAATCGACTGACTATCGCTTCAGGATTCAGATGGTATCCAGCGTACGGCGTCGTCCTGAAATGTCGAGCCACAAGGGCGCGCAGCGGATCTTCTTCATCCCCGCAATCCTGTTCTATGCATCTGTATCCGTTAACAATTTCGTCTCCGACGATCATGAATCCCAGCCCGTCCAGCAGGTCTAACAGGCCTGGCGGGTCCCAGATCTTGCCCTTGACGTACAGGGAAATATGCTCCGGAGTTTGAGCGCATGTCTGGTCCTCCCATGGAAGGGAGTCCAGCCAGGCGGCGTGTTCGCGGACAGGGGACACATAGAAAGAAGCGATGAGAGCCTGGACCCTTGCCGCTGTCCACGTATGGGGGTTAGCGCGATGAAGGTTGTAGGCTTGCCTCAACCTTGCCCGACTCTTGTCGTACAACGAATTGGCGTCCCGCAACCTCTCCAAATCAGGAGCCTGACCGCAAAGGTCGCTCAAAGAGGCGAAAAGCCGTTTGTATTCCGCGAGAAGGTAGTCTTCGGCGCCCTTGATGTCCATGCGTTTCGGCACACGAAGGAATTCATTCTTTATGTCCGGAAAACAATGATTCCAAATGTGAAACAGATTACGAGTAGTATCGCACACATACGGGATAATCATTCCGTCGATGAAGTTCAGTTCGCCCCTTAACCCGAGTTCCAATGCTCCCATGGCGTGACTGCACGTATAACCCGGTATGTGAGCGGACGCGTGGGAAATCTGGACCCCGGCGCCTTTTAGAGCTACAGGCAAAGCGCCCGAGGCAAAGATGATTTCAGGCGGAACGTCCGGAAGCAGGTGCGCGACAATCTTGGTTCCGTCCGTGAGTTTCCGGCTGCGAGCCTCCTGCCAGGGGGACGACGCCGCCTTGAAAAAAGGCGCCCAAGGGTCAGCGTAAGTCATCTTTCCTCCATGTATATGCTACGAATTGGCCAAAGCCCCGCCATCCACATAAATAGTCTGGCCGGTAATAAATCCGGCGGCGCTTGAGCATAAGAAGAGCACGGCGCCGACTATATCCTCAGGATCAGCTAATCTGCCCTGGGGAATCCTAGTGACTATTTGTTTCTCGATCTCGGGGTTCGACCAGATAGGTTCGCTAAAGTGGGTTCGAGTCATCCCTGGTCCCACGGCGTTTACCAGCACGTTCATGGGCGCCCACTCAACGGCCATGCACATGGTTAGCATCTTGAGAGCGGCTTTACTCGCATAATAAGCGCCCATCATGGGTCCGCCGCGCTCTGCCCCGATGGTGGTAACATTGACAATACGACCTCCACCGCGCGACGCCATTATCTTCGCCGCGGAACGGCTCAGCAAGAAAGGAGCCTTCACATTCGTAGCGAAAATCTTGTCAAATCCGTCTTCCCGCAGATCGATGAGAGGCCTCAGGAAGCTTCGGGCAGCGTTGTTCACCAGGATATCGATCCCGCCGTATGCGCTCAAGGTGGTGTCCACGAGCGCATTAATCTGGTCACTGTGCATTAAATCGGTCGTTTTTGCAAGAGCCTCTCCTCCGGCGGCGCGTATGGCGCCTGCGACTTCTTCAATGTCCTGCTCAGTCCTCGAAGCCAGAAACGACCTTCGCCCCCGAACCGGCCAGGCCCAAGGCTATTGCTCTACCTATACCCTTTCCGGCGCCGGTGACTACAGCGACTTTACCGGACAAATCGACTTGATTCATTGTCTCCTCCGTGGTTTGACAAATTAGTGTAGTCTCTAAATACGAGAGTTTGTTTTCCGCATCAACGTCATTTTGGCTCCACTGCAAAAAGACGGCTTAAATACGGAACGTTTTGTGGTATATTTCCTGGAGTGTGGGCTGAATTTGGCTCGGAAATTTGGGGCTGACTTGACCTTTCTTGTGGAGAAAAGGGGATTTCTCTCTAGCCCTAAACAATACCCAAGATTGACATTGTTTTTTGGAGGAACAATGAGGAAAAGTATACCCTGTGTGGTCGCCTTAACGGCGCTCTTATTCTCCGGGATAGTTTATGGCCAAGCTTTTGGCGGAGAGTTGGAATACTCCCTAACCGTGGCCGCGATGGAAGGGGAAGCCGGTAAAGTGAAAGAATTGATCGCCAAGGGCGCCGACGTCAACACCAAAGACGGTAAAGGCAACACAATCCTGATCGAGACGGCCCGAGAAGGCCATTTGGATGTTGTGAAGTTGCTCGTGGAAAACGGGGCGCAAGTCAACGCTCAAAACGAACGGGGCTTGACCGCTTTAATGGAGGCTGCGACCAAAGATAAAGCGGAAATAGTGACCTATTTGTTGGAAAAAGGCGCGGACATCAATGCAAAGAATCAAGGCGGAGCCACAGCGTTGATGCTGGCCACGGTAGCGGGACGTCCCAAGATTGTCGAGATCCTGAAATCCAAAGGAGCCAAGTAAGGCGCAGGCGTTGGTAACTTGGCGCTCGTTTTCGTAAATTCGGTCACAGATTAGGCCGGGTGTCAGCTCAAAGCTCCTGGTAATGCCGAAATTCCCCGGCGCGCGCCATACGGGGTTCCTCCCGACGCTGTGTGGGGGCGGGCGTAAAACCCGCCTCTACGAGGCCAATCCCGTAGCCATATCCCCGTTAAATCCGCGACCGTATTTATGAAAAGCAGCGCTTAGACGTTCATGCTTGCAAATTCACGCGGGGATTTTATCTTCTCTCTTATATTTCCCCGCTGCTATTTCGACGGAAGCCCGTTCCAGCCTGGAGAATATCTTCTTGTAGAATTCACAATACGAATCTTTGGAGGTGAAGCGGCCCGTGGCCGAATATGCGCGAATAGCGCAACCGCCGTGACATATCGATAGATAATCGCATTCTATGCAATCTTCATTTTCAATTATCTCGATCGGTCGACTACTAAAACGCGCCCTTACTGGACTATCCAGAATTTCCTGAAGAGAGTGGTCCCGGAAAACATTTCCGAAATGAAATTCAGGGTAGCTCGTAACCCAGCAATCACATTGGGAAACATTACCGTAAGGATCTACGGCGAAAAAATTCCGGCTACAATCCGCCTGCATTCCACATAGCAGCATCGACAATCCGCCTGTTCGGAAATAATGCAGAATCCCATCATAGGGAGAAATGCCTATTCCACGCGGGTATCCTTCTTTTAGCCAAACGTCTATTAGACCCACGCAGAAGCGCGCATATTCGTCCATATCCGGAAGAAGCCTATCCTTGTGATCGCTCGCGGGCCCGCCCGGAAAGGGGGAATTGACCTGAAATCCGGTTAGTCCGATCTCTTGAGTAAAATAATGATAAAAATCTTCCGGTCCGACCTTTAGCGTGGCTCTGTTGGGTAGCGTTATTACCCCAACGGCTATTCCGTTGGAGCGAGCTTCTCGGTATTTCTTGAGCCACAAGCTGTTGAATTCTTCAGGCTTACCGCCGGGAAGTTTCCGGTGGAGATTGGGGAAATCCAGTGATGAGCCCAATTGATTCAGAAACATATGCTTTATAACTGCATTCCAGCGAGGGGAGTAGCCGACGAGATTGGTCTGCAATTCGTTGTCGATGCGGAGCCCTCGTTCCTCGGCCTGTTTGTTGATCAGCGCCAAAGCCTCATCGAACCAGGCCGGGTCCATGGTCAGGATTTCTCCGCCTTGCCAGAATATCTTTGCGCCTCCCAGGCCCGCGACTTCCAAGTAGTCCAGCAGCTTTGTGAGCAACGTCGCGAATCTTGCTGTGGACATCACTTCATCTGTCTTATGTTCGAAACAGTACTCGCATGCCGCATTGCATTTGAGCGTGGGCAAAAAGATCATAGAAATGCAATTCGGATTCAATGTCGCATCCTATTTTTCTGTAGATTGGTAGGTTTTCTTAAGCTCGAGAGCCGCCTCCATCAAAATCCCCAGCAACTCCCGAATTCCGGAGCAATCATAGTCGGTGGAAGGAAACTTGAAATAGCCTGCGCAAGATTTCAAATATCGGCAATCCCGGCAAGTCTGTAAAACTGACGGCACAGCCTCCAGATTTCCGGCTATGTATTCTCGGACTTCCTGCGGCAATCGATGGCCCACTAGACGACGGGAAAGATGGTTCCTTCCGGTGTCATCGAAATAACCAAATGAATCGGGATCTTCCTCTTGTATTTTCCACAGAGATACCGGGTCGTCCAAATAAAAACCGAGTAGCGCGCTGTGAAAGAATTCCATAGGTTGGCTAACGGTCTGATGGTAGAGATAAAACCTTGCCAAGGCCCCCAGCTCTTCGGTCATCTCAACGTCAGGCTGCCCCACTTCAAGTTTCACGGGTATGTTCAAGGACAAAGCCAGCCTGACTGCCTTGACGAAACCGGGGGTCACCGGCACGGTAAGCCTTATTGGATGCTTTCGTAGCAGCTCCGCGTACTTGTAAATGGAGGAAAACTCCGATGACGACTCGACAACCAGATCCAGCGTGATCGGCTCCGAGAGAGAGGCGAGAGGCTTGGGGTCGTCTACAAGCGATATAATCTGTAGTCCGTGGAGGCGATCTCTGTCAACCTCACGAGCCACAGACAAAAGCTCCGCTACGCTTGAAGATCTAACAACGATATTCTTGAATTGAGCGGATGTTGAGAGAGATGTCGGAATGTTACATAGCATTGGCATAAGGGCCTCCGTGGGAAAAAGTCGTTGATTGCATTCACAACGATTCACGCCATCTCCGAATGCATACGGTATAACGCCTTTGCGGAGCCTTAAAGAAGTTGGGACGCTGCTAAAAGGGGCGTCCGGTCGACGCGTTCCCGCCTGTGGGATTTCGGCGCCCGTCCTGCGCCGGATACGGAATTCGGGAAGGGAAGCCCAGGGGAGAGATTTCCAATAGGAATATCCTCCCCGGAGGCGCTTTCACGCAAACTTCCCGCTAATGGAGCCGACGCCCGCGGATCGACATTTATTTGCTGTAGTAGTTGGACCAACCACCATTATACCAGCCGCCGTTATTCCATTTGTTTTTCCAACCGCCATTCCACCAGCCGCCATTGTGCCAGCCGCCGTTATGCCAACCGCCGTTATGCCAGCCACCGTTGTGCCAACCGCCGTTGCTCCAATACGAAGAGGCTTCAGGCGCGCCGACCGCTTCGCCCAAAACGACCGCGGCGATTACGACTTTCGACCATTTCCCTAGACTGGAAAAAAACTCTCTTCTCGATTCCACCTTCGGGTCCAATTCGGGAACGTCGGTCTCATTAACCTCTGGATTTCTTTCTTTTTCATTTTCGCTCATGTGGCGCCATCCTTTCATTTGTCCAAATTTGTTGGAATGACAAGAACACGAAATACTTGACCCACAATTATCCGGTTTTCCGCTAATCCCAATCCAAAGGATCTTCAGCCTGAGCCTTTTCTCCTTGAGCCTTTTGTTGAGCCGGCTGCTCCACGCTTGACGCCATCTCCTTGATCTTGCGATCGACTATTTGGCCCTTCAATTTTTCCCGTTCGGCTATTCTTTTCTTGACCTGTTCCGTTTCTTTTTCCAGATCAGCCAAGTGGCCCTTTAAGCTAGCTTGCTTCATGTCAAAAAGTTCCGATACGACCATCTTCAGATCGCCTTCGTTGACGGGTTTCTGTACGACAGCTAATTGGGCCTCTATCTCTTTTCCTTTTTCGGCGAGAAACAGTTTTTCCTGCTCTTCATTATCGAATTGAGCGTCGGCCACTTCGTTTTGCATATCTTCCAGAAAGCCGAGAAGTTCGTTGTTCACGTCAAGGTCACACTTTAACAGTATCGGCCTGAGCTTTTCAGCCGCTTTAGGGGAAAGCTTTGCGGTAAATTCCATCATCTCCACTATTTGTTCACCGGGAAAAGCAGGGGAACAGACCGCAAACTCCTCTACTTTGTCCTTCGGCGGCCCAGCCATCTCTTGGCCGGGGCTCGGCGCTCCAGCCTTGGGCTGGGGCATCATCTTTTCCTGGGTAGCCATAGGCTTATCCGCCTTCTGTGCAACCACAGGGCCGATTCCCAATAGGATCAATCCAGCTACCAATGAAATGCAAAACACTCGGATCAAAACTTTCGACATCATGTAGTCCTCCTTCTAAATCTGGGTAGACGCATTTCGGAACAATTCCTACTGCTCACCGTAATTGCTGTCTAAAGGGTGTTTGATCTGTCTTGGGCACATTGAACTTGGGTATATCGGACTTGGGTATATCGGACTTGGGTATATTGAACTTGGGTTTGCCTTCAGAGCCGGGCCAGGGGTGCGGCTCCTGAATGATCGTCTTTGGGTGCTCCCAGTAAGGCTTGGTCGTGTCATGCCGTATTATGGGTATACAGTTTCCGTTGCGGCAAACGCTATCCGGGCCGCACTCGGCGTTAGATCTACAACCTTTTGTTTGAATGACCTTCTTTTCAATTTGTGGAATCGCCAGGCATTGGCAACTGACGGGGTCCAGCCGATAACCAGAGGAACACGTTTTCTTGCACGTGGGCCTGCTTTCACATTTGCACGATCGCCTGTTAAGGAACTGACCTTCCGGACACTGAAGATGACATCTCGGAATGCACTCACATGTCGAGTAATTCAGCCATTGATCGGGCGGGCATTGCTTATCGCAGGCTCGTTCACACGTGCAAGTGACTCGGTTGAGTTTTTGGCCGGGAAGACAAGTCTTGTTGCACGCAGGGATACTACCCTCGCATTTACACAATTCTCTGTTTAGAATCTGACCTTCCGGGCATTGGAGATTGCATCTCGGCATACACTGGCATGTCGCGTAATTCAGCCACTGATCGGGCGGACATTGTTTGTCACAAGCTCGTTTGCATGTACACGTGGTAGGATCGAGTTTTTGGCCCGGCGGGCAGGTGCGTTGGCACTTGGTCTCACATTCGCAGGTTTTGGGATTGAGCCACTGGCCGGGTGGACACTCCTTGTGACACTCTTTCTCACACGTGCAAGTCTTCGGGTTCAGCCAGGAACCTGGTGGGCATTGTTTGTCGCATTTTCTCTCGCAGCGACAGGTTTCGTAATTGAGCCATTCGCCCGGCGGGCACAGCTTTGGACGACAATGGCCATCTTCGCAGCGCTGGCATTTGGGACAATTGTAATCGCTTCGGCACCGGGAAACGCATCTGCAAGTGTATGGATCGTAGAATTTCCAATATGGGCAGGGCGCGCATCCGTAACCCACCCATTCCTGGTTAGGGGGACATGGGCATCCGCCCTGCGGAGGCCAGTATTCGCCCTCAGGGACACCCTCGATCTCGTATGGAACAGGACCGCCCTCTCCGCAAGATGGAACGTCTTCGGGCAGCGTGTTGGGGATGGTAGTCCGAGTGATGAGGTCCTTCAATGTCTGGGGGGAAACTCCGGTGACGGGGCCTGGCTCTTTGTCCGCTTCCACATCGACCTTCTGACAGGACCTGACAATTCTTTCCTCTGTAAATTTGTCGGAAATATTCCTCACCCGGACCGCGCCCCATATGCCATAAATCGTGGAGATTTGCTGGTTTCGCACCTCCACTACGAAGTCGGCCGGTCTATCGGCGGGCAACACTTCGATCAGCGCAGTGGGGGTGGTTATCGTGAAGGACGGCTGAGGACTGGTATTGGGGATATTCTTGATGAAACGAACAAGGCCTGAGCCCACCTCTCCTGTGAACGCCTCGGCTCCGCCTTGCGAATCGAATCTGATGAGTTCAAAAGAGGAATTTTCCCCCAGTGAAGCGTTTCCGGTTGACAGCACCGGGACTGGAGAATCCGCCGGCGCCTGATTCCACCAAGCTTTGCTATTGGCGGCAGTCTGCAGGGTGTCCTCAACATGTATGGCGAAACCCTCGTTTATCGTCATAGGGGCTTGGCCTGGACGAGCCACGGTAGCAACGCCTTGGATGCGCTTGACTACCCCCATCAGAGGCGGCTCGCTCCCTTTAGGAGAGGAAGAACTCTGAACACCCTGACCTGGAGCTGAATGAACGGACATTAACAAGAATACGGCAACAAACAGCAGTAACGCTACCTGTCTGTGGATTCTACCTTCTCGCATGGCCTCACCCCCCTGGAGATCTGTAGCCCGCCTCTGTTCCGGTAAAAAGAGCGGCTATGGTTGTAACGTGGTTTGAACTGTTGTCGGTTTCATTGGGACCAGTGAACGAAATTTCGGTCAACCATTCATAACGGATTCCGTGAATCCTCAATGCCGGCGTCCAACCGCGGAAAGGCGGAAACCCCAATCCTGCCCCCCGATACTTGGGGCAAGGGCCAAGGCATTGCGAACCTTAACAGACCGCTGCCCAAAGCGTTCGACCCGGATCCTTACGATTTCGGTTAATCATTGGCTTCTGTGGGTTGCTACTTGCAACAATTATAACGCTTCCAGCCATCAAGCAATGGACCCAAGATTTAGCAAAGAGCTTCAAGCTCTTATTCAATTTAATCTCGATCTATATCATTTAGCGATCATGCGATCTCGCATTGCCTAGCGCGGGCTGATTCCGAACCACAATTAGCGTCGTCGATCTTTATCAAATGTGTTGAGTATTATGTTAAGAGGCGGAACTGATTCGTGTCAAGGCAAAATTCAATTATCAGCCACAGAACTATTACTCAGAGTCTACCGAAAACTTGTATGGAAGCAGCAAAAAAATTTCCGATCTTATCAATTGAGATGTTGAGTCCGCCTAGGCGGACAGCCACTATCTATCGGCTCCGATCCATCCTTGATTTCGTTTCTGTTGAAAAGTTAGGAGCGCCATCGGCGCACGGAGTGTCGGCGAAGTCCGGTTCCCAGCGCCACGTATGGGTATAGTGCAAAATCGGTTGTCTTCCCGGAGTGGCGCCAGGCAAGTTCCGCGCTACATTTCTTGCTGAGATCAGCGGTATTCTCAGGTCCAATAGTCGCAAAACGGATTCCCCACTATATGAACCCCATGCCTTTCAGAAGCGAGAGCATAATGGCGGCTGCCATGACCGATCCTATCTGGCCGCCGGTATTGGCTCCCATGGCATGCATTAGTAGAAAGTTCTTCTTATCGTATAATTGGCCCTGGGCTTGAACGACCCGCACGGCCATCGGGTACACGGATATCCCAGCGGCGCCGATCAAAGGATTAATCTTACCGCCGCTAAGCCAACACCAAAATTTCCCGATGAGCACCCCGGCGGCAGTGTCAAAACAAATCGCCACAAACCCGAGGCTGAAGACTCCCAAAGTCTCAAGGCGCAAAAACTTGCCGCCCTCCATGGTTCCGCCGATGGCGAGTCCCAAGAATAAAGTTACGGTGTTAGCGACTTCGTTCTCGGACGAGCCGGTAAGCCTTGCCACCACTCCGCTTTCCTTCATAAAATTCCCCAGCATTATCATTCCCATGAGCGGCAGTCCCTTCGGAGCGAATTATGCCGGTGACCACGGTCACCATAAGGGGAAACAGTATTCTTGTCCTCCTGGAAACAGTCTCGCGCACTGCTCCCATGTGCACGGTTCTCTCTTTTTCCGAGGTAAGAAGTCCCATTATGGGAGGCTGAATTATGGGGACAAGAGACATATAAGAGTAGGCTGCTACAGATATCGGTCCCAATAAATGAGGGGCGTACTGACTGGTCACGTAGATGGCGGTCGGGCCGTCGCAGGCGCCGATGATTCCGATGCAGACAGCGTCCAGCTTAGAAAAACCAAGAGCAAGCGCTAGTAGTAGGGTGATGAAGATACCGAACTGGCCGGCCGCGCCAAACAGCAGGATCTTCGGATTTTCCAGAAGTGGCCCGAAGTCCGTCATTGCGCCAATGCCGACAAAAATCAGTAAGGGAAAGATCTCCGTAATTATGCCAACATCGTAAAAGAACCTGAGCACTCCTTGCTTGTCCATAACTTCCGAAAACGGAAGGTTAACAAGCACACACCCAAAACCGATGGGAAGCAAGAGTAACGGCTCAATTTCCTTGTGGATCGCCAGGTAAAGAAGACCAAATCCTGCAAACATCATAATCAAATTGGGCCATCCCTGCGTAAACAGGAAGCGAACTCCAGTGAGGAGTTCAGCGGAGCTGTAGATCACGTTCTCGATCATTTTAAACTGCCCTCGGTTTTATTCTTTTCACGACCGCCATGCGCCTCGAAAACCGGAAAGGCATGTTTGATCAGGTTGGTGAAAAGAATGATGATTGCCAGTGTAAGAAAGGTTCCTCCCATGCCGATTAGCATCAGAGTCACACCAAAAGTCAAATTGTCCATTATTCTCTCCGCGTCCGCTCCCTTACCTAAGTCGCGGTCAAGCTCAGGCAATGCGCGGTATTCATTCGGTTACGTGCGTGAGATTGCTTCGCTCCGCTCGCAAAGACAAGTCCAAATGTCATTGCGAGGAGCGAAATCCCGCTTTCCGCGGGAAAGCAATCTCGGAATTCGCCCTTCATAACTGAAAGGTTACAATGCTAGGTCGCCTGTAACCCAAAAAAGACGGAGTTGGAGCCGCCGATGAAGATGGCGCTGAAGGGAAACTCCAAGCAACGAATTTCCCTCCGGAGATACACATTCAAAAACTCTCAAAAAGCCGAAGCCTAAGGGCTCCGTTTCGTTAGCGCGACGCTATATTTGCGGTCACAACATTCGATTAAGCCGGTGGAGGCGCCGGTCGCTGTCGGAGGAAGCCGGCTCGGGCGAAAGCGCCCAATCTCGCAGAGGCTCCCGGGGTTCATATTACCGATCGACCACACTTGTATTTTGAAAAGGGAAAAAAGACGCAACAAGGAGAGATTAATGAATTGGGTTTCAATATTCAACGCAAAAGGGGCAAGAGCCTGAGTACAATGTTCTGAATCTGACGCTAATTGTCCGCGGCTAATTCATGCGACGCAAGCCACTGGTGTAACAATTAAAGAAAAAAATTCAGTTCCGAAGAAAAAATGTTGCAATAAAATCAGCTTCGGCAGTAGGATGCCTCAATCCCCCTCCCGCAATCCATGAATCTGGGAGGCGGCTAGAACTCCTGCTGGATTGAGGAGGCCCGGATGAAGAAATTGCTGGTTCTCGTTACAATTATGGTATTTGCGTTGGCCGTGCCGTTTGCCGTCGCCCAAACCGACACCAAGAAAACAGACAAAGCGGACAAAAAGATCCACTGCTGTATCAAGGGTGATTGTCAGGAAATGACCAGGGCTGAGTGCGTTAAAGAAAAGGGCAAAGTAGTAAAAGACTGCAAAAAGTGCAAACCCGCGAAAACCCCCAAGCAGAAGGTGGAATAATTTCGACCCAATTGGGGTGTCGCTCGAGTGTCTGACAAATTAGATTCTTGAGCGACACATACTAAATTTCCCTCATTGAGCCCGGAAATACCGCGTCCTTCGGGATGGTCGTCTGACTATAGGCGTTCGGCTCCGGTGTATCCCTCTTCAGCTTTGCATTTACCGTCTGTTTCAGGCCGTGAGTAAAATCACCTGAAGTCGCCGCCATCCCACATCCCCTGTATCAATCGCATTCCCGGAGCGCATCCAAAAAACATCGCCTCGCTGTTTTACATGTTGTAAAATACATTGGTCGGCCTCACCGGACAAAACGTGTGTTAGCGCCAAATGCGGCAGGCCTGGTATTTGCTTATCTGTAATTTCATTAACCACAGGAGGTTAGCTACATGATCCCCAGAAAAATCTTATTCTGCACGGATTTTTCAGAGAATTCGCTTCCGGCACGTCAATATGCCGTTGACTTCGCCGAAGCCTTTGGTTCAACACTGGTTGTCCTGCATGTCGTGAATTCATCCAGACTTGGCTTCCCTGCATTTGAACCGGGTGTCCCTTTCGATCTCCAGCAAGTGCTGTTGGGGATAGAGGAATCGGTGGAAAAAGCTTTCGAGGTTTCTGACCAACGAATGCAATGATAAAGTGAGAGCCATAAAGACGTTGTCCAGGATCGGAATCCCTGCGAACGAAATAGTGCGTTTGGTGGAAGAAGAGTCAATAGACTTGATCGTTATGGGAACCCATGGATGGACCGGCTTCAAGCATCTCATCCTTGGCAGCACGGCGGAGAATGTGGTCAGGACGGCAAAGTGCCCTGTGCTTACCGTCAAATCTTCGGAAGTAGCAACTGAGAAACAGGAATAAGCAGAGCATTATGAATCGAGCCTGAAAGCGGCGGAACAGAATAGACGCGTAGTGTTTGGTTTTGTAAATAATATGCCGGGGAACAGCGTTTTGGACGGACGATGTCCGTAGCTCCGCAAACAGCGGCGCTCCTTTGCGATTAACATCGACACTGACCTGGTTTCCAGGTCAGTGTATCGGCCTCATGCGGAGCAAAAGCTACGTTCCATTTCACAAAAGAGTCGCCTCCCGGCGAACGCTTACCTTGCTTCGCAAATTAAGCGCCAAATTCTCGGTCGCCAAAGCAGGAGCGTTCTGAGGGCAGGTTAAGACTCACATGGGGCAAGAAAGGGAGCGAGACTCCGCTATCGCCTCAGCTTTCACCCTTCCGGAATTTGATGAGACAAACACTGATTTCGACATTTGCCATATCCACAATAGCCCGCCTCACTTCAATAAGCGCTTGGCCAATGGAATGCGGGAGTTCGTGCCGATCGCGCCTTACCTTTTCCATGATGTCCTTCCTGCTGCTGCAACCGGCCCCCACGGCGGCTCCGGAAAGAAGTTCTTGATTTTTTTTGCAAATTTTGTATAATAAAATTACACCATATTATAAGCAGGAGATGGAGCCATGCGAGTCGTGTTGATCGCTGTGCTGTCTATTGTTTCTGGCCGCAGTGATTGCCGGCCCTTCCCACGCTGTGGGACTGTATGTTGTGGGTAAGGAAGAGTGCAATTGTTCTTCGCTCGTGGCCAGGGGCATAATACCTGACACTCTCAACAAATTGAAGGAAGCTTTTCTCATTCCGCAGCTAGCCGGCGTTTTGGACAAGCTTGCTATCGAGGTTCAGGCATTGCTGGCCAACGCTGGGCCTACGCCTGCCAGTGACCTTGCCGCTGTAAAAGAGGAAACGCCCTTCGACAAACAAACCACCGAACCGGAAAAGGTCGCTCCTAAAGAGGAGGAGAAGCCGGTTGTGGAAAAGTCGGCAAAAGAAAAGAAGCCCGTAACCCACGCGAAAGAAACCAAGAAGGCGAAAAAACGCGTGAAGATCCCTCCAAGGGCTATGTGAACGCCATCGCCGCCTGTGGAAGGTAATAGTTTACCGGGAAGCCCCTTTTTGCAAAGTGGTTTCCCGGTCCCTTCCCCAAAAACTCCTGGTATATTGGCTGCTCAAATGATCCCCACCGTGCTTCCATAAGTGGTCGTTTTCGTAAAAACAGTGTCGCTGAGTTGGGGCTTTTCTCGTTCCCTTAGGATGTGGCTCCTGAAGAGGAGCTCATCTGTCGAGAAAAGACTTCGAACGCCTCTATGAAAAGGAGCGCTTAGTGGTCTATGGCACAAATACGGTTAGGTATTTATACCTCGAACGATGCGGTTCCTGTTGGGCGCCGCACCCTATGTAACTGCCCGCTTGCCCGCTGCCTTGATCAAGAATACCTGACCGTATTTCCACAGGGCGCCGTAGATGAAATTAGTAGCCTCTTGCGCCCCTGACGGGGCATCATCGACGGAATACGACACCGTAATTATGCCACATTGCACTAAGCGGTTGGCTTCCAATCGCGTTCTTTCTTTGCGTCAAGCACCTCACTACAAAGCTTTCTGGTCGCCTCTGCGCAGTCATCAGCGGAGACAATTTCCGTGACCACGGCTACGCAGTCCGCGCCCGCTCGAATTACGCCTGCCGCGTTGTTCGCCTTTATCGATCCTATGGCGATTAAAGGCAGCGGAGTCAGTTGTCGGGCATTGCGCAACCCGGCGAGTCCCCATTCTTCGGTCGCATCCGGTTTTGTGGACGTGAGAAAAACAGGACTTATTCCTAAATAATCCACATACTTCAGGGCCTTTTCATTAATTTGCCCTGGCCCCGTCACCGAGAGTCCGAGGATTCGATCTCTTCCGAGAATTTTCCTGGCAACTTCGACCGGCAGATCGGACTGGCCCAGATGTACCCCATCAGCGTCCAAGGCCAACGCGATGTCAACGCGGTCGTTAATTATTAAAGGAACCTTGTGTTCTCGAAGAAAATCCCTGATTTTTAGCCCCTCCTCATAAAAGGCGCCTGCTTCAAGGTTCTTTTCCCGGAGCTGGACAGCGGACACCCCTCCCGCTACCCCAGCCTTCACAACTTCAAATGTGGAGCGGCCGCGGGAATGAACTCTATCAGTAACCAAGCAGACGTTCCAAGACTTCAAATTCATATCCGTTCTATCCTCGCTCGATTCGCCAAATCTTCCGGAGAGATATTGTAGAGGGCGTCCAGCAAATGGGCCCAAAAAGTTCCCGGGCCATTCGCCCGCTCGGCTGCCCTCTCACCGGCCAATCCGAAGAAGGCTAGAGCCGCCGCAGAGGCAAGAACAGGGTCTTTTTCGGCCGATAGAAAAGCGCCGATGGTTACTGTGGCGGCGCAACCTGTCCCGGTAACTCTACCCAGCAAGGGATGCCCATTGGAAACCATGTACGACTTTCTCCCATCCGTCACAAAATCTCTCTCTCCGGTCACGGCCACCACCGTCCGGCTTGCTTCGGCCAGGGACCTCGCCGCATCCACCGCCTCTTCAAGCGAGTTGGCCGAATCCACGCCTCTGGTCTTGCCGCCTGTCACATAAAGGGAGAGAATCTCCGACGCGTTTCCCCGGACGACCGCGGGCGTGTGGTGATCGATTATCTGTTTGGCCGTTTGAGTGCGGAATTTCGTGGCCCCCGCGCCCACCGGATCAAGGATCAAAGGTTTTCGCTTCGCCTTGGCCAACTGAGCCGCGGCGACCATGGATTCCACCCAGGCTTGCGACAGAGTCCCGATGTTGATCACCACCGAGTTGGCAAGGCTCACTATCTCTTCCAGTTCCTCTATGGCATGAGCCATTATGGGGGCTGCTCCCATTGCCAAAAGCACATTTGCGGTGGAATTCATAACCACGAAATTGGTAATGCTGTGGACTACGGGGTTCAAAGAGCGAACCCTGGACAGGAGCTCTCCCGTGACTCTATCTTGTCCAATCATCGGCATCCCTCCCCGGCAGAATTCATTTGTTTCCTAATGCGCCTGAAGATTCAGCTTAGTCCATTCACAACAATTTGCAATGGCTAGGTTACAGACGAAATAAACTTGATATTTTTCGGCGCAATGAATATTTTGCTTTATGCATTTTGTGTTTTGCCATCTCTCGAAATGCCCGAATCTAATAAGCGTGTTTAAGGAGGTCGGCGCCTATGAAAGAAAAGCAGCTATTTTTTAATCCATTTCGCCTGATCAGCCCCAAGCTGAATGCTGAGGCGTCCAGGCTGGACGAAATTTACGAGTCTCGTCCGCAGGAGATGACTTGCCTCGAGGAAGGTTTGCTGGTGATGCTGAAAAAGCTTCATACTATGGCCGACCTCCTGTACAAGTGTCTGTTAATGGGGGACCCCGAAAAAATGGGGAACTGTGCGACGTTGATGGAGGAAATCCGAGAAGAAGAGAAGGCCCTTACCAACGCCCTGGTTTGCTCACCCATGACCACTGGTGAAGTTCTCAAGACAGTGCTGCTGTTTCCGGCAAAGTTGGAGCGAGCGGGTGAGGCCCTTGCAGAGATTCTAGATATTGCTAAGCGTAAGGCAGCGGACGGTATTCCCTTTAGTGACAAGGCAAACGATGAGTTGAAGAGGCTTTTTGACTTGCTGTGCGAAGTGCTGAAGAACTTCAAAGATCTCTTGGCCACCCTCAATCCATCCCTAATTGATATTTTGATCGCTCAAGAAAAAGAGCTGGCCCAGATGACGGTGGATTTCGCCCTGGCCCACGAAGAAAGACTAATTGACGGTTTCTGCGTGCCTAAAGCTTCAGCCTTGTATATGGGCATTCTTGATTCGGCCAAGGGTGTGGACGAATATATACTTAACATGACTGAGAGTCTGCAAAAAATCTCGACAAAATATTAACCAGGATCGGACTTCATTCGGGTTGATCCTCCCACGATTCGTGTTTTCACATCCCCGGGGCGCGACAAGAAAGGGCGAATACCGCACTGACGCGGGAGAGGTTGAATCCCGCTCCAATACCGAATAAAGACTTGTAAAGGGGAGATCTCCACTGGCCTGGTCCCCGGGTCAGTGGATCCCGACTTCAAAGCGGCCCAGGGTCCTATCCGGCCGGCGTGCAACCGTTATGCGCCTGAGCTTTGGCAGTCTCACGGCTTTTCTAGGTCACAACGAATCATGAAAACGCATTCATAGGGTGCTCGTCGACTACCGTGGGCTGCGCCCATGGCTACCCGAGAAGACTGCCCCCCTTCAGGGGGATGAGGATAAGAAGCTGATGCGTAGCCATATTGAAAGTTCTTGAAGGGAGGCCTGGAGGGAAACTTCTTTCAAGAAGTTTCCCTCCAGGGTATTTTTCATGAGAAGGCTCTCCCGGCCGTAGCCTTTCGCTGCTTGTAAGCCTTCAGCCTTTTCTCGTAAATGGACCATATTTGCTTATAAGCCCCGGGTATTGAGCCTCTCGCCTGGAACTCGGCCATGATCCTGGTGGAAACCTCCGACTTTTCGCTGGAAGCCAAGGTGTCCTTGATCTTTTGATAATCTCTTACTTCAGAGTACATGACCATGGGTATGCAGCCGGTGGCGGGATGAGGAAAGGCTTGGCAGGCCCTCTTGTAGATTGTCTTAAAGGATTCTTGAGTGATATTTCCAAACGATATTTCGGAGGCTTCGCAAGGCTGAACCTCGCCGGTGGAGGTTATAAACAAATACTCGAACCTACACTGGCACCCCAAAGCCGGGTCCTTTTCCAACCAGGTGGACAATCCGCTAAGAGGCGGATAGGCTTTGTAATTCTCGTCGTGATACAAGTCCTTCTGAAGCTGCTCTAAAATCGGGCTGTGCGCAATTACTCCACGGCACGCTTCGCGGCCGGACGGCTTCCGCTCCATCACTCTGATCTCAGCGACCCCCAGCTCTTTAGCCAGATCGTAATATTTGAGGAAATTCTCCTTTATCAAGAAATCGTCCGGGGGAACCAGGGAAAGGCAAGTGTAAATTCCCGCTTTCTTGAAGTTCTCCACTGCCTTGCATGCGTTTTCAAAGGCTTCGGCGTGTCCCCTAAGTCGATTATGGACTTCCGGTTTATAGTGGTCCAGGCTCACCCAGACGCCGAACAAACCGTTGTCCTTAAGTTCCCGAGCCCTCTCCGGAGTCACCTCATAGCCTGTGGTAAACATCCACAAGCAAGTTTCCTTGCGCACATGTTTGACCAGGCGCAAGAAGCGGTCGTACCGGTAGAAGGGCTCGCCACCGTGGAGGATTATCATAGGAACCCCGAAGTTCTCGACTTCCGTGATAGTGGTTTTGAGCAGCTCTTCATCCAGATCGCTATCCAGATTCCGTTTCGCGTTTGTGGAACAAAAAGCGCATGAATAGGGACAGCAGTTGGTGGTCGAAATGGATACGATTCCCGAAGGCAATTCAGTCAAGTCCAGATGATTCAAGTAATTGGCAATTCTCTTGTCGAACGCGGGAGACGGATACGGAGGAAAAGTGCTGTCCATGATCACAGCGTCTTGGGCTTTGACCATTCGCCTGTATCTTAAGATGGTGCGCTGGAGGAAAGACAGTTTCACGAAATTGAACAGAGTGTCAACTACGTTAATATTACTCTCTTTTCTAATGCGGACATTGTCTCGGTCAAACATCAGGAACAGGGCCTTGAAGAAGACTTTCAGATACACAGGCAACGCAGCCGCCCCACTGATATTTACAAACGCGCCGTTCTCGTTATTCATTCCCACTCCTGTATGCGGTCATAATTTCAGACTATAATAATAAACAATAGAAACAATGTTGAAAAGAAATTACATGCCGAAGCCGAGTGATATATGTTTACGACAGCTTTACAAGCCTATTCATTCAGTTACGCGCGGGAGATTGCTTCGCTCCGCTCGCAAAGACAAGTCCAAATGTCATTGCGAGAAGTGAAATCCCGCGTTCCGCGGGAAAGCAATCTCGGTATTCGCCGCTCATAACTGAATGGTTACTCACAAGCCTTGCGTCCGCGCGTCCATCGCACAAGAAGTTGCGAAAATCCCACACTGGAATCGGCTGCAATGATGCGAGTTTTGGGGGAGAGGTTTGGGGCAATACTGTCGACTTAAGAGTTAGACTTTGAATTTCCTGCGTGGGGCAGGCCTTCCAGCCTATCTATTTCAAAATCGAATTGACCGCAGGCTGGAACCGCTGCGTCACATCAAATTTTCTCAAGTCACCATTATTGCGAGTCCAGGGAGGCGCTTTGCGCGAAAAAACCTCCCCGAAAACTCCTCCTGAAACTCTTAGGCGTTGCGGCCGCTTCTAGTCAAGGCTGTTCAGGAAGTCCGGATGGACTGGATACCCTATTTCTTGGGCCTTAGTGGCCGCTTCTTTGGCTTTGCCTTTATCCCCGTTATGAAAATAGCCTACCGCCAGGTTGTTGTAGGCCATTCCAAAGTCCGGGGCCAATTCGGTGGCCCTGATATTGTGCGCTATGCACTTGTCGACGTCTCCCATGGCCAAGTAGGCGTTCGCAATATTAACGTGAGCGACAACCGAATTATCATCAATTTTAAGCGCTTGCTGGAAGCTGTGAATGGCCTGATCATGTTCTCCCTTGTGCACGAAGGCGATTCCTATATTGATGCACGCTTCTATTATGTCCGGCCTATACTGTAGGGCTTTGAGCGCTTCCTCTATGCTCTGATCGGTACTGACCCTTTTGAAGAAGCACACCGGAAAGGTTCACCCGCGCCTCCAGCAGTCCCGGCTTGAGTTTAAGCGCAGACCTGAACAAGTCTATCGCCTTGTCCCACTCGCCCCTGTGCGCTAGAGCCAGGCCCAGGTTGTAGTGAGCCCCTGCCGAGTCGGGCATTGCGGCCAAATTCTGTTCCAACTTCTGAAGTTCTTCCTGATCGTTGGGAGAAAGGTTTTCATAATTCTCCGACATGGCGCCTCCAATCATTGTATTAACGTGCGGATATAGTTGACCCATTAGGATTAATGTCTGTCCCGACAACGGTATGCCGAGCTTGCGTTACCGCTATACCGGACATATGCGTTTGAGTTTCCAGATCAAGATGCATGATTTTACCGAGCGTACCACACAGGATCGCTTCGGGGCAAGTGTCATTGCCGCGGCTCGAACGCCATTATGGGAAGACCGCATTGAAATCCGCTGATATCACTATGTTACGTCGTCAGAAATAAGCCTCGGACCTCAGTTCGAGTGCGTAAGGCGCACAATAACACCGAATCGAGCAGCTCATATCGCCTAAACCTCGCAACCATTTCCATTTGAAAGTAAATTGCGCATCGATTTCTAGTCAGAGGCGCTGTGAGGGATATTTTTTTGTGCAAAAAGGGACTCCCTGTAAACTATCACGCGGTTTTTTTCTCGGCCGGGCAATGTTTGCATCTGTCGCTTGACTCCTAGTCAGAAGTGATTAATTGAAGAAAACAACTCCTTAAGGGAGGGGCCTGATATGGTTTCCAGCTCTGATGACTATCCTGTATTCACTGAGTCCGAAGTAATGCAGGTCTTAACAGAAACACAGGACATTCGAGTGGAAGAAGAATTGGGTCGTCCGAGAGTGGAAGTATGGCCGGATGAAGAACGGCAGCAATGGATCTCATCACACGAACCAAGGAGAAGAAGCCTTATTTGCAGCCTACGTTCCATGAAGGCAAGCCCTTTTTGCGCGTTAGGCTACCACTGAAAAATCCGGACCGTTTTACCGAGAAACCCCGCGCCCGCAGGCGGGGTTAAAACGTTCTAAATGCCCTTCCGGCCAAACCATTCCGAAAACTCCAAACGGCGTAATCTTTCTCTTTTGACCGAAAAATTGGAGATTGCTCCGTGGTTTAACTCGTCGCGAGCGCTGCTAAAAGATCTTCCACGCTCAACCCAACACCCGCAGGCTTATATCTTTTCAACTATAATAAAATGTTATATATTTGTGAGGATGCGGGACCGCCTCTATACAGGTTGCTACAAATCCCAAACATTAAAAGATCATAATAACTTCGGAGCGAACGATGACGCGAAATCCAATGTTTCCCCCTGGACCGGCGGCGGATAAGGACCATATAGTTTATGCCGATGACGGCTTGAAGAGAGAGGCTTCAGCTCCTTGCCAGTTGAATTGTCCGGCCGGGATAGATATCCCCTCTTATATAGCGCTGATAGGTCAGGACAGATACTCCGAAGCGATCGAGCTTATAAGGAAAGACAACCCGTTTCCGTGGGTGTGCGGACTGGTGTGCACGAACCCTTGCGAATCGTGGTGTCAGCGGCGGTATTTGGATAAGGCGTTATGCATAAAAGACCTTAAGGGGTTGGCTGCCAAAATAGTTATGGAAAAAGGACCGGGGTACAAGGTCCCGGAGCCCAAGCACAACTATAAGGAAAAAATAGCGGTTGTCGGATCAGGGCCGGCGGGATTGACCGCAGCGTATTTCTTGGCCTGGGAGGGTTATCCGGTCACGGTCTTCGAATCAATGTCCGAACCAGGCGGCCTGATGATGGCTGGTATCCCTGAGTTCCGTTTGCCACGGCGAATCGTTAGGAAGGAAATCGAGAACATTAAGGCCATGGGAGTGGAAATAGTAGTAGATACCCCGGTCGGGAAGGATCTGACTCTGGATGACCTCAGGGCCCAAGGTTACAAAGCCTTCTTTCTGGGTATAGGCGCCTGGCAAGGTTACAAATTGGGTATTCAGGGCGAGGACGATTTTCCGCAGGTTATCAGCGCCTTGGAGTTCCTTAAGAATGTGTCCTTCGGCCTCAAAATCAAACCCGCCGACCGGGTAGCAATAGTAGGAGGCGGAAACGCGGCGGTTGACGCCGCGCGCACGTGTGTGCGCCTGGGTTCCCAATCAGTAAGCATAGTATACCGCAGGACGCGTTCGGAAATGCCCGCCCACTTTGAGGAAATCATCCAGATGGCCGAGGAGGGGATTCATGTGCACCAGCTAACGATTCCGTCCCGAGTTATCGGAAACTACGGCAAAGTGGATTTTCTCGAGTGCGTTATGGCGTCTCTCGGCGAGCCCGATGAAAGCGGACGTCGTAGGCCCATCCCGGTTCCCGATTCAGAGTACAAGATGCCTGTGGGAGCCATAATAGCGGCGATCGGCCAAAAGCCCAATGTGATGGATTTTCCGGCCTTCACCGAGTTAAAACTGAGCAAAAAGGAAACCATAAACGTTCGTTCTTACAACCAGCAAACCAACATACCCGATGTCTTCGCAGGCGGTGACGCGGTGACCGGTCCGGCGACTGTTGTTCAAGCGATTGGAGCCGGCAAGAGAGCGGCAAGGGCAATGGACGCCTATTTGAGAGACGAGGCCCACCCGGACAAGCCCGTATTAAGGCCCAGGGACATGGTTGCGCCCATTGTGCTGAATTACCGAGAAAAGGCTTTCATCCAACGCCAGGAAATTCCCATGATAGATCTTGATCGAAGAATGCATAGTTTCGATCAAGTGGAATTGGGTCTCGACGAAATAGCCGCGCGTCAGGAAGCCAAGAGGTGCATGCGCTGCGATATTTGCGAGCGATGCGGTAAGTGCGTGGAGGTTTGTCGGGACCAGCTCGGTGTATCCGCCATAAGATTTCACCATGCCGGAGAAAGCTCTTTAATCCTAAAGGATTACGTGCATGGGCTCCCCAAGTGCATAGGATGCGGCTCATGCGTCAACATCTGCCCTACCGGCGCGCTGAAAATCGAGGACCAGGGGGATGAAAGACTCCTGATGATGTGCGGCACGATCATCAACAGGATCAAAATGCAGGCGTGTCAGGGTTGCGGGGCGTATTTCCTACCAAAAGTGTTCGTAAAACATGTGGAAAAAGAAATGGAGCCCCTTGTCCTGAGCGCTGTCTCGGATCTCTGCCCCGAGTGCAGACGCGTCGCTCACGCTCATAAGATGTCCGGGCTGGAGCCTGATTTTAGCAGAGTCCGGATTTCTGCCGCCGGAGCACGGCCTGTAGAGAAACCGCTGAACGGACAATAGCTTTTGCTCCACATGAGACCACTAAACTGACCCAGCGAAGCAGGGTCAGTGGCGCCCAAATTTCCGTGGCGCCCCTGAAGCCGGTATCTCCGTTAAGCGGCGCCTCGAATGTGGAGGCCGGCTCAGCGTTAACGTTGATTATTAATTAGCGTGGACGTGCGCGGAGCCATAGACATTATCAATTACAAAAAAAAGTGGACGTTTAACGTTAATATTCGTAAAAAAGAACTCGGCCATTTTAATATAGGGTTACGGAGATCCCATGGACAGTCGGCACGCAAGAGCCTTCCGAAGACTATATGGCTTAATGGCGCTTTTGGTGATTCTCCAGACCGCCGGAATCGCTTTTTTCATCCATTACGGCGACGCCATACTTTCGAGAGATAGCGCTATTCTACAACAGACGTCAAGCTTGGTGAATGACGCCGTCCCGGGCCTGCAGTCCGATGTTTCTTCTGTTTCGAGAAATACGTCCGAAATTAAAATGGATATTATGGGACTTAAGAATCATGTGCTGTCCATGGGGGAACGCGTCAACGAGGTCGGCCGAAGCGTAAATGAAGTGGGTAAAGAGCTGGATGGCCTTAACACAAGCGCCAACGGCTTTTTCCAAAATAGATCCGGCTTGATCTGGGGGCATTCATTGAATCCTTATGTTTTAATCAGCTTGCTGGCCTTAATCACCGTAAGCATTCCTGCGTGCGCATGGCTCCTGTACAAACGGAAACCCGATTTCCGACCCCAATTGGAGGAACAGATAGCTGCCGAAGCGTTTACGCGAAAGCTGGACAACCTCTCGGAGATCATGGGAAGACTGCGCGTGGAAGAAGTGAACAACATGACGGATCTGGAGCTCAGGAGAATCATGGAGGAGACTGAGCGACTGATCAATGACGCACGCGCGGAACTTGGGGCCCTTTCCGATAAATTGAGTGATTCCTCGGAAGAAGAAGGTAACAGCGTTTTGCACTGATCGTTTGGAAATAGGCGCTGCAGCCTTCCTTTCGCTCCCCATGGACATGACTAACCGCTGTTAAAGCCCGGCGTGTAATCGGCGCTGATTTGGGGCATGCCCCTCAAGGTTGTCGATTCGAACACCCGACAGCCCACGCCTCCCCGACCTCAATCCACAATTGCCGCCTGTCGGATCTTTGTCGGAGTACGCAAGCAAGCCTTCCTGAGAGCTTTCAAATCAAGTAGCGTGAACCGTAGTCACAATCTATAATAATGCTGGAAATTTGGTAAGGAAAATGACGGCGGCCAATTCAAATCGGCCAAAAGCGAGGTGATGTGGTGCCGAAGAGGAGACTCGAACTCCTACAGGCATACGCCCACCAGACCCTGAACCTGGCGCGTCTACCAGTTCCGCCACTTCGGCATCAAGTTTCTTTTTCTCATTATTCCTTTTCGGTGTCAAGCCCCTAATTTCGGGGTGTGTGCGCATTCAACTTCGGTGGGTCTAATCAGAGGAGATTACTGTAATAATATCGGGACCTTTTAAAAGAAACCGGTGGTGAGGACTAGCGCCTCGCCCCCGGTTTACCGGTAAGGCCCCTCCCTCCCCCGAGGTTGAGGCCGGGCCTTTCCGTACCATTTGTAACTCGCTGAGTCAAGATACTTCTAAAATAGTTTGAATCTTTTGATCAACCAATGGAAAGAATTCTTACAAGCGACCCATTCCTCGATGCTGAAGATTTCTTGAGCCCGTTCAGCGAATAGGCTCTCAGCCTTGGCACGCGCTTGAATCCTCAATACTCTTTAGTTTCCAACGTTGGAACTGGAAGCTTACGACTCGCAGGGAAATATTCTTTTGCCCGGCCTCTGTAAATGTTATGCTTTATGTGGAATCGTGCTGGAGAAGGGCCGGCATTCCTCTTTGGGATATCTCACGAGCAGACGCTAATCAATGCAATCAAACAAGAGGGATCAGGCGTTGGTCGTCTGAAACTCGAAATGTCGGGGGATGCGAAAATGTCTCTATTTGGAAGTGATGAAAACCCAGGGCGGACGAATCGGATTCCGCTCTCAGCGGCAAAGATCGGACTGATTGTTGCGGTGGGAGCGGTCTTGATCTTTGTCCTATTGCTCGGATCACAGCTGGTTTCAAACGTTGAGAAGGGTACGTATGAGGTGAAGCAGTCCTGGATTACCGGACAGGTGACGGCAAAGATGACGCCCGGATGGTGGATAAAGTTGGGTTCAATTCAACCTTGGCCAAAGGCGGAGACCTTCTACTTCACAAGAGGGCAAGACAGCAGGTTCGATACGAGAGAAGACCACAGCATTATAGTGCAATTCAACGAAGGATCGGAGTGTAACATTTCAGGAACGTGCCGCGTGACTCTTCCCAAAACAGAGAAGGAAGCTGTGGCCTTAACCGTTGAGCACGGTTATAGAAGCTGGGAAGAGCTGATGTACAAGTTGATCCAACCTCAGTTGCGTAAAGCCTTGATCCTGACGGCCAACCAGATGAGCGCGCGCGAATCTTACAGCGATAAGCGCACGGACTTCATTTTCTACACGGCGGATCAGTTGTCCAACGGACTCTTTGCCTATGACGAAGTCGAAAGAGATGTCGAAGATCCGGTCACAGGAAAAAAGATCACGCGTTTGGTCAAGGTGATCAAAAGAGCCCCTGATGGCAAGCCGCTTCGCGACAGCAACCCTTTCAAGCCCCTTGGAATAGTTGTGGACAACCTGGAAATTCGCGCCTGGCACTACAGCGACAAGGTCAGGGCCCAGATAGAGAAACAACAACAAGCTTACATGGATATTCAGACCGCCATAGCAAACGCTCAGAAGGCTGAACAGGATAAAATCACGGCTGAGGCCGAAGGTAAGGCTAAGGTTGCGAAGGCCAAATACGAGCAGGAAACCGTAAAGGCTCAGGAAGTGGTTAAAGCTCAGAAGGATAAGGAAGTCGCGGAACTTAGAGGTCAGCAGGAACTGGCCGTCGCCAAACTCCAAGCTCAGGCGGCCGACCAGAAAAAAGCCGCCGCCATTCTCGAGGCCGAAGGAGAAGCCCAGGCCAAACGCTTGAAGAGAGAGGCCGACAATTACGAGGCGCTTAAGATCCAAGCGGCGGTGGATATCCACAAGTTTTGGGCGGACGTGTACGCAAAGAAACGTGTACCTCTGATTTCCGGAGTAGAAGAGGCCAAAGGTGGATCGGAGTCCGCCGGTGGCTTGGCCGCCCAGAAGGGACTTGTGGACTTGCTGATTCTGAAATCTCTCGGCGTGAATCTCGCGCTTGACGGCGCTTTGCCGCAAGCTCCGGAACCTGCCAAACAATGGGGGAAGTAAATCGTCGCATGTCCTGATCGTTGCACGCGAACTATCTGAATCGGCCTGCAGCTCGCCGCCCACCGCTTGGGCAAGGAGACAGAGGATGAGGCCGTCAGAAGACCGTTGTACGGTTACGAAGATTTTCGTATTCTGGTAGAATCGCCATATGATTGAACGCTTGGGTCAATCCCGGACAACGTCATTCCTTCCACGAGGCCAAATATGGGCGAACTTATTCTACTTTTTGACTTTATTTCCGCAGTCGGAATTGTAGTTGTGGCCTTTCTGCTTTACAGGAGGTTCATAGGTCCTAATAGGAGCCGGAATCAGTTGAGAGAAACCGCTTACGAAGAAGGATTCAGTGACGCAGTCAAGTATTTCGGCTTGAAGAAGCTTTATGACGATGACAAAATGCTTAGAAAGCACATGGAGGAAGCCTTTGGAGAAGCCGGAATAACCAATAGGATAACGGCGCTTCTTGGAAGGAAAGAATAGGCTACTCCAAGCTGAATTTATGAACAGAGCGTTTAGCAGGCCCATTCATAAATTCGCTCTGGAATTCATCAGCTCCGTCGCCGTTGGAAGCGCATTTTTGTTGGGGCGACCGGCCATTTAATCGGCTGTGATTCTAAATGTGATACCGTGCTCGCCAAATGGACCCGGTAGTCCACGTTATTAATTACTTCCCTTTGCGTCAGGTTTCCGAACATGGCAAAAGATGATCCCAAATTGGAAGAAGCGGCCCTGATCAGATCCAGCTTCAATGAGGCAATCCAGGAGGCTTATAGGGTTTATTGCGGCTGCGAGGAAGTAGCGGCCTACGCGATCCTCGAGATCTTCCGGCTTGAAAATATAAGCCGAAGATCGGAAACCGAAGATCGTGACTGTTTGGAACGCCTCAAAGAAAAGAATGAGGTTTTGTCCAGGACCAAAGAAAATATGCATTTCGTGTTGGACAAAATCCATGAGCTGGCCAGAGACAGGGACAGATATATCGCTGATATTTACATGAGCAGAAGAATCGTGGATCTTGAAGAAAAGCTCAACAATTTGACTCCTTGGATTCAGGACCTTTCCTACGAAACTCACGGCAAGGCCGAAGCCGCCAAGCTGTATGCCAAGGTCACCTCGGAGATTTCCGCAGTGAACAAATTCCCTGTTGAACGGGGATGAAGATCAGCGAATTTACGGAATTCATATCTCGGCTACCGTTTTAGCAGTTAATACGCAATAGACTGAATTCCTTTCCAGTGTTCGCGGAAAACAAAGGCAACGGGTATGTTGCTGTTCTTTTCGCCCATTTTGTTGGTGGCTTTCGGACTCATGATTTGGGCCGGCTCTATGGCTGTCGCGCATGCGCGCAGAGGAGAGCCGCTCGGTCGCAAGTGCCTGCTTGTGGCCTTTGCCGGCCTGGTTCTGCTGGACATCCCAATTTGTCTCTACATTTTACTTTCCGCGGCCTTGGGGCACTCAACAGACGCCGGCGAAGTGTGGGGAATAAAGAGCCTATTATCTTTTGTTCTTGTTGTCCTATCGCCTTCAGCGGCCCTCCTGATCTACCGCTACCACAGTATTCAAGCCTGCGCCCATCAGACGGATACGCGCAAGGCCGCCTCAAAAACCAAGACAATGATATTGGTCGCCACATTCGGCCTCGGCGCCGTCTGCCTTTGGCTTTTCGCAGCCGCCGGAGGTTGGCCCTTACTACTCTACACTTCCCGCAACCGCTATGACAATGCTTCGATATTTCTGATACGGCACGGAATAAACATAAACGCGGTGGATCGCTTTGGATGGACTCCCCTGGCCCTTTACTCCGCCAGGTCGTCAACGCCTGAGGTCAAGCTATTGGTTGACCGCGGAGCGGACGTGAATCTGGCCGGCAAGAAGGGAGCCCCTCTGGTCTGGGCGGCGTTGGTCGGAAATGAAAGCATTGCCGGCCTGTTGCTGGACAATGGGGCTGACGCGAATTCATCATCCCTCGGGCGCACGCCGCTAATGTACGCTGCTTCCAGGGGCAATTCGGAGGTGGTTCGGTTGCTCATTGAACACGGCGCCGATGTGAACAGGCACAGCCCCCAGGGTTCCGCTCTGCTGCAAGCGGTCGAAAGCAAAAATTATGAGGCTGTCGCTTACCTCTTGGAGAGCGGGGCAAATCCCAATGCTAAAAGCGCTTCTGATCGCACTCCACTAATGCAGGCGGCGGGCGACGGAAACACTGAAATGGTCAAATCGCTGTTGAAGAAGGGAGCTAACCCCAATTTTGAGGCTTATGATGGAAAAACAGCTCTGAAAATGGCGTTGGCCGGAGGACACGCCGAGGTGGCTCATCTGATAAGGGAATACTCCGCAAGATGATTTGTTTCCACGGGAGTATTGGCTTTCCGGATCCCTACAGTCTGCGATATAAGACGGCCGCCGGTTAATCCGCGTTTTGCGGCTATTGCGGCAATCTGTACGTGCTTTCGATGGTGGCAATGACCTGCTGCTTAGCCTGATCCATCTGCCACCCGTTCTGCAGTAAGCAGGCAAGATATCGCTTGGCGGTAATCTGCATTTCGGCTTCGGACTGGGATCTGGCAATGAGCATGGGGAATTGTGAGCAGTCGGGGCGTGGACCTGGCTGAGGTTGAGGCGAAGGGGCCGCGGAACTCGGCGTCACCCGATTTGGAGGCATGTATTGACCTTGATTGGAGGCTTTCTTGGAGCGACGAGGGCTGTAACCTGGTCCGGGTGGTTCCTGGGGAGCGTACGGTCGAACGCTGCGATAATCAACTTGGTCTTTGGCGCCCCCGTTCGGTTGGACTTGAGGCGCAGGTTCCGGCTCCGGCTGAGCCTTCTCCACTCTCCCTGAAGGCGTAGGATTCCCGTTTTGATCAAACTCGGGGGCTTGAGGAGCTGAGTAAGGAAACACCTGAGTATGAGCGGGCGAGGCGGCCCAAAGCACAACTAATCCTACCAAAAAATAAGCCATACCCGTCCTAATCATGAAAAACTACCTTTCAATGCAAATCATACCATAATTGCAGGCTAAAAGCGACTTTGATTTGACTTCTCTCGTGAGCTCACGGTTGCGCAAGCGAGATTACTTCGCTGCGCTCTCAACGACAAGCGCACGCGTCATTTGCAGGAGTGAAACGACTGAGCAATCTGCAACTCGTCATACATGAATGAAGTGTTGTCTTTTCGCAAGCGTGGGCGGCAGGCCCACTTCTCAGTTGCACATGTATTCCTTAAAACCGTACTTGCCGATCTTGTTAATCAATCCTTGTCGAGAAAGTCCCAATCTTTTGGCGGCCCAAGTTTTATTGCCTTCGCAAGCCTCAAGAGCTCCTAAAATCATGTCCTTTTCAAGTTTATCGATGGCGTCCTTAAGCTTCAAGGGGTTCTTGGACTTGCCCTCGGCCTCGAAGTGGTCCAAAGACTGGATCATGCGGGGAGAAAGACACCTTACCGAAACATTTGATCCATCCCCGGTGATAATATGAGCGCGCTCGACCTCGTTTTCCAGCTCTCTGACGTTACCCGGCCACTTGTGCCTTACGAGCAAATCCATGGCCGCAGGATCCACACCCCGGACCGATTTGCCCGTTTGGGCATTTAAACGGTCCAGAAAAAATCTCACCAGAACTGGAATGTCTTCCATTCTTTCCCTCAGCGGCGGGATGGTTATGGGAAATACGTTTATTCTGTAATACAAATCCTCTCGAAATACGCTCTGATTAACCAGACCAGCCAAATCTCTGTTGGTGGCGGCGATCAGGCGGACATTCACAATCTGGATAGTATTATCTCCGACGGGCTTTATTTCACCCACTTGCAGAGCGCGGAGCAGTTTAACCTGCATGGCGGGAGATGTGGCCTCAATTTCGTCGAGGAACAACGTTCCGTTGTGCGCGGCCCTAAAAACTCCCCGGTTGTCGTTAACGGCGCCGGTAAAAGCGCCCTTCCTGTGGCCGAACAATTCGCTCTCGATAAGATCCGCTGGAACAGCCGCGCAGTTCAGAGAAATCATAGTCTGTTCGCCACGGCCGCTCAGGGCGTGAATCGCTCTAGCCACCAATTCCTTGCCTGTGCCGGATTCGCCCTGAATCAAAACCGAAGTTTCCGTGGGCGCGACTTTCCTGATCAATGACCGGACATCCTGAATAGGCTTGGTGTTGCCCACGATTTCATCGAGAGGGTCCCTTTGATGCAGGGCCTCCTTGAGACCCACATTCTCTTTTGAAAGATTGAAGGCTTTTTGAGTGAGATTGTCCCACTCCAGGGCGTGTTCCATGGCTCGCGCCGCCTGAGAGGCGAGTATTTCCAGTATTTCCTGATCGGTAGCGGTAAACACCCCTGCTCTTTTATTGAGCACCTGAAATACACCGAGAACCGGGCCGCCGGGAGTCCGCAGCGGCACGCACAGAAGATTCTTCGTGACAAATCCCGTTCTGGGGTCCACCCCTTTGTTGAATCTGGGATCGCTGTATGGATCAACGATATTGAGAGATTTGGCGTGAGTGAACACCCAGCCGGCTATTCCCGATTCCCACGGAATCCTTATTTGATCGTGCGTCAGGCCAACCCCGACATGGGAATAGAGTTCTTGGTTTTCGTGATCCGCAATGAAAATAGTCGCTCGTTCCGCGTTCATTACCGTGGGAGCTTCTCTGATAAGCATTTCGATCAGCGAGCCCATATTGGTTTGGCTGCTTATTAGGATTCCCATCTTGAAGAGCATTGATATCCTCTCCAAGTATGAACCCAGGGGCCACAGGTGCTTGTTGGTGGACTTGGAGGCGTACTCCATACCGAGAGCCTCCTTCAAGAGTGTGATGTCCATATGGATGGTTAAGGCCTGCACCAGTTCATCTACCGAGACCTTACCACAATTCAAAAAGATTTCAGGGAGCGACTTTCCGCTCTCCTTAGAGGTGCGCAAGGCTTCAGCGTAATCCTCTTTGGTGATTCTGCCCGTCTCCAAAAGCAACCGGCCAATACTAATGCTGTCGATCAAGTCATAATCTCCCAGACTTGCCGCTTAGCCCCATTCTTCGAACTTGACCACAGGCGCCCATCTTGGAGCCTCAAGCTGGGCTTGTGGACCTGGATGTCAAGGATATCAAGGAACTACCCCCTCCGTCCGAGGTTTCCTACTTCGGGCATACAGGGCTATTAGGACTTATTCTATACAAGATTGCGAGAAAATATGCTATTTCAGAATATCAAACTGTGGCGAAATTGGACATCATTAAGAGGATGTCTGACCATCAAACTTTCCTGGCGGGTGTCAATTAAGCATGGATCCGGAAATACCTCGATACAGCCGCCATACTCTCCTGAGTGTCATTGGCCGGACAGGGCAGGAGAAAATCTCCCGAGCTCGAGTGCTTGTGGCAGGGCTGGGGGCTTTGGGATCCACAATAGCCATATTGCTTGCAAGAGCCGGCGTCGGATTCCTGCGTCTTGTGGATCACGACAGCCCTGAGATTCACAATCTTCATCGGCAGCTTCTGTATACCGAAAACGATGTGGCCCGCGGAGTATCCAAGTCCCAGGCTGCTCTGGAACATCTAAAGGAAGCAAATTCCGAAGTCGAATTTGAAGCTGTGGACGCATCCATAACCGAGCGCAATGTGGAAAAGCTTGTGATGGATGTCCATCTGGTCATGGACGCACTGGACAATACCGAGACGCGATATCTGGTTAATGATGCGGCCTTTGCCCACGGCATACCTTATATCTTCGGTGGAGCGGTTCAAGCCGTGGGTAATATCATGACTATTATCCCCGGGAAAACTCCTTGTTTGAGATGCTTGTGGCCTGATCCTTTGAAGGTTGCGGGCCATGCCCGAGCCTCTACCGCCGGAGTGCTTTCGTCCGCAGCAGCCGCCGTGGCCTCCTTGCAGGTCACCGAAGCCTTTAAAATATTGGCGGGCAGAGAGGAAGACCTGATTCAGGGCTTGCTGGTTATGGATTTCTGGAGAGCAGCCTTTCACGTCGCCCCTGTGAAAGCGGACCCAAATTGCGTGTGCCGAGGAAATAGGCCTCATATTGAGTGACCGTTGTCACTCAACCGAATCATGGATTATACTGTCAGGGAGAGTCCGTAGAAGCAATATACGAGGAAGGACCGGAACCGCGCCAAACGCGGGATTGCAGGAAGTTTCCCGGCGGAGACGCTTTGATATGAACTCTTCTTTGGTGGCTTTGATTTTGGCTGGTGGTCTCGGCAAACGCTTGCGGGCGGTTGTCGCGGATCGTCCTAAGCCCATGGCCTTGGTTCGCGGCGTGCCTTTTCTGGAACTATTGATCCGGTCCATTGCCGGAAAGGGCGTAAGGAATTTTGTCATCTCGACGGGATACATGTCGGATTTTATAGAGGATCACTTCAGAAGAAATGATCTTGATTTGAAAATAGTCTTTTCAAGAGAAGAGGAACCGCTTGGAACAGGAGGAGCGGTCAAGCACGCTTTAAGTCTGATTACCGACCCCACTCTGCTGGTAAACGGGGATACCTTCTTTGACGTGAATCTGGACGAACTTTTGCTGTTGCATTCAACCAGCGGCGCGGAAGTGACCCTTTCTCTATACCCGGTTCCCGATGTAGGACGGTACGGATCCGTCACCGTAGACGCCTGCGGAACTGTATTGGGCTTCAGCGAAAAACGGGAAAACGTCGGCCCTGGATTAATAAACGCAGGGTTCTCGGTGCTTTCACTTGAATTTATCGAGCGCCTGCCCGACGGCCCGTTCTCCATGGAACAGGAGATCTTTCCCAGACTTGCCGGATCGGGCCGAATGTTGGGTTTGCCTCAGGACCGGCCTTTCTTTGACATCGGAACCCCTGAGAGTTATTCCGCATTTGTGGAGTTTGTGCGAACTAATTTTGACGAGGCCTGTAATTGATTCACTCCCTGGATTTGTTCAAAATACTCTTTAGAAGCGGATGGAGGAAAAGATGGCTGCGAAAAAACTTTTGATGCTGGTTGGGGATTATGTCGAGGATTATGAAGTGATGGTTCCGTTTCAGGCTCTGCTCATGGTCGGACATACCGTGCATGCGGTTTGCCCCGGAAAGAAAGCGGGAGACTTTGTGCGCACGGCGATCCATGATTTTGAAGGGGATCAAACCTACAGCGAGAAACGCGGACACAATTTTACCCTGAATGCGTCCTTTGATAGTGTGAGACCCGAAGATTATGACGCCTTGGTCATCCCCGGAGGACGCGCCCCCGAATACATCCGTCTCAATCCGGATGTGCTCAAAATAGTGCGCCATTTTGCGGACGCCGATAAACCCATAGCCGCCATCTGCCATGGCGCCCAGGTGTTGGCGGCAGCCGACGTGATCAAAGACAAATTTTGTTCGGCGTACCCGGCGGTGAGCCCGGAGGTTGCGGCGGCGGGGGGAACCTGGGTGGAGGTGGACATGGATAAAGCCCACGTGCACGGCAAACTTGTCACAGCGCCTGCCTGGCCGGCTCATCCGGCATGGCTGGCGGAATTCTTGAAGGTTCTCGGGACAAAGATAGAGCCGTAATGAGGCGGTCAGCGCCAATGATGAAAATGCCTCTATTTGTTCGTGACACGCATACGCGTAACCGTTCACAGCACCGGAGCCTCACCAAGTTTGGAGAGGCGGTTTAGATCCCCCATCCCCAAGGATCAATGCTTGTGACTTAAGGAATATCTCGCTAACGACTTCACGTAGCGCCGTCGCCCCCGCGAAAGCGGGGGTCCAGAAAACTCCGAAAAGAACTGGATTCCCGCTTCCGCGGGAATGACGTCTGACGACCTATTCGTGGCCCATAAGGCTGCTTTCGATCCTTAAGTCAGCGGTATTGCCCCACAAGGATGGGGATCGGAAAAAAACCGCCGTGCTTCGGGTCACGGCGCCGGTGCTCTCATGTTTGGTAGTAACAGCCTGTCGGGTCATAATATTAAAAGTATTGAAAGCCGCCCCGGATGGAAACCTCTTCCTAGAAGTTTCCATCCAGACGTATCTTCCCGGAAAATTGGAGAATTCAATGTGTACTGACGGAATAGGCCACTTGGTAATATCCGATGAGACAATTCAGCAGCTGTTGTCAAACCCTGCGCTAGACCTTGTGCACAAACAGGTCGTCATGACGCTCTATTCCATGGATGCCGGCAAAACGCTTCATGAATATAAGAAGATGTTGCCTATCTACCTGGGAATGGATTGGAACAAGTGCGCGCAAATCTTGACGGAAATTGAAAAAGCGGGAATAATCCAGTGGACGGAGGACGGCATCACGATACTGCATCCGATTCAGGCCGAAGAAACCGGCCATAGTTGCGGATGTCACTGAGACGGCGCGGCTGATGGGTGTTGGCCGGAGCAACGCGAGCCCAAGTTTGCCCTGTGCCGCAAAAGGTCTGAATAAAGGGAAGCGTTCACCGGGAGGAAATTTTTGCGCAAAAAGGAATTTCCCGGTGAACGATTACGAATAAAGTAGTGCTGGTTTCGTTACTTTTTCTGCTCCGGTTTTCCGCATTTTTCCGCTTTCGCCTTCTCGGCCTCGGGTTTGGTTGCGAAAGGACCGGCTATGGTTTTTGCGGTTTTCCCCTTAGTGGTGGTGCGAACGCTGCATCTGCCTTTGGAGTCCTTTATGACTACCCATTGCTCGGCCGAAATAGCGGGGACGGTAATCATCCAAAAACATGCAACCAAAAAAACGGCTAAAATCCTTTTGAACATTCCTAGACTCCTCCCGTCAATTCCTGAATTACATTTTTTCTATCACGCATCCCGCATGTTAGCAACAATTCCTTTGCGTTGTTTGCGCTGATTCAGTGAAGCGCGCCGATTCGGCGACGTTTAACAGGCACACCTATGACCGCGGGCGGTTACAACGAATGATGCAAATGTCTTTATTAGATCGTTGCGCCCTCATGTTCCGGAATTTCGACCAGTCTCGTCGCGATTTTGGAAGTTCTTGAAGGAGGGTCCGGGAGCATAAGCGCTAACTTGGGGATTCGTTATGACCCAGGCCGTCATTCCCGCGCAAGCGGGAATCCAGTGTTTTCATTACCTTCTGGACCCCCGCTTTCGCGGGGGCGACGTGATTCCGCCTGTGTTAACTATTTGAAATCACGTCCGACAAGGTCAAAAGTTAGCGCCTATGAGGTCCGGAGGGAAACTTCTTTCAAGAAGTTTCCCTCCGGAGGCTTCTTTCACGGCAAGAGCCTACATTTCGCATTCAATCCGCACGCCCTGTCGGTCTATAGTAAACGGCATCAGTGTGCCTCCTGCGTTGACTATAGCCTTCTCGACTTCCGATCTTTTCTCCGGCTCCACAAACGTGATCATGCAACCGCCTCCGCCTGCGCCGCAAATCTTGTTGGCCAGAGCGCCGGCTTCCGCAGCCGCCAACATAATCGCTTCAACTCTTGGAGTGCTAACCAGGTCGGCGAGGGTTCGTCTGACCTGCCATTCTTCGTCAATCAGAGATCCCACTGCGTCCCAGTCTCCCGCAAGCAGGCCTTCCGCCATTGAGCGAGCTATGTCTCTTATTTTGGTGAGTTTTTGTCTGATACCGTTCTTGTCGTCAATGAATCCCTTTGTTATTTCCCAGTTGTTCATACCTGAGAACCGGTTCTCACCGGTAAAGGATAAAACAAGTGACTGCTCCAGTTTGTCCGTGGAACCCGAGTCGTTGGGCAACGAAGTGCGGGAGAATTCCCGGTGTCCGAACTCCAGCACCGAAACGCCGCCGTACACGGATGCTATATGGTCCTGGCTTCCAGCCGGCACCCCGATGGACGCGGCTTCTATGTTAACTGCGAGTTTGACGACACTCTCCGGTTCCTCAAGCTCTGATCTCAAATACTGCAATCCCTGAATTAAGGCCACCAGGAGAGCGCTCGACGCGCCAAGACCGGAGCCGGCCGGAGCTTGATTGCATGTGATAATCTCCAAGCCGTTCTTGGGAGGAAACATCCTGACTGCCCTTGCAATCAGTCCCAGCGGCCCGTCTAAGGGCAGATCTTCCGGCGCCGCGGCTTCAACGGATTTCTCCAAATCTTCTGAGACTATGCGTATGCCCGCAGTGGAGCGAGTCCTAAAGGTGACCATGCTCCGCACGCTGATGGCCGCGTTTACCGTGCAGCCGCCGTCCATAAAAAGATACAGCGGGTACAGATCCGTTGTGCCCCCACCGAGGTCTATTCTATTCGGAGCCGCTATCCTCAATTCCATCCTAGTATCCAAGCTCCTCGTCGATAATGGCGACTGTTATATTGGTCATCATTGGTTTTCTATGTATCACACTGGTTATCCGGCAGATCCTTTGAGGTGAATCGCAGTCCATGCATAACCCCGCGGAAGCGCACGGAGTCTTCCGATTAAGGCTTATTGCTCTTATGGGAGCCGCTGTGAATTCGATGCGTTCAAAAGCCGCGTCCAAGTCGGTGGTTATTTTATTCCTGCCTACAACAATGATAACCTTTCCCGGGCCAAAAGTCATCGCGTTGATTCGATTGCCGCATCCGTCCCGATTAACGATTTCTCCGGTCATCGTGACAGCGTTTGCGGAAGACAGGAATAGATCGCATGTCATCTGTTTCTTGCGGCAATCCAACTCTTCAGGCGTGCCCGGCTGAAATTTCCAGTGGTCATAAAGCGTCTTCCCTGCCTGTTCCAGCATCGGGAGGACTCCCAAAGCCCGCACTGTATGAGTTCCGGCAATCCCCACTGTTTTGCAGTCCGCTGCGGCTGCCATAATGAACTGAGCCACATCTTCTTTGCTTTGGAAGGGACGAGCGTCAAAATCATGTTTCTTAAAGGCCGCTACCGTGGCGTCAATCTTGATTTTGTTGTGAGCCGTCACGAACTCATCCATGTCTGCCTCCTATTTATTTTGCTAATCAACACCGTTAACTCCATAGACTCGTTAAGACAGCAGCTTCATCCCGATCCACGCGGGAGTTCAGCCTGTTTGTTCCGGCTGCCGGAAGACCTTAGTGTTGAGGGAATGAACGCATGATATATACCATTTGCGAACGCCTGGTAAATGAGCTTTATAGCATTATCGCAAATAATTTCAACGGCAAGGTCGCGAGTAACGGTTCACCTGGAAACGCGTTTTAGGCAACAAGTTTTCTCCAGGTCAACTCTTACTGCCACCGAATGTCTCACTTCTTACAATACAGAACATTTTGTGACAGAATGAATTCATCAAACGATTCGGAGGCGCAGCCTGATCATAGCGCTGGAAGCATTAATAAAAGCCCTCAAGAAATTGCCCGGGGTCGGCGAAAAAACGGCTACCCGGTACGCGTTCTATTTCTTGAACGCTGATGCCGTAGAAATTCAAACACTTGTCGCAGCCATCCGGGAAGTGAAGAAGAAACCTCCGCCTCTGCTCAAACTGCTTCAACTTGACCGATGTGGACCCCTGCTCCATTTGCTCGGACCCGAAACGGGAGGGAAGTCGGCTCTGCGTAGTGGAAACCCCCCTGGATCTAATGGCAATAGAAAAAGCCGGTCATTTCCGGGGAGTGTACCATGTGCTGCACGGAACCCTTTCCCCTCTGGACGCAATAGGCCCAGCGGACATACGAATCCGTGAATTGACCAAGAGAGTCCACGATCAATCAATAAAAGAAACGATTCTAGCCCTTAATCCCACCGTAGAGGGAGAAGCGACCGTCGCGTACATCGGGGAAAAGTTACGTGGCTCGGGTACGGTGGTAACCAGAATAGCTTACGGAATCCCAGTCGGAGGAACCTTGGAATTCGCTGATCCGCTAACTTTGTCCAGAGCGCTGGACAATCGGAAGGAAGTCTGATCGCGTTTTGACCGGCCGGCTAAAATTCTGCAACCGTTTGCCGCAACCGAGCCTGGAGCAGAGCCCCAACGCCCGCGCTAACGTTGTGCTCATAGGCCCTCGGGATGGCGCATTGCCACGTTGGCGCCATAGTTAGAGTTTTTTCAAGAAGGGTCCGAGGGGAAGCTTTTTGTGCAAAAAGGTTCCTTCCGGTGAGCGCCCACTTCTGCGCTTCCTCTGCCCCCATCTCTCAAGTCTCGCGCAAGGCGTCCACAATCTTCAGCTTCGAGGCCTGCCAAGCGGGCAGGGCTCCGCCGAGGAATCCCATTATTAGAGCGAAAGCCATGGCGTAAGCCGCTATTCGGGGTGTAAGCAAAAATCCGAATGCGAGTTCCGAAAACGTCTCCCAATTAAGCGTTGAAATCGTAATCAACTGGAGCGTCGAGCTGCCGGCTACTCCGATCAGCCCTCCCACAAGACCCAGAATAAGCGATTCGGCCAAAAAAGATATGAGTATGTTCCATCTCTGGAAGCCCAGCGCTCTCATGGTCCCTATTTCACGAGTCCTGTTGGCCACCGCCGAATACATGGTTACCATGGCGCCTAGAATGGCCCCGACACTGAAAAAGGAGGTCATTGCGATTCCGAGGATGCGAATGAATTTTGACATTACCTCGGATTGTTCCCGGTAGAACGTAATCTCTCGCTTTACCTGAACCGTAAGGCGGGGGTCTTTTTCCAGATGTTTTTTGATGTCCCTAAACGATTCTTTTCCCGGGACCTTCAAGACAACCACCGAATATGCGTTTCTGCGGAAAGCCGACATTAGCTGGTCGCTGTCGGCCCACAATTCGGAATCGAAAGCTGTCTTCCCAGCGTCAAAAACCCCTACGACGGTCCAATCAGCCATGGCGAACCGTAAAGTCCCGCCCAGGCCGGCGCCGGCGATTCGCTTGGCCATACTGGTTCCGGCGATGACCTCCCTCGAACCGGGTCTGAAATACCGGCCCTCCACGAGTCTAACTTGAGGACGCAATTTGGGTGAGTGTTTTTCCACCCCCCGCACTATGACATTAGTGGGCTTCCCTCCGGAGATTTTGGGCAAAGTTACCAACACCAGGGATTCCCTTGCCGCCACCGGGTCGCCCTTTTCATCCTGGAAGACTTCCGGCTGGACTTCGATTATGCCGGCGTCCCCACGGTCGATCACACTGGATACTTCGGTTTCCGCGCCCCCCCGCAGGACCTATCGCGTTGTCGGGCGAGCCCGTGTCTCTGAGTGTCTGCTCCAGGCCTTCCGCCAACATCAAAACGGCCGCAAAGACAAATGTCACTAAGGCCATGCCTCCTGCTGTAAGCGCGGACGTGACCTTTCTGGTCCACAGATTGCGCAAGCCGTAACTAAAGGGGATAGCCACTAGATGACCTCTTCCAGAGAGGACGGGATCAGCTCGACGCTGAAGATCTCGGCAAACGATTTCCTGACGGCTTGGCGAACCGATTTCATCTCAATGGCTACGCCGGTCAACTCGCGCATGCTGACCATTTGCGCTTCCGGCATTCCACACGAGATCATGAATTCTGAAGGATTATGTTGCAGACCATCGGGCGATCACGGCAGGGCTGCCCATCCAGTGCTGCCGATCCTCGTTCGAAAAGGTTGTCGTCCCAATAGTCGGGGATCGGGTTAAACTGATCCACCGCCTCCCCCGCCACAAAGAGGATGTACATCCACAGATCGTGGTCATGAATATGGAACGAGAAGACGGGGACGTTGAGTGAGTGGGACAAGTGGGCGGCGGCATCATCCCACTCAAAGAACTCGCCCGGATACACAGCGGTCGTATTCCCGTCTGATTCGGAGAGTATGAGAACCTCCAGGAAGGAGACTTTTTCGTTGTCGGCTCGAACCGGCCAAGATGAGCGGCGGAATACTCCTTCAAGGCCGCTTCAACATCAGCCTCCCTGGCCCCTATTACCCCCGACATCGACAAGAACAGCCCCATTTCGCCCCTCGCTTGTAGGGTGAGTGAATCGCGGCACTTGAGACGAAACGCATGGAAGCATAGCCTAGTGGCTTTGCTAAAATCGGCAAGCGTGGGTTCGGGGCCGGTAGGCGGTGAAGATGGAGCCCCCCGTCGGTGGCCTTCAACCTGGGGCCGATCATGTGCGACAATCGTGGCTATGCCCTTGATCAGCTTGCGGGACGTCAGCCTCCGCTTCCGCGGTCCCCGCGTATTGGACGGGGTCCAGCTCCAGATCGACCCCGGCGAGCGGTTGTGCATCCTGGGCCGCAACGGCGAGGGCAAGTCAACCCTGCTGCGACTCATCCAGGGTGAGCTGGAACCCGACGAGGGCCAGGTGGTCCGCCAGCAGGAGTTGGTCACCGCAATGCTGGTCCAGGAGGTCCCCGGCGACCTGTCGGGCACGGTCTTCAACTGCGTCTCCGCCGGCCGCCGGCCGGAGCACCGTCTGTCGGGCGACTACCGGGTGGAGAAGGTGCTCAGCCGCATGAACCTGGACCCCGAGGCCCAACTGGCCGTGCTCTCCGCCGGGATGAAGCGCCGCGTGCTGTTGGCCCGGGCCCTGGCCGCCGAACCGGACGTGCTCCTGCTGGACGAGCCGACCAACCACCTCGATCTGGAAGCCATCACCTGGCTGGAAGATTTTCTCCTCCGCTTTCAAGGCACGCTGGCGATGGTGACCCACGACCGCGTGCTGCTGCGCAAGCTGGCCACGCGGATCATCGAACTCGACCGCGGCATGCTGACGAGCTGGTCCTGCGATTACGACACGTTCCTCGTCCGCAAGCAAGCGGCCCTGGAGACCGAGGCCGCCCAGCGGGCGTTGTTCGACAAGCGGCTGGCCCAGGAAGAGGTCTGGATCCGCCGCAAGATCGAGGCCCGGCGGACGCGAAACCATGGCCGCGTCCGCTCACTATTGGCCATGCGGGAGATCCGCAGCCAACGCCGCGACCGGCCGGGCACGATCGAGGTGCGAGCTCCACGAGGCCGAGCGATCGGGCCGGCTGGTGATCGAAGCCAAGGGCGTCGCCCATCGCTTCGGCCAGCGCACGATCCTCAACGGCTTCTCCACGCTGGTGATGCGGGGCGACCGCGTGGGGATCATCGGTCCCAACGGCTCGGGCAAGACCACGCTGCTGCGGATGCTGCTGGGCGAGCTGGAGCCCACCGCGGGCACCGTCCGCCGCGGGACGAACCTCGAGCCGGCCTATTTCGACCAGCTCCACGCGCAGTTGGACGGCGAGAAGACCATCCAGGAAAACGTCGCCGGCGGCAGCGACGCGGTGGTGATCAACGGCCAGCGGCGTCACATCATCGGCTACCTGGAGGACTTCCTCTTCACGCCCGAGCAGGCCCGCAGTCCGGTGGCCCGGCTCTCCGGCGGCGAGCGGAACCGCGTGCTCCTGGCGCGGCTGTTCACCAAGCCGTCGAACCTGTTGGTGCTGGACGAGCCGACCAACGACCTGGACATCGAAACCCTCGAGCTCTTGGAAGACCTGCTGCTGGAATACTCCGGCACGCTGTTGCTGGTGAGCCACGACCGTGAGTTTCTCAACCACGTGGTCACCAGCACGCTGGTCCTGGAAGGGGCCGGCGAAGTCCACGAGTATGCCGGCGGCTACGACGACTGGCTGCTCCAGCGGCGTACGCGGCAAGCGGCCGCCGGTCCTGCGGAGGCTTCCACTGGGAAACGGGAAACGGAAGCTTCACGACCGGCCAAGAAGCCGCCGGCCCAACGACGGTTGAAGTATGCCGAGCGGGCCGAGTTGGACGCCTTGCCGGCGAGAATCGCGACCCTGGAAAAAAACCTCGCCTCGCTGCACCAGACGATGGCCGATCCGGCCTTCTACCAGCAAGACCGTCTGGCGATCGTCGAGGCCAAGGCCCGCTTGGAAGAGCTGGAACAACAACTCCGCGACGTCTACGCCCGGTGGGAGCACCTGGAGTCGTTGGCCGAAGGGTAGCGCGGTCTCCCTCTCCCTGCGGGAGGGGGGTGGAGTGTGGGGGCGCTATTATCATTCCTCATGGCTTCGGTGGCTGCCGCCCGATTCCACGTGTCTATGCAAGAGTGGCAGAAGTGCTTCTCGGATCTTCACTTGAGTATCCTCATCTGCCGTACGTTGCTCGACCAGTTCTAAGATAATCCGATCTCGGTCCTTAACGAAAGCGCTGAATTCCGTAAAAATGCGATTACACTCCTCTATTTCACACGGGACACGCACCAGCCCGCGCACTCCTGATGCCGCAACCGCCGAAATGACTTCGTCTTGTTCTGGAATCCGTGTATCAATCGCACGTATGACCTTCTTCCCTTTCTTGAAGTTCACACCACGGCGGCTGTACATGTCCCTATGGAGTTCCGGCCTGCCGGCTAATGGCAAATCGTATGTGTCGAATGGCTTCGATTTGTCCAAAAAGCCGGAATCATATCGACGCAAAAGATGGGGTACATTGTCGCAAATCTCCTGATAGACCTGTAATGCGATTTCCTCTGGACGGACCACCCCGTGCCTTCGTGCCCTATTCTTGTTTATTATCGCCTTCTCCTCCTTCTGACGTGTCCATTCAAAGTATTCCCGCAGGTACGCATACATGCGACCAATGAGTTCGTGTCGTTGCTTTCTTGACGTTACGCCAAGCAACCGGAATGCCGCATCGTCAAGATCGAATCGGTCACTCATATCCAACTCGGATACATCAGAAATCGCGTCTATTTCGCGCGATTTTCCTTTTTGCTCCAGAGTCATTGCTCGAAGACGGCGTTCTGAAAGAAACCCAAGCGCCTTCCTTGCACACATTTTCCTGAACGCCTCGGTAAGCGCGTCTATCACTGTCTTTTTCCCGGCGGCCACGTTTGGAACCAGCATCATCTTAGCCGAGTAAACATCCAACTGGATGTTGCCTTCATTACCAAGCATCCTTGCGTACACAAGCCTTGAAACAATGGCAAGAGTGCTGTTCAGAATAGCGCATAACGGCTCCACTAACGCTTGCGGCACATCGTAGATCCCCAGCAGGGACGAGTTCTGGTAGAGATGGGCCGGATTCAAGAACGAGAGAAGCCGGTATTGCTGAATCTTCGGCAGAACAATGTCAGGTCGGCTATGTTGCGTGAGATCGTACCATTCGTGGCCCTCTGTGGCACGGGAAGCACAGGTTGGATTCTTATGGTATCCTTGCGACTCTCCCCACTCAATATACCTGAGCACGTGTTTGTCCGAGATGCTTTCTCGATCTCGCCCGGCAAGAAGAATTGACCGCGAACAAGTTGCCGGGTGAACAACGAACTCATCTACCTCCATCAAGCTGTGGATTTCTGATTCAAGGTATTCAGCCTCAATTGGCCTAATCTCTTCCAACTTCTCGCCGCATCGTACCAGTCTAATGTGACCGTCCACCACCGTCCGCCTCGGAAGACGGTATTCCATCGTGAATTCGGAGTCGTATTTGCATCTTTCGAGACACTCGGACGTGCAGTCTCTTGGAAGGAAGAAAGCATCCTTTCCGCTCTTGACGCCAAACCGAACGTCCGCAATTTCTCCAAGCGGAACTAGGCTACGTCCGTACATGTCCAGAATCTCAAACCAAAGTCAGGGGCCCGAAAGGTACACGCCCCATTTGCCACCGTAGTACGCACTGCCACAAACCCGTCCGTTCGTCTCCCCCGCCCGTACCCTCATTCTCACCCTCTTCAACATCAGGTTGGACCATGATTTCACGCAACCGCACGCCGCTGTCCCATAAGTCACCTTGTCGAACGACACGGGCTCTGTAGCGAGCGTTAACAGTGTCCGCAGATAGCGAGAGTATCTCATCTCGAAAGTAGTCGGCCGCCCGGACCGCTCCAGCAGCGGTCCCGTCGTGCGAGAGTATGTCACGAATTGGCTGACGAAGCTGAACAAAACAAACGCAATTTTCCATCCTCGCTCCGCCGTCCAACTCTCGTTGCAGAATGGTAATCGCGGTGCCGACACGGGCGCCTATGAACCACGGTTCTCCTATGCTTTCCAAAATAGCCAGTATCCGAAAATTACTGAGGATCCAGCCCTGGAGGCGAAAACCATACTCGACATCCAACCATTGACTAGACGTGAGAAAACAGAGATAACCACCCTCCTTTAGAAAGGTCGTTGCGTGAGGCCAAAAGTAACAGTGAATATCGCTTCGCCCCGAAAGGCGGGCCTTTGCTTCCGTGGCGACTAGGGATCGGTAATACTCTTTGGTCCCACGCTCCAACTCAGCCCGGCTTCTCGACTTCTTGGCCTTCCGAATATCTTCCTGACGTACGTATGGCGGATTACCGACGACCGCATCCAGTGGAGGGAATTCGACATTTCGGTGTTGACCCGAGCCAAGTCCAGTAGCCTTCGCCCGCCGGGGAAGACAAATAAAGGACTTATGTGCATCCACGTTAAAGAAATCACTTCGGATAATCTGTGGATAGTTCTTGTCGTCAATGAGATCGCGGGTAGCAAGGTTGATCGTGGTCAAATGCGTCGCAAAGTGGGAGACATCTACGCCGAAGAGATCACACAATAGCTCCCCGTGTTTGCCCGGGCGCAGCTCCCGTTTACGAGCGTACGCTCGACGAGAAAGGTGCCTCCTCCGCACGCGGGGTCCATCACCAATTCGTCGCCTCGTTGGATGCAAAAGCTATTTATTAGGTCCACAACCTCGACGCGGGTGTAAAACTGACCAAAACTCTGTCGTTCTTCGGGGCTGATAAGTCGCTCGAATATGCTGCCGATCACCTTGTAGTCCATTCGTGAGAAGTCGAACTCGTGGATCTGGCTGACGAGTTCACGCCAATGAGAAACGGCGTCGTCCGAATAAAATGGAATACGGTTGCCAAGGTTGGTGTGAACTTCTCCGAAGACTGTCTCATAATCACCCGTGACGTTCTTCGCTTCCGCGAAGTAGCCCTCCAAGTGGTTCCTCAGCCCCTCGCCCGAATCGAGGTGATCCGGGACCGAGAGCTTGCCTAGACGGGTGCCGTACCTTTTCAAGAGGGCTTCATGGAAGACCAGTTTGTTAACTAGAGCATAGCAGGCGAATTTGGAAGCTCGGATAAGGTTCTGTTGGATGCCCTCGGGGTCGTCGAAGATTGTCCAGCCCTGGTCGCCCCTCATCCAATTGTCGAGTTCGGACTTGAAGCGAGCGTGCCGATAACGGGAGGATAGCTCCTCAAGATTCAAGAGTATTGGCATATTGAGTGACGACTCAAGCGCATTGATGAATTTCTCGTCTGGAGACTTCAGGCCAATCTCCACGGCGCCGCGTAGCAGTTTGGCAAAGTCCACAGAAAAACGTTGAGCCATTTCTTGACGGCCTCACTGGTCATAGGAAGATCAAGTTGGCGGTCGCGATGTACGCGGACCACAGGCCAGGACTTATAATTCTGCTCGCGAAGAGATGACGTTTCGTCTCCGGTCTCCCAGAGAACAAATTCGTTCACATTCCAAGTGAAGAAGTATCGTGTTTTCGCTCTGCGAGCCTTC
>CAVVHK010000108.1:0-44392 GCA_963747865.1 uncultured delta proteobacterium | reverse complement strand
ATCGACGATTGTGAAAAGGAGGAGGATGTATGCTAACTGACGCGCAGCGGCGCTGGTGGTTTGCCACCCACCCGGAGTATAGCCGGCACAGCGAAAGGTTGGAGCCATCTGACCATTTCTTTCTAGGACGTCGCGACCGTAGGGCCCGCGAGGCGGAATGTCGGATGCGGGGCGTAAAGGAGGCTGACGAGGCCGGGCTCCCGGAACCGCATACCGCTTTCGATCTTCTTCCGTATCGACGTTTCCTTACGGCCCCCATAGCGGCGCTCAAAGGGCTTGTCAGGAATCAGGCGACCGGGTATGTGCTCAATGCCGTAAAGAAGGGGAAGTCCAAAGGACCCGGAGAATGGGTGGAGGTTTGCCGTTCGCGAACAGGGCTGGAACACCAATCGAAAATGTCCGGCCAACCGATCAGACGAAGTGGGGGAAAGCATTACATCAACGAATACGAAGTCAATGGCGTCAAATTTGATGACTACAAGAGAGGAACACTTTATGAGTATAAAGGTCCCTACGGGAACCTGTTGAACAAGAATGGAGAATTTGACCACTGGTTCGAAGGAGCCAGTGGGGCACGACAGCAGGCGAGGAGTCAGGTAGAGGCGGCGAAAGGAAGGCGACTGATCTGGCGGGTTGGTGAGAATCAAGTGAAAGCATTCGAGAAAGCTCTTCGAGGCGTAGATGGAGTAATAATCAAGCCGTGAAAGGAAATATTGTGGCAAGTTATACCTTTGATCAACGTTGCAGGCCTCGTGGGGATTTCAGAGTCCCCGAATTGATTGAGTTTTTTGATTTACTCCTGGACGCGTTTCGACTCCCCGCTCTGTATGATTCCCGCAGTAGAGCTCTGAGCATGACCGAGGCGGAACTTAACGGGATTTTTGAGAAAGCCGCTGCAAGGCAATTGCACGGTCTTGGCGCTGATGTGGACTTCTTTTCCATTCCTCCTTCAAGGAGAGATCCGAACACGGTGCGGATTGAAATTCATACGGGTACACACCCTGAGAAAAGATTTATTGACCAATACAGTGTGTCAATGAGTGACCGGAGGAATGTCCCGGATTTCGAATTCTTCGAGAAATCCATACCGATTTTTAAACCGTTTGAGGCCTTTCTCGCCGAAGGCGACAACGAATATGAGCTCCGCACCTTTGACCGCCAGCGAACGCACCCCGGATTCACCAGACCGGTAATCATAAGGGGATTTCACTATCTCGATAAGGATATGGCCCGGTCCATCGGAGGAATCAACTATTGCCTCAAGGCGCCGGCCTGGCATGTTGAAAAGTTTTGCGAAGGAGTTTCCTCATCCAATTGATCCCCGGGCTATTTGACCAGGCCAATCCGGAGCACCTTCAGATCCAGCAGGATGTAATGGATTATTTTGATATGTAAAAATCTGAGCGGCGGTGACCTCATCTCAGGGGAGCAGGTGCGGAGTTAAAGCTGGTCGCAATATTAAGAGTTTTTGGGGAGGGGTTCGGGGAGGGACTCGGGGAGGGACTTTTTGCAAAAAGTCCCTCCCCGGCATTTCTTCTTATCCTACCCCAAATACCCTTTAGCCTGCCCATTTATTGTCGGGCTCACCGTAGCCGGGACCTTCTCCAGTATACGTTCCAGAGCGGGTTTGACTTTGGCCTGCAGATTGGGCTTTAGATTCTTGTAGTGTTGGAACGCGTTGAGCAGCCTGCTCGCGACGTATGAGTTTACTTGCGACAGAGCGATCACTGTGTCCGTCACCCATTTTACGCCGGCATCCGTCCACACCTTCTTGTTGTTCGTCGCCATTGGCAGCAGAAGCGCCCGCGACCACGTGGGTTGACTCATGTCGAATGTGGGGCGATTCTTCTCGATTTCGAGCATTTCAAAAACATCCTCACGTGTGCCCGATCCTATCAAACGCAGGTAGTTGGCGTAACCGCTCAGATGGCCGTGCCATTGCCCGTAAACTTCCTGGAGCAGCGGACGACGTTCCTCCGCGGAGCTTCTGTTCAGGGTCAGCAGAGCGGAAACCTTGTCCTGAACAATGGTGGCTTTGTTGTAGTGGTCCAATATGAGCCGGTGGCTGTCCGGCGAATCGTCGACGCAGATCAAATCCAGCAACACATGCTTGAGTATTCGCTCTTCTATGCCGTCCTTGGGAGATTGCCTGGACTTGTAAGTGTCCAAAGCGTGAAATTCTTCCAGGAGTTGTTCCCGATAAACCTTGTTCACCGCGAGCATGATTTTCTCTCGGGCTTCTGCAAGCTCGGGAAACCAGGTGAGGTAAGAGCGGTTCAGGGGTTGTTCCTCAATCCTGAGGAAATAGGCCCTGAGCCCGGGCGCGATAGTTCGGTCGTCAAGGAATTCCCCATAGAGATCCAACCATGAGGCCTCGATCTCGTGTTGAGGATTGAGCAGCAGCGCTATTCGCTGACCGTCCGTAAGCTGCCGAAAGGCTTCCACACGGTTAAAGGTGGAAGTGTCCAGTCGCGCCTGCAAAGCCAAAGTTTCCGGAGTTATGTCGGGCTGAGTCAGCGTGCCGTAGAAGGAGTAATCACGGTTCAGGGAAGCGAAAGCCGGCGGCTCCTCCATGTCCGAATACGTGAGGCGTTCGTGGGCGCTCTCCAGTTCGAATACGTGGCGAGTTTCAGGCAGTTCCTTACCGGTGCCGTCGATTAAACACACTTCAATGGGTAGGTGGAAATTAAGACCGTCCGATGGAGTCTCTTGGACGAAATCAATGCAGAATTCTTTGTTGACGATGTCGTAAGCGCTTGCGGCGGTAACCTTGGGGTAGCCCATCCGGTGCAGCCATCCGTTCTTAAATTGATCCAGATTCCTGCCGGAAACCTCTTCAAAGCACTGGAAAAACTGATCCGTGTTCGCGTTGGAATTCTTGTACCGGTCGAAGTAAAGTGTCTTGCCGGCCTTGAAATTCGCAACCCCCAAAATCAGCCTGAGCATTCGAATGACTTCCGCAGCTTTCACGTATGTCACGCCGTCAATCAAGTCATCGGGATCGTTGAATCCCTCTCGCACGATTTTGCCCGAGCTTCCGCCGTCCTCGATGCTCAGCGGACCCAGCAGAGGGCTCCGTATGCTGTCCACCTGGGTTAGTCTGGCAAACCCGGGATCAAACATGTCGGCCATGAAAGCGCGTTTTACATCCACCGTGTAAGCCTCGTTGAGCCACACGTCAAATGGGGTCTCCATGGTGGTTTCGCTACCGCACTGGTTGTGCTCGAATTCATGAACAATCACCGCATGGGCGTACATAGCGGTGAGGTCCAGGGTGTGCTCGTCAATCAACGCCGAGTCGGTCACTATGGTGGTGTTCCCGACGTTTTCCATTCCCCCGAAATTGGATTTTGTCATGCAAATCGTGCGATAAGTGTCCGCGGTGTATTCGTAACCCTGAGTCTTGGCCACCCATAGAACGGATGTCTTAAGGATCTCCATGGGGACGCGGGCGTTTTCAACTCTGCCGGGAGGCACGAGATACTCAAGCCGGACCTTTTTCCCCGAATCGTACACAACCTCGTCAACAAGCGTGTCCCAGGTTCCGACGGCGACCAGGAACAGGTAAGGGGCCATCGGCGTGTTGTTTTCATATGTGATGACCAGCCTGCCGGGATCGCCTGCCTTTGGAACCGGCTTGCCGTCCGAATTAAGCGATTTGCTGATGTTGCCGTTGCTGATCAAATGAGTGTACGCGGCGTCCGCTTCTATGGTGGTTGCCATCGTGCATTTGGCCCGGCAATCGTCCAGGATCGGCATTATTCGTTGAAATCCCCATTGCTGACACTGGGAAATGTATTGCTGGGGAGCCCCGGGCGGGGTCACGTCTTTATAAATACCTTCCAGCAGATTGTCCGAGGGATGACAGCGGGTGAGTGTCTTGATCCGTATCTTGTCGCCGAGTTTAACCTTGCAGGGTAGTTTTACGGTGAGTTTGGCCGTTTCTTTATCGTATACGTGATCCGCTTTTGCAGCGGAGTTGTCCCCCGAACAATCGAGGAATTCGACCGAAAGCAGGTCCAAATCCTTCGCATCCAGCTGAATTTCTTCCAATTCCTGCTTGGCGGTCATGTGGAGAGTGTTGGCGGCCTCAACGCAGCCGTCCAGGAAGTTCAAGTATATGTCCAAATGATCAAGTGTGACCGGTAATTCCTGAAAATCTTCGCACATGTATTTGTATTTTCTGGTGGTCAATTTGTTCTCCTTTCTAATTGAGGTTGCCTGCGGCGCATGATCCATATTGGCGTTGAAATCCTCGGGACATCCCGTTGAGATTTCTCAACCGCACAATTCCCTTCAGTAATTCTCAAAGTACGATAATATATCAAAACCCACCCGGATTGGGGCAAATCATTGTGGTCGAAGCCATGCGATCATAGAAGCGTAGCGGTTTTTTTTCAATGTCCCAGCGTGTCCTGAATTCGAAAAACGGAACGGCTTCATGAAGAAAAGATCTCCAAACAGACGAGCCGGAATAATAGGAGAACTCGGCGAACGTTGGAATTGGGCTTTGGAGAGCCGCGCTTTAGCCACAAAGATTCTCAACACTTTGAACAAAAGGGTCGTCGAATCGAACACTATCTCGAAAATTCTGGACATGGTAGGCGAGTTTACCAAAGTTGAAGCCATCGGTATCAGGCCAAAAAGCGAAGAGGGTGATCCGTGCTGGATTACTCAGGGGTTCTCCGAACAATTTCTTGAATGCGAAAATTCCGTATGCAGGGTCACAGGCGGAGAGGCGACGGCTCGGGATTCCGACGAGCGCACGGTCCTCGAATGCATAGCAGGGGCGATGACCGGCGGCGGGATCGATGAATCCCTCCCGTTTGTTTCCGAGGGAGGCAGCTTTTGGACGAACAATCTTACGGAGTTGCTTTCCTCTCCGGAAGCCAAGCGCATTGAAAGTCACTCGGGAGGCAAGCTCGTCACAGAAGGATACGAGTCCATAGCTCTGATACCCATTTACTCGGGAGGCGCGATAGTAACTCTGCTGCAGTTGAAAGACGCAAGGAAAGAGTGCTTTTCAAGCGAAATGATTCAGTTCTTCGAGGCGATCGCCGCGATTATCGGAGTGGTCCTGGCGCGGATTTCTGCTGAAGAGGCATTGAAGAAGGTGAACAGCGAGCTCGATCTTCGTGTGCAGGAACGAACAGAAGAGCTTCTGGCCGCCAACTACCTGTTGAACCTGGAGATACAGGACAAAATGGCCGTGGAGCGTCAGTTGATGTTGAGTCAGCAGCGATTTCAACTGGCGATGCGGGCTGGAGACTTAGGGTCCTGGGAGTGGAATATCGCTACTGGAGAAGTCTTCTTCGACAAGCGTTGGGCTGAGATGACCGGCTTTTCCTTGGAGGAAACCAAGCCTCATTACAGCGCATGGCAACAATTGGTGCATCCGGAAGACAAGCCCAAGGTAATCGAAAGATTAATGCGGTGTGTGAAGAATCCTGACTCGATATATGAATCGGAATACAGGTTGCGCAAGAAGTCCGGCGCCTGGGAATGGATATTGGATCGCGGCAAGATAGTGGAGACGGATGAGGCCGGTAGGGCCAAAAAAATGGCGGGAATCTATCTGAACGTCACGGAACGGAAGAAAGTCGAAGAGGAACTCCATCAAAGCGAGGAAAGACTTCGCGCCATTTTTGAAAACGCCGGCGACTGCATCTACATCAAGGACTCATCCATGAGATACACTCACGTAAACCCTTCGTTTTGCGGCATGCTGGACCGTGCCGCGGAACAAATTGTGGGAAGCGTGGACGGGGATTTGTTCGGCAAGGACTTGGGCCAGATCCTGAGGGATGTGGACCTTCGCGTGCTCAACGGGGAATCCATAGAACAGGAGCAAACGCGCCGAATAAGAGGAACACCCAGAACGTTGTTGGACGTCAAGGCGCCCATGCGAAACCGGAACGGAGAAATCATCGGTATTTTTGGGATTATTCGCGACATCACGGAGAGGATATCCACTCATTCTACCATTGAACCCCTCGTTCGAGAGTGCGAGGCGCCGGCCATGCAGCGCACTCTCCATCAGGCAAGACTTGCCGCCCAGACCGACATTCTAATATTGCTAACCGGAGAAAGCGGCGCCGGTAAGGATCATATCGCCCGGTACATCCACGATCATTCCAGGCGCGCAGGTGGTCCGTTCTTTTCCATCAATTGCGCCGCCATTTCGCCCGAGCTGTTCGAGTCTGAACTCTTTGGATACGAACCGGGAGCTTTTACCGGCGCCAGAAACAGTAAGCGCGGGCTCCTGGAGCTTGCCGAGGGTGGGACGATCTTGCTCAACGAAATCGGGGAACTGTCCCTGCCTCTTCAATCCAAGCTGCTGACGTTCCTTGATTCACGGCAATTCACCCGAGTGGGCGGCGTAAAGAGTTTGAGTGTAAACGCCAGGCTAATCGCCGCAACCAATCGCGATTTGGAAAAAGAGGTCAAAAGAGATAAATTCCGCCACGATCTGTATTACAGATTGAACGTATTTTCCGTGGAAGTTCCTCCGTTGAGGGAAAGGGCCGAGGACCTTCCGGCGCTAATATCGGACATACTGCGACCTCTTGCGGCAAACATAGGACTCGATGAAATCCCGCAAATTGACCCCATGGCTATGAATGCCTTGGTCGGTTACGACTGGCCGGGAAACGTGAGAGAATTGCGGAATGTCTTGGAGCGCGCCTTTATCCTGTGCGACGAGAAGACCATAAAACTGAACGACCTTGCCTTGCATAACAAACGAGGGCCGGCGCCCAATGAGGACTGGAGCCTCATGATTAAGTTCCCGAACGACCAATCTCTGAACGACGCTACACGGGACTTTAAACGGAGCCTGATCGAAGAAGCGCTGAGACGCACGGGGGGGAAGCGGAAACGAGCGGCGGAGATGCTTGGCATCTCCCCTGACGCTTTGAAACACTATATGCAGATCTTTGACTTATACGGGCGAAAATAACCTGCATTGAATTTAAATCGGGTGAAAATAACCGATTTTAGTTACATAACCCCTTGAAATATTTATCCACCCTAAAACGGGGCTTTTTCACCTGAAATTGGCCTGATTCCATCCCCCTCTCCCGGATTGCTCTGACTCATAAATCCCAGTCATATCAACTAGATTAGATAGGCGTCCCATTGGCACGGTATATGCTTATAGAGTGTGTCAACAGGGAACGCTCCCGGCCCTGATCGGAGGGCGGTCTGACATACGATGGCATAGATCGGAATATTTTAAGGAGGTCAACCTACCAATGAGCACAACAAACACTCCTGAATCCTTTTTGGGTAGAGCCACCATGCATGTGGGCGCCGCTATGACGATGGCGTGGACGTTGATTATCGGTGGCCTGGGTTTCGTACTTTTCATCGGAGTGTACTACTCTATGATAGTCCATAGTCAAGGTCTACTCCTAACATGCGGTGTCCTTTTGTTTTCGCCTCTTTTCCTGACGGCTGTTTTCGGCGTCTTGAAGTTGACGGGAATTGTTGTGGGCGAGGTGGCCCCTGTCGGGGAGAAGGCGTATCAGTTGCATTATTAGGCGGTGATTTGGGCATGTGAAACGCCTGTCCATGCGAACAAGGAAAGCAGCCGGCTCGACCGGAAGGCGCCTTAACATACACTAGGTTACACGGAATCTTTCGAGGAGGTCGATTTACAGATGAGTACGGCAAGTTACACAGACTCGGGCTTGAGTCGAACCGCCGCGCATCTGGGAACCGCGATGATGATGGCCTGGACCCTTATTATAGGCGGCTTAGGTTTTATACTTCTCATAGGCGTATACTTCGCCATGATGGTTCATAGCCAAAGCCTGCTTCTGACATGTTGCTTCTTTCTGCTTTCGCCCCTCTTGCTGACAGTAGTGTTCGGGTGCTTGAGTCTGGCGGAAATCGTAACAAACCGAATGGTCGTCCGCGACACCGGCAAGGATATAAGCTGGTGGGAAAAGCGTGAAGGTTTTCGAGTAATTTATCAGGCCTATTACCTGTAAATATAACTGAAGAAGGGAGGAGCAGTTCAGTAGGCAAGTGAGCGATAAGAATAGAACATCTCGTTGGAAAGCGGGGACCTGGGACGTTCCCGCTTTCTTTTTTTCGAAGCCTTGAACCCGCCGGATAAGCGGTAGATGAGCTCTTATATTTTCGACAAAGATTACGTAATAGTTCGCCGGAAAACGTCTTTTTGCGAAAATGGTTTCGCTTGCCCTTCCTCAAAGACTCCTCATATATTGCCTGGTTAAAATACCGCAACCCTGGTTCCGGCAGATTCCTTAACACCCAGTGTTGACGCCGGGCTAACATGGCCCAGGACTTTCGCATCGGCACGCTCGTGGATGGCTTACTGAAAATAGTAACGTTTTCTGAGTTATAGCGCTAAATAATACTTTTATACAATAAAGTTTTCTATTGAACCACCTTAGTAAAATTACTTTTGAGCTCTAAAACAATTATGTTATAAGACTAGCAAGGACAAGGTGTGGGGATAGGTAATCTGCTCGAATTTGACCGATTGATCCGCTTGACTGTAATGGGAGCGAAATGATCGAAATTGTTTGGAAAGACAAACCCAGTCCTGTAATTGGCGGTTGATATGGATAATAATTTGGGATTGTTGCTTTCGGTCCTTCTGGTCGGGCTCGTAATCACCGGCGAAAGCATGCCGATATTTATCAAATTGTCCCACAGATTAGATATATTGGCTTATCCAGGAGGCCGTAAACTTCACCGAAATCCGACACCCCTGTTGGGTGGCGTGGCCATCTTCCTGCCGTTCGCCCTGACGTTGTGGCTCTTCATTTTGTTGGTGGTTTCCGACCGCTTGGACGTCAGGCAACCCTCTTTTACGCAAATGCTTTCTCTGTTTGTGGGGGCGACTTGGATATTATGCCTGGGAGTAGCGGACGACAAGTCAAGCCTCGGATGGAAACGCAAGCTCGGGGGGCAGTTGTTTGGGATTGCAGTCCTAGTGGCCGGGGGCCATTCGCTTGAGACAGCGACAATCCCTTTCTGGGGACCCGTGCAATTCGGCTCGCTGGGACCAATTGCCTTCGGACTTGCTGTCCTCGTAATCACCAATGCGATAAACCTCATAGACGGCCTGGACGGTCTGGCCGGAGGAATTTGTTTTTTTGCGGCTATTACCAGCGGCATGATTGGATACTGCAAAGGAGATTGGTTCACTGCGGTAGTTGCCTTCTCTATATCCGGAGGGCTGCTCGGGTTCTTACGATATAATTTTCCACCTGCGTCCATTTATATGGGTGACGGCGGAAGTCTGTTGTTGGGATTTGTGTTGGGGACGCTGGCCACGAGCGGGGCGGCGCTCCAGCCGGGGCAGCGGGCGGGAACTTTGAGCATGCTTTTGGTTCCTTTCCTTCCATTCGGGATAGCTTTGCTGGATGTGGCGCTCTCCGTAGGCCGCAGATGGATAAGTGGAAAGAAAATATTCTGGGCCGATTCAGATCATCTGCATCATCGGTTGATGGAAAAATTCCGATATCCCAGAAGGGTGGTGGCTATTTTGTACCCCTTCAGCGCTCTGCTGTCCGCCGTGACGTTATGCTTGTCTCTGGGGCCACCACAGCATCCTCTGGTAAAATGTTTTATCTATGCATCGAGCCTGATCGTTCTTGCGGTTGTGGTGATGATATTGAGGTTGTATAGAAACGAAAGCATTCTCAAGACCATAGAGAACAGGCCTCATTTTAGGGTACTTATGCTTGTTTCATTCATTCATGGGGAAGAGAATTCGTCGAGCTAGGTCATTCCTGGAGTTGGTTTCTCTTCTGGAGAGAGGAGTGAAAGATCTGGGCTTCGATCTGGTGGAAGTATATCATAATGGCCGGCTTATGGATTGCTGGACGAATCAGTCGCGCTCACATACCGACAAGAAGCCGTTTGTCGACGAAAGATACATAGACCAGTTCGATCTGCACATAAAGTGGGTGATTCCCGCTCACGACAGCGTAGGGTTTCAGAAGTCCCTGGAAGTGACCTGGTTCAGATTCCTCAGCCAAATCGAATATAGAATGGGCCAATTGAATGAATCGAAACGTCACGTCCACTCAGGATTCTTGCGCCCGGTTGCTCAGCCCTCTGCCAATGTAGCGCAGAATTGAGCTTTCCTATCAGGAATTTCCGATATATCTGCGCGTCGGCTTTTCCTTTCTAGCCCCCTCAAAGAAGAGTCCCTTCGGGTAGCCATGGCCATGGTCGCCGGCCCCAACCATACGGCTTGCGCTCCATACGGTTGGCATGAAAGCTGAGTGATGTTAGTCGCTTATCTCACTCACCAAAGGTTTTGCAGGGACGCCGATAACTGTAGATCCTGGCTGAACGTCCGAAATTACAACAGCTCCAGCGCCTACCAGAGACCCATCGCCAATCGATACGCCTTGCTTTATAACGGCCCCGGCTCCTATCATAGTAGCACGACCTACAGACACGTTCCCTGCAAGCTTAGCTCCTGTCGCAATATGGGAATGATCCCCCACTAGACAGTCGTGCTCTACTATTGCCCCGGTATTTATGATTGCGTATTCGCCGATTGAAGCGTCGGCGTTTATTACGGCGCCGGCGAAGACTACGGTCCCAGCCCGAATCCTAGCCCGCGTGGAACATACCGCCGAAGGATGAATGACCCTGAGCGGCGTCAGGCGATTAGCAACGCTCACCTCGCAGAGATTAATTCTGCTGGAAAAATCGCCGACTGTCCCGACCCCGATCACAAAGTGACTGACTCCCAGGCCAGGTAGAGCCGATAACTGATCCTCTCCCCCTACTATCGGAATCCCCCATAAATCAGTTCCCCAGCGGCTGGGGTCAGCATCGACGATGCAATCAACGATCGCGGCGCCACTCTCCTGCAGAGCGTCAATCACGACCTTGGCGTGCCCTCCCGCTCCCAGGACCACGCACTTGGGCCATTCGTAGAAGAACTCCTGTCTGAGGGCCGCCGATCTCTTGCGTTGGCGTAAACTGGTAATTTGCATGTGATTTCCAGAAAGGCTAGCGATGATGATAGGGCTAAGTAGTCGTTTTCACAAATAGGGCGCCGCGTTCAGGTGATGGTTTCGTTCCCAGGCTCCAGCAAGGGATCGCGTGCCTGGAGGCTCTGCCTCCCACATTGAGAAAAAATGCGAACGATGCGGTTCGCGTAGGCGCCACATCCTATAAATACCTAATAGTATTTGCCCATAGACTACTAAGGCCAAAGAACGCAGGCCTCAGGGAGCCCCCAGAGCGCCGTTCAACCTGCTCACGGCCCGCAATAAATCGTTTAAGTCGTGAAATGCGCTGGGGATATCGTACCTGGGCCGGTCTACAACAATCACCTTGCAGCCAGTCAAACGCGCAGCCTCCAGTTTGGCGGGCGCCCCTCTCCAGCGTCTCCGCTGTCCTTGGTAACCAGGACCCCTATATGAAAGCTTTCGATGGTCCTGAGATTGTCTTCGACGGAAAATGGGCCTCGGCCCATCACAATGTTTTCACGGGGTATCTTCGAGTCAAGACATGCCCGTAGGGAATCCGGATGGTCCAATACGCGGGCTACGATGGGTATATCGGCAGCCGGCGCCTTCTCGGCATACGGCCTCAAGTTCTTGGAACCAATGGTCAGGAATATAGGCGCTCCGAAAGAGAAAGCCATCTTGGCCGCTTCCTCGTGATCAGAGGCCAAAATGACCGATTCCTTGTCCGCCACCGCGCCGGGGCGCAACCAGCAGAAATATGGGATGGAGCGCCTTTCGGCGGCTTCCTTCGCGTTGCGTTTGATCTCGGAGGCGTAGGGATGAGCCGCGTCTATTATCGCGGAAACACCCCTGTCATCTATCATTCTCTCCAATTCAGCCCGGTCCAGTCTCCCGGATCGGCGGAATACCGCCGGTAGTTCCGGCAGTTCCAGAGGCGCGTCGGTGGCCAGAGAAACCAGAACCCTACGCCCTGACTCAGCAATGGCTTGGGCAATGATAACTGATTCGCTTGTGCCGCCGATTATTAGAATCATTCTTTAAACAACCACTATAGCTTGTAGCCTCGAGGAGTAATAAACCAGTTCCCGCAGACCTTGGAAGTAGTGTTCCCGATGATGACTATGCTTTTCATGTTGATATCGAAGTCCAGAAAATGGTCGAGATCCGTAAGACTCAAAAGTTGGTCGTCGGTTCCCACGCTTGTGCCTATGCCCACAGGAGTGGTTCCGGGCCTATATTTTTTGAAAATTTCCGCAGCCTCTTCAAGTTGAGAGATTCTCTTTTTGCTCCTGGGGTTATAGAGCGCAACCACTAGGTCCACGGAGGCCACCGCTTCCAGGCGCTTCCTGATCGTGGACCAGGTACCAACAAGTCACTGAGACTGACGCAGGCGTAGTCGAGCATCAGAGGCGCTCCGAAAGCGGCTGCAGCTGCCCCGGCGGCGGAGACTCCGGGAACGATCTCTATGGGGAAGCCCAAGGGTACTTGCTGCGCCATTTCCAGCGCAAGTCCCGCCATGCCGTACACTCCGGGATCCCCCGAGGACACCAGGGAGACTGCTTCCCCTTTGGACGCGAACTCCACGGCCGCGCGGCATCTGTCAGTTTCCTTGGTCATACCGGAGGAAATCAACTGCTTGCCGGATGTTAGGTCAACTATAAGATCCAGATACCGTTTGTATCCCACGACAACGGCGCTTTCCGAGATGGCTTTTTCAGCCCGATGGGTTCTGTCCAACGGGCCGCCCGGACCTATTCCAACGACAAAGAGTTTTCCTTGGCGATCGCCACAGTAATTCCGTTGTATATCTGTTTGCGGAGAATTAATCTTGTCCTCCTCCCGGCCAACAGGGCCGCTGGTTCGGCCACCGCGGGCAAGTCCACTTTTTCTTTTACGAAGTCTGAAGGCGCAAAATCGAATACACATCCACGCAATTCCTCCGACGAGATGAATCTCAGAGGAATCCCAATAATTCTTGCAGCGTCAATCAGGCCCGCTTCGTGCGACTTGATATCAGCCGATGCAATATATCGTACCTGATCCGGCTTGGCCTCAATTTGGCTCAAAGCGCTATGAATGGCGGCCAAGATGTTTTCCGCGGAGGTTCCCTTGCGACAGCCTATCCCTACAATCAGTTTTTTGGCCGCCTCAGTTGTCGTGGTTATGATTGGTTCTGCGGACAAAATATTGCCGACTGTGACCGCCAGGTCGTTCGCCCCGCCCTCGTGGCCGCTCAAAAGACTTATAGCCCATCTTCCCGCAACGTCGACCACTACGACCGCCGGATCCTTGGTTTTGTGTTCCAAGTGGGGCGCAATTGCCCTGACCACTACTCCACAGGGAGCCAAATAAACAAGGCCGCGAAACTGCTGGAATACGTTCGCCGTAAGATGCGATATGCTCGAAAAACTCTTTGAAGAATGTCCTGCAATGGCTTCGTGAAGAAACACTGTGGTTTCCGGCATCCTGGCCCGGAGCCGTTCCGCCAGTATCGCCCCTTCTTTCGATAACGTGATAAGCGCTACATTCATGATTTATATCCCTCATGACTCCCATATCGCAATTCGGATGGGACGCTCCTTCGGGCGAACACTTATCATGATTCTCGGCCTACGCGGAATTCGTGTGAAAAAGCCGGGTCATATAATTTCGATGAAGGAAGGTCCTCAGACAGCGCTCTTCCTACGATTATCATCGCCGTCTTCTTGGTTCCTGATTCCTCCATCTTGTCAGCTATGTTTTCCAAGGTCCCGCGCATGACCTTCTGGTCGGGCCAGGAGGCTCTGAAAACCACGCCGACTGGACAATCCTTGCCGTAATGCGGTTCCAAGTCAGTTATCAAAGATCTGATTTTATCGGCTGACAAAAAAATACACAGAGTGCCCCGCGAACGCGCCAGCTCTCGGAGTTCCTGCTCAGGGGGCAAAGGTGTTCTTCCCGCCGCTCTGGTCAGGATTATGGTCTGGGAAACATCGGGCGCAGTGAGCTCGGTTTTCAACGCCGCTGCGCTCGCCTGAAAGGAGCTCACTCCAGGGGTCACATCGTACTCGATCCCCATTTTGCGAAGCTCTCTCATTTGTTCACCGATTGCTCCATATATCGAAGGGTCGCCGGAATGTAATCTCACTACGTCAAGGTTTCGTTTGTTCGCATCCGCAAACACGTCGCATATTTGGGGCAGGTCCATGGCCGCTGAATCACGCCTTTCGCAGGATTCGGGAAGCAATTGGAGAATAGCCGGATTCACAAGCGAGCCGGCATAAATGCAGATTTTGCATGATTTCAGCAAACGCTCCGCTTTGATCGTGAGCAATTCAGGATCACCCGGTCCGGAGCCTACAAAATAAACCTTCATAATTCTTCGCCCTTACCACGGACTAATATTATGGATAGATAGCCCGTTTCCACAGCTTCGCCTCTCATGGTTTCCAAATCGGTGACCACCCTTTCGTCCTGCATTCCCGCATGGGATATAAACACGCTGCGGCCTATGGCCCCTGCTCTTTCGAGGATGTCGATAATTCTCCCGAGTCTCTTCCCGATTTTCATTAATATAAGAGTTCCGCCGGCGCTTAAGGCTTTACGCACTGCGTCCAGATCGTCGGCGGTAGGAATTATCGTTACAGAATCTTTTCCCTCGCCAACGGGAAATTCGGCCAATGCTGCGGCCGCGCTGAACGCGGTAACGCCGGGAACGGTGACAACATCGACCTCCGGCAGGATCCGCCTTAATGATCGCAGCATATAGATGTACGTCGAATACAAAAAAGCGTCTCCCAAGGTCAAGAAGCAGGCATCCGAGCCGCTTTCCAGCACTGAAGCGATCATGCGAGCCGATTCTTCCCATCTCAGGACCAGTTCGGCCTTGTCCATCGTCATCGGGAAAACAACTTCATGTATCTCAGCCCCGTCGTGAATGTGCTCCTGGGCGATGCTCAGAGCGACGCTTTCGCCTGCCAGACGCGCTTTGGGAACGAAAACATGGGGACAAGAAGCCAGTATTTTGGCTCCCTTGATAGTGATGAGGTCCGGGTCACCCGGCCCCACTCCGATGCCATATAGAGTGCCTTTTTTCATAGTTTTAACGACTCATTGAATTGTCCGGCGCCGTTGGCCGGGTCATTAAGTTGCATTTCTATACCTAGTGGTAAGACCTATTCTCAGTCCTGCCACGGATGGATTCCTGCTTTTGCAGGAATGACTGAGGATACCGGGCTCGGGACGCCTCTGAACCATACGCACAAACAAGCGCTGTCGTCATCCAAATCAACGGAGCTGAGAAGCCGGTAGCAATAATTAAGAGTTTTTGGGGTGGGGTTCGGGGAGGGACTTTTTGCAAAAAGTCCCTCCCCGGCGTCTCTTCCTAAAGCTCTTAAATTTGGCGCCTGTCTCTAATCAGTCTTCTCGCACAATCAGCAGGATCGAACGGGAGCTGATTGGGGTTGTTCTTAGTTCGGAATAGCTTATTTCTTTAACCTGCTCATCCTCCAGAGTCAAATTTTCGCACAGGAAAAAACGACTATTTCTGTGAGATTCCGGAATATTATTGTGGAGCCACTCAGAGAAACCTCTTCTGCCGCCAAGGATGGCTATTTTCGGCGCCGGCCACGCTCCGTGCTCAATTGTCGGGTCTTCCTTGTGGGCGCTGATTATCCGCGGCGTCGGCCCAGTCAGTTCCTATGGACGCAAACGCGCATTGGACGGAACTTATCCCGGGAATTATCCTGCAATTCTCTCTGCCAAAGCGTTCGATAACCAATTTGGCGAAGCTGTATAACCCCGGATCACCGGTAACAAGCACAGCGACGCGCTTCTCGATGAATCTCTCAAGGATTTCATCCAGAGCGCTTCCGATTCCGGCGCCTAACACGAACCTCTCCGCGTTGGATGCGGGAAACAGGTCAAGCAGCCGTTGGGCGCCCACTAAAACCTCCGCTTCCTCCACCGCGTTCAGTGCGGCCACTGTAAGAAAGTCCGGAGAACCAGGTCCACAGCCTACGATAGTAATGGGGCTTCTTCTCACTGCCATGGAGTAAGGACCCCATCTTTACCCAATAACCGACTTTGCAGGTTTACAAGAACAACCGTTACGGGAAATTTGGCTCCCAGGCGAGTCTCAACTGCTATTCTTATTTCCCGGGCAAGATTCCCGGCCAGTATTTCGCTTTCCGGCTGGGAAATTGCGTTAAACACACCTTCCACCGTGGAAGGGTCAGGGAGTGATTTGCCGAACGCTTCCCGGTACAATCTCAATACCGTGGGAACGGCGCTTCCGGAGTGCGAGGAATGAGTATTCCACCAACCGGCGGCAAGTTTTGCCAGTTTGCCGGGATGTCCGAGAACCAGCACGTGAGAGAAGTCTTCTTTGGCCGCCTCGTCAAGTATGAATCCCCATTCGTTGCTGACTTCAATCAGTTGCTGGGCGTTAAATACCAGAAGGTCGCGGGCGGCTTTCTCCCCGATCCTTCCGGGGACCAAAATGGGAGTCTTGATTCCGCAAGCCACCACGACGTCCATAGAACACCTTAGCGCGTCCTTTAGGGCGTCGGCGCTGAACGGCCGAACAATGCCTGAAGTGCCCAATATGGATAGTCCGCCGACAACTCCTAACCTCGGGTTAAACGTTTTCTCCGCGAGTTCCCTCCCACCGGGAATGGAAATGGTTACTTTTAAGCCCTGGGAGCAAACCTCCCTTGCCGAGTTTATTATCATGGTTCTCGGCACAGGGTTGATTGCGGGGCGACCCGGCGCCACAGCAAGACCGGGTTTGGTAACTGTTCCCACGCCTTCCCCTGCGACAAGCTCCACTTCGGGAATGGAGGCCCATTCCACAGACGCCTGGACAATACAGCCGTCGGTCACGTCTGGATCGTCTCCCGCGTCTTTTCGGACAGACGCCCATGCTCCGTCGGCGAGTCGTTCGGCTCCCTCAATTGGAATGCTGGCTTGACCGCCCTGAGGCAGCGCCACTTCCACAGAATCGGGAGGAAGCTGGCCTGTCAATACCATGACGGCGGCTTTGGTAGCGGCCGCGGCGCATGTTCCTGTGGTAAAGCCGGTTCTGCCTCCCTTCATTAGAGGTCCCCTCCGGCCTGTTTCATTATGAGGTCCTCCGGGATTAGCTCAAGTATACGCAAACGAGCCTCTCCGATGGTCAGGGGCAAGCCGTTGATCGGCACTCCATCGTGTTGTTTTAATTTGTGCAATAAAGACGCAATGTAAGGCAGCCTGAGACTCGCGTGATCTATCATCTCATGATCATGAAAAATTTCATCCGCCGGTCCCTGCTTCAACACTTTGCCTCGACGCAGCACGTATATTCTGTCGGCGAATAGAGGCAGCAAGTCAACGGAATGGGTCGCCAGGATTATGGTTATCCCGTGCTCCCTGTTGAGCCTGTTCAAAAGCCTCATCATAAGGGCTTCGCCCGCAGGGTCCAAACCTGCCGTAGGCTCGTCGAGTATAAGAATTGAGGGCCTCATGGCCAGCACACCCGCCATGCAGACCCGCTTCTGTTCACCGAAGCTGAGGTGATGAATGGCTCGGCTTCTTAGGTCCGCGGCCATCACCGATTCCAGAGACTCGGTAACCCTGAGTTGGACTTCGTCTTCAGCCAGTCCCAGATTGCGTGGACCATAGGCCACATCTTCTTCCACCGTGGCGGCGAACAATTGATCGTTCGGGTTCTGCAACACAAGTCCGACGGCCTGGTACAACTCCGTGCGAGCGATCTTTCTTATGTCGGACCCGTTGATTTTAACTTTTCCCTCTTGTGGTTGCAAAAGGCCGACCAGGATTTTGATGAGGGTCGTCTTGCCCGAGCCGTTGGACGCCAGCAGCGTGACGAATTCGCCTCGCTCGACATGGAAATCAACCTTGTCCAGGGCGCGGGTGCCTTCCTGATAAGTGTAGGTCACTGACTCCGTCTGGACCGCAAATCCTCGGTTCAAAATAGAAACCTTTCAGCGCAGACGTAGATTACGGCAATTGCAGAAACGCCCGAAAATATTTGCGCAAACTGTTTTCGGGTCAATTCCTGCACAGGGGCAAAGGGCATCGAGCCTCGATAGCCCCTCAGAGTCATGGCTTCGGACGTGCGCATAGCCTGATCAATAGAACGCGTCAGCACAGTCCCCGCCAATACTCCGAATGATTTTATCGACCTTCTGACCCCCGAGTAGCCCAAGCGCGTCCTCTGGGCGGAAGCCACGTCCGCAGTCTGATCTATCAGATTGAAGGTGTATCTGTAAACCAACAGGGCGAGCTCCACCCACCCTTCAGGCACACGGAACCATCGCAGCGCATGGAATATTCCGTAAGCAGGAGTAACGGAACTCAGTAAGATAAGGACTCCCACCGACCCAAGGACACGCGAGCCCAGAAGCAGCCCATGCATGAGACCTTCTTTGCTTGCGGTCAAATGCAGTCCGAAAAGAATGAAGGTTGCCAAAGGCTCATTGCCGCTCAGGAATGTTTGCAGGAGAATTATCACCGACGCTATGCCAAGGGGGGCCAACAACCTGACCGCGATTAATTTAACCGGCATGCCTACGAACAACATCATGGAAATTGCTGCGCATGCGACCGCCAACGGGTAAAACACGTTCGAGCTCACCAGTATGGAAAAAATGAGAGCCACCGAGACTATCAGCTTTACCCTGGGGTCAATGCGGCTCAGAAAATTGTCTTTTCCGGCGAAATAGTCTGAAAATAGGTCAAACATATCCTAACCAAGGAAGTATTTTATTCGTCCAGGCCGGCTCGGCGCCGGCATTCGCCTAACGTTCCCCATCGCCTGATCCCTTCCCCAAGTTGGAAGGGAGGGTAGCGTCAATGCAGGCGTCATAAGGATGGAAAGTAACCATATTCGCCACGGAGACGTCATTATCCGTCGTTCCCGCGAAGGCGGGAACTCAGTTCTTTTCCGGTGTTTCCTGGACCCCCGCTTTCGCGGGGGCGACGGAGCCATGTGACGCCATTGCCAGGATTTTCCTTAAGACGCCCGCATTGGGAGTTAACGTCTCCCCCTCCAGGCTTGGCGACAGGGTAGGGGGCCGGAAGGGCCTTTTTGCACAGGGGCCCTTCCCGCAAATCTTACGGAACTTCTCAGATTTCGTAGGCGTCCTTAACCGTTCGGCTATTCTTATTGCGTCCAAACTTTGGCGGAAACAGCTCCCTGAAATAGTATCCGGCTGTGAATCCTCCCACCAACCCCGCGATGAGGAATGCGAAAAGCTGAGCGTCGCCTTCAAGGTTAAGAAACGGCGCCCAGGGTGGACGTCCTCCGGCTTCGGCAAACTTTTTCACCACGGACTCGTCCACTCCGGGCCACTTCGTGTCGGAATCCGCCAAAGCGGCTGCTGACAATAAGCTAAGAAGGACGACGAATACTACCAAGATTCTCCTCATCCTACGCTCCTTTTTGCCAGCAGCGCCAGGAATTCCGGCCTACGGGAATTGATGAAGTTATACGCTCCCGCGGACACAAGTCCTTCCAGAATTCCAAGCGGCAGTTGCGTCGGGACGAAGGCGAGAGCAATGGTCGCAAACATGGTATAAAACGACGTGTTGAAGCTTAACGCCGCGGCTAAACTCGCCGAAGTCATGGCATATGTGGCCCAATCCGACAATAATCCCGCAAGAAACGCTGCAATCGCGAGTGGCGCTCCCAGGCGGCGGGAGGCCACGAACGCTCCATAGCCCACGAATGACCCCACCACGCCCATGGAGAAAATATTGGCGCCGAGAGTCGTCAGCCCTCCGTGAGCAAGAAACAAGGCTTGCAACGTCAAAGCGACGCTGGAAACCAGGACGCTCAAGGTGGGGCCTATGAGTATCGCGGCGATACCTGTGCCGCAAGGATGAGAGCACGTGCCTGCCGTGCCTGCCGTCGGCACAGGAATGGGCATACAGGAAATGACAAAGACCGCCGCTCCCACCAAGCCTACAAGCGCTTTCATGTGCGGCCCTTCGGCGCTGCGAAGCTTCAAATTACGCAATCCCAAGAGCACAAACGGTATGGATACGGCGAACCAGAATATGGCCCACGGGGCGGGTAAAATACCTTCCGATATGTGCATGGCGTGCGCCTGCCCGGCGAAGGTAAGCATAAGTATCGGCGCTGTCAGCAAAACAAATCGTCGCACTGGACACCTCCAGGAAACCTGTTTGAATACCTTTTGAAGACATACCGGAAAAAGTTGTGAGCAAGCGTTTTTCCAGGGTGTCGAACTCCTAAAAGGTTGAAATACGGTCCTTGCAAGTAACCATATCAGTTGATCAAGGGGATAAGCCGCCGAATGTGATCGCCGTAAACTCCATTTTTAGTGGACCACAGGCCGAGACGTGGTTCTAAAATCAACAAGTTCTAGTGCTGATCGATATCTTCCTGCAAGAACTTCGCAGCCTCTTCGGGCGTCATGGGAACAAATTCGTATTGGCCCGGAGGCACCGGGAACTGCCGTCTCGGTGGGAGCGGCATTTCCCGAACATCGCAACAGTCTTGAGAATCCTCTATCCTGCGACCAACCAGATCAATCAACACGTCGTCGAATCCGAGGTTCCTGCCCAAGACCAACCTGACATCAGGATATTTGGCCGCGATTTCCTGCATCATTTCAGGAATATCGAGCACCAAATGGAGGCCGTCGTGAAGGAAGTACGGAATGACGACAACATCCCTGGCCCCGGCATGGACGCATTTTTCAAAGATTTCGGGAAAATGGGGGCCAAGCCTCGACATGTAGCAGATTTCGACCATCCCATAGCCGAATCTTTGTTTCAGGCCCTCGGCCACTTTCTCCATGTGTTTGCCGGCGTCGGGCACTCTACTTCCGTGCCCTAATAGGATTATAGCCTTGTTGCTGAGATCAACCAATTTTCGCTCTCTTTCCTATGAAAATGCGTCCGGAGGGAAACTTCTTGAAACCCGGCGAAACGCGGGGTCCAGGCTTCCCTTCAAGAACTTCTATTATTGTGTCTCCACGCCGGACATGCGCCAATGCCCAATCCTAGGGGCTTATGAGGCTTGCGTTAGCGCTAACCGGTGAGGGATCTGCTCGAAGCACGGGCGCCACCTCTAATCAACCAATATATTAAGAGTTTTTGTGGAGGGGTTCGGGGAGGGACTTTTTGCAAAAAGTCTCTCCCCGGCTATTCTTCCTAAAGCTCTTAAGTCTTGCTATCAGTTCCCATCATTGAACCAGTCCGCATAAAGCATGCACAACGCTGACCGCCAGCGGGCTACCGCCGCGGCGTCCCGCTATGGCGATGAACGGGACTTTCAAGGACATCAGCTCGTCTTTACTCTCCACCACATGAACGAATCCCACAGGCATGGCGATTACCAACGCCGGTCTAATCCCTGTTTCGGAAATCAGTCTGTTCAATTCCAACAGAGCCACAGGAGCGTTTCCAAAGACGGCTATGCCGCCATCCAGCACGGGGATTGCCTTGCGCACGGCAAACAGTGAGCGGGGCAGCCCCCGGTCTTTGGCGCTCTGGGCCACGTCCGAATCTGCGACATGGCAGACAATGTGCGATGCAGAGTAGGTCGGGCCGGCTTTTCGCAACCTGGCCAAGGAAAGGCCCGCCCTGATCATGTTCGAATCCACGTATATGCTCTTGCCGGCCTTCAATGCCCGTTTTCCTCGGTCAATGGCGTCCCTGGAGAAACGAATCCAGTTTATCAAATCAAAATCCGCAGTAGTATGTATCAAGCGTCGGACCACTTGCCATTGCTCGTCCGTGAATCGGGTCGCGTCGGCCTCTCTATCGATTATCTCGAAGGAACGGGCTTCAATGGCCTCGCCGCTCATTGGGTGTTCATAAAGGTCATGGATCAGGGATCTCTTCTTATTATTCCGTTCCGTCATGCAGGTTCCACCTTTCGAGACTGAGAACACTTTCGCACAAAATGCGTCACACATTCGGGCTTGGAAGCAAAATGGAGATGGACATAACTCGCAAGGACGGAAGCTTTCTGAAAACCCTCACATACGCTTTTGTCGGATCGCCGGTATTTCAACGAATAGGCGAGGTCCCATCCGTCATCTGCTTGCAGGTCGCCCACCAGCTCGGAATAATGGAATTCGTGACCTCGAATGGTCCGGCCTTCGGCTCCGAAAAAGGAATCTCGTTTCAGCGTCGCTTCCACGTAACCCAACATCTTGCGTTTGTTCAGCATTCTTGCTTTATGAATAAGCAGCCCCGCCATTTCGAAAAATTCCCCTTGGACCGTTTCTATCCCCTGGGTTAGGTACATGAGACCGCCGCATTCAGCGTAGATTAATCCACCCGCGTCCGCAAATCTGCGAATTGAATCCAGCATCTGTCGATTATCAGACAGCTCGCGGGCGAATTCTTCAGGGTATCCGCCGCCGATGTAAAGAGCGTCCACTCCATCGGGTAATTGGGAATCAGACAAAGGGGAAAAGTATACCAGCTTGCAGCCGTTATTCTCCAAAGCCTCGAGATTGTCCCGGTAATAGAAGTGAAATGCAGCGTCATAGGGTATTCCTATTGTGACGGAACAATTCAAGCTCAGGGATTGTTCTTCTGGGCCGGGGATATCTCCGTGGATCTTCGGCGCCGTATCTGAGCGGGCTTCCTGGATTTTGGGGGCCTCGGCCGCCGACCTGGCGATTTGCAGCACCTTATCCAGATCGCAGTAGCGTTCCAGAGTAACGCCGAAGGCGCCGATAGTCTCTTCGGTGAGGTTTGTTTGATCCGCGGTTATCAGGCCCAAATGTCGGCTCGGCAGAGGCGGGAAGACTCCCCTGGGCAACGCTCCCACAAGTTCCGGCAGATTGAAGGCTTTCAGCGACTCAGCCAGCCACTCTCCGTGCCTTTGTGATCCACAATTGTTGGCGAACACACCTGCTATTTTCACTCGATGGTCGAACTCAGTGTATCCTTTTACCAGAGCTGCAATGCTGCGGGCCACGCCGTGGGCGTTTGTGACCAACAAAACCGGGCAATTCAGCAAATCGGCGATTTCAGCCGCGCTCCCTTCGGGATTTACCGGGTCACTGCCGTCAAACAGGCCCATTACTCCTTCAATTATTGCGATGTCCGCGCCTACGGTAGTCCGGGCAAAAAGAGAAGTCACATACTCTTTGCCCGACATCCAGCCGTCAAGGTTAAAGCAACTCGTTCCAGAGGCTATTGTGAGATAGGTTGGGTCAAGGAAATCTGGACCGACCTTGAACGTTTGGACTTTCAATCCCCGCTTTCTGAATGCCGCAGCCAGAGCCAGCGTAATGGACGTTTTTCCCACTCCGCTGTTTGTGCCTGCTATCAGTATTCGGGGGCAATTCATTTAACCGTGTCTCCAGTTGGTACTTTCTCACAGGAAGCGTCAAGCCGCATCCATTCGGTAACGCGTGGGAGATTGCTTCGCTTCGCTCGCAATGACACGCCAAAATGTCTTTGCGAGGAGTGAAATCCCGCGTTCCGCGGGAAAGCAATCTCAGCATTCGCCATTCATAACCTAATGATTAGGTCCCGTCTGCTCATTTCAGCAGCATGCTTACGCAACTGAACAGGACGGCGGCACCGATTGCCGTTAAAACAAGGATTCCATTAGCCAGGGGAATGTGCTCCGGCGTCGGAGGAAATAGGTTATCGCCTATCAACGCCTTATCGGAAGGCTTTCCGCCATAGAAGTTCAGGCCCCCTAGCTGTATTCCCAAAGCTCCCGCCATGGCGGCTTCTCCATGCGCCGAATTCGGGCTCGGATGTTTTTTTCGGTCTCTGAAGAAAATCTTCAAAGGTCTCCATATGTTTCCGCAAACCAGCATCCCCGCAAAAGACATAATTATGCCGGTGATTCTTGCCGGAATGAAATTTGCCACGTCGTCCAATTTCGCGGAAGCCCACCCGAAGTCTATGTATTGGTCGTTTCTTGTAGCCAAAGGTGGAATCAAGGGTGCTGATCGCCTTGTAAACCCATATACCCACCGGTCCACCCAAAAAAGCGAACAACAAAGGAGCTATCACTCCGTCCACCGTATTTTCCGCCACGCTTTCCACAGTAGCTCGGATTATGCCAGGCTCGTCCAGGGTTTCAGGATCTCTGCCGCAAATCAGCCCGACCTTCTGTCTGGCCCCGGCCATGGAACCCTGTTTCAGCTCCGCGTACACGGCCGAGCTGTGCTTGATCATGTCTTTGGCGGCAATGCCCGAATAGATCAACAAGATGGAAATTACGTCGCCCATTGTGGGATCAATAGATCCGGCAAGGGCCAAGATCCCTTTTACCACCAGTCCCGTGGCTCCGATCACTATCAGCGCGCAGACAGTTCCCGCTATCTTGAGGTTTGAAAAACGCGGGCGAAGAAGCCGCTCCATCGACAAAGCAAAGTAGCCGGCCAACCTGACCGGATGGGGGACCCATCTTGGGTCGCCAAGGGCAAAGTCAATCAGCAAAGCAATTAGGATTTGATATTCAAGAGCCATTATAGTCTTCTTTTGTAAGCGTTCGCCGGGGACTCTAAAGCCCTAATAGCTTGTACACACTCTCGATATCCATGGTCTTGCGCACAGTGTCCGCAAGACTGTCCAGGGCCGTTTCTATGTTATAGACGCTCATTATCCGACGCTTGGGCGCAAGTCCCTTGCGGACTCGGAGCTTGTCGATAAACCAGCGCCGAAACTCATCGGCGTCGAATACGCCGTGGACATACGTTCCCCAAATTGTCCCTTGCCCTGATCCTGCGCCGTCAAATCCGCCGGCCGAGTTCTTGATCACCGGCTCCAAAGCCGCGTTCTCGCTCCGTCCGTGGTGTATCTCATAGCCGTGCACCGGCAAGCCTGATTGAATGTGCGTGCCGCTGAATCTCGTAAGGGTCTTTTCCTTTGCCAAAACGGTAACCACATCGAGAAAGCCCAACCCTTCAATGGTCTTGCCGTCGGTCTCAAGCCTGTGCGGGTCGGCAATCCCGGAGCCGATCATCTGGAATCCGCCGCAAATACCCACCAGCTCTGTTCCGTTTTCATGAACGCTCATCCTGATCCTGTCCACCAATCCCCTTGATTTGAGATATTCCAGGTCACCGATGGTGTTCTTCGTGCCGGGAAGGATGATGACGTCGGGCTGATTGAGATCCTGAGCGCTCCTGACGATCTTCAGATTCACATCAGGCTCAAGGCTGAACGCGTCGAAATCCGTGAAATTGGAAATATGAGGCAGATCTATTACGGCGATCTCAACGCTATCTTCCAGGATCTCTTTTTGCTGGGGCATTCCGCTCTTGAAGCTCACCGAATCTTCCTCGGGGAGTCCTAAATTATGAAAATACGGCACAATACCGAAAGTGGGTTTGCCGGTATGCCGTTGAGTGAACTCAATGGCGTCGGCCAGCAAATCGACATTGCCGCGGAATTTGTTTATCACGAAACCGGCGACCAAGGCTCTCTCCCACTCAGCCAACACCTCCATCGTGCCGACGAATGACGCGAATACTCCGCCTCGGTCAATATCGCCCACAAGCATCACAGGGGCTTTGGCGTATCTCGCCATGTTCATATTAACGATATCGTGATGCTTGAGATTTACTTCCGCCGGGCTGCCGGCCCCTTCCAGGACAACGACGTCGAACTCGGAAGCGAGCGAGTCATATGCCTCTTTCACTGCGCCAAACGCTTGAGGTTTGTAAGCGATATAGCGGTTTACATCCATGTTACCGACAGGTTGGCCGCACACGATGACCTGGCTGCCTGTGTCGCTGTTGGGTTTCAGCAGGATCGGGTTCATCCGGACGTCCGGGTCGAGCTTGCAGGCCTGAGCTTGCACGACTTGCGCCCGGCCCATTTCTCCTCCGTCCCTTGTAACGAAAGAATTGAGCGACATATTCTGCGCTTTGAACGGCGCGACTTTGAATCCGTCCTGCAAAAGAATCCTACACATGGCCGCTGTGAGGACGCTTTTCCCGGCATTGGAACTAATTCCCTGAAACATGATCGCCGGAGTCTTGCGCTTAAGCTTCTGAACGGATACCCCGAAGACAGGCTTCATGGAATCAAGCAGGCGTTGATTTTCATCTTCAGTGCGGACGGCCAATCTGAAGAAGCGGTCGTTCAGCCCCTGAAAGTTGTCGCACACCCGTATGGCGATCCCCGAAACCATAAGCTTTTCAGCCAGCATGCGAGCGTTGATGTCCGGCCTGTCGATTCGGACGAGGACGAAATTCGCTGCCGCCGGGAATATTGTCAGGCCTGGAATCGCGCCGAGGTCGGCTGCCAATTCCGCACGGCGTTCTGCGACGTATTCTCGGGTTCGCTCCAGGTAATCAAAGTCGCTCAAGGCTCGTTGACCGAGCCCCTGAGCAATTGAATTGACCGACCAGGTTGGCTGCGTATCCAGCAATGAAGCGATTATGTCCGGGTCCGCGACCGCTAAGCCTAATCTGAGGCCCGGCGCGGCGTAGATCTTAGTCAAAGAAAGCAGGACCATGACATTCCTGGGCCGATTCGAAACCAGGCTATCGAAATCTTTTACGAAATCTCCAAAAGCTTCATCAATGAGAAAATAACATGACGGATTTCTCAGCGCCAGCTCACGCAAGCCCCGGGAATCCAACAAATGTCCGGTCGGATTATTGGGATTGCAAAGGATTACAAGGTCGTCCCCGGTCAATTCCGATTCCAGGAGGGAGAAGTCCAGGCCGAACCCTGCGTCGTGCCGCAACGGCAGAGTCTTCAATAGCATTCCGGCATTAGTTACTGCGGAGACATAATCCGAATAAGAAGGAACCGGAATGATCGCTCTGCTCTTTGCGAGCGCTCGCGGGATCAGGCGCAAAAGCTCCGTGGAACCGTTACCGGCTATGACCTGGTCGGTCCCACAGGCATAGCGCTTGGACGCGGCTTCGATCAGGCCGTCGCAGTCCGGGTCCGGGTAATTTACCAGAGAGCCCACCGTAGAGCTTACAAACGACCTGAACCATTCCGGAGGGCCGAGAGGATTAATGTTTGCAGAAAAATCGACGATATCCTCGACGGGAAGACCGGAGATGTCCGAAAAAAACTTTAAATTGCCGCCATGTTTGTGAATCATTTGTATTACCGGTTCGGGCGGTTATAGCGATTGCCAAAGTAAATTTCCGATTGGCGCTCGTCGCCAACGACCGAGGGCCTGTGACTCGACCGTTTGTCGGGCGCCATTGCGCTGGTAACGTCCGTCGTTCCCGCGAAAGAGGGAACCCAGAAAAAACTGCTGGATTCCTGCCTGCGCAGGAATGACGGAAACGAGCCCGGAACCTCGGAAAATAATCTCGGAGCTATATGTATTTCATTCCTAATGAGCGCCTGAGACCTCGGCTTCGCTGAACGTCGCCACTTCGGTCAGCACTCTGACGGCCGCTTCCACCAGGGTCATCGCCACGGCTGCGCCTGTGCCTTCGCCGAGCCTGAAATCGAGGTCAAGCAACGGCTCTTTGCTCAAGTGCTTTAGCGCCATTATGTGGCCCTGCTCAACGCTCCTATGGCCGGCTATCATATAAGCGGCCGACTGAGGGCAAAGGCCTTTGGCAATCAGAGCGCCCGCTGTGGAAATAAACCCGTCGATCACGACAGGCTTGCGCATGGCCGCGGCTCCCAGGATTACACCTGCTATTCCTCCAATTTCAAAGCCGCCCACCTTTGCGAGCACGTCCAGAGCGTCCGCGGGGTTGGGGCGATTAATTTCGAGGGCTTTCTTGATGACGCCTACTTTGTGATCCAACTGCCCGTCGTCAATGCCTGTGCCTCTGCCGGTGACTTCGTCCGGAGACGCTCCGGTGAATGTGGATACAATGGCGCTGCTGGGGGTGGTGTTGCCGATGCCCATGTCCCCGGTGCCGAAAAGGTCTGTACGCCGCCAGTTGGTTGGCGACTTCAATTCCGGCTTCCACGCTGCGGATGGACTGCTCTCTCGTCATTGCCGGACCGGCGGCCATATTCATGGTCCCCGGAGCCACGGATTTAGAGAAGAATTTGGCGCCGCTCGGCACGTTTTCCAGTGTCCCGGCAATTCCCATATCCACGACAGCCACGTCGGTTTTGCTCACTCTCGCCAGGGCGTTGATGCCCGCTCCGCCGTTCAGGAAATTGTGGATCATCTGAGCCGTGACTTCCTGGGGGAACATGCTGACTCCCTCTTGAACAACACCGTGATCGCCGGCCATCACGACGATGATTCGTTTGTCCAGTTTCGGACGAATCGAACCAGTCATTCCGGCGAGTTCCTCCGCCATGTCCATAAGACGACCTAAAGCCCAGTGGGGCATGGTCAACTGCTCAAGTCGCTCGTGAGCCTTTTTTGTCGCTTCGGCGTCAAGAGGGCCGATCTTCTTCAGGGTATTTTCAAGAAGCTCCATGTTCATTTCCTTGCTTTTAGTTGGATTGGCAGCCCGCAAGCCACCAAGTAAACTTCGTCCGCAGAGCCGGCCATAATTTGATTACATCTTCCCACGAGGTCCCGATACAGCCGGGCCAACGGATTGTCGGGCACTATGCCGCCGCCGACTTCGTTGGTGACCATGAAAATATCCGCAGTCGCTTGTGAGGCGGCTTCAATCAGAGCGTCGCATCGGAACGCCATGTCTTCTTCGGAAAAAGTTGTCTCACTTTGATGGGCCTGAAACAGCAGGTTGTTTGCCCACAACGTCAGGCAATCTATCAAGACGACTCTAAACTCTTTTCGGGCGGCCAATATTCCCGGGAGATCCGTTTGTTCCTCTATGGTGAACCAATCGTCTACCGCGCGTTGCCGCTGGTGCCTTTCGATTCGTTGGGCCATCTCCGGGTCGGTCACCGGGCAAGTGGCAAGAAATGCCCGCGGCCCAGGGACCGACTCGGCCAGCTTCAGCGCAAACTCGCTCTTGCCGCTACGGCTACCGCCGGTTATGAGAATGATTCGGCCCAAATAAACCTTCCTATGAAAATGCACGTGCGCCGGTTCAATTTCCCTCCCCCGAAGGGGGAGTCCCCTTGAGTAGCCATGGGTGAAACCCATGGTCAACGAGGCCGAGAAGATAGATACATTTTCATTCTTCGTTGTGACCGCCGCGATCATGGGGGTTCCTATGAAAGAGCCTCCGGAGGGCGACTTTCGCCGCAGTTCCATAAATCGCGCAACCTCTGGAATTGGTCGCAATAACAAGAGTTTTTGGGGAGGGGCTCGGGGAGGGACTTTTTGCAAAAAATCCCTCCCCGACAACTCTTCCAGAAGCTCTTAGGTTTTGCGCCTGCTTTAGGACTGCTGGCCTGGGTCGATTCGCGAAGGGGAAGAGAAAACGAACTGAAATGCAGATTTCCGAACTTGGGGATTAATGGCCAAGACTGGATCTGAACACATTCAAAGCGAATCGCAAAAAACAAAAAGTCCCCGAGATTTGGATCTCGGGGACGCCGTTTTTCATCCCTTTGTGCCAGGCCCTCTGTCCGCGCAGAGCCGACATAACTGGTTGTGAGCAGGTCTTCTGGCTCCCGGATCAACCTCCAGCCGTCCTTCCCGTCAGGATTTGACAGTGGCTACACGGCTATCGTCACCGGTTACAGCGGCGGGACCGCAACGGATTTTAACCGTTTTCCCTTGAGTCCTTACGGACTACCCACACCTATTTTGTAATATTGTAATACTACTCGGACGTCGGTCGCGTCAAGGAAAATTAATTCCCTCGAGTTCCAGCAAGCGCTGTTTGATATCAAGACCTGAGTCATAGCCTCCCAAGCCGCCGTCGGATTTGATAACCCTGTGGCAAGGGACGATTATTGGAACAGGGTTCCTTTTATTCGATAAACCAACGGCGCGGGCTCCTTTGGGCGTCCCAACGGCTGCGGCAATCTGCGCGTAAGAGCGGGTTTCACCATAGGGTATACGGCAAAGCTCTTCCCACACTTGTCGTTGGAAAGCAGTCCCTTCGTCAAGATCCAGATATAGGGTGAAATCGCGGCGTGATCCGAGAAAATATTCGTCCAGCTCCCGCACAAGCGCCCGCATCATTTCATGATCGATTTGTGTCAACGGCTTATCCGGCGCGGGGATGAAATGTATAGACCGGACTCCTCGGTCCGAGACGCGAAGCTCCAGCCAGCCTACAAGACTTGAATGGTAATGATAAATCGATGTTTCCTCACCTAATACACATTCTTCGGATTCGCATGCATGACGATTTTTCATGTTTCTTTGCCCCAAGAGTCGGCAATCGTGATAAGAAATATCCCTATCAAGTTTACCTTCGTCTCCAACTTTTTTACAGCGCTTGGACATAAAGTCTTCAAAGACCGACCCGTGCCGTAAACCGAGAGGTCATTGTGCTCAAAGGAAATCCCGTTGAAAAACTGGGCCGACTTTCCAAATTTGTAACACCGTTTTTGAAATACAATATTTTTGGCGAAGTCTCCCCCATACTGGCAGGTTACAAAATCACAAACAAGTGCAACCTGAGATGCCAACATTGTCCTTTCTGGAGAAGATCGGGTCAGGAGCAGGATTTCGAGGGAATTCTCGGTACCATGGAACGATTAAGGCGGCTCGGTGTGACGATCGTAATCTTGGAAGGCGGCGAACCGCTAATCTGGCATGACGGGGACAAGACGTTTCTTGATGTAGTGGCTGCGGCGCGCATGATGTTCCCCTGTGTTTGCGCTACCACCAACGGGACTATTCCCTGGTGGGAGGCCCCTCTGGATCGAGTGTGGGTAAGCCTTGACGGCCCGAAATCCATCCACGACGCCATACGGGGAGATGGGGTCTTTGATCGGGTAATCACAAATTTAAGAAAGGGAGGGCAAGGTAGGGCGCTTGTAAGCTCCACGATAAGCAGATCCAACATTGCCTCTATTCCGGAACTTATTGCTATGCTTAAGGGATTGGTGGCGGGAGTGACCATCCAGTTTTATTACCCGTACAACGGTCTCCCCGACAAGCTCTTCATCGAGCCTACCGAAAGGGCGCCGCTCTTGGATGAGCTGATCTTGATGAAGAAGAAAGGCTATCCTGTCGCCAATTCTGTGGCAAGCCTGAAAGAAATGAAACAGAGGCTCTGGACCTGTGTGGACGGCTTTCTTGCGAATGCTGAGCCTGACGGTTCCATCGAACAAGGGTGCTATCTCAAGAACAGGGGTAAAGCCGATTGCTCGAAGTGCGGATTTACCGCGCACAACGAGATGTCCCTGGCTTTCAGGTTGACGCCGGGATCCATTATGTGCGGACTGAACATTTTCGGCGTTCGCGCGGGCGTGTAGCGAGGCGGTTTCTTCGAGACATTTTTTTAAACTACGAACGGCTCCGGACTTTCTGAAGCGCGGCAAAACGTGTATACTTCCGTGTGTTGTCTTTCAGTGGGGCAAGGCACGACTCATTGCCCCCAAACGGTCCGGATGGGACCGAAACGAATTTGAGCCGAAAGGTTGCTACGGAGGTGGTAGAGTCCTGGTGGGCTCCACGGTCTTCAAAACCGTAAGCAGGGCGCTAATCCCGCTCTGGGTGGGTTCGATTCCCATGCGCCTCCGCCATTCATTACGTCCGGGTCGATGCTCCGTTATTCCCGCCTTTTGATTCTTTCCCCTGTAACCTATTTTTCACCCCGCGCACTATCCGGTTAAGAGGTCGTAAAGACCGAAGCAATAACCGAATGGATTCGGGAGGAAAAAATGAAATCAAGAATAGTGGTTATAATAATGCTTGCAACCCTGGCGCTCCATGGACCGGCAGTTCAGGCGTTTGCGGCTAATCCGTCCCCGGGTCAGGAACCGGCCGGGGCTCCGCCCGTATTTAAGATGATGATGACGAACCTGGCCAGACTGATCGTTCTGAAATCTGAGCTCGGTATAACCAATGAGCAGCGAGCAAAGATCAAAAGCGCTTTGAGGGCTCACGGAGAAGAAGTCCGGGTCGCCGCGAAGTCGATTGTGGAGCACAAGAGGGCGCTTCGGGAGGCGGTCTTAAACCAAAACGAAACCGACATCAAAAAAGCGTCGGCGGAGTTGGGCACTGCGATAACCAACGCTGCGCTGCTGGCGTCTAAGGTAGTATCCCAGGTCCGCCCGACCTTGACCCCGGAGCAAATAGACAAGATCACCAAATTCAGAACCGCCACCGACAGAACGGGACCTGTGGCTCGACCAACTGGGAAAATGATCGGCCCTCCACTCCCTGAAATTTCCGGTTGCGCTACTGCGACCGGGAATTTCGGCGTCAACTTCTCAGGTTGAAGAGGGCTGGTTTGTGCAGGTAACGTCGCCATGGTAAAGGAGCAGGTTCCGAGTGATTGTAGATCCTCAAGATATGGAGGATATTGAAGCCGGGCTCAACGGCGACGGAGAAGCTTATGCCGCGCTTGGTCCTGCGATATCAGCCACTTATTGCCGCAAGAATGTGGAAGTTTAGCCGTGATAAGTCAGTGAATACGGAACTGGTCCAAGACGTGTTTGTCGAAGCTTTCTTCAGCCTGAGGACGTTCAAAGGTAAAGCGCCATTCGAGCATTGGCTTTCACGAATAGCGACGACCGTCGGCTACAAGTATTGGAAAAGGCGCGCGAAGGAGGAAATTCGAGTTGATCTGCCGGTGGATGAGCTTCGGGATATGGCAGCGCAGGACGCCGAGGCCATGGACCCCACTAAGGCGGCCGACCTCTTGGAAGCCCTCCTGAAGCGATTGCAGCCTCGTGATCGCCTGGTCTTGTCTTTGAGGTACGTAGAGAATTTATCTGTAGACGAAACCGCGGAGCAGACCGGATGGACAAAAACTATGGTAAAAGTCCAGGCCTGGAGAGCCAGGAAGAAACTGAGGACTCTCCTCGAACAAGCAGGAGTCGAGGTGGACGATGGATGAGTTGGGCCTGATTAGGAAATTGGCGTTGGCAGCGCAGAAGGAGAAAGTCCCGCAAGTGAGCGTGTGTTCAAGGGTTATGGGCTCGATAGCGGAGAAGGAAGCCGAGCGTTACGGACCGCTAGTCTGGATAGCCGGCTTATCGGCTGCTGCGGCTGCGCCCGCCGCCTTCATTGCGGCGCGATCTTTTGATATTCTCCGAGACCCTATGATGGGCGTCTTGACGGCGTTAAAATGGGTGTCCTTATGAACTGTCAGTATCAAGCGCAAGACACTAAATTGCACAAGCCCGGGAAGTGGAGACCCATCCTCCTGGGGCTTGTGATTCTGTTATCCGGTATCCTCATAGGAGCGGGCCTGACCGGAGTTTTCATCCGCCACATAGTGCAGAATGCGATTCGCCATCCCGAGATCATTCCCGACCATGCGGCGGAAAGGATGAGAAAAAGTTTGTCACTTACAGAGAGTCAGACCCGGAATGTCAAGCGCCTCATGACGGAGCATCAGAAGAAACATTCAAAAGATTAGGCGAGAGTTCCAACCGCGTGTCGATGCGGAGCTCGACGCCCTAAGGGCCGAGGTGTCGGCAGTCCTAGGCCCCGAAAAAGCGGCAAAGTGGACTCCCAAATTCGATGAATTGAGGAAGATGTGGCTCCCGCCACAGCCGGCAAACGCCGACAGGAGCCTGCGCCGGCGAATCCCTAACGATACCTCTTCGTATTCAACGGGCTAAAGAACGCGGCGCAGGCGTTCCCTTAAGCCCGTCCCTTAAAGCAGCCGCGGCTTAGGACGGGCCATGTGGAATCGTTATGAATAGGCGCTTGCATGAAACCGGAAACGCGGCAGTTACGGCCAATACGGTTGATTGATCGGCTTTAACGCTCCGTCAACCCTGGCTCGATCCCGGGCCCGCTTTCTCGTTTCGCCGGATTGAATTACTGCTTTTGCCGAAAGCGTTCTCGGAAGGGGACATCGAGCTGAGCGTTTGCCGCTGACCATCCCGTGTCTATTACCTTTAAAAAGCGCTGACTTTCTCCAAGGTCCGCCGCTTCAGGGCCGAAAGCGACCTCACCTCAGCAAATGGACAGTAATATGCTGCGTCAAAGCCAACCGATAAATCGTTGAGTCACTTATCGGTTTCCTCGGCATCATTGCTACATGCGAACATATTCCTTACAGATTGGGGCAATTCGCTGTCATCAATCTGGACAAGGTTGAAAATCACCGAAAACAAACCCCGTTGATGGCTGCCCGTGCGGTCTTCCTCAGTTACAAATTCGGTTAAGCTTTCCATTTAAGGCCCCCACGCTGAAATGTGTCCACGAACCCTAGTCTGGGATTCGTACAAAAACTATATCTCCGGAGGTCAATTCGCATCAGAGCTGACCTCTGTGGCTATTGCCCGGCAAGCCCACTCAAATTCCTACTTCTGTCGTTCCAAATCCCGCATTCGGCCATCAAAGTCTTTCCAAAAAGCGGTGTTGCACTGTTGAATGCATGCGGCGTAAGCGTAGTACTGTCCTCTATTGTCTCCCATACCACCCCGGAAATACATATCTACGCCGAATTGTGATCTGCAATTCTGTTCGCAGCCTTCTTTACTGAATGAATAAGGAAGGGGACTGGCCGTACTATTATCGTCGTAACTTCCGTTATCGAAGCCTGCGTCCGATCTCGACATCATATATGGAGGTTGCGCCTGCGCGGTCTGAATGAGACCTCCAAGAACCACCAAACCGACCACCAACATTAGTATTTTTAGTTTACGCATGTTTCCGTTCCTCCAATCAAAACCTAATAATTCAGATGCGCCACACGGGATTTGGTTCCAAACGAACTGTTGGCACATTCCGATTCGCGCTCTACCACCTTGTGCGCCCTGTCACCGGAGTGAAAGCGCCGTTAAATTGCGCTAATTACAACGTTGCGTAAATACGGTGTAGTATTCTCCCGGGAACCCCCTGAAAGGGAACATTCGCTACGTAGCAATGGGCGGCAGCCCATGGAGGCCGACGGCGCGTTTAGTTCAACCCGGCCCCGAAGGGGGCCTGGGCCTGTTGCCATGGGTTGTGCCCATGGCTAACTATATGAGAGCGCCCCTCACAGGGAGCCATACCCTGCGCATTTCCTTTCCAGCCCCTCGGGGAATCCGCGAAGCAATCGAAAAACAGCGCACTAAGACCCAACTTTCTATAAGTTTAGACCTTTGGCGCCTCTTAAGTCTGCTCCATCCAGCTTGACGTTCTCGATTGTCGCATTGGTGAAGTCAGCTCCTTCCAGCTCGGCGCCCGTGAGATCGGCCCCTGCTAGGTTGGCTCCCGTAAGGCAGGCGTTGAGAAATCTGGCTTCCCGCAGATCGGCCCCGGAGAGATCGGCGTCTTTAAGGTTCGCCCCGTCGAAGTTTGTTCGCACCATGGTGGCCAGGCTCAAGTTCGCGGATAGCAAGTCGGCCTCCGCCAAATTGGCTTCGGACAAGTCCGCTCTATGAAATCTTGCTTCTCCCAGTCGGCTTTGAGCGAGCTCCCGCGTGGAAAAGTGTCGCCGACGACAGGTCGGAGCGTCTCAGGTTGACTCTGTAAAGTGTGGATTCGCTTAACTGGACCCCTGGGGCCACCAATTCGAACAAATTCGCATGCGACAGATCCGCTTCCGAGAGATCCACTTTTTGTTGGAAGGCGCTCTCAACCAGCTCTCTGACGGACTCGGCAGTCGAGGAAAAAATTATTTCATCCGTGAATTGGTTACGGATATTTAGATCCATCCCCAATGACGGCATTGTGTCGCGCGCCTCGGATTCCGAAAGCTCTCCATGTGCGAGAAGCTTGTCGTAAAGGCTGATCAAACCCTCCAAATTCAGGTTGTACTTACGCATCATTGCTGCGCCGTCTAAGCCCGCGCGAATATCCTGAGCGGCGCTTTTGGGGTCAATGGCCTTACTGGGCAAAGGGACCTCCTTCCTATTAAAACGGTTGCCGAAGGTAAACTGCTCTTTATACGTTTGCCTTCGGGTCTCGCTTCAAGAATTCTCAAGGCGCCTGGGCCACAAATCGGCCTTCGCACTCGTAAGAGCGCCACAATCCAGTTCAGGCGCGTTCCGTTGTTCCTTGTCACCACCCCCCAGCCCGGGACCTCATTTGGCATCCTGGGAGGGTCCACCTAGACTCAAGACGGCTTATCTGTGGGGCCGGTGATATATGCTCTGTATTTCCAGCCACGGCAAGGTTTCCTTACGAAAAATCACTTCTTGAACAAGCGCCGTCCTGACGTGCGCCGCGTCGAACTGCCCTGAATCATACATCCCCCGGTTGGTGTATTTTAGAGCGGCCACGTCCTCCACTACGCTGAAGGCAGGTAAAAGTCGTTTAGCTTGAAGTGCGCTCAAATGGTCTATGGCCGGCAGAGTGAGGGATTTGGCCAGACGAATTTGTCGCTGAGTCACGCGTGTCGCCGCCAACACCGGATATGGATATACAGGCGCATTAAAAGCCGTTACTCCAGGCCATAGCCCAAATTGGCACACTGCCGCGCAGACGAGCTGATCCGCTGAAAATTCCGGTGTCCATCCTTCTCCGGTTGTCCGAAACCCGGGCGCCTCCCCCGCGGAGGCCATTGAAAGAAACGAAAGAATCAACACTGAGAAATACACTACTCGGGATTTCATGGCCCCTTCCTCCCCTAAAATGTTCACGTTTGATTCTAGATTAATCCGTATCTGTAGGTCTGTAAAGCTGGATTGTAAAATGGCGTGTATTTTAGGACTGATAGCGGAAGTCGGTGATTAAATCAAGCTCAGGCGGGGTAGTCGGCTCACCAGACGTGAGGAATGAATCGCCAGGTGCGACGACGATACTCATCATATTCCGGGTACTTTGCCGACAATAGGTCTTCTTCTTTGACGGCTTTTATTACGTAAAAAGCGGCGCAACCAATCCAAAGCGGAATACTGTAAAAGCTGGAGAAAGCAATGGCGTAACCTCCAGTCGCTGCAATCACGGCTATGTACATGGGATGACGAATCTTTGAATAAACGCCGGTTGTAATCAGTGTCCCACTTCTCCTGGGCGCGGCGAAAACCCGAAAGTTCCGACCCAGCGCCTGAAAGCTCAGCATGCCCAGAGCGAGTCCTGCGAGTCCGATGAGCGCCCCGATCAGTGTTTGCGCGAGGGGAACGTGGTGGCGACTCCATACATGCTCTACAGGGGCTATCACAAGGAGAAGCAGCGCGCAGGCGATGTACCCTACCGAAATACCGCGGAAATCTTTTCCGCGACGGTCCGGGTCTCGATGCAACCTTGTCAGGCCGAAGGGACCGACGCCCTTTCGGCCTCGTTCGAGCAGCATCAGATACAGCAATCCCCAATTGAGATTATATACCGTCTTAAATCCCATGCGTCTAAGCGCCACCGCCACCGCCGGCGACCTGTGACCCGATAAACATGTTACCAGCGCAGGGACGTCTTTGGATTTGTCAGCGGCGGCTTCCGCGAGACCAACGCCCCAAGGGTAATTCTCGGCGTTGGCCATGCGGTTCCACTGGAATTCCGTTTTCGTGCGAACATCCACAATCCACGTGTCTTCCGGTAAGGTGTTCAGCCGCCAGGGGGCTATAGGTTTTGCGCCCCCCGCCACAGTGACTATTTCGCCGCCGAGAACAAGATTGAGCACCTGGAGGGCCATATTGTCTCTGGACAAAGATGACCCGTTGGTTTCTTCTTCCTGTCTGAGCGATCGGATTATTGACACTGTTTGCGCCAGGTATACCGCCGCCATGACGAACCACAGCGCCCACCCGACTGCGCTTCCCGTTAGGATACACAAACACGCCAGACCGAGCAAAATGGCTGTGGTCATGGGATGGATCATCAGCGTGCCATGCACTTGGGCAAATATATGACTGTCGTCTTTAATGGAGGGAATAAAGGCGAAGTAAGTAATGAGCCCCCACAGCGAGAAAACAAAGAGGAAAACCGCCGACGCCGCGAGCGCAACGAGAACTGCGGCCTTCCAAAAGCTGAGCTCTTGAAAAACCAACCTCGTGTCCAGCACTACTGCCGTCGCTATTGCCACTGCGAGGATATACGACACCACCATGAGAGACTGGTTTACTCCCAGCCATTCTATATAATTCATCAATTGCTGTTTGAGCCTGCCGGTGATGTCGGTCCTCCAGCTATCAAATATCTGTTGCCGACAGCGCTTACGCGCCGGCAGCGTCCTTATTCCGGTATTCTCTATATATACTAAAGAACGCTTACTTTGACCGCATTCTTCTCAATTTCTTAAGGAGTCGCTTTCTTGCCGCCATAGCCTTTCGTTTCTTCTTTACGCTTGGCTTCTCATAGGCTCGGCGTTTCTTGGTTTCTGTAAGCACTCCGGATTTCTGCACCTGTTTCTTGAATCTTCTCAATGCATTTTCAAAAGGTTCGTCTTCTTTTACATAAACTCCTGGCATTAAGGTTTCTCTCCTTCCTCTGGGTTGCGATAGTCGAGACGAAGTCGCGACTTGAGCGACGAACTGGGATGCCCAGAACGCGCCTATCCATAAAATTTATGTTTCTGTAAAGAAAAGCGCAAACTTCCACACTGATGGAAGCCAAATCGACCGGATTGTTAAGACTAGCTACTAGGGGAGGAAGTATCAAATCCCTTCTACCAGACGGCTCGGATATAGATACCCATCGGTGATCCGCCTGTCGAAATAGGGACACGAAGCGTTACTCGTGTCCTACAATAACAATTGACTTTACCATGACCGCGCAGGGATGTCAAAGAGCTTTTTACATCTGCCGGGTTTTGCGGCGCCCGCTTGCAAAGTGATAGCTCACAGCGGTGACATACGGCGCTTATTCTTCCCTCTCGCTGAGCCGTCACGCTAAAATAAACCGTCTCAGCCCAAAGTTTCAACAAATTTTCGCTATATGAAGCTTGGAGAAGCCGCTTCAGGCCTGATTGCGTTGATCGGGGATTTTGCAAGAGGCCGGAACAAGAAGGCAAAATTCTCATGCGAAAAATTCGCGCAACCTTAGTCTCGATGGCGCAATTTTGGTCAGGTATGCTTATAGGATGTGGTGAGCGAAGCGAACCGCATCTGTCGAGAAAAGGCCTCGAACGATGTGGTTCCCCGTTGGGCGCAGCATCCTATTTGCCTGCCCGCCTGACCGGGGCTTTGATCACGGATGCGTCACCGTATTTACGCTAAAGACTACTTAATTTGAAGTGTTTCCGCTGCTGGGCGGAAATACGCGCTCAGCGAGCGCAGCTCAGGCGACTCGGCATCTTAGAACTTTCGGCGATCTTACCAGGCGGGGAATCATTAATCGACTGGGGAGAACTTGGGAGCGCGGGCGAAGAATGGATTCGGGTTCAGCGCGCTCGTGGCGCGGGTCTCAGGAAAAAAATTCGCGCGCGACTCATTTCCATAGATTACTGCGAAATATTTGCCCGCCTCTTCTTTAAAGTTCTAACGGCAATATCCGATAAAACGTATTGAGGCCAATATGTTGGAACTTTGGCACGGAGGTTGCTTCTACCAAAGGACAACAATCCTAAACCATACCCTCTTAGCAATCCTCCTAAACGGATTGCTTTTTTTTTGGGAGGGAGAGAGGGGGCGTAAGCGGCCGCCGGAGTCTGAGGCCTTTTGACCTTCGGGGTTGGTAATTCTCGCCTAGAACTATAATATAGGTAGAAAGGCTGAGGTGACCTTGTTTCGATTCTCGTGCACGAGTTTTGCCCTGCTGAAGTATTAGCGTCCCGGAGAAGTCTCATGCATAACGTATATACTATATTGGGAAGAGGCGCCTGAAATGAGCACAGAAAACGATTGCAAGAAATATATCAAAGTGGTGGACAGGGCCGGCAAACAGTTTATCTGTCCGGAAGGGGCCTTGAAGGATCCTTGCGAATTTACCGCCGAAGAGCTGAAGGAATGTTGGAACTCCGCATCCGCTGCTTTTACGGCCGCCGAGGAATATGTGATAATCAGGGAAGAGTTGAGAAAGGAACAAGAATGAGCACAAAAATGTTGATCTTTTCCGACTTTGTCTGACCTTTCTGTTACATCGGCAAGGGACTTGTCGAAGAACTGAAGAAGACATTCGGTATAGAAGAAGACTGGATCAGCTATCAATTACGTCCCGAAACCCCTCCGGAAGGCATTCCCGTATCGGTACTGTTTCCCGGCGTGGACATACAAAAGCGCATTGTTTATTTTAATCGGCTTGCGGCGCCATACGGTCTCAATTTTGGGGTGAACGAAAAGATTTCAAACTCGCGACCCGCGTTGGAGGCCAGCGAATTTGCAAGGGAAAAGGGCGCGTTTGAGACTTTTCACGAACTCGTCTTCCAGGTTTATTTCGGCGAGTGTAAAGACATAGGGGATATGGAGGTATTGGAGGACATAGCCGCTCGCGCAGGTCTGGACCCGAGAGAGATGAAAAAAGCCGTCATGGCGGGACGATATGCCGGCAAGCTTGAGGAGTCGAGGCATTTGGCGGAACGGTACGAAATCTCTGCTGTACCCACCTTCATAATCGCCGGAACGCACAGGATCGTCGGGGTTCAGAAAATCGATGTATTTCGGGACGCCTTGGACGCTGCTTGAAATAAGTATCCCTCCAGCGCCTATTTTCATAAGAAAGGCGGCTTCCGGCAACCTATAGTCTTCGTCCTTGAGATTCGAGGGGTACTCGAACCATCGCTTCAATTTCGACGGCCCACCGACATGTCATTGCGAGGAGCTATGCGACGAAGCAATCCGTATTATTTGCGATTAGAGATTGCTTCGCTGCGCTCGCAATGACAACCTTACCGCTCCGCCAACGCGAAAAACGCCGCAATTTTCAACGCGGAGGACTATATTACTTATGTTCTGCGATCTTAGACTCATCTTTGGCGGCCGCAACTTACCAGGAGTGCGGGGCTTAATCGAACTTGAATCCGCTCAGGTATTCGCTGAGGCGGATTCTGAGGTCGTCTGCCATTTCGGGGCAATCTTCAGGAATCTTTACGCCTTCCGAGACCCTCACAGCGAACACCATACAGGTCTGTTCACCACATTTCCTACAATTATTCCTGGGTAGAAGTTTCAGGATGTCCATCATACGAGGGACCGGGTCCGTATCATACTTGGGCTCAATTTCCGCCCGCTTTTGCCAGGTATCGTTGATTTCCTTTCTCAGCCATTCCAGAACATGGTCCGCCTCTTGCTCATCCTGCAAAGCGTTCACGAATATTTCGCGAGCGTGAAGAGTGATGAGTTTACCGTGAAACCTCAAGGTGACCGATGGAGGAGATCTTACGAATCCGGAACCGTCGAGGCTTGCGTTCAGATACGGAAGAACGTCGCTGATGTCTTCCGCCAGATGCGCTACGCAGTGCACGGACTGGAAGTTGTGGTTGCATTTGGGCCGGAACATCTCTTTCGTATAGCCCTTGAGTAACATGGCGCTATGCCTCCTTCGCGGCGCCAGGCAAAACTCCCGTGTGTGGAGTTGGCCCGCTGCTCTAGTCGACTCGAACCCTATCTTGCAAATTGCCTGAAATATGCTCCCTTGACGCTGTCCACCACTTTTTCCAAATCATTGGAATCAAGGTCAAAACTCTTGCATTTTTCTATGCCCAGTTCAGTTAAAACCAGATAAGTCGCGGGTCGAATATCGGCGTGTTCGAGCAATTCCTTTACGCATCCGATCGGGCAGCCGTCAATCGCTATTACGGCCGAAGCGTCCTGAGCGGATTTGACGAATTTGCTGAGGTGTGCTCCTATCCCCGCCAAACAAAACATTGCGCCGAAGCCCTCTGTCGTGAGATCCACAGCGGCTTTATTGGCAAGTTGGCCCACATTGGAGCCGCCGGAGCATGCTAGGATCATGGGTTTGGCGTTAGTCGGCGAATTTGTCTCCATCTTGATTTTCCTCCATACCAGCGATTATCGCTTGTTTGATCGAGCGGTTGGCACACTATCGAACCGACAACTGCTTTTGGCGGGACCCGGCCGCACGGAAACTCTTGCCAAAACGCTTAGGCTGACAGCCATTTTAGGATATCGGATTCCGCGGGAACCTTTCCTGCGACTTTGACCTCTCCGTCAATCACCAGAGCAGGCGTCATGAACACTCCATATTTGGCGATAACCTTGAAGTCTTCCACTTTGGATACTTCAGCATTGATACCGTCGCGACTTACTATGGTGGAGACCAATTCATATAGTTTGTTGCACTTGGCGCAGCCGACGCCCAAGATTTCTACCTTCATTTAGTCCTCCGCGTACAATGGATTCTTCTTGCCGCGCTCATGAGAAGCGAGTTGGCAAGGTCTTGTGTAAACTCCAGTGATCTTGTGAGCGCTCAAGAACTATGAAAATGCTCTTATTTCCTCGTTGCGCTCTCGAGTTTGGGTATGGCGCCCCGTCCAGCTGTGCTTTTGAGAGTTCTTGAAGAGAGGCCGGAGTGGAGGTTCTTCCGGGAATTTCTCGTCCGGCGGCCATTCCTGAAGCCCCGGGTATTGCGACGGCTTTCGGCCATGCCTCATTGGGCGACCATAGCAGAGGGCTGTTCTTCCAGCCGTTTTATGACCACCGCCTCCACGGATTTTGCAAAATCAAGAGCGCAGGGCATAGTCAAGGCGTACATTATGTTGAGACCCGCCTTGCGGTCACTGACCAGGCCCACCTTTTTCAAAATTGACAAGTGCTTGGAAACGTTAGAGACATCAGTTCCGACATGCGCCACGACATCGCATACGCACATTTCTCCCTGTTGATGGAATTGCACAATCCCCAAGCGGAGCTTCTCGTTTTCGTTGGCTTTCAGTGATCGTCGCCATTTGACCAATTGGTCAAATGGTATAATTATGCCGCTATGTTGTCAACTCTTTTTTCCATCCCTGCACAAACATTCGGGGGCGTCCGGCAATCCCAGCATAAAGACTCGGTAACGCAGAGATCATAAGGCTCAGGCAAGGCGACACAACCCCAAAATAGTCCCGACCAAAAAACTTGGTACAATACCAAGCGCCTCTCTGCTATGATTAGGCCGAACCCAGTGAGGCGCAATATTGAGCTTCACCGTCGGACATATAATAAAATCGGTAATGGTAACAATATGTTGATTAAAGATCTTTTTAACGAAATTATAAGAAGGCTCGAATGGTCGAAGGAGCGCAACCTCGAACCGCGGATCACACGAAGTCCTTCGGGATTCCAGGCCGTATTTCCTGTGGACGACTCCCTTGCGTACATCCTGAAGATAGATGAAGTGGCGGGCAGGGGGGTGCTCATAAAGTCATTCTTCCCTGATGGCCAGCCGCATCACTGCATAGGAATCCCCGATGTCGACTTGGACGAGGCCTCATCAATTGTGAGCGCCGCTGCTCTAATCGTCTATAGGAGAGTGATAAAAAGCACATAAAGAACGGTTTGTTAGCGATCGAAACCCTTCATTAGCCGACCTATTGGATTAGACGCAGTGACTGTACCAGGGAAGTGGTGTAGACAGACGCAAGAAATTCCGAGGGTCTATCGGTAGTAAGGAATGATCAGAGTGGCTCTGTGCAGATGAAACAGACTACTTGATTCCCGTTGACCGCATCTCGAAGTTCGACGCTCGTGTTGCGCCCCTTTCAATCGGGCAGTCCCTTGGCATAAGCGCTAATTAAGGCGAGAATGGGGAAGAACAGGAGTAGGGGGCCTACGATGAATGGGGCCATCCATATACTTGTCTCAGATGGAGCCCAGTCCTGCCCAGTTATGCCGAAAATGGTGAGCAGCAGGCCGTAGGCCAGGAGAAGTTTTCCTCCATAAGCATTTATGTCGTACCAATTCTCTTCTGATGTAAAGGCTTTAGGCACTCTAATTCCGTAATAACGGTTCATAGGCGCCATTCGCAGGACCAAAGGGATGGAGATTAAAGTCGTGGTCAGTCCAATTCCGCAGTGGACAACAATGGGGGGAATCATCGCTTGCGCCTCTTTCAAGGTGAGCAGTGGATCGGGAAGCCGGGTCGTGAACGCCACAGTCGCATTTTGGCGCATCTCGAACGGCGATGAGCACAGAGCAGCGCTCGGAGTTCCAAACCGCTTCTCCATTGGCATATACATCACCCCGGCGGCTGGAGTCAAGGAACCTTAGAGCCACGGTAAGCTTTCGCCGGGAGGATACTTTGCTTCTGCAAAAAACTCTAACCCTTATACCAACATGCCTATGCGCCATCCTCATAGCATGTGACTCTACAGCCCTCACTCTTTGAGATTAGCGGGATGCTTCAAGTATCTTGGGATAGCGCCCTCGCAATGACAGGCTTCGAATTTGTGTGGGGAACGAAGGACCCGCAATTTTCAACGCGTAGGACCATCGCGTGGGTACAAAGCGAAAGGGGTCTCTGCTCAAAGCAGGGTAGGGCTTGTTTAACCACCCAAAATACTAGGAATTTTGAGAGAACGCTCCAGGAATCCACTTTCTGCAAAATGGGTTTACCGGTGAACCAATACATCTTTCGGCCCTCTGCGGAACTCCCGCGGTCGGAAAGCGCGCCTCCACCTTGCGCTTGATAAGACACTTTGTAGCTCCGGATTGCATTTGTCCGATGCCCGGTTTATGTTCATAAG
>CAVVHK010000107.1:0-33517 GCA_963747865.1 uncultured delta proteobacterium | reverse complement strand
GAAGCTACAACAAACCGATCAGTTGAAAGTCCAAGAAGAAGAGCGTAAGAAGGCGGAGCAACTCAAGCGTCAGCAGGATGAAAAGTTTAAGCAACAGCAACTGCAGCAGAACCAGCAGGAAGAACTGAGACATCGCCAGGAACTGGAATTACGGAAAGGCAATGAGCTGAAGCTTCAGGAGGAGCAACGTAAGAAAGCTGACCAGTTGCGGCTTCAGCAGCAAGAACAAGAGCAGATGCGGTTCAAGCAGCAACAGCAGGACCAGCTTCGCATCCAACAGCAACAGCAGGAACAACTGCGTTTAAAGCAACAGGAGCAGATGAAGTTGCAGCAGCAAGATCAGATCCGCTTGCAGCAACAGGAGCAGACGCGTCGTCAGCAAGAAGACCAGCTCAGACGTCAGCATGAAATGCAGCTCCAGCAGCAGCGGCAACAAGAACAGATACGCATCCAACAGCAACAGCAACAGCAGATCCAGCAACAACAGCAACAAATGATGCGTCAACAACAAGATAACGCCCAGCGTCAACAGGAAGAGCAGCGCCGCAGAGAGGAAGAGCTCCGGAAGAAACAACAGCCGCACTGAAGAATCGGTAATAGTTGACCGGGAGACCTCTTTTTGAAAGAAAGGGTTTCCCGGACCATTTGTCAGAAACTTTCACTATATTGGCTGGTTACATGGTCGGAGCCGTGCTTTGAGCAGTTCCCTCAGAGGTTTGTGCTGATGCCGGCGAGATAGCTTCCTGCGAACTTCTATGAGAGGACAGTCGTGTGCCTTCTTCCCGGAATTTTTCCAATGTCGTAGTTCCCGATCCCGTGTTCTTGCTTGGTGTTCCCATTCATCCCGTGAATCCTGCTCAACTGGTGCAAATTATCGTTCAATGGGGAGCGGAAGATCGCTTTCGCCGTGTGTACAACGTAAACGTGCATGCTATGAACCTGGCTCAGCAGTTGCCCGAATTCAAGGGCTATCTGCGAAACGCGGATTTGGTGTTTTGCGACGGCTTTGGGGTCAAATGGCTAGCCGGGATCGCCAATGTGAACATCCCTTGGAGAATGACCCCTCCGGATTGGATCGATGATTTCGGGGCGGCGGCGGCCAAAGCGGGGCAAAGAGTCTTTGCTCTGGGAGATCAGGATGGGGTGGCGGCAAAGTTCATGGAAGCCCTCTGCGCTCGACACAAAGGGCTAGTCAGCGCCGGCAGCCACCACGGATTCTTCGACAAAACCGGTCCTGAAAACGATAGAGTCATACAAAAGATCAACGAATCCGGGGCCGTTCATTTGCTGGTCGGATTTGGGATGCCGCTGCAAGAGCAATGGATCGAGAATAACGCTCAGGCTCTGCGAGTAAAAGTTGTTGCCCCGGTGGGCGCATTGTTCCGCTGGTTTATAGGATATGAAAAGAGGGCCTCGCCCTGGGCTACGGCTCACGGCTTGGAGTGGCTGACCAGGCTGATTCGACACCCGGTGCGTCATTTCAAACGCTATGTGATAGGAAATCCGTTGTTTTTATTGCGAGTGCTTCAGGCTCGGTTCCGAAACAACCACAGCGATACCCGAAGGTGATATCAGTGGCGAGAGACGACCAGGAATGGCAAGAGTGGCAAGATGCCAAGCGAAGATTTGGGATTGCAGTTGCTTTTAGCTCTGCGCCTAACTCCGTTGCGCCAGGGAAGATGGCTTTAAAACCCTTGGCTCGACTCGATCAATTGGTTGGTTATCAAGTTATTCGAGTCGGGTGTCTTTTCGACTGATTAGGGCCGATATCGCCGACCCCTGCGCAGGCGTTTGCGCCGATGCAAGGAAACGCTCGCCTCACAACTTTCGGAAGACCTCCAGAGTCTCCTTTGCCATTCACAACTGCCAGGCGCATTTCAGGCGATATCCGTCGGATTAAAACCAAAGCTCATCATCAATGTTCCGTAGCAATCTTATGATTGCCGTAGAAATGCGCGCACCAGGCCGCATTCGGTTCCCTGCCTCCTTGAAACCGATTTCACCTGCGTTTGGAGCGCCGCATCCCGGGGCATCTCGCTCTTATCACAAAACTCTCCCGATTCTAATTAGCATTTAACAAAAACGTTATCTAAATGATTCCAAGACTAGAGGCTGATGCAGAACCTCTTTCGGATCGGTTCCAAGGCTTTTCGCACCGTTAGCACGAGCAGGCGCTTGTAGTTTTCAGAATCGAACCGACCCTAAATGTGGTTGCAATAATGGGAGTTTGGGGGTGGAGGCTCCGAGAGTGACTTTTTGCAAAGAATCCCTCTCCGATAACCCTTCCCAAGGTTCCTAGGTTTTGCAACTTTTTCTAATCACACGCGCTTTTGCCCAAAGCAACCGACAAGGAGAGACCAATTGCCGGGCCTTCAATTGTTACGCGGCTCAAATGAGGAGGATATGAACAAGTCTGCGGCCGAAAGGATGCGGGCCATCTTTGGGCTCCCCGGCATTCGTGCGCCAAGGTTCGTCGAATATATACCATTTGCCCTCAACGACACGACCGCAGGTTCGGAAACCGAGCTCCAAGCCGCCGTTATCGGCGACAGGAATAAAGTCGATCTGCCCCTCACCATAGAGCAATCGAACTACTTCACCAACATCGTTAAGAGGGTCGCTAGAGGGGACACATCGTCAAGAGCCGTTACCGATCTGGAAAGCTTCCTCAAGAGCAACACCGAAGGAATATGGGAAAATAGTTGGGTTCGATTCCGTAAGGATGTTCTCAGCCCTTCTGCCCTGAAAATACTGGATTCCGACCTCCTGTCCGGGTCGCGAGACACCGCTTCACACCCTCGTCCGGATGCGCGGAAGTTCGTTTATGAGGAAAATGACCAAAAAATTGTCCGCATCCCCATAAGCTATCTTATAAAGCTGGCTCTGGCCGACCTTATCGGTTCTCAGACTGAGCTTCCGGAAGTAATCCGACGGACCGGTCTCGACCTCATGGATCATTTCCTCAATGACAACTCGTCACCGGAGACGTTGTCGTTCTATGTCGTTGCGCTTCGTCCAGACCTTGGTTTCGGCCTCGCAGCGGCCAAGGAAACCGCTAAGAGATTGTTGCTCACCCGGCTCCTGGTGATGTATGCGAACTTGAAGTTTGGCCTTAGTGAAAACGGCCAGAGCGCTCTGATTTATTTGTCCCCACATCCTCCCGTGCGCCAGAAACAGCTCAACGAGTGCATATCAGACTCATTCTATCGAGAGCTATTTATGAGCCCGTGCCTTTCCGGGTGGAAAGATGGCCACGCGAAGTACGAGGTACATGTGCCTTTGTCACGAAGTGCTGAGCCGCAGTCAGTTAAACGCGGTCGCAAAGCTGAGAGAGGCGGGAATTATCAATCGGGACCTGGTAGTTCTTCCTAATACGTCCAACGTCAGCCTGGCAAATAACGGCGTCCACATTAGCATTGGAAGCCTCAAGCTCACCGAAGCTTTGAAAGATCCTCAATCGGGGTTTACCCATGCCGAAGAAAAGCTCTTCAGCGATCTTGTAGTCAAGATAGTTGAACATTTCTTGCCTCTGTTTGTAGGAACCTACAGCGCCGCCCCTTATAGGTTGGGATTCTCGGACTTTCACCCTGAGAAGGTCCTTGGATTCTTGCCCCATGAATTGGACTACACCCATTTGCGCATGGTTTGGAGGCGCTGGAAGAACAAGGCTAAGAACCGAATTCTGGGACAGCCTCTGACCCCGTTCGGGCCCAGACTTCTGGACAAACTAATGAGTTTCGTATTCCAGCTCAAGGGCGATTTTCTGGCGGATTATCGGCTCACGGATTATCTGGTATCCGTTTTGAGCACCTATAGGAGCCCCGCGCTGGACGGAACGCCAGGCAACGGCGATCGATTGAAGAAGGACCTCTCCGAGCTGGGGATTTTTCACAAAAGTATGCCGCTTTACCTGCTATATCGGCAACGGGAGTTTGCCACAGCTGGTTTTTGCGGTTTCGAGGGAAGGCAATACAGTCTGTTCGAAAGCTTCTCTCAAGATATGGCGAACGCGACAAACCTGCAAACATTGGTGACGGCTCTGGCGAGCAAGTACATCCTTCAGGGCAAGATCACGCATCAACATATACCGGATGACCCGTTCCTCGAGAGCGAACGCAGACAGATAGTCTTTGGGTCGGCCATTGGCCTGCCCACCTTTTTTGTCCGTGATGATACGACGAACATGTTCATGAGAAAGATTCTGGAACGAACGCGCGATGTTCGTTACAGCAGACGCTATCCCGGCTACATAAGAGTGTACAATAGGCATTACTGCAAGGCTCTGGCAGAGCTGATAATCTCCGACGGCTCCGATATCATGGATTTGCTGAACCTGAATTCCACTGTCGAGGACTTGCGTAAGAGACTGAGCCATCCGGAACTATTCTCGGTTTCCGCTAAGCTTACCGGAGGGATATTGGAACAGGCTGGAGCAAAATCACCCATGAAAGTGAGTCCGGATGAGTTCAACCTTTCCGCCGAAAAATACTACAGAACTACACTGAATGACAAACACATCGCTGAGGCTTTCGATTTCCTCGAGGAGGACCTCAAACTGCTTGAGTCAGCGATCCCCGCCTGTAACGCCGAGTACAGAATGGCTCTCTCTTATACGGCGGAGCAGAGAACCGCTGTCGATCTGCTAAAACGTGGACGAACCGAAGTCTTGCAGGGAACAGCCTCTCAGGAGGTTCTCTGCAAACTCATTGATTTAATTCTGTTGATCGTTCGAAGCGACGCGGACTCAGTTTCCCGATTATTGGAGAAAAACCCACATGGATCTCACCATCAAACATCAGGTACGTTGACAGGGCAAAGGGAGAGGTTCGCGACGAGCATTTCTTCGGCGACCGATCCGTATCTCTGCTTTACTCAACGGCAAGAGAAAAAGCGCCCTTCATATTTCGGCTCCTCACTTCCGCCCGTTCATCCCGTCTTCTGAGCGCAATCAACTATGACATTCCAATGGGCGCAGGCGCCGCAAAGTTCCTTGAAAAATGCGGAGCGGATTTGCAGGAGTGCGTCCTGAATCCCGAGGAGCTCGACACTCCTAGAAAAATGTTCGAACGCAAGATACGTTACTGGGAATATCGGCCTATGCCTGAAGAGCGAGGGGATATCGTATCGCCCGCTGACGCTCGGGTGGTCGTGGGCTCCCTGTCTGAAACCTCGGCTCTGTTCCTCAAGGAAAAATTCTTTGATTTCAGGGACCTCCTTGGAAGAGACATGGAAGAGTGGTTGCGAGCATTCCGGAAAGCGGATTTTGCCATCTTGAGATTGACGCCGGACAAATACCATTACAACCATACCCCTGTGGCAGGTAGGGTGGTCAAGATCTATCCGATATCCGGCGAGTACCACTCCTGCAATCCGGCCGCGGTGGTTACGGTAGTCACTCCGTATTCAAAGAACAAGCGTGTGGTAACCATTATCGACACCGACGTCCCAGGAGGAACCGGAGTGGGCCTGGTTGCCATGATAGAAATTGTGGCCCTGATGATCGGAGACATCGTTCAGGCGTACAGCGAGACCGAATATGAGAATCCTCAGGAGATAGTCCCGGGCATGTTCGTCAAGAAAGGGGTTCCAAAGAGCCTTTACAGGCCAGGGAGCAGCACCGATGTGCTCCTGTTCCAGAGGGGACGCGTAGCTTTTGCCGAAGACATAGTGCGCAACATGCGCCTTCCTGGTGTAACCAGTAGATTCTCCAATGGATTCGGACGACCACTGGTGGAGACCGACGTCAAGGTCAGGTCGATCATAGGGACTGCGTTTAAATGAGATTCGCCGGGCGAATAGCCCTTGGTCGCCCCCTCGCAGTCGGCTCTATATTTCAGCATTAAATGCCAGGAGATTTACAGATATGTTCGAGCTCTTATTTGTGTTTGGTTTGGGTATTCTGTTCGCTGCTTTCTTAACTTGGGGATTCAGGACTCTTCCGGAAGAGAAATGGCAAGTTATGGCCTCCATTCCGCTACGCAAGACCGAATCGGGCTCGTGGGAAGGGGCCAATATTACATATTACGGCCTCTTTGTTGCGGCATCCACTGTCGCCGCCGCATCAGTGATGCTGATCCTTATGGCGGCTATCCATATTCCTATCGCTGTCACCATGCTGATTCTATTACTCCTTATCATGGTCACATTTCCGGCTTCAAAATTCGTAGCGGCGATCGTGGAGAAAAAGCCCAACACGCTTACTATCGGAGGAGCCTCTTTCCTGGGAATTCTTGTGGCTCCTTTACTGATTTATCTACTCGATTCAGTAAGGATGGCCGGGACAGATCCCATTCCCATTCTTCCGGCTCTTTGTTCGCTGGCCATAACCTACGCTTTCGGAGAAGGCCTGGGACGCCTGGCCTGCATCAGCTTCGGGTGCTGTTACGGCAAGCCTCTTTGCGATAGTCACCGATCCATACGCAGATTGTTCGCAGAGCACAGCTTCGTATTTTCCGGCAAGAACAAGAAGATCGCGTACGCTCACGGACTTGACGGCCAAAAAGTGATCCCCATACAGGCCGTTACTGCCGTGCTTAACGTTAGTGTCGGACTACTGGGGATGTTGTTCTACTTGAAGTCCTCGTTTTCGGCGGCTTTTTTGCTGGTTATGGTCTGCACTCAGGGCTGGCGTGCGCTCTCGGAATTCTTCCGCGCGGACTATCGGGGTGAAGGGGCCCTGTCCGCTTACCAGATAATGGCTCTTCTCGCTATCCCGTACTCTCTCATGGTTCTATTTTTCGTTCCTTCATCTTCTTCAGTGTTACCTGACCTGAAATCGGGGCTCTCATCGTTTTGGGATCCAACGACAATTCTGTTTCTACAATTGCTCGGCGCCGCGGTCTTTTGGTATACGGGCTACAGTAAAGTGACCGGATCAGAAGTGTCTTTGTACCTGCTCAAGGACAAGGTTTAGTGTTTTAGCGATCCCCGGAACAGAATGATTGTTGAAGCGTGGATTAGACCCACAAGGAGCATATTAGCTCGATACAGCCAAAGTTTCCCTCCTATTGCCGAAAGGGCGTCTTCCCGGAGCCTCTCATGTGAGGGGCAATGCCGTTGGCTTGGCTCTGAAGGTGACCGCTTTCTCTCCAGGAACCGCTCTCCTCGCCATTCTCCGGTAGAGCTTTCCACCGGCCTGAGTCCTGGCAAGAATCCATATTCTCTTTCACCCCTCTCCGGTCCGATCCAGAGTTCTCTTGAGACCGACACTGTCCGATCATAATTAGGCTAGGTGGGCGGTAAAAGGCCTGGAGCGCAGGAACAGGAGTTCCTCGGCTTAGAGCCACGTAACGAGCAGCAAGCGACCAAGGAATTCCCCAAAGCCGCATAGGCGGTTTAGCCCTTGACTCATACGGAGCAATTTGGAGATTGCTTTCCCGCGGAACGCTGGATTTCACTCCTCGCAATGACATTTGAGCTTGTCTTTGCGAGCGCAGCGAAGCAATCTCTCTCGCGTAAGTAAACGGGTACGCTCAAAACTATAATGCGGGGTTCCTACGGGCATCACGGTAGGGAAGAGCTCGCCGTCATTCCACCAAACAACTGTATTCCAGCTCAATAAATCCAGGTTAAGAGCAGATGCGCCGGGAAATTCAGCCCCGCAACCGCCTTCCATCCCAGACACGCGGGCTATAACCTTGGCTAAAGATAGTCCTATTCAACAAGTATTCTAGGCCGTTATAGCCAGTTAGGTAAGAATCTGATTGAGCTAAAGGAGTAATCCGGAAGGTCCGAACGTAAAAAAGAAAGCTTTCACAGGCTCCAACAAGCCCGTGAAAACTTTCTGCTTAGATCATCGGATAAGGATTATTAAAAATTGATCAGTAGGTTGGATTCTACAGCAAACAATGGATTGATAGTCCTGCCTACCCCTGCGATTGCGTCTTGTTGATCAGCGCCAGCTAAGGTGCCGGCCGCTCCGGGAACTGTGCCGCCGGCCAATCTATAAATGTTGGCCGTGTTGGGGTATGCGTAAGACCACCAGGTACCCGGCTGCCAATAAGCAAACGTTGACTTCCAAACCAGGTTTTCCAGCAGCTTCCAACTGAACCCTGCGTCTACTTCCCATCCTATGTCCGCTGCGCTATTCGGAATCGGGGTTTGGCCGAAGTACGGGGTAGCCCAAGCTAATCCTTTGGCCGCCGCTATGTCAGTGTTGGTAAAGGGTCTAGCAGCGCCCCTCCAGTCACCGCCCAAGGTCCATGCGGAGGGATTATCACGCCAGGCATAGGAGCCAATAGCGAACAGGTTCAAGTTTGAGGCCACCGCATAGTCATATCTTGTGCCTACGTGAACGAAATCGGTCGGCTGGCCGTCTCCGGCGGCATCCCAGCCTGATCCGGTCCCATACATGTAGTACATGAGCAAGCCCCAGTCTTTCATGAAGCATGCGGAAGCGCCTTGCTCCGCCGGGGCGGCGTCTTCATTGTCCAATCGAGTGGACGGATCCTGACCTGTAGCACGCACGTAGTTGAGGGTCAGTTTTGAGGGACCACAGACAAACCCGGTGTCCAAAGCGTACAGGAACGCGTTTGCATCCTGATCCGTTCCCACGCGGAGGTTAGCAGCCGTGGCGCCTGATGAAGGATCCGCACTGCCCCTGCCGCCGCGCCATCTGGTAAACCAGGCGAATTCTCCGTTCATGAAGAAGCGTCCGTTGAAGTATTTCGCGTATGTGTCAACCCTGTAACGCACATCGTCCTGATCCGGTCGAGTGGTCACCGAGGCGCCGGTCAGAGAGGCCAGACGAGCGTTTACACGGTTTGCATGCTGCTGAACATACGAGTCGGACATTATGCCCATGTCCAGATCGCCGCTGCGATACGTTACGTAGCCTTCGAGAGCCAGGAAGTAATTTCTTCTCTGCTCCTGGCGCTGGTACGAGCCTGCGCCTTCGTTTCTGGCCGTGCCGCCGACGCCCCATCCAGTCTGGCTGCGGGCGAAATAGGGAGCAAAGCCGATGGTTAACGGTCCGTAGATTGCGCTTACGTCAAAAGAGGTTGAAGGCCGGTTGCAGGCGTGTTTCCAAAGGCCGAGTCCCCAAGCGCTTGCCTTGTATCCGATGCTGAAATTCAACATTGGGGTTGTTATGCCAAGTTTGAGGTACTGCATGGTTAGATAAGTATTGGGTATACTCACTCCTGCCTGTTCCTCGCCGATGGGCACGTAAAGCGAATTGACCCAACCTACATCCGGGGCGCTGGGAGTGGCTGCAACTCCTGCCCCTTGCTTATATGGGGCGCCATCGGACCATATACCGAGGGACGTGAGGTTCAGGGAACCTTCAAGCCACACGGCTTTGTTGACCTGTATCTTGGGGTACAGGGTCACACGGTAGTCCACGAAGCTCATTTCGTCGCCGTAGCAGTTCTCTCCAGCCAGGACTCCAAAGGTAGAACTGGCCCCGTTTTGTATACTGGATGTCGGATACGTTCTGAGGTGGTTGATGCCTAGATATACTTGGCTGCCGTCTTGATAACCGAAAATGTCGTTATTGCCTGTTCTAGTCCAATACCTGTAGCGCCATTCGGCGTCGCCCTTCATGCTGAATTCCCAGGCGAAGGCCGGAACGGCCAGGGCAGTCAGCAGGAATGCGACAATGGCAATTTTTGCAAACCCTTTCATAAATCCTCCTCCACAAAAATGCCTCATGGGCAAAAAAGACGTCGACCATACAAGGCCAACGGTTTAATCCGGATGTAGATCCGGATGGTCATACAAGGCCAAGCGATCTCGAAGTCAAACAAAACTTTTGATACTCTATGACGGAAACGTTTATGTTACCTTGGCAGGCGAATGTTGGTTGGTGGTTAGGCTTTTGTTAAAAAACGTCCGGCAACGACTTTTTTGAACATATGCTATTCATGTCGGAATCCCTCATCATTTTGTGGCGCGGTCGACCAAGAACATTTTGAAGCTTATACCAAGCGGTTATGCCTCCACTTCTTTGCGCGGTCCGAGCATATGTACAAAATGCAACGCGGAGGCGCAGAAATGTGCGTTGGGTCGCGGCCGGCATTCAAACGCGAGGAAGAGGCATTATCGATAAGCGCCTCCCAGGGGTAATGCTTATCCAATCACAGCATTTATCTTCGATGACTTTAGAAGGAAGTAGGAGGCGTGCGGTTGAATTGGAAGAATGTATGTGGAAGTCCGTGAGATCACAATGCTTAAAGCCCGAAAAAGGGCGAAGATTGGCTTCCCCCACGACAACGGTTCTTTCCGACCCCCTTTTTGAGCTCCTGTGGAGGCGGGAGGACGGTGGAACCTCACCGCGACAGCAGACCCCCGTATGTCCGCCCTAACGCCCATGATAAATCTCCCGACATAGACCCCACAATATGTCGGGAGAACGTTACGCGTGTAAAGAGTCAAAGGGTTAGGCAGGGACTCTCATTCGTTGGAGGTCGGCGCCTCTTCGTGCAACTCGGCCTTGACTTCGGCGGCAAAGTCCTCGACTGCTTCGCACATTTCCGAGAGAGTCTCTCGAGTCTTTTCGTAAGCCAATATAGCCCCTTTGATCGTGGCTTTTAAAGCAGGCCTGATCGCTGACGCAAGCACGGGTATTACCACCGGAGCGGCAAGCAAACCTACTCCTATCGCGAGTCCCGTTCCCCAATTCAACTGCGGTTTAAAACCCCAAAGCGTCATGTTTCGTCTCCTTTTGCGAGTTCGCTATAGCGTTTAACTATATTCTAACATAAAACCACTTTGTTCGCTGACTGTTAGGATTGCGTTAAAAGTGACGAAATTCTGTGAGCCGAAAACCTGTCATATAGCAGGAATTGAAGGCAACGTCGCAATCTGACGGCTTAACGCTTTTTTAGCGGGCAGCTAACACAAGCCAAACAGGAAAATAGGACATTCATGTTTGACCGATTGGGCTGCGCGTGACGGATGGAACGTCCATCAGGGTATGTAAGTTAACCGCGCAGGCCTAGGGCGGGGTGCGCGGCGTCTGGATGCTTATCCGACCGAGCCTGTCTCCATTCCGACCTCCGATTGAGATAATTTTCACTGTGACGCGAGATAAGACGAACGGCCGGCAAGCTCATCTTGGCTAGTGGCGACACGAATCATGATGATCCTCCCAATCCGGTTTGCCGGCCTACACAGTTCCAGTGGAACAAAAGAGGAGGTTCGGCGGGAAACCCCCTTGTGCAAAAAACTGCATGAGCCGTTGGTTCAGAACGAAGAATGAAGAAAGTCTTCATCCGATTCGCTCCGGCGAACCTGGACGCGGCGCGTGGCTACCGAAACGAGCTCCCGATCTTGTGGGAGAAGAGCCGAAACAACGGCCCCCGACACATTATAGGAGTTGCTGAAGGGTGGTCCGAAGGGGGATTTCTTGCCGGAAGTTTACGGCCGGCCAGTTGTTATAGAAAAAGGACTCCCGGACCCTTCCCCTAATACTCCCGATATATTGGTCTCCTAGGTGGTCGCAAGCGTGCTTTGGGCTGTTCGCTCAACGCCCTCAGCGCACGTCGTACTCGTTCGCGTTAGGAGCGGCGCTATAACATCGAACCCAGGCCGTTACATGGGATTGAATCCGGCTAGGACGTAAGCAAAGAGGCCCCTCCACGCACTCCGCTGCCCCGCATCTAAAGGTTGTTCCGATGCATTTTATACCCGGCGAAGAGAATTACAGCCGCAAAAAGGCAGAGAGACTGATGATGGCCAAAGAGAGCATACTTGTAGTCGAAGATGAGGAAGATGTACAAGAGCTCATAAAGTACAACCTGGCAAAAGAGAATTATCAAGTGGATTGCGTTGGGTCCGGAGAGCAGGCGCTCGTAAAGGCGCGAGGTTATATGCCGGATCTGATTTTGCTCGACTTGATGCTGCCAGGTATAGGAGGGCTGGAAGTATGCCGTCGATTGAAGGGCGATCCGGCCACGGCGCCTATACCGATCATCATTGTCTCGGCCCGAGGAGAGGAATCGGACATCGTGTCAGGGTTGGAACTGGGGGCGGATGATTACATTACTAAGCCATTCAGTCCACGCATCATGCTTGCCAGGCTGAGAGTGGTTTTGCGGAGGCGTAAATGCGATGAAGTCGGGGAATCCGATGCCATCAAGAAACACAATCTCGTTATAGATCCCGTACGGTACGAAGTTATGGTCGACGATTCGCCTTTGCCGCTAACGGTTACGGAATTCAAGATCTTGCATTTTCTGGCCATGAGACCAGGCTGGGTTTTCACCCGCGATCAAATCATAAACGCGATAAAGGGAGACAATTACCCCGTAACCGCACGCTCCGTGGATGTTCAAATAGTAGGTCTGCGTAAGAAACTAGGAGAAGCCGGCGACTTTGTAGAAACGGTTCGGGGAGTCGGATACAGATTCAAGGAATAATCACTTATTTTCTTGTTCGCGCCGATTTGAAGAATTTGAACCAGTGGTCGTTTCATATTAGCGAGCGCTGCCCGGATTTTTGGGTCAACGCTCGCTTTGTGTTTAACCGATTCTGTGCGCTTGAAAGTCAAATGCGCTCGAACCAGCCTATTTGATCCCAAGTTCCTTGTAATCTTCGTCAGCCAAGGCCTTGGAAATCGGGTAGAAACCGTCCTTAATCACTCCGGTCTGCCCGTCTTTTGACAAAACATATTTGATAAATTCGGTCATGAGGGGGTCCAGAGGCTCATTGGGCTTCTTATTGAAATAAACATAAAGAAACCTTGCCAGGGGATAATCTGCGGAATACGCGTTTTCGGCATTTGCTTCAAAACATTTTCCTCCCTTGCCGGCAAGAGGGACCGTGCGCACGTCAGCGGTCTTGTAGCCCACTCCCGAATAACCGATCGCGTATTTGTCCGAGGCGACTCCCTGAACCACCGCGGACGAGCCGGGCTGTTCCTTCACGCTGTCCTTATAGTCGCCGCCAAACAACGCCTCATCTTTGAAGAAACCGTAGGTGCCGGAAGCGGCATTACGGCCGTAGATAGAAATCGGCTTGTCGGCCCATTCGCCTGTGAGTCCCAAATCCCCCCAGGTTTTGATGTCTTTTTCCTCTCCACCTTTACGGGTCTTGGAGAATATGGCGTCGAGCTGTTTCATGGTGAGGCACTTAATAGGATTGTCTTTATGAACGAAAACCGCCAGTGAATCTACCGCCACCCGAGATCTTGAGGGTTTGTAACCAAACTTCTTTTCAAACGCCTGTATTTCCGTGGACTTCATTTCTCTGGACATTGGTCCGAATTGGGCCGTCCCTTCTATTAAGGCGGGCGGCGCAGTCGAGGAGCCCTTGCCTTCTATGGCGATCTTCACGCCCGGATAAGCGGCTCTAAATCCCTCAGACCAGAACGTCATCAGATTATTCAGAGTATCCGACCCAATAGACTTCAGAGTCCCAGAAATTCCGCTGGCGGATTTATAAGGTTGGATAGCTGGATCTACTTCCACAGCGTATGCGGTAACCGCACACAGCAGACATGTCGCAACGGCCAGTAGCGAAACCTTACGGATCACTCGACACCTCCTAATGCTTTCGTTAAGAACCATGCACAGTGGCAATCTTGCGTCAAATTGTTCCAATGGTGTTAGGGAAATGTGAGGCGCTCGTTAGAAAACTATGAGCGGCCACTATTCGCCGTTGTTTCAGTGGGTTGAAGGTTACTCAAAATGCTTCGTTCCCAGGCCGGAACCCGAGAACGACCGTTCGGAAGTGGCGGCGCTTGCGCTTGTACAATTCGAGGCCGTTTTCGAGCCTCATGAGCCGGCGTCAAGCTGCCGAATAGTCCTTTTTCCAATCTATCCCCGAAAAACAATTCAGGTCGAAGTGCCTCTTTCTTGCTGAGATGTCGCCGACCTTGCTGGAATGATCGTCCGATGGCGCCCCGCACTCGCTGTATATCTCCCAGGCCCTGCAAAAGGATTCATAAAAAGATCTCTCCTCCATGTAGCTCCGCGCCGCCTTTCCCATCGCCTTGAGACGCGCCGGATCCATTGCGAGCATACGAATTGCATTTGAAAGGCTCTCCTCGCTGTTGCCTTCGACCACGATACCTGTCTGACCCGGAACAACGTTTTCCTGGGGTCCTCCGCAATCCGTTACAATAACGGGAAGTCCTGAAGCCTGAGCTTCCAGCACTACATTCCCGAACGTATCCGTTGTGCTGGGAAACACGAATAAGTCGCAGGAAGAATACATGGAGGCCAATTCTTCTCCTTCAACATATCCCATAAAATCGCTTGGCGTCCCTTTAAGCGCTTCTTCCATTTCTTTGCGGTACGGCCCGTCTCCCACAACGATCAGGCGCAGGTTCAACACGGAATCGCTCAGAGAGCGGAATACATTGCCCAGAAGTTCGAGATTTTTCTCTTTGGAAACGCGGCCCACGTAAAGTAACTTTACGGAGCTGTCATCTTCACCGTCAGTGGTGAATACACCGTTACGTTTGCTGGGATGGAACAGTTCCGTATCCACTCCACGGGGGAAGACTCGGATTTTCTCCTGGGAAATCCCCTTTTCGATCAGCTCCAAAGCCGTGCTTCTCGATGGCACGTATACCAGATCCATTTGATCGTAAAACCAGAGGCAGTATTTCCACATTAGCTCGGTCACCGAACCGTCGTCCGTGAGATACTGGACGTATTGGGGCAGAGCTGTGTGGTATGTTCCAACGAAAGGAAGCCGCAAAATGCGCGCGATCCCGAGGGCGGCGAGGCCTAAGGGGCCGGGAGTGGCAGCGTGAATGTGGGTAAATCGCTGTTCATAACAGTATTCGAGCATTTCAAGAAAAGGAGGATAAAAAAGTTTCTGCTCCGGGTAGTCGGACAGATCATATACCCCGATCGGGTTGAAATTTCGGATGCCGTCTTCGGACTGACCGTCCTCGAATCCGCAGGTGACAACGGTGTAACCTTTTGCCGCCCGTTTAGCCGCGGCGATTTGCTGTTTCAAAGTCCTGGCCACTCCGTTGATCTCGTCAAACGTGTCCGTGAAATGAGCTATTTTGCACTCACGCGGATCGCCGCCGTTACCGGTTGGGCTAGACCGAAACTTGTTGCGCACGGTCTCGGAAAAATGCCGGTCATCGGCGAACAGAGAGAATGCTACAAAATATGGGGCCATAACGGCGTACAGGGCTCCAGCGGACCCCAACGTGTTGAATAGATTCAAAAAGTGGGCTCCGGAGAAGCTTTCAAGCAGATGATTAGTGAAATGTGTTAGGACTCCGTTGGAGACCTTGTTTACAAAGCGGAACCATTCCTGGTCCAGGACTCCATCGCAGAGCTCTCCATTTTTAGCAAACTCGGAAATCTTAGGATCGTCCCATATGAGTCTGCTTGTCTCATGTTGAAGCAGAGCAAGCACTGAGGCGTTTCCCGGCCGGATATGCTGTGGTCGTTTTCCATGATTCCAAAAGAATTGGATCCTGGCCCTCAAGCCCGGCTCCTGGGCCTGGTCCGCGCCGAGAAATCGATTGATCAAATTCAGGACAAGATCGCTTCTTACGTATTGCCCCAGATTAAATTTGCCGGAGTAGAATTGATAGGCGATGCTGTAAATATTGTGGGCAAGAGTCTTGGGAGTGGATTCGCAACCTTGAACCCGCGAACGATCCGATTCTATTGCGGCGAGGAATTCCTCAGGGCCTGAGCTTCCCGGGGCTTCCGTGTACCTGCAAGCTATGGTAATCGAACTGTGGTCATCGGAACCCCCGGTAAACCTTTTTGCCCATGGGTAAGAGTGGGTGGGAGCAAGGTTGTGCTTGTCCGCCAGTCGGTCGATTTGGGTCTGAGTCAATCCTCCCAGAACTTCGGCCAAACATCTATTTTGATCCTCGCTCCTTGCGCCGTTCAATTCAAAGTTCTTGAAAAGGAGCAGACACTTTTCGAAGTGTTCGATAGTAAGTCTTCCGTTGATTGAAAAAAGCGGATGGGCAAGAACGTGAGTGACACTTTCGTCTCCCAAGTATTTCACAAGCTCGTAGACGTTTTCTCTTATTTTCTGAATGTCTTGGTGTATCTTTTCGTTGATGTCGTAAACGAGCACGTGAAGTTTGCATTTGTCCTCAGGAAAATAGGTGGTAACCTCTTCGCTGACAAAAGTCCCAGGTAGGTGGGCTATTTCGAGAGCCCCTTCTATGACGTTGTGATCCGTTATCGTGACCAAGGTCATGCCTCGGTTTCGGCAAGCATCGTAAATGAGCTTGGGCTCAGTGAAGCTTTCCGGACACCCCAGCTTTTTCAGTATCCATTCCGAAGGACGCCTGGAATATTTAGAATGAACATGGAGATCGGCTTTCATTTTAATAATTACCTCTCTTTTTGTAAGGAACAAAGGGACCGACGGCTATTCCAACAGCACCGTCTCACCGGCTCGCACGCTGTCTCCCGGCTTCACCTTGATCTTGACGTCAGCCAGCAGCGGGGCGATTAAATCCACCTGGGATCCTATCCGGATCATCCCGAATATTTCGCCTTTTTGGACCCGGCCCCCTTCGGGGATGTAGGAATCAATCCCGTGCACCGTTTTCGCGCCTATCTGCACCACATAGCAGGAGACGGGGCTCCCTTTGAGAGCACCCTGTATCCGAGTCACCTTTCTTTCGTTTTCCACAATATGTACGCTGTTTGAGGTACAAAGGCTTCATGTTGAGCAGCGTTCGAGCGTGCATTGGTCCCATGTGGTGGTTGCGCGTCCGGGCGGCGTAGTGAGACACTTTTTGAACAATTCCCGTTAGAGGCGCGCGGTTGTAATGCACGTTGAAGGGACTCATAAATATTCCTATGAGTATTTTCGGAGAATCTATCTCTTCTCGGACTATATCTTCTACCCGGGCGGACAATCCGTTCTTGATCACGATAACTTCCTCCCCGGGCTGGACTTCTTTTACATATACGACCGTGCCGTCAGCTGGACTCACCATGTTTTCGCCGGACGGAATCGTTCGGACAGGATTTCGGAAAAACCAGACATATCTCCAAAACAGAACCGCGGCGAAAAGCAAGAATGCCGCTCCCAGCAGCACAATCCCGAGTTTAGTTGCTTCCATGCGACCCGCTCAGCATGATAGGTAGCTTTTGTTCCATCCGCCGGGAGCGCAAATGCTGGTTTAGCTGTTTCCATACCTCCGGCTCCACGACACGAACTAAGGCCACTCCGGACGAGAAGGGGAAGTTTATTATCTCAAATGCGTCTTTTTCCTTCTTGAGGATGTTCATCCATCTCTTGACACCGGAATGCCGAAGCATTTCACGAATGTAAATATTGGTGTCGTGAAGGAACACGTAAGTGTTTTTTCGAGAATGCTGCAAAGTGCTTATAAAATCATATTTCACGTCCCTGAGGGCGTGGCTGCCGTCAATGAAGCCCAGATCAATTGGAGGCAATTTCAGCTTTTCGTAGGCGGGGAAAAACTCATCACTCCTCAACTTGACGTGAGTGACAATGCCGTCGACGTTGAACCTTCGGAAATGTTCCTTGACAGCCTCTTCATTTTCCCAGCTTCCGCGGCCTCCTATGGTCTTGAAGGGGCCGTCTTTTAGCAGGCTGTATGACGGATCGACAAAGGTCAGAGAGCCCTCTCCGTTGTCTTTTACCGCCAAGGCCAAACAAATCACGCTAAATCCGTATCCGGATCCGATAACCACAGTGTGTTTGGGTCTGAGCGCTCTAACGACGCCATAATAAATGAAACCAAACCCAAGATTCATATTGGCGGGCGCCTCGTTGTGACCGAGCGGTTTGGCATGCGACAGAATGTCCTTCAGAACATTCGCTGACAAACTAAATTCTTCCAATTATGTTTCCTCCTGATCAAAATAATGTTTATTTAAAATGAGCTCCCCCCAGCTCGTATAGGTTCTCTACAGAGCTACTGATAGAAAAACATTAAATTCAGGTGAGATTACTATGATGGCGCCGTCCGTTAAGATATGGTTTGAGAAATCGTCTCAGCGTTCATGAGGCGCTGAAACAGCGTATCTTTCAAAGAGGCGTTGTTGAGATCACTTCCTGTCGTTCATCCGCATATTGCGGCGAAGTAAGGCGGTTGCCACATAACAAGAAAAGAACGATTCGGCGCTCAGGTGGCCACGAATTCGCGGTGAAGGCGCCGAAACCGAGGTCTTATTACGGGTTTTCCCATAATGCGGTCGCGAATTCCCTAAAGCCGCCGCGAGGGCAATACATCGCGTCTACCGCCCCCACAAGGCATCTGCGACAGAATACGAGAGCGTATTTACGAATTGGCTATATCTCTTGTTCCGGAAACCGACCCACAGCGGTCGGGGATGTTTCGGGTGCACTGACCCGGCGAAGCAGGGTCAGTGTTTTGATCCTATGCTGCGGAGTGAATGGAATAGTCCGCTTACGAGAAGCAACTTAGTACACTGTTTCATAAATGCGGTCTCGCTGGGTCCAGGTCCATCCCGATCCCATAGGATGCGGCGAGCCCCGCGAACCGCTTCGCTCGGGTTTTTCCCCGACAGATGCGGTTCACTTCGTTCACCACATCCTATGAGAATTTAGGACCGGATTTTAGGAAATGGGATAATTAGTCATGCGTTGATCTCGGCGGCTCACTACATCTGCTATTGACTACAAGTATCGGCCTGCGAGTCACAAGCTAAGATGAATTGAGAGAAAGTTCGGTGTCGAGGCTGCGTCCTGCCTTTTCAAATTAAGCGCCAAGGCCTGCCTTTCCTATCCGGTGGGGCCACTTCTGCTGAAAAACACTGCAAGCCGGGACGTTGGTCGGAATCGTGTACGTTACCTAATTCTAACCGTTCTCTAGCACTCTCTTATTACTTCCTTTGTGTAATGATCGCGGGGTCCACGGCGTCGCCTGTGGGGGAGTTCTTGAAAGGATAACCTGCGCAAGTCTTCCAGCAAGAATTCGCTCTGGGCGATACTCGGATAGGAAGGGCCTCCCCGGCGTCTGTTGTGAAAGCTCTCAGGAATTAGAATTGCTTCTCGGGCGCTCGGCATGCTCGAATATTTCAGCAAAAGGAAAATTAGGAGGAACCCGATGAAAAGAGCGACACGTGTCATGGACGGCAATGTCCTCTCAGGCCTGTTCAAGCTGACCCTAGCGGTAGCCGTGGTCATCTTGTGCGGCCAGCTCGCGGACAATAAGGCGAACGCGGCTGGAGAGGGAGACGCCATAAGCGCAGCGGGAGCGACTTTCCCCTATCCCATCTATTCCAAGTGGGCAGCCAGGTACCATCAATTCAGCGGATTTAAATTGAATTATCAGGCAGTAGGATCCGGCGGCGGCATATCGCAAATAAGGGCCAAGACCGTTGATTTCGGAGCCTCCGATGAGCCCCTGAAGGCTGAGGAACTGGAAAAAGACGGCCTGGTTCAGTTCCCGATGGTAATGGGCGGTGTTGTCCCGGTGGTTAACATAGAAAACGTAGGCAAGGGTAAGCTAAGACTCACCCCGGACCTGCTCGCGGACATCTACCTCGGAAAAATCACCATGTGGAACGACCGGCGAATACTGGCGGTCAATCCTGATCTCAAATTACCGGCAAGAGAAATCACGGTCGCTCATCGTGCGGACGGTTCCGGCACCACTTGGATTTTCACTAATTATCTGACCAAAGTGTCTCCGGAATGGAAAGAAAAGGTCGGCAACGACAAGGCCGTGTCCTGGCCGACAGGAGTTGGCGCCAAGGGCAACGAAGGTGTGGCCACCCTGGTGAAGAAAACCGACGGAACAATCGGATACGTTGAATACGCATATGCGATTAAGGAAAGACTGAAATACGTTCAATTGCAAAACTTCTCAGGAAGATTCGTAGCGCCCACAACGCAATCGTTCCAGGCGGCCGCCGCGAATGCGGATTGGGAGAAAGCTCCCGGATTTTACATGGTCTTAACGGATCAGCCGGGTGAACAGAGTTGGCCCATTACCGGCGCCTCTTACATCCTTCTTTATAAGGACCAGCCGGACGCCGCCAAGGCCCAGGCCATGCTGAAATTTTTCGATTGGTGCTTTAAAAATGGAGGAGAGATGGCCACGGACCTTAATTACGTCCCGTTGCCCTCTAAGGTCTGTCAGCTTGTTGGAGCTTCATGGGCAAAGGGGATAGCCGCTGACGGCAAATCCGTTTGGAAATGAAGTGATATGAAAGTGTTCCCGGAGGAGACTGTCGACAGAAAGTTTCTCTCCGGGCCTCCCCGTCCGTCATGATACCTCGGCCATGGTTTCCCCGTCGTTCTCCGCAAGTATGGACCAAAGCATACGGCTCATTTGTCGGGCGCTATAAGGCTTTGCGAGCACGGCGGTGAAACCGTATTCGGCAAAATTCCCCATTACGGGATCGTGGGAGTATCCGCTCGAAACTATGGCCTTAACGTCGGGGTCAAGCTCCTTCAACTTGCCTATAGCCTCTTTGCCGCCCATGCCGCCCGGCACCGTTAAATCCATGATTACCAGGTCAAAGGGCTTGCCGATATCTATGGATTGCTTGTAAATCCGTACCGCTTCTTCCCCGTTTTCGCTGGCGTGAACTTCGTAGCCAAGCGATGCGAGAAGGTCGCAGGCTATTTCTCTGATAACGGGCTCATCGTCCATTACCAGGACTCTCCCTTTTCCTTGAATTAAACCGTCCGGATCGTTCTTGTCCGAGCGAACTAGAAAATTCGACGCCGGCAGGAAGATGCTGAAAGTCGCTCCATTGCCGGGAGGTGAGTCCACCGCGATGTGACCTCCGTGCCTCTTGAGCGTCGTGTAAGAGGTGGATAGCCCAAGTCCGTTTCCCCGTTCCTTGGTGGTGAAATAGGGATCGAAGATCCTGTCTCGGTATTCAGGGGATATTCCTTCCCCCTCATCTCGAACTGAAACCTCTACATACCTTCCCGCGGAGAGAGAAGGGGTCCCCGGGTTTTGAACATAATTCTGCGCCGTGACGACGACTCTTCCTCCATTGGGCATCGCCTGATCGGCGTTGATGACAAGGTTGTGCATTACATGGCCTATCTGAGCCTCGTCTATTTCCACAGGCCACAAATCAGGCTGAATCTTGAAGTCGCACGACACATTGGACCCTCTCAAGGCGAAACTCACCCATTCGCGAAGCAAATCCGCAATGGAGGATGTCTTTCTTATGGGAAATCCGCCCTGTGAGAACGTCAACAACTGTTGTGTCAGGTCTTTGGCCCTTAAGGCCGCCTTTTCCGCGTCAGACAACCTTTGCGCAGCCTCGCTATCGGAGTCCATATGCATTTGGGCCAGACCGAGATGGCCCAGTATCGCAGTAAGTATGTTGTTGAAATCGTGTGCAATACCGCCCGCCAGCAAGCCCAACGACTCAAGTTTTTCGGCTCGAACAAGTTCTTGAAATATTCTCCTTTGTTCGGTCACGTCTCTGAAGACCAAGACCACTCCCTCCAATTGGTTCGTTTCGTTGCGAATGGGAGCCCCGCTGTCCTCTATGAGGCGCTCGGTACCGTCCCTGGAAAGCAGAGCCGTGTTGTTGGCCAACCCGCACACGAGTCCTGTGGCCAGTACCCGGGCCACGGGATTTTGGACTCTCTCCCGGCTTTCTTCGTTTAGGATTACGAAGACCTCGTCCAGGAGATTGCCCACTGCTTCTTCGTGTTTCCAGCCCGTAAGCGATTCGGCTACACGGTTCATTAAAGTAACGCAACCTTGCGTGTCAGTGGTGATCACTCCGTCACCCACAGAACGCAAGGTAACGTCCAACCGCTCCTTCTCCCTGGCAAGGGCCTCCTCCGCTTTTTTGCGTCGACCCAGATGTATCTTCAATATGACAAAGGCCGCCGTCCAGGCCAGCAACAGAATTACGACCCCCGCCAGCCCCATTGCGCCAACTATATACAAACGCTTGTGAGAAACGTTCACTTCGTGGAATATCCGACTTTCGACGGCTGACGCCATCTGATTGATGCCTTTGGAATATAAGGCTTTCTGTCCATCGTATTCTTTGCCGAACAAAATCTCAGCGGCCTCTTTGGATCTGCCCCTACTGATCAACGCGAAGGCCAAATTCTCCATTTCGATCAGTTCGGCGTAGGCCATCTTGGTCTGGGCCGCGTAATTCTTTTCGTATTCGTGGCGAGACGATAATGCTACCTGCAGGAGAGTCTCATCCAGTTTCGGTTCAATTTCCCGGTAATGTTTTTCCCATCCTGTATCCCCTGTTGTCGCAGCCAGTCTCGCGTACATGGTGAGAGTCTCACTGAGACGACTAATCGTGCCCGTTAGTTTCTGCAGCTTGAGTTCATCTTCTCCCACCTGTGAAAGCGACAGATGCATACTCCAAACTACGAAAACGGTAAATGGAATAAAAAGAATATTCAGGCACATGCCCAACGTAAGCAGCCTCCTTGGACTGATGCCTGTGTTCTTAAACAGTTTTGCAGGAATTTCAGATAATACTATTTGCATGAAGGCTTCTAAATCCGAACCTCTGACTTATTGGCATTCATCGTTGAATGCCCAAATTGTGCGCACGATCACACTCCATTCTACGAATGATAGGTTAGGCCCCGGTTAGGGACCTGTTGTAATTGAGTTAGAGAATAGTTCAATCTCGTGATTCGCACAGTGGATATGACGAGCGCCATCAAAATTGGCTGAGGATTACCCAAATCTGCGACAAATCGCACAAGAAGCAATCTGGAAGATCCTTTTAAGGGTATTCGGCTTGCTAATGAGTAACGTCGGCTGTCCGCTTCCTGCTGAGTCTTGTGCAAAATATTCGAAAAATGTCGCCTTCCCTCAGTTACTAACACAAATCTAATGCAAACCTAATCTCAAGGTCATAAAATAGATATTTATAATCAAAGGTTCACGTTTCATGGAACCAAATAAGGGAGGTTTCATATGGCGCTATTGGATTACAGACCGAAGGCCGATCTCTGGACCGGTCTGATTATCGGAATTGGACTGCTGGTCGCACCTGTTGTTATTCCCATGGTGGCGGCTGTGGCCAAGCCGGTTTTGAAGTCGGTTATTAAGGGCGGATATAAGCTCTACGAGGCAACCGGAGAAATGTTAGCCGATGCTGTGGAATCGGTGGAAGACTTGATAGCGGAGGCAAGAGCCGAAGCGCACGGGGAACTAACCGGAAGTCCAAGTGAGGAAGCCTAGAACCATTTACAACACCTGAGAGCTTTCATGAAGCGCAATTTAAGCCTTTGCTCGCAACGGCGCTCTCTTGGAAGCTCTCCTCATTAACTCTCGATTATTGCGACCGGTTCCGGATTTTTGCCGGTTCCGGGAATGAGGCGCCTAACCCTAGATGAGGTTCGGACGGCTCGGCGCTGGTTTGGCGGCAGGTCTTGCGACCGACTCCCGCACACATCTGAATACTGTAATTAGTAAAGGCTATCGAAGTGATAAAGGAAATCCATAATGCAGTTAGGGGGAGGATTCGCTATAAGGTCGAAGGCCTTTACCGGTCAGCCCCACTCAAGCGTCGTCTGGAAGCGCGCCTCTCGGAAATCGACGATATCAACAGTGTCTCAGCGAATATATTGACCGGCTCCCTGCTTGTGCTCTTCAGTCCTGAGTGCAATCCTCGCAAGATCTACTCTATCGTCGCGCAAGTCGCTGTCGATCACATGAGGGAAGTGGAGTCCCGAACCACGGAAGTCTCCGAGATCTCCGTTGAAGGAGGCGCCGCAAGACAGGAGTCGGGCAGGGCAGGCGAAACGAAAATAGCCTATTCGCCTATGCCGGTTCGTGGATCTCAGCAGCAGAAGTCAGAGCCCTGGCACCTGATGCACGAAAAATTTGTGTTGGCCGCTCTGAATTCTTCCGCTGAGACCGGATTGACTCCCGACGCAGCCAAGAAAAGCGCCGAGAAATACGGCCTCAACATTGTTCCCGAGCCCGCCTCTAGGTCCAAGCTGGACATCTTCATAGATCAGTTTAAATCTCTACCGGTCGCTCTGCTGGCGGGAGCGGCCGGCTTATCGATAGTCACCGGGGGAGCGGCCGACGCTCTTGTAATAATGGCTGTTGTGGGAATCAACGCGGTCATAGGTTTTGCCACCGAGAGTGAAGCCGAAAAGACCATCAACTCGTTGAAGCAAATGATTCGTCCTTATGCGATGGTAGTCCGAGAAGGCGAGCCGGTGGAGATTGCGGCCGAGCAGGTTCTTGTGGGAGACATCCTTCTGCTCAAACCGGGGACGTTTATAACCGCGGACGCCAGAGTTCTACAGACAGTCCATCTCAGTGTTGACGAGTCTTCGCTCACCGGGGAAAGTATGCCTGTTTCCAAGAAACCGGCGGCGTTGGTAGGGACCAAAATCCCCCTTGCGGACCGCGTTAACATGGTGTACTCGGGAACTTTGGTTACCGGCGGGCAGGGACTTGCGGTGGTTGTGGCCACTGGACCGAACTCGGAGTTGGGGAAGGTGCAAACGCTCGTCGCGGAATCAGAAGCTCCGGAAACCCCGGTGGAAAGACAGCTAAACACCATAGGCAATCAACTTGTCGTAATTTCAGGAGCAGTCTGTGGGTTAGTCTTTGTCATCGGCCTGCTTAGGGGAAACGGCTTCATCCAGATGCTCAAGACAGCCATTTCCTTGGCCGTAGCCGCGGTTCCGGAAGGTTTACCGGCAGTCGCCACCACCACACTTGCCCTCGGGATTAAGAATATGCGGCGTCACCACGTGATCATAAGGAATCTGGACGCCGTATGCACCCTTGGCTCCTTGCAGACCATATGTTTCGACAAGACGGGCACCATCACGCGCAACAAGATGTCCGTCTTGAGGGTCTACTCCGGGATGAGACAGGTGGATGTCAAGGCGATCGAATACGAAAGCACGGATCAGGATTTCAATTTCTCGACCGCTGACGAACTCCTGAAATTGCTCCATGTCTGTCTGCTTTGTAACGAGACGCAAGTAGACTTCCATGAGGGACAGTACGTGCTCAACGGTTCCGCAACCGAGAACGCTCTGATCTACATGGCGATAGGTTCGGGCATCGACGTTCAAGCCCTGAGACGGCGGTATCCATTGTTGGAAACTACATATCGGTCCGACAATCGACAGTTTATGACCACCCTGCATTCCAACGGAGGGGAGAAGACACTGGTTGCCCTGAAAGGAAGCCCGGCTGAAGTTTTGGCTATGTGCGAATACCACGTAGTTAACGGCCGGGAGACTGAGATTGCGGATGAAGACAGGGAAACGATCGAAACGGAAAATGAGCACATGGCCGGGGACGCGTTGCGGGTGCTTGGCGTGGCGTATTCTTTTCGTAATGGCGAAGGAAGCGTGAAGGGACAGGGACAGGAGGAATATACGTGGCTGGGTCTCGTCGGAATGGCCGACCCAATCCGGGATCGCGTGAAAGAATCGATAATGGCCTTCCACGAGGCCGGTTTGGAAACGGTGATGATCACCGGTGATCAGAGCGCGACGGCTTACGCCGTTGGAAAAGAATTGGGGCTAAGCAATGGAGATCCACTGGAAATACTAGATTCGACACACCTCACCGGCACGGACCCCGGTGTCGTGATGGCTCTGAGTAAGCAGGTCCATGTCTTTTCGAGGGTTAGTCCTTCCAACAAGCTCCAGATAGTTCAGGCTCTGCAGAGCTCAGGCAAAGTTGTCGCAATGACCGGAGACGGCATCAATGATGGGCCTGCGCTGAAGGCGGCGGATATCGGAATAGCCATGGGACGGACAGGCACCGACGTGGCCAGGGAGGTCGCTGATGTGGTCCTCGAGGAAGATAACCTTGAGACCCTGATTATCGCCATAAGGGACGGAAGGACCATATACGACAATATCAGAAAGACCCTTCATTATTTGCTTTCCACCAACTTCAGTGAAATTCAAGTGATGTTCATTGCGGGCGCCCTGGGTTTGGGTTATCCTCTCAACGCCATGCAACTGCTCTGGATCAATCTGGTTTCGGACATCTTTCCAGGCTTGGCTTTAGCACTGGAGCCGGCCGAATCGGGCGTAATGAAGAGGGATCCCCGGGACCCGCTCGAACCGATTGTGAAGACCGAGGACTTCAAGCGCATCACGTTTGAAGCCGCTGCAATGACTATGTCCTCACTGGTTTCGTACGGGTATGGTGTCGCAAGATACGGTATGGGAGCTAATGCGGGGACCATGGCCTTTCAGAGCCTCACCACTTCCCAGATCCTTCACGCCCTGAGTTGTCGTTCCGAGAAACGCGTAATATTCGGCTCTTCAGGGCTTCCATCCAACAAATATTTGAACATCGCCATCATCAGTTCTCTTGGAATGCAAGCGCTGACCCAGCTGGTCCCAGGGTTGAGGAGTCTGCTCGGCTTAACTCCCCTGACACTGCTTGACGGCCTGGTAATAGGGGCTACCTCCATAATTCCTCTTTTGGTAAACGAAGCGACGAAAAAAAATACGGTGGAATAACTATGAAAAGGGACTTTATACATACATCGGAATCGGTTACCGAGGGTCACCCGGATAAAATGTGTGACCAGATAAGTGACGCCATAATAGACCGTTTTTTTGAACGCGATATTCATGCCAGGGTAGTGGCGGAATGCGCCGTCTCCCTGTCCGTGGTATTTATCGCGGCAAGGTTCGCGTCCGAAGTGAAAGTTGACTTCCCCAACGTGGCAAGGAAAGTCATTCGCCGAATCGGTTACGTAGACCCCTCTTTCGACTTCCAAACATGCAGCATATTGACCAGCCTGAAGGAGATGACACCGGATCAGCGATACTCTTTTGACGAAGACCAGATGTCCGAAGAAGACATTGATCGAATAGTGGCCTACGATCAGGTTACCCTTTTCGGCTTTGCGTGCAACCAGACGCAGACCCTTCTTCCGCTGCCGATATGGCTTGCCCACAAGTGCGCAAGGAGGCTGTCCGAGGTGAGGCTGGAGAACGTGTTGCCTTACCTTGCGCCTGACGGGACCACCCAAGTGGCTGTGGAATATAGGAACAGAGCGCCCTACAGGATTTACAGCATCACAATAAATTCGAGCCAGAAAGATCGGACCTTCCCGAAACCGGAACGATTAAAGGAAGATATAAAACAGGCGATTATTCAGGAAGTTTTCAAGGATGAATCTATAGCCCCTGATGACAATACCGGCATATTCATCAACCCGGGCGGCCCGCTGAAGTTGGGGGGACCGTCGGTCCACTCAGGCCTTACGGGGAGAAAAAATTCAATTGACACCTACGGCGGTTACGCTCGTAACAGCGGCGCCGCGCTCAGTGGAAAAGACCCACTGAGAATCGACCGGGTCGGCGCCTACGCGGCGCGCTACGCCGCTAAGAACGTCGTGGCAGCGGGCCTTGCCGATCAATGCGAGGTGCTGCTCAGCTATTCAATCGGGCTCTCAGGTCCTGTGAGTATCCAGATTGAAACCATGGGAACAGGGAAAATCCCGGATGAAGACATCCGCGATCTGGTAGCGAGACATTTTGATTTCCGATTGGGAGCCATCATCAAACATTTCGGCTTGAGAAAACTTCCGCAAAGATCCAAAGGCGGATTTTATAGGCGGCTGGCAGCCTACGGCCATTTCGGAAGAACCGATATGAAACTTCCTTGGGAGGCTACGGACAAGGTGGAATTACTTGGAGCCAACGGGGAGTGACACGCTGAACGGTGTTGCCGGCGCGCTACGAAGAGGGGGGATTCGAGGGGAAAAATCATCCCGGTATTTAGAACCAACTGAAACCAAGAAACCGTATTGGGAGCGGCGTTCCTTGAACCCGCTTCCGGACCCTGAAGACTCTAGATCAGGGCGGCTACGATTGACAAAGGCGATCCCTGGAACATCCGCTCAATGGCAAAGCTGATGAGCGCCTTGGAGGCGGCTTGGCCCAAAGCGTTGGCCAGCGTGTCGTCGAGGCCCTTTTGGGTGGGGAGCGCTCTTCTCAAGTCTATGTAACCTTCCTTGGCGAGAATGGCCAGAATTGCTCCGGAGGTTACACAATCCGGATCATAATTGACCACTACGCTGCCGGTCATTGAATTTACCGAACTTGATTTGATTCCGGAGAAATTCCTCAGCAGGGACTCAATTTCCTGGACCAGCTTTGGATTTCTCCGCAAAACCGGCATTTTTATTCTCAAACGTCCGGGGACCTCATGAAGGTAATAACTCATTGCCATCTCCTCTTAGAAATTCACCGGCAGCCGATTCGCCCGGCTCAGGCAATTTCTCACACCTCACTAATTTGTACAATTTTGGATTCGGAATATTAGCTTGTTGTTAGCAACTAATTAATTGTTGATAAGGAAATATTTTGATGGAGATTTTGCGTTTGACCCTGATTTCTACTGTGTTTAATCACGCATTGCCATCCTGATGCGGCAAGGCTACTATTAGAACACATCAAATTCACCGTTTAAGGAGCGGCGCCATGGAGTTCTGGATCGGACTTTCCGTTGGAATGCACCTCGGTAAATTAATAGCCCAATATCTGGAAAAGTTGGGTAACGCTTACGGTTTGCTGGACAAGAAAACCGACGAAAAAGCAAATAAGCTCGAGGACGAAGAAGAGGGAGACCTTGAAAAGGTAACAAAGGGTCTAGCGGCTGCAGTTCAAGATGAAGCTGAGCACGAGCCCAGTCTCACCCAAGAGCTTCAAAAAGTGGCCGAGGAAATAAGCGAAATCGCTGAAGAGGTGGGAGACTAGCCGACGATGATTGGATTCTGTCGGCTGCCCTTTCCCCTCGTGAAATATCTATTGTGACGCAAGTAGGCGCCAACCCCTTCATGTGCCGGCGCGGCGTCCGTTACGCCGATTTCCCGCTCCTATGCTCAAGCCGGCTCTATCGCTTCAAGAGCAGCGTCGTCCGCGACGTCGCCGTAAAGACGGATAGCGCTTTCTCCTATGAGGCGTGTGACGGCAGTCGCTGATAAGGCGGCCGCCGGTATGGCGTACAAGGGATCCCATTCGAGAACTCGGATCAGGAGAGGCGCAGTTGCAGCCAAGCCCGTGGCGGCCACCACCGCGGCGATTTCCGGGACTCTCGCACGGTCATCGATGTCCTTTTCGTAAACCAACGCGATTTCCAGAATCAGGTACAAATGCATACGGGTGAGCGCCGATGCGCCTCCCACGAAACCCAGAAGCTTCCAGGCCTGACCTATACCGGGAAGTAACATTGGTAAATGCATGAGGGCGCCTCCCAGCAAGGAGAGGGTCGAACTCGATTCAATGAGCCGCCTCGCAAGCTCCTCTTTCGTATCCTGGGGGTAGCGGGCCGCTGAGGCCTTGACGACCTTTCGGACTCGCTCTTTACGCACCCGCAAGAAGAAATACAAGAAATCGTCTGTTAGTATCTGTTGCGCCGAACCAGCGTCGGCAATGGCGTCGGTCATGAAATTTCTCCTTGTGTCAAGCTGAATCGCAACGGATCCGATAGCCACTCGCCGGTGAGAAGCCAATCTTGAGATTGCCTCGTCTTTTCTCATCTCGCGAACGAATTTGGGCGTTTTATTGCGAGCGATGAGAAGCAATGTCTTCATGCAGGTCAAGCCCTACACCGGCCTGTCGTGCAACTTGCCAGGTAAGCTTCAGGGTATCGGCGTGTCGCAGAATAAACCAGCGGGATAGCCTGGGTAAATCGGACAACAGTTGCGTTGCCCACTAGAACCCAGTTTACCCGAAATCCTTTCTCGATTATACATTATATACTTCACGACAATTAGATTTACGCGGTTTTAATCGCGCCCTTTGCGGGAATGAGGCGCCCACCGGGGCTAAAATCTATCGACTAAAAGGCAAAAAATAAGCCGTTCTCAATAGCAGAGACCGGCTCTAAAGGGGTATATCAGGTGGGGCTGCGTCGATCCCAAAGGTCCTAACACTTCACTCCGTACATGGACCAAAAGACGCGATCGGTTAATGGCCAGCAAATACTGGAAGCCCGATTCCCTTCAGTATTTCCAGTGACTTACTAATTCCTTGCGTCGAGCGGTGGAGCATCTCAGCCGGTTCTTCAATTTCGAAGGGACGATTCAAGCTAAATAGCATAGAAAGTCTCAGCAAATGCTTGCATCCGGCTAGGGTTCCATTTTTGCAATCAATTATTTGAGTTATCACGCCGTTTGCTCCCCTTTGGGAGATGAACGAAAAATCTTCCCTGACGACTCTTTGTCCTCCAACCCCATGTGAAAAAAATGACATCAAAATGTTTGCTTGACGCTAGGTTAGGATTATTTTTAGGTTAGCTGAGTCCGGGAACCGATTCGATATGTGTTTCAATGTCGAAATGGGTAATGGGATGAGTTCAGAAAAGGCGGTCGTCTATGAGCAGCGGAAGCAGTAATGGGCGAAGGTCGGCGACTTATTGCCGCTGTCCCCTTTTGTATGGTATTATCGGAAGGTTAGGCGCTTCATAAGGTCTTGGTTTCAGTGGGTAATCGGGTGAACCGCGCCGATGGAGCGACGTAAGGATAACAGCAGTAGGATCTCCATACAGATTGGCCGAGGCCGACTTCACCCGGGGGTTCAAGACTTCACGACGCAACCGCCCCAAGCGAGTCAGCGGGCGCATTCACGTGTTCTCCTTCTCTGAAAGAGTTTGCTCAAATCTCAAAACCAAGCGCATTAGAGGGTAATCATGGCGGACAATGACGAGGCTCTGGGCCGGACCACCACTGGGTCAGACCACATCGAGCATTTGCGACGAGAGCTGGAAATCCTGGAGACAAAGCTCCGGTGGGCTCGAGAGAGCCAGGACTTGGCTGTGCGCATTCTGACATTGCTGGGCAGGCGAGCGGCAAGCTCTGACGCTATCCGAGAAATACTGGGAATGATAAAGGATTTTACGGGATTCGAGGCTGCCGGGATACGCCTGCGTGATGGAGACGACTACCCTTACTTTGAAGCCAATGGCTTTCCAGAGCATTTTGTGAAACTCGAGAACTCTTTATGCGCTAAAGACACGACCGGGGCGATTATTCGGGACGCCAATGGTCAGGCAGCCCTGGAGTGCATGTGCGGCAACGTCATTAGCGGTCGAACCAACCCCGCTCTCCCTTTCTTCACCGAAGGCGGAAGCTTTTGGACCAACAGCACTACGGATTTGCTGGCCGGCGCATCCGAAGAAGATCGCCAGTCTCCCACCAGAAACAGATGTAACGGAGAGAACTACGAGTCGGTCGCTCTTATTCCATTGCGCTCGGACAGCGAAACAATAGGGCTCCTGCAACTCAATGATTCCCGCAGAAACTGTTTCACTCTGGAAATGATCACGTTCTTCGAGGGCATAGGAGCCAGCTTGGGAATTGTCTTGGCCAGGGCGGGCATTGATGAAGCCCTTAGGCGGGCGAATGAGGAGTTGGAAAGCGGTGTAAAGGTCCGCACAGCCGAGCTGGACCGCGCGAATGAAAAGTTGCGGCACGAAATCGAAGAGCGCACGCTTATCGAGCAGAAGCTGCGCGTGTCGGAAAACAGATTCTCAGACCTCTACGAAAACGCTCCCAACGCCTATTTCTCAGTGGGGACAGACGGGATAATAGCGTTGTGCAATAAGCGTGCGGAAGAACTTGTGGGCTATCCCAGGGAAACGCTAATCGGAAAACATGTTCTCGAGCTTTATGCGGATACCTCTAACGGCAAAGAAAAACGCAAAAAATTGTCGTCCAGGTTCCGGAGTGGGGCCAACATAGTCGATGAAGAGTTCCAGATGGCCACCGCCGATGGTTCGCCGCTGTGGGTTAGCTTGACAATGAACTCTCTTAGGGATCCCGTCGGCAATGTAGTCGGATGGCGTTCCATGGTCTCGGACATAACCGAACGCAAACGGGTTGAAGACGCTCTGAGAGAAAGTGAGCAACGTTTTCGGGCCATCTTCGATAACCAGCATGCGGTTATGATGATCGTCGATCCCGACACCGGACTGATCGAAGACTGCAGTCCGGGAGCTTGCGAATTCTACGGGTGGAGCAGAGAGGAACTTAAGAAGAAGAAAATAAGCGAAATCAACACACTGACCCCTGGGCAAATCACAGAAAGTCTGCGGAAGGCAAGCTCCCTCCAAACCAGGTACTTTGATTTCCGACATAGGTTGGCTAACGGAGAAATACGGGATGTCGAAGTGTGTACCGGTCCGATCATAATCGGTGGAAAGACTTTCTTATTCTCGGTGATCACCGACGTAACCGACAGGCAAAAGGCGGTCAAGGAACTCCTGGAGAGTGAGGAACGCTTCCGTAAGGTTTTTGAGCAAGGTCCCCTGGGAATCGCTATAATTGGACTGGATTTCCGTTGGATCGCAGCCAATTCGACGCTGTGCCGAATGGTGGGATACTCGGAAGAGGAACTTTCCAAACTGACCTTCGTTGACATCACATACCCCGAAGATATTCAAGCGGATGTGGAATATGCCGAGAAGCTCATGCGCGGGGAAATACCCTCGTACTGGATGGAAAAACGCTACATAAGAAAGAGTGGGGAGGTTCTATGGATTCATCTTACGGCCTCTCTGGTCCGAGACGACCACGGAAGACCTCTATATTTCTTGTCCATGGTTGAGGATATCACCCACCGGAAAGAGGCTGAACAGGCCCTCCGCAGGAGCGAAGCCACGTTAAGAAACATATTGGCCACTTCTCCCGTCGGTCTTGTAGGTCTTGCTGAGGACAGGTCCATAAAATGGCTAAACGAAGCATGTCTGAAAATGTTCGGATTCGAGGATGAAGAAGAGGTCGTGGGCCTGAGCTCAAGAGTTGCCTATACGTCCGAGGCCGAATACGAACGTGTAGGTCTGAGCCTTTACGAGAGCCTGGAAACCGGAGAGATCGCCTCCGTTGACGCCAAGTTTATGCGCAAAGACGGCTCTTCTTTTGACGGCAATATTCGGTTGAAAGCTGTCGCCTCTCCTGATCTGGCTATCGCCGCCATCTCGGATATATCGGAGAGAAAAAGAGCGGAAGAGGCTCTGCGAGATAGCAGACAAAGGCTTGAGCTAGCTTTGCAGGGAGCGGACCTCGGTTTGTACGATTGGGATCTTCAGAATAATCGGGCGGTCGCTAACCGACGATCCGCAGAGATCATCGGCTATTCTCTTGAAGAAATAGATCAAACATTCAATTTCTGGCGGGATTTGCTTCATCCTGACGATCGCGGCCCGGCCTTGGAAAAGGTGTTCAATCACCTGTCAGGCTCGACTGATTACTACGAGGATGAGTATCGAGTTAAGGCCAAGTCGGGCGAATGGAAATGGATTCTATCCCGCGGCAGGGTCATGGAACGTGATAAAGATGGAAAACCCGTGAGAATGACCGGGACCTATCTGGACATCACGGATCGCAAGAAAACCGAGCTGCTCAGGCGCGAGGTTCACGAACTGAACGAAAAGATCATTTCCGCTTCCCCTGTCGGGATTGAAGTGTTCCGAGCAGACGGACAGTGCATTCTGGCAAACGACGCCATGGCAAAGGCGATAGGAGGCACGAAGGAACAGCTCCTTGCGCAGAATTTCCGCCGGATCGCTTCGTGGCCGCCTTCCGGCCTCTTGTCGGACGCGGAGCAGGTGCTTGCCACAGGGGTCGACAAACGGCGTGAAATCCATTTGACGACGACTTTCGGGAAGGAG
>CAVVHK010000106.1:0-25716 GCA_963747865.1 uncultured delta proteobacterium | reverse complement strand
TAGGCAATCGTCAATGGAGACGCATCTAATGCCATCGCACAAGAAATTGGGCGGAGCGATGATCCCCGCGGCGTTAAGGGCGCAGTGGCGCCGGCGCTATCAACCTTGTAACTGCAATCATCGCAAAGGTTACAGGGGTACGGGGACAAAGGCGCAATACCCACCAGCGCTCCGGGAGGCGGGCATACGCCGCACCTGGGACGGTTACAGGAGACGTCCGCCGGGAAGCTCAGAAACGCAAAATGGATCGGTAATCTCACAGCATGCGCAGGAGGGACAGCCTTCTTGGGGGAGAACATCAGGTCCACCGAACCCGCGGATCTTGCGTGGAAACTGGGTCGGGCATTCGGGCATGCACTGTCCGTTGAAGGGATGCTGGACCTGGCCGTCAGGGCATGGGCATTGGCACGAGCATGTCTCGTAATCGTAATACGCGCCCCATGCGCAAGGCTTGCAACGTCCTTCATCCTGATCCATCGCTTCGCCCGGCGGGCACGGGCATCTGTCTTCCGGACCTCTACAGTCAGGGAGTCGCTGCGGTAATGTCCCCGGAATTGTGGTCTTCTCCATGGCCCTTCGGAGTCCCTTTTCGCCGATACCCAGTACAGGGGAAGGCTCTTCGTCAGCCTTCACATAGACCATTTGGCAGGATCGCACCTCGCGAACCTCATGGAGGCGCTTCGGGTTTTGATCGCCACCCAGCGCGGCGCGGATGTTCCTTACACGAACCTTCCCCCAAATCACCTTTACCGATGTTTGCCCTGGAGCGAGCGCCTCGACCACGAAATCAGCCAGGTCGCCTTCCGGAACCACTTCCACGTGAGCGGTTGGAGTGGTGATTACATACGAAAAAGATCCCTTCGAGCGCTCTTGAAACGAGTCTTCCGAGTCCCCGGGGTTGTTCCTTCCGAATCTCACTATGAATCGCGCCGGGTTGCGCCCCAAATGCCCATGAAACCGGCTGACCGATCCGCTGCGAACGAAGTGGTTAAATTTGAACTCAACTCCAGCGCCCAAGGACACGTCGCCCCCATCATCCAACTTGATCCACAGCTTGCTGTCCTTTTGAGTGGTTATGGTGTCCGTTACGTAGATCGGGTCATCAACGGATAGCGTCCGAGGGGGCTCCCGTTTGGAAACCGTTCCAAGCTGTTGGGAGACTTCACTATAGGCTTGGGATGCGCCCTGGAGGGCTCCCACCGTCCCAACTGTCGGGGATGGCAGGCAATAAGCGGTCAACGAATACAGCGCAATGTTCAGCGCCAGCGTCAAGACGTATGCCCATCTTGTCCGGACAACGCATCTTGATGGCTTCACCCTTGAGTCGTTCATGAGGCCCCCCTGTGGGTATCAGTTCCGGCCGGTCTTGGGGCTGCTTTTCGCCCGGTTTCCGATGGAGTGGAAGACCCTTATCCTCATAGACGCGAAAACTACTTCGGAAATGGCTTATTTCTATCCATGATATCTCGCTTGACCCCACTCGTCAACGCAATGCGGCGCCAAAATCCACCGCCGGCAATGTTTTGAGGATCGAGCTGTGATTCGGGAGTCCGTAGATGGGAGTTGTTGACGGTTTTTTGGTAGGCGGCGCCGGGAGGGAACTTCTTGTGCAGCCGATTATGTCTTTAGGTCCGTACGAGAACAAGACACAATGTAGCGGTTTGCGGGGCTAAGTATATCGTTTCGTAAATACGGCGTCGGATTTTCAACCAAGCGTCTCGTTAACTTGGTGGCGGCCAGCGTCCCTGCCGGCCATTTATGAAGGACCGCCAGGGAGAGACTGTCTCAAAATTATTGGCGCCCCGTAATTCGTAGCACGATCCTTATCTGAAATATGATACATTGCATGAGGATTATTATTGCGATCCTCGTTATAATCTCGGAAAACGCTTGCAGGGGCGGGGTTTATCCCCGCCCGTTATTCACAAACCTGCTAGGCGGGCGGGGATAAACCCCGCCCCTACGATCATCGTGCCACTATTCCCGACAATTCGGGAGTTTTGAGACAATTTCGGGACGGCGGTCCCCACCGAGGAAAAGATACGCCGGCGCCGAGGGCACGTTGAATCTGCGACCGAACTTAAGAAATGCAGTAATAAGGTAATAATCCATTGTGCAAAAAAGTCCCTCCCGGACCCCACTTCAACAAACCATAACAATTGCGGCAACATTCGAGCCTCTTACCGATGGTTCATGGCGAAGCTTTATGAGCCCGGGGAGTTGAACATTTTGCCGACATGCGATCCCTGGCTGGAGCCTGGGATCGACCCAAACGGACGTGTAATTATTTTGTAATGTTCCATGCAGGTCAAGAAAAAAGGCGGAAAGCGGCGCTTCGTGGAATGGGAGAGCTGCCCCTTTTTCCGGGATAATGTACCTCTTGCTTATCCTTGGTGCGCGGCGCGATTATAGATTTAGACTACCCTTTTTCTTTGGGCCGCGGGTTCACGTCCCCTTACACGCTCATGTATAGCCAAAGCTCGCTTTCAGGGCCGCTTGTTGCAAACCAACGGCCGGCGAATCGGAGGAGCCGTTTTCATGCCCGACCTTCACATCAACAACGACAAGGCATCGAGGTTGTTCAAGTATCTGGCCGAGCTAACTCGGATTGGAATGAAGAACATCCTTTCCTGGAAAGACTTCGAGGAAGTGATTTGGCTCCACGAGTTGATGGACGACTGCCCTGACATCCCAGTAATGGCCTGGAGGGGCGACTTTGGTCCGGAGAAAACGTCCGTCTGGCTGGAAATCAAGAAACCGCAGTTTAAGGGCCCTCCACATTTACCCGAGGCGCTGGAAGGATTGGTTGAAGGGATTGATGATCCATCTACAAGCCGGTTGACCTTTACTCATACGGTTCTTCCGGAGTCAGGGACAGGCAAAGCTCCGACCGAAAATGCACAGATTCCGGCGGAAGGAATCGAGCTCAGTACGGAAATAGTCAAGCTATACAACAATTACATAAAGACCGAATGGACGCCTTGGGCTCTGGGCGCTAGGCGCTCAAGGACGATTCAGAGCGTCTATTCAGAAATGTTTTCTCTCTACCAGAAACAAACGCAGGCGCCCGAAGAATACGAATTCCTGATAGGAATAGGCTTGCTCAATTGGAGATCAGCCGAGATAGGGGAAATCTCCAGGCATGTTTTTTCGACCAAGACCCATCTGGATTTCGATCCCTCTCAAGGAATCGTTTCCCTGGGACCGACCGCCGAAGGGGAATGTCTGCTGTTTGAGCCTGACATATTTCCCGCGGGAGCCAAACTTCACGATCCGGCAAAGAAACTGATGAGCCTGATCGACGACATCGGGAGCGACATTTGGGATGTGAATAGAGTCTCCCAAATGCTTGAGACCTGGGTTAACGGTTTCGACATTCTTGAAGCAAAAGGGACCTTCAGGCCGCTACTGGAACCTGGCCACACGCTTAATGAGGAACCTCGGCTATCGATAGCCCCTGCCCTTATCGTGCGCAAAGGGCGCTCAAGGAGCATGGTCTCATTCCTGCAAAGGATCGGTTCACAACTGGAAAAAGCGCAGGAAGCGCCACCGGCCTTACACAGATTCATCGGCGCGGATGAACCGCCGGACTCTACAGCGACGAAAGGACCCGAAAACGGGCTCCAGGAAATCTACTTCCCAAAACCGTCCAATTTAGAGCAACAAAAGATAATAGAGCGGATTCAAAAAGAGCGCTGTGTCGTAGTGCAAGGGCCTCCCGGAACCGGAAAATCTCATACCATCGCCAACTTGATATGTCATTTTCTGGCGGAAAGAAAGACGATCCTCGTCACCAGTCACACTCCGCGGGCTTTGCGGGCGCTTAAGGACAAAATCCCCGCAGACATAGCGCCCTTGTGTGTAACCCTCCTGGATAACGATAAAGACTCCCTGACGGATTTGGAAAAGTCCATTGGGCAAATTGGCGTGAGGCACGGTAATTGGGATAAAGACAAGAATAAGGATCAAATAAAGAATGCTCAAGAGGAACTTCACAAGGCTAGATCCCGGGAAGCCGAGCTGCTGAATCAGATCGCGTCGCTTAGGCAACTGGAAACCAGAAACCACAAAGCCTTGGGCTACAAGGGGACCCTGGCCGAAATCGCTAAGCGGCTCAGAGTGGAAGAACCGAGCTTTTCCTGGGTTAGCCCCTATCTCAAAGGTGATGTGGCTTGTCCTCTGCCCGGAACCGAAGCGACGGACCTTTTGGAGCTCCTCCGGTTGAAATCCGGCAAAGAGAGTCTGCTTCAGAAAAATGCGCTCGATCCGAGCACATTGCCGTCCTCGTCGGAATTAGCGGATTTGATCTCGCGGGAGCAGGCCTATGCGAAACAACTGAATGAATTGAAGCCGCTTGAGCATACGGAACACCTCGCTTTGGCGCTCAAAGCGGACACGGAGGCTTTGAAAGAAAGCGAATTGCGAATTTCCGAGGCGTTGGAAGCCCTGGGGCGGCTCAAGACCGATGGCGAGCCGTGGTCCGAGCAAGCTCTGTTGGACGTTATGGAAGGCAGATACCACCAGTGGCAGAAACTCAGGAAGGCTACCAAGGAAGGACTTGATAGAATAAACAAGATTGCCAAAGCGGCTCACTCAAGCCATGTGGATGGATTACAGGGACTTGACCGTAGGGTTGTCCGAGCCGACGCTGCGGACATATTCGAACATCTTAGCGCCGGAAAGGGGTTAGGGTTCTGGATATTCCGACCCAGGGTCGTCAGGAGATGTCTCTATGTCACCGAGCTGACGATTGACGGCTTCCGATGCGACAACGCTTACGCCATCATGGTTCTGATGAGATGGTTGGACCTTCAGGAATTCGCAAGAGTCATCCACGAATTATGGAAAGCGATCAGTCCGGTTAAAGACCCCGACATAAGCGATAGGATCGCAAGGTTCGGCGCCCGTCTTGACCGGCTAACCGAGGTTCTGAAATTCGCGCGAACGCTTTACGACACGAGAGACTATGTTCTTTCCGCAATTCCCGACCTGCCGGAATCGATGTTCCTATCGGAAGTCGAGATAAATAATGCTTTCAGGTTGATCAAATCGGCCCAAATCGAGCGTGACTTGAAGAGCCTCTTGAGCGACAAAGCAAAACGCTTGGAAAGCGTCCGGCGCCTAAAAGCCCAGGACTTCCACCCGTATCTGACGGAGCTGAAGGAAGCGGCTGACTTCGACGATGTAAAAGCTTATGGTAACGCTTTTTCAAAATGCAAAGACCTTTGGTCTTTCCGAACAAAAATGGAACGGCTCGATGGGTTGATGAAGAAGCTTGAAGCAGCGGCGCCGACATTGGCCGCCGAAATTGCCGCTAACGCCTCGGACGGAATTTGGGACGACCGGATGGCCAAGTTTGAAGCCGCCTGGGACTGGGCCAGGTGTGATTCCTTGATACGGCCAAGAGTTAAGGCGGGAGAAGAGCCGCTCAATCGGAACCTGGCGGAATGCCGGGACCGGATTCACAGAAGTATGGAGCGGCTTGTTGAAGCCAAATCATGGGAGGCTTTTTTCGACAAAATAACCAAGAACCAGTTGGGGCATTTACAGGCCTGGAAAAAATCGATTGGTCTGGTAGGAAAAGGAACGGGAAAGTTTGCCGAAAAAAACTTGAAGAACGCTCGGGAGTCCATGGAGAAATTCAAAGACGCCGTCCCCGCCTGGATTATGCCTCTGTTCAAAGTGGTGGAAAACTTCACCCCGGCGTCGGAACTATTCGACGTGGTGATCGTAGATGAAGCGAGCCAGTCCGGACCGGAGGCCCTCCCGGTTTTCTATTTGGGAAAACGGGTTATCGTGGTGGGAGACGACAAGCAAATCAGCCCCACGTCATTCCTTGATCAGGAGTTGGTGAGCAAAATAATAGACAAACATATTGCGGATTTGGAGTTCGGCAAACATTTCGGACCGGACCACAGCTTATTCGATATCGCCCGAATCCTTTATCCGGTCCCAGCCCCTTTGCGAGAACATTTCAGATGTATGCCGGAGATAATTCAGTTCTCAACCAACATTTGCTATCAGGATTCGCCTCTCATACCTCTCAGGCAATATACCCAAAACAGACTTTCCCCTGTAGAGAAGGTTTATGTCTCGGACGGCTATTTGCAAGGCGCAGGAAACAAAAGGACCAATCCGCCGGAAGCCGAAGCCATGGTCGAACGGATCGCTCGATGCGTCGAAGACCCGGCCTATGAAGGCAAAACCATGGGGGTAATAAGTCTGCTGTCCACAAGCGACCAGGATCGGCTCATCGAAGAGAAGTTGCGCGACAAGCTAGGACCGGAGGAAATTGTCAAACGAAGATTGGTGTGTGGAGACCCCCATGATTTTCAGGGCGACGAAAGGGACGTGATCTTTCTCAGCATGGTCCAAGCCCCGTCACAAGGAAAAAGCATTAGTTCCCTAAAGCATCTCAGGTACGATCAAAGGTTCAATGTCGCCGTAAGCCGGGCAAGAGATCAGGTGTGGCTGTTTCACAGCGTCACCGTAGATGACCTTAAGCCGGACTGCCTGCGGAGAAAGATTATCGAGTATTTCGAGGCTCCCCATGTGGAGAGCAGGTTCAACGACGAGTTGGCGAACGTGGTCGCTTCCATCGCCGATAAGAGGGACTTTCCTCCTCCGGCGCCCTTCGACTCCTGGTTCGAGGTGGATGTTTTTCTGAAGATCGCAGAAGCCGGGTACCGCGTGATTCCGCAATTTCAGGTGGCCGGTTACTACATCGATTTGGTCGTCGAAGGCATGGAGAGAAAACTTGCCGTTGAATGCGATGGCGACCGATTCCACCCGCCAGAGAAATATGACCAGGATATCGCCCGCCAGATGATTCTGGAAAGGTGCGGCTGGACCTTCCGGCGCATCAGAGCAAGCGCCTTTTACCGCAACCCCGACGAAGCCCTCAAGGAACTATGGGTGGCTCTGGACGGACTCGGGATCGAAAGTTCCGTGAAGAATGCCGCAGTCAAAGACTTGCCCTCCCCTGAGGAAAATGCAGGCGCCGGTCCTGCGCTCGAGTCGGGAGACCGCCCGGGGGCGACCGAGGATAAGTCGGCCGAGCCGACGCCTTTGGAGGCCCCGGATCAGAGCGCCAAAGAGCCTGACGATGAAAAGGCGACGGAGGCCAAATCCGAACTTCAAACTGATGAACAGCCCGGAGAAAGTCCGGTAGAAGACGATGCGGTGGCGAGCGCCGGGATAAGCCTTCCCCATGAAATAGACATTTCCGTTCCGACGCTTTTGGTCATCTATGAAAAGAATGGGGATTTTTCCCCGGAAACATGCTTGTCGGACATCGTGGACTCGAAAAGTTACGGATCAATCGACGCCGACTCCGGGCCGGAATGGCCGAAAGAATTGAATGAGCGCGTTCTCTGGACTTTGGAGCGACTTGTCGGTCAGCGGCTGGTCGCTAAACGGGAATGCAAGGACGGAACAACCGAATGGGCAGTCACCGAGGCCGGGCTCAAGAGGCTGGATGATCTCGGATTGCGGGGTTAGGCGCTGTCTAGAAATAGATACGCCAGATCCGGCGGCGGCGCCCGGGAATTGATCCGAGACCGAGAGGATTTTGGAAAGCCAAGGTCCCCACTTTCGCCGGGATGACGGAAAGCTCCTTAGTACGCTACATCAGTACGCTGTCAGTTGGTCCCTGTCCATCCTGTCGGATCTGTTTCGTAATTGCGGTCACGAACTTGAGTCGGATTTGCGCCCTGAAGGGGCGCTCTTCTTGAGTAGGCATGGGTAAAACCCATGGTAGCCGGCTTTATCTGTTGGCTTCTTCGACCTCGTAGGGGTCGAAGAGGAGATTGGTTGTTAATCCCGTCCATGGGCTGCGCCCATGGCTACCCAAGGGGATTCCCCCTTCAGGGGAAAGATGGAGAGTGGGCCGGTTCCCACAAGTATCCGTGACCGAACTTACGAAATGCAGTAATTGGTTCTCCGGCCAACTTCAGTGTCTTGAAACGGCCCTCCCTACAAAATGCAGCGCTTCCGGATTAATCTTGTTTTTGAATTACATGCTGAGCCATGTCCGATGTTACAATGTCCATTACTGTGAAGGCGCCGGGATAAATCTCCGGAGCGCCGAGGTCCGTGAACGTTGGAACCGCCGTCCAAACATTTCTGCGTGGCTTAGCGGGCAGGATTTATCAAAAACACAGGAAAGGAGAGGCGATGGCGATCATCACTGTTTCGAGGGGTTCGTACTTCCGTGGAAGAGAAGTGGCGGAAAAACTGGCGGCGAAGCTCGGCTATGAGTGTATTTCCCGCGAGATTCTGCTGGAAGCGTCAAAGGAATTCAATATCCCTGAAATTAAGCTCGTAAGGGCCATCGAAGACGCGCCTACGATCCTGGAACGCTTCATCAGCGACAAGGAAAAATATCTGACTTATATCCGCGCAGCGCTCCTCAAGCATGTGCAAAAGGACAACGTGGTTTACCATGGGCTGTTCGGAAACTTCTTTCTTCAGGATATCCCCCACGTCCTGAAGGTGCGAATAGTCGGCGATCTCGAAGCCAGAGTAGCGGACGAGGTCGATCGGGAAGGAATTTCCGCTGATAAAGCCCGAGAGATCATTCTGAGAGATGACAACGAACGGCGAAAGTGGGCGCTTCACCTCTATGGGGCCGATACCTGGGACGCGACCCACTATGATCTGGTCATCCATCTCAAGTCGTTCACAGTAGATAACGCTGTGAGTCTGATAATGAACGCCCTCGAGTTCCCCATGTTTCAAACCACACCGGAATCTCAGCAGGCCGTGGACAACCTTGTGGAGGCGACACGCCTGGAAGTCTCCCCGGTATGGTGGGAAGGGACCTCTAGCCGCTGATGATAGGGAAAGCAATACACGACCGACGGTATAAGGAAGGAGCGGCTTACTTGTGACGCACGCTAAAGAGAAAACGGGTGTTCTGATAGTCGCCGCTCTGGGAGTAGTCTTCGGCAGTATCGGAAGTAGCCCCCTGTATGCTCTCAAGGTATGCTTCGTCGGCCACTCGGCGATTGATCCATCGCCACAGAACGTCCTGGGGCTGGTATCATTGATTTTCTGGTCGTTGCTTCTGGTGGTCAGCGTCAAATATGGAGTTTTCATTCTTAAGGCTGACGATGACGGAGAGGGTGGAGTCTTTGCCATGCTGGCCGTCCTCCACAAAAGAATGGGAGCAAGCTTGGGTAGGGGAATGGTCTTGGCCGGACTGTTCGGGTCCGCTCTGCTTTACGGCGATGGCCTGCTCACCCCGGTCATCTCGGTTCTTGCGGCTCTTGAGGGACTCGAGGTCACCACGACAAAAGCAAAGCCCTTGGTTGTGCCCCTGACGTGCTGCATACTCTTCCTTCTTTTCTGGGTTCAAAGTCACGGCACGGGCAGGATCGGCAAGTTTTTCGGTCCCGTGATGATTTTGTGGTTCGCCGTTATCTCCTTGCTCGGGGTGATGGCCATCGCTCGAGACCCGGGGATACTTGACGCGGTCAAGCCGGCGCATGCGGTCACGTTCTTTTCCAACAACGGACTGCGAGGATTCTTCTTGCTGGGCGCAGTGGTGCTCTGCGTTACCGGATGCGAAGCTTTGTACGCCGACATGGGTCACTTCGGAACTAAGGCTATCCGGATCTCTTGGTATTTGGTAGCGCTTCCGGCGCTTCTTTTGAATTATTTCGGCCAGGGAGCTTTGATCCTACATGACCCCCGCAATGCTCAGGATCCGTTTTTTTGCCTCGTCCCTCCAGGTCTTCTCTATCCAATGGTGGCTCTAGCGACTGCGGCTGCGATAATCGCGTCCCAGGCCATCATTTCGGGGGTTTTTTCGCTGACTCGGCAGGCCGTCCAACTGGGTTTCATGCCGCGTATGCGAATCATTCACACTTCGGGAATGGCGGAAGGACAGGTGTATCTCCCCGAGGTGAACAGCCTCATGATGGTGGCGGCGATTGGGCTTACGATTTACTTCAAGGCTTCGGACAACTTAGCCGACGCCTACGGCATAGCTGTTACAGGGACGATGTTGATCACTTCCGGTTTGTTCTACTTCATTGCCCGACGTATCTGGGGATGGAAACTTGTGCCGACCCTGACGCTGTGTGTCCTTTTCTGGGTTATGGATGCCACCTATTTCATCGCTTGCTTGCAGAAATTCACGACAGGGGGCTGGTTCGCCATTGGAAGCGGACTCATGATCATGGGGGTCATGGTCGCTTGGTGGGACGGCTGGAAGCGGCTGGGAATAAGAGTGATGACGATGACGGTTCCCAAAGAGAAGTTCATGCAAATGGTCGCGAACGAAAAATTGACCCGAGTTCCCGGGACCGGAGTGTTCCTATCCACCTTCCATAAAGAAGTTCCGCCCATGCTCCTCCACTATGTTACCCAGACAAGGGCTCTGCCGGAGAAACTGGTTATTCTTTCAGTGCTCACCACAGACGTTCCGGAGGTGGACGAGCGGACGCGGACTGAAATCACGGACATGGGTCACGGAGTTTACCGGGTCACCGCGAATTATGGGTTCATGGAATCGCCTGACATTCCACAGGTGATGTCCCAACTAAGGAGCCGAGGCTTGAAGATCAACCTTGACGAGATGACGTACTACGTGGGCCGAATTAGCCTTTTGCCGGCTCAAAAAACCAATATGTCCAGGTGGCGCAGGTTCCTGTTCATATTCATGTTTCGTAATTCTCTCAACGGAGCGGCCTACTTGCACATACCACCATCCAAAGTGATGGAGATTGGAGTGCAGATACTATACTGAACGTCATCCCATTTGCTAATACGGTTGATCTGAGGTGGATCCCGCACGCCGCCGCTGTCTCAGGCACAGTTCTATCCCCTCACGGCGAATCCGAGTAACTTGGATCGAAAGCCCATCAGTCACCCAAAGGCATGGTTCCAGCTTCACGAAAAATAGGAGAGACTAATGCCGATAACCCCCCAGTCAGAAATAATGTTCTCCCAAGAAATAGAGGATATGCTCAAGATATTAACTCCGTACCAAACCATGTTTTGGCAATGGAGCGAACACAGGTTTTCATCAACACTGGACCGTAACGTATTGGCAAATTTCACTGACGCTACACGACAAGACATTGAAGAATTTTGGATTCGTAGACTCGCAGAAAGTAAGAGAACCTGGGACGATTATAGATGGTATGGTGATGCACAGTCATACAGTGCGGTTGATTATGAACGATGTGAGGCAATTAGTTGCTTGTCTGCTTTAAGGAGCAAAGTGGCTGTCTGTCAACTCAAGCAAATCGCCGTCGAAAATGTCGCCAAGGACGCTCGCGAACGTTGGATGGCTGTACGGGGATTGGGAATGATCGGTGACAAATCGATTGTGCCAGACCTCATTCATTGTGTATATCACCACAACACCAATGTCAGGTTTTATGCTCAGATTTCTTTAGTCCGGCTGACGGGGAGCAATTATCAATACGATTGGGAAAAATGGGGAGAATGGTGGAACAGTCATCATGGGAACCCTAAGTCCTCATTCGCAAGAATTGATTGGCAATTTCCCAAAGACGCAAAGCCTGAAGATATTCAGGAACTCACCGACTTAGAGTGGATTAAGGGAGAGGATACAAGATGGGTGGAGGCACGCCTCAGTATGGCAATGAAGATCAAGTGGGTTTAGGAAAGACCCTTGGCAAGAGCATCTGTCAGCGTATCATTTAACGACAAAGAGAAAGGACCTTGAAAAAATCAGCGCATTGAGATATTGCTGTTGGTAACTATTATTTTTTTAATTGCCTTCTTGTTGACCGCTCTGGGACTGGTGGAAACAGTAGTATGGGCTGTTAAGCTACACGCAAATAAGCATAAGGTCTTCGCGTTTCGGCGCCGAGCAAGACTATAAAATCGTTTGGAAGCAGTCAGGATGGAGTCTGATCGTTGCCACTCCGGCTCAACCTCAAAACTCGGCCTTGGCTTGTCGTATGACCCTTGCAAAATGACGTCAGTGGCCCTGAGATATCACCTCAAGGGAATGCCGGTAAAAGCGGCGCCTCTTCTCTGACGTAAGGCAAAAAAAAAAGCAATCCAGATTGGGAGGATTGCTTAAGAGGGTATGGTTTTTTAGGAGTTTGTGTTGCCTTGTTATATAGCAATTACAGTGCCAAGTCTAAATGTAGCCCAATATCATTGTGTTCCGATAACGGGTCCGAGCGACGGAGGATTGATGTGATTAATTGTTTCGCAGTTTTGAGATCATCTATGCGCAAAATTGACGCAGCATATACCTAACAGCTAACTATTTCAACTAGTTGACACCCAGCTTCTCCCGTGGCATTTTTTCCCCAACCGATTTCGAAGGCACACTCGTTTCGCGAAAATCTTCCCTTGACACACTATATGTTGTGGCGCTAAAGATTGCCCCCACTGGGCGTAGGTTCAGATTAAATAAAGAAACCGCCTTTTTTGGGGCGGCTCATGAATGAAATAAAACTAAACGTTAAACTGTGGTAGGTTGCCCTTTAGTAAAATACATTCACTGAGTCAAGCGTTAACAAGGCGGTTGGAGGAAAAATGATTAAAAACGTTTTTTTCCAACGCCTTAATCCCAAGTGATTCCAAGAGTCCTTCCTGGACAGCCCGCTTGCGGTTATTTTTCCGAATTGGGAGCCGCCTGTTTCTCTCTGAAGGATTGGAGTTTAGGCTCCAATTTGCTGTGATGAAAAGATAATAGGATAGGGGGTGAGCTTCCTTAAGCGCATCCCTTCTTTAACGCAATGCCTTCGCCGTCCCTTCAGGCTTTCCCAGTTCAGCCAAGTCCCTTGGCGAAGCTACTTGTTTTGACAATAGATAATCAACCAGGGCGCCGCCGCATAATTCCGGGCAGAACGTCCAGCTTACTGTGCAATGAATTGAGCCAAGGAGGTATTTCAACATGAGGAACGAATCGAGATCGTTGTTCTTTCTCGTAATGATCATGCTGCTATCGGCGCTGTGTGTCACGGATGGCCAATCGTGCATGTCGTTCCGAGTCACAGCAAAAGACGGAAACATAATGATTGGGCGGACCATGGAGTTCGGACTCGACAGCCAGTGGAAAATTGCGGCGATTCCCCGTAACATGCAGTTTACGAGCCCGGCTCCGGGCGGCAAAAGCGGTCTCGCATGGAAGAATAAATACGGATACCTTGCGGTAGTGGGCTGGGGAATGGAGAACATGGTATCCGACGGGATGAACGAAGCAGGCCTCTCGTTCGGCGGGCTCTGGTACGACCCGGTGAAATATCAAGAGGTAGCGCCGGGGGAAGAATCACGCGCCCTTGCTCAAACGATGTCGGGAGCATGGATTCTAGGCAACTTCGCCACGGTCGACGAACTGAAGCAGGCGGTAGCTGAAATCAAGATTTTCGGACACGTCGTGCCGGCCCTGGGCATCGCTCCTCCTGCCCACGGCATTGTTTACGATGCAAGCGGCAAGTGTGTCGTCATTGAATTCGGAGACGGCAAGGTCAACCTTTACGATAATCCTCTGGGTATTTTGACCAATGCTCCCGACTTTCCCTGGCATATAAACCACCTACGCCAGTTTATTGGGATGAGCCCCGAGAACCCGAAGCCCGTAGACATGTCGGGCCTAAAGTTTGTTCCCACGGGCCACGGGTCGGGTATGATCGGATTGCCTGGCGATTTGACCCCGCCCAGCCGCTTTGTCCGTTTGGGAGTCACCACACATTTCGCAGAGCAGCCCGAAAACGCTGAGAAGACGATCAACGTCTGCCAGCACATTGTCAACGTGTTTTACATCGTGAGCGGTATGGCTGTCGACAAATCTCCGGAAGGGAAAGTGGTGGAGAAAGAGACGACTCAATTCGCTACATTCAGAGATCTTACGAACAAGGTTTTCTACTTTCAAACGTACGACAACCTGGATCTCCGTAAGATTGATCTTCGGAAATTGGATTTCACAGGAGACAAAGTGAAATTCATCGAGATGTACGGCGAACCGCAGTCGATAAAGGATGTGACGAGCACAGCGAAATAAATTGGAAGTGCCGAAGGACCTTCAAGGGCGCCGGGATTTCTGCGGAAGTGGCCGGGAAACCACTTTTTTAAAAAAAGGGTTTCCCGGTGAACTATTGCTCTTATTCTATACAATTGAAGATCCGGTTGTCCAAAGAATTCATGAAGGCTCCAGGAAGTCCTAAGGCTACTTCACGTAATATCCCCCGGCAACAAAAATGTCGTGCCCAGGCACTCGTTTTACATACGTCCGCTTCAGAGTAGGGTCTTTTTCGTTGACACGAACCCACCAATATTCCGTCCAGCCTGATCCTTGATTCTTAGCTATTTCCAACATGGGCTGGACAATAAGTTGGCCTTTCGCATCCTTTATTTGCTTCGCGTCCTTTCCCACCAACTCTCGGTTAGCGGGATGGGCCAGCATAACTCCGGTGAAGGAGATAGCGAATACATAGAGCTCCCCCTTTTTGAAAGGACCACTGCCGGCGTTGAGTAGCTTCAGAGCGTAGTCCGACCCTTTGTCTTTGAAAGTGTCCGCCGCTTTGTCCACCATTTCCTTCACTTCGGTATCCTGGTTTCCAAACGCCACCGATAGGGCACAGAGGACAAAAACGCAAATCACGAAGCTGAACATAAGCTTCTTCATCGCTAAATCTCCTTTTTGTTGGTATCCAAACCAAGGGATAGACCAGACCGTGGAGCCTGGTAAACTCGTCCAAGTGAGGAAGGAAAGGGAGCGGGGGGAGGGCGCCCTTGTCCCTCCCAATGAAGGTCGCTAAAAGTTGCTAGTCCGTAAGATGAGGGAGAAGGACGCAGCGCTTGACGTAGATTCATGACAAATGATGGGGGAGCGCCCCTAATCCCTGAAAGAGATGATATCAGAATGCGCCGGGCAATGACAACAAGTCTGAGATTCATAAACGCTGCTCCCAATCCAGTCAAATTCATGAATTGGAGACTGGGTTTGGGGACATTTTGCTCCATCTTGGACAAACTACATTGACAGCGAATTCTGATTTCCTGAAAATCACGAAAAATGCCCTGTTCGATCCCTTCTATTTTTCGGCGCTTGCAAAATTAGCCGGATTAATTGATGAAGTTTCAAAGGCTGGGAATTAATTTGACTCCACTCTTTGCAGAGTGATATGTCATGAGAAAAGACCTACACCAACCGAGGTGATGAATATGGGACTAGATTCCAGTATGGTAAGGGCAATGACGCATCTCTGCGATCAGATAAGCGCGCTGCGATTTCAGGATGTGGACAAAGATTGTACGTGCGCTCAAAAACCGGCAGACGCAATTCACCATCTTGCGGAATCATTGAGTGAGGAAGGTCTGAAAGACGCGTTGGCGGAAGAAGCCGATGAGGAAGAGGAATGAGAGGCGCCGGAACAGTGTAGGCATCATTGGTCAAGCCACAATTCATGCGCTACCCCCGATTAACCCGACCATTTGATCAGCTTAATTAATCGGTCTGGAACCAAAATCATTAAAAGCCACCAAGGACTCCCAGCAGCAGTTCTCGGTGATATTCCACTCTTCCTTCACATTTTCTGCTCTAAGCACGAAAGCTCCCTGGATTGCCGCACATTAAGTCAGACGACCACGGCCTTTGAAAACCCGAGTGGATTTGGCACGCCAAGCAGGGGGATGGCAACGGACCCCCTTCGTTCTATCGCAATAGAGCGGTTTTATCTGAGATCAGTAGATATTACGACAAAAGGTCGCCTTGGAAATCTTCAATGTTACGCATTGAGTCCGCTGGAATTGCTGTATAAGGGCCGTCTAACAGCGGCGCTCGATAGTCGCTGCGTAGCGAAGCGACCCCGCGTCAGTGAATGTGCGCCCCTGCTGGTTTTTTCCCTTGACTATTGAAATAGTTGGACGCATAATCCAGGGCTTTGTCCATGGATGTCCATTTCGTAAGAAAAAGGTGCAATAGTCATGCAATTGGGCGTTAGAGATGTAGCCGGGCTTTTCAACGTTTCGGAAAAGACGGTGTACCGTTGGGTCAAGCAAAGAAAACTCCCTGTTTACCGTGTGAACGAGCAATATCGTTTCAGTCGTGCGGAACTCTTGGAATGGGCGACAGCGACCAGGACCAATGTGACTCCACAAATCATGCATGAGCCCCAAGAGGACCACATGCCGCAGCCTGGGCTGCATGAGGCCCTTCAGGCTGGCGGAGTGCATTACCGCGTTTCTGGAGCGGACAAGGCTTCGGTGTTGCGTGAAGTAGTGCACATCATGCGTCTTCCTGAGGAAGTGGACCGCAGCTATCTCTATGAGGTGTTACTGGCCCGGGAGGCGTTAGGATCTACGGGCATCGGTGATGGGATCGCTATTCCCCACGTGCGCAATCCGATAGTCTTACACATCTCCAGGCCGATGATCGCTGTCTGCTTTTTAGAGCAACAGGTGGATTTCGGAGCCTTGGATGGCCAGCCCGTGGGAATCCTTTTTACGCTCATCAGCCCAACAGTTCGCGCCCACTTGAACCTTCTCTCCAAGCTGGCTTTTGCCTTGCGGGATCCCCGATTCAAGGATGTCATCACCCGCCATGGCTCCCGCCAGGAAATATATAACGAAGCCTGCCGAGTCGAAGATAGCCTTCCCTCTGCTGAGATCAGGCCCGCGATGATTACCTGATAAAAGGCGCGGGCATTCATACCTGGAATGTCTTCTCACCCCCTTTTGCTCAAAACGGTATTAGGAGCCTGAAGAAGGGAACGTCTACTCCCGCTGCAGGACGCAAAGGGGTATGGAGATAGCTCTTGCGCCGTCCACGAGTCGGTCTCAAGTTTCCATCAGCAGGCAATGAAATCGAGAGTATCGTCATGTTCCTTGTTCTTTTAGCAATTTGTGTTCTGTTTTTTAGCGGGCTCCTTTCTCTTTTGTTGGGCCGGCATGCGCGCGCTGCCACAGTAGTAGGGGTAGGAGGGGCGGTTGTGGGGTGCTTGATCGGTCTGGTTCCGACGGTTTCGGTGTTGTGGACCGGCGGGGTCGAGACGCTGCGCGTGGCCTGGCACGTGCCGTTCGGCTCCTTCTTCGTGCAATTAGACGCTCTCTCGGCCTTCTTTCTGCTGCCCACCCTGGGGCTTTCCATCGTCGCCGCGCTCTATGGTGGAGAGTATCTGATGGCCTACCGCTCCCGTAAAAACCTGGGCAGCTCATGGTTCTTCTTTAATCTGTTGGTTACAGGCATGGCGCTTGTTGTCCTGGCTCGCAACGCCGTCCTTTTTCTCATGGCCTGGGAACTCATGTCGTTGGCCTCCTTTTTCCTCGTGACTTTTGAGGACGAGAAGGAGAGCGTCTGCGAGGCCGGATGGATTTACCTCGTGGCGACGCATCTTGGAACTGCCTTTTTGCTCGTTATGTTCCTGCTTCTTGGGCGCCAGGCGGGGTCACTGGATTTCGACCGGTTTTTGGCGGCGCAGGAATCTATATTACCAGTTGCGGGCGTGGTCTTTTCTCTGGCTTTGATCGGCTTCGGAACCAAGGCCGGTTTCATGCCGTTTCACGTCTGGCTTCCGGAAGCGCATCCGGCGGCGCCAAGTCACGTTTCCGCCCTCATGTCGGGCGTCATGATCAAGACCGGCATTTACGGTCTGCTTCGAACTCTGACCTTTCTAGGCCATCCTGAATCGTGGTGGGGATGGGCGCTCATAGGAATCGGTCTGGCCTCCGGCCTGGGAGGGGTGCTATTCGCCCTGGCCCAGCATGATCTCAAGCGGTTGCTGGCCTACCACAGCGTCGAGAACATTGGGATTATCGCTCTGGGTCTCGGAACCGGCGTGTTGGGACTGGCCCTCAATCAGCCGGTTCTCGCGGTCCTGGGCTTGGCCGGGGGGCTCCTTCATGTGCTCAATCATGCGCTGTTTAAGGGGCTGCTTTTCCTTGGCGCAGGCGCCGTGATTCATGCGACCGGCACACGGGATATAGACCACTTGGGCGGTCTTATACGACAGATGCCGTGGACCGCGGTCATGTTCCTCACCGGGTCAGTGGCCATCTGCGGTCTTCCGCCGCTGAACGGGTTTGTGAGCGAATTCCTCATTTACGTCGGCGCTTTTTCAGGCGTCGGCCTGCCGGGCGTTTCCGTCTGGGGGGCCGCAACGATCGCCGGGCTGGCCATGATCGGAGGACTCGCCACGGCATGCTTTACCAAAGCCTTCGGGATCGTCTTCCTGGGAGAGCCGCGAAATGACCAAGTGAGGCGCGGGCACGAGGTCGGCTGGGCCATGGGAACCCCCATGGTCGTATTGGCTCTCGGCTGCGTGGCTGTCGGATTCCTGGCGCCGCAGGCAGTGGCGGCCATGAAGCCGGTCATCGGCGCCCTAACTGGTTTGGAGGAAGGCGATATCGCCGGCGGTCTCTCTCTGGCGACCAAGCCGCTGTGGTGGGTCGTGCGGGCTTCAGGGATCTTCGTTTTGACGCTGGGTCTGCTGGTCTGTTTGCGGCGTGTGCTCCTGGCCGGAAGGGAAGTCTCGGTCAGCGGGACCTGGGATTGCGGTTATGCCCGGCCCACTGGACGTATGCAATACACGGCGTCTTCTTTCGCGCAGCCGCTCACTAACATGTTCAACTTCATCCTCCGCACACGCCGCCGATTGCGGGCGCCGGACGGCTTTTTCCCAGAGCGTGCGGCCTTGCGCACGGAAACCGCTGACGTTTTTCGACAGAATTTGTTCAGTCCGGCCTTTCGTTACACGGAATGGCTCCTATTGCGGATCCACTGGCTGCAACAAGGCAGTGTGCAGGTCTACATCCTCTATGTGGCAGTGACACTTCTGGTCCTGCTGGTTTGGAATCTGAGGTGACACCATGACCACCATATCCCTGCTCCAACCGATAGCCGCACTGGCTCTTTGTCCTCTCCTCACGGGAATTATCAACAGGACCAAAGCATGGTTTGCAGGCCGCAAGGGTCAGCCGTTGTTGCAAACCTATTACGACTTGGCCAAGCTTCTTCGGAAGGGCGCAGTCTACAGTCGCACGACAAGCTGGGTTTTTCGGGCCGGTCCCATTGTAGGGCTGGCTTCCGCATTTACGGCTCTGGCCGTCCTCCCTCTGGGAGGAGCGCCTGCTCCGCTGCACTTTACCTGCGATTTGATCTTTATGGCTTATCTGCTGGGCCTGATGCGTTTTTTCACCATTGTTGCGGCCCTTGATACGGGATCGGCGTTCGAGGGGATGGGAGCCAGTCGCGAAGCGCAGTTTTCCGGTACTGGCAGAGCCTGCGCTGCTGTTGAGCTTGGCAGCCATGGGCCAAGTGAGCGGCGTGGCCTCCTCCACTCGACCACTGGGAATTCTGGAGCGTCTTTCGCTCAGCGGGATGTACTCGGACCTGACTCTCTCCGTGTGGACGCACGCGGGAACCGCTCTGCTGCTAATCGCCGGGGCTCTCCTGGCGGTGCTCTTGACCGAAAGCTGCCGGATTCCCGTAGATGATCCCAACACTCACTTGGAACTCACGATGATCCATGAAGTTATGGTCCTTGATCACAGTGGACCGGATTTCGCCATGATCCTCTATGGAGCCGCTCTGAAATTATGGATAATGAGCGCTCTGCTTGCGGGAGTTCTCGTGCCGGTGCGCTCGGGGGAACCTCTGCTGGACGCTGCGGTGGCGATAGGAGGGATTTTCGTGGTGGCCGTGGTTATTGGTGTAATCGAGTCTTCAATGGCACGCTTGCGGCTACTGAAAGTTCCCCAACTATTGACCGGCGCTGGGGCGCTTTCCGTGCTGGCGTTGATGCTGGTCTTCTGGAGGTGAAAAGATGGAACTGTGGATCGACATCCTGATTGTTGTGCTCATCTTGACCAATTTTAAGCTCATCAGCTCGAGCCGCTTGAGCGCCTGCATTCGGGTAGTAGCCGTTCAGGGGGTTTTGCTCGGTGTGCTGCCGCTCTTTGTCGGGGAAGGAGATCTCACGGTCCGGGTTATGGCTCTTGCCGGGGTGACTGTTTTGGTGAAGGGGATCGTATTCCCATGGCTTCTTTTGCGGACGCTCAGGTCGGCCGATGTGCAGCGCGAGATGGAACCTTTTGTCGGCTACACAACCTCTATCCTGGTCGGTTTAGGTCTGATCGCATTCTCCATGTGGCTCGGCGGGCGACTGCCTTTGCCGATAGCCGCAAAATCACCGTTGGCGGTTCCTTTAGCGTTGTTCACCATCATGGTCGGTTTGTTCGCCGTGGTTAGCCGCCGTAAGGCGCTGAGCCAGGTTTTGGGCTACCTGGTGATGGAAAACGGCATCTACGCCTTCGGACTTGCGTTCGCGCACAATGAGCCCCTGTTGATCGAACTGGGAACGCTCCTGGATGTTTTTACGGCGGTCTTCGTTATGGGCATTGCGATTTTTCATATCAATCGTGAGTTCGACCATATCGATACGGACTTGCTAAACACGCTGAGGGACTGAACGAGATGATTGCGGCCTTGATTCTTTTACCGATTGTGGCGGGTCTAGTAGCCTTCGGGCTCCAGTCCGCCGGCCCGAGACGAGCGCTGTTCCTAGCGACCGCAGTCGGCCATTCCGCATTGACCGCCCTGGCATGGGCACATCGGCCTGCCGCCATTCTGGATGGATGGCTGGGTCTCGACGCCCTCGGCCTGCTTTTTCTTAGCATCACGAGCGCTCTTTTTCTGGTAGTAGCGATCTACGCAGTGGGCTACTTTCGGAGAGAAGACTGGGGAAGGCGGCAGGACTTCCAGGAGGGATTCCTTTTCACCAACGCCAGAGAGCCCACCTTTACCTGCTGCCTGCTGCTTTTCCTGGGAATGATGACGCTGGTTACCCTGAGCCAGCACTTCGGGCTGCTCTGGGTTGGCGTTGAGGCCACCACACTTGCCAGCGCCCCGCTGATTTACTTCCACCGACATCGCCGCTCCCTCGAGGCTACCTGGAAGTATATAATGATTTGCTCTGTTGGAATCGCGCTGGCTTTGCTGGGGAACTTCTTCCTTGCTGTGGCCGCGACCATGGGAGAGCACGAGAACGTGCCCATGCTGCTTTCGAGCCTCACCAACAGGGCCGGCCTTTTGCATGTTCCGTGGCTCAAAGCGGCTTACCTTTTCCTGCTGGTCGGTTATGGCGCCAAAATGGGGCTCGCTCCTCTGCACACCTGGCTGCCTGACGCCCACAGCGAGTCCCCTTCGGTTATTTCAGCTTTGCTTTCAGGGGCGCTGCTCAACTGCGCGTTTCTTGCCATCCTCAGAGCGCAACAGGTGTGCTTCGCGGCCGGCCAGGGAGAGTTCGGGCAAAATCTACTGGTTGGGCTGGGTCTATTTTCCATGTTGGTCGCGGCGGCCTTCATGTTTGGGCAGGCCGACTTCAAGCGGATGCTGGCTTACTCGAGCGTCGAAAATATGGGGATCCTCGCTCTGGCCGTCGGATTGGGAGCCGGTGGCGGCTTCGGCGCCATGCTTCACGCGGTTAATCATTCCTTGACCAAGGGGATGCTCTTCCTCGTCGCCGGAAATATCCTGGCTTTATACCGAACCAAATCGACCACCGAGGTTCGCGGGGTCATGCGCTCGTTGCCCGTCTCCGGGGTTCTCTGGGTAGCGGGTTTTCTCGCCATAACAGGTTCGCCACCCTTCGGCCCCTTTCTGAGCGAGCTGCTCATCCTTAAAGCCGCTATCGATCAAGGCCAGGTTATCGTCGCCATCCTGTACCTGCTCGCCTTGAGCGCAGTTTTCGTGGGTATGGCCACAGTAGTGCTGCGGATGGCTCAAGGGGAGCCGTCCGGACTCCCTGCGGAGTATGTGACCGCGGTTCCCGGCGCCGGAGTCGGTGGCGCCCCTCTGCGCCGTTTCCTTGGAGAGCGCCCTCTGGCGATTATTCCACCTCTGGCGCTCGGGGCTTGCGTTTTGATGCTGGGGTTGTACATCCCGCCTCCGCTCCACGCCCTCCTGGAGGAGGCTGCAAAAGCGCTCGGCGCTGAGTGAGCGCCGGACAGCCCGCGGATGGAATGATTGGCATTAACAAAACCTTAGTGGTCTGTTTCATAAATTCGCGCGGGCTTGAGTGGGATATAGCGCCCGGTGGAAGCGAGGTTTCACCCTCCCCCAGCCCCCAATGCCGGTGACTTAAGGATAATTTTGGCAATGGCGTCACATGGCGCCGTCGCCCCCGCGAAAGCGGGGGTCCAGGAAACTCCGGGAAAGAACTGGGTTCCCGCATTCGCGGGAACGACGGATAATGACCTCTCCGTGGTCGAAACGGCTGTTTTTCATCCTTAAGTCACAAAGTATTATCCCCAGTTCCTCCCGTCGAGGGAGGGGAGTTTAGAACCCTCTCCCCTGGCGAGAGAGGGACGGGAGACGGGGAATTTCAAAGCTCGCATGAGCTTTAAGTCGACGCCCACACTAATGTGCGACCGTGCGTACAGAATGGACCACTTAGGCGACCATTTACGAACCAATAGTCGGATTAGGAATTCTTATCAATGTCGAGCTTAGCTTCAAACCTCTTATCCCTTTCCAACGGCGAGGCGGTTGACGTTCGGGAAGTATCCGCCCTGGCCGTGGAGGAGTTTCGAGAATACATTATTGACGCTGTCGCGCATGGGATGCGCCTTTCTGCCTTCTTTTGCCGTCCCGTGGACGATCGTCGCTCTGAATTGTGGGCTGTCCTCGCGGATGACAGCCGTTCTGTGCTCATACCGCTTTGTACAGAAACGCGAGAGAACTACCAATCCCTGACTCCGGATTGCCCTCAGGCGCATTGGTTCGAACGGGAGATATTCGAGCAATATGCGGTCAAGCCCATTGGGCATCCGTGGCTCAAGCCCATCCGGTTCCATGCGCCTTACAGGCGGAGGCCCGATGAGAGCGGTTCGGAGAAGGCGCCGCAAATCGGTGTGACGGACTACTTCCGCGTAGAAGGCGAAGAGGTACACGAAGTGGCCGTCGGGCCGGTGCATGCGGGTATCATAGAGCCCGGGCACTTTCGATTCCAGTGCCACGGCGAAGATGTGTTGCACTTGGAGATATCTCTCGGCTATCAGCACAGGGGAGTCGAGCGACGCCTTATAGGCGGACCTGACCGTCGAACCATCCACATCATGGAGACTCTGGCCGGAGATACCACCATCGGGCACGTGACCGCCTACTGCCAGGTGATCGAGGCTCTTGGCGGGCTTCGGCCGTCGGCTCGCTCCGAGGTCTTACGGGGTATCGCCCTCGAGCTGGAGCGTATCGCCAATCACACCGGAGATCTGGGAGCCCTGGCGGGAGACGTGGGATTCCTTCCCACGCTTTCATACTGTGGGCGCATTAGGGGCGACGTGCTCAACATGACCGGCCTTATCTGCGGCAATCGCTTCGGCCGCGGGATTGTGCGGCCCGGCGGGGCGGGATTCGACCTGGACCCGGAAATGGTTGATGACCTGCTTTCGAGGCTCGATTCCATCGAGACAGACCTGAAAGTGGCAATCGAGCTGCTCTGGAAGACTTCTTCCGTTACAGCCCGCTTCGAGGCCACAGGAGCGATCAAACGGGAGACGGCTGACCTCCTTGGACTGGTCGGGCCGCCGGCGCGGGCGTGCGGGATAGCAAGGGACGTGCGGCAGGATTTTCCGGCGGGTATTTTCCGTTTTGTACAGATTCCCGCCGTCACCTGGGATTCGGGAGACGTCCTGGCCCGGGCTCATGTGAGATGGATGGAAATCCAAAGATCGATAGGGTTTATCCGCACTCGGCTCGAGAACCTGCCGGACGGGAAGATACGAAACGGCGCGGGCGATCCGGCGCCCCACCGTCTGGTAGTTTCGCTGGTCGAAGGCTGGCGCGGCGAGATCTGTCACGTGTCCATGACCGACCATATGGGCCGGTTCACACACTACAAGGTGGTGGATCCGTCGTTTCACAACTGGTTTGGGCTGGCCTACGCCCTCAGGAACCAGCAGATATCCGATTTCCCTTTGTGCAACAAGAGCTTTAATCTTTCATATTGCGGTCACGACCTGTGACGCCGGGTCGGCAGCGAAGACAGTTCTCCGGGAAACCCCTTTTTGCAACCCCGCGAGGATTGAAACGACCACGCAATCTCCAAATTGGCCGCTTATGAGTCACAGGCTGCTCCGATCGGCCTCCGAAACCGCAAGAAAAGGCGCATACAACGATGTTTGATGTTCTCTTGGCTCGGATACAGCAAAAATACCGTACTATGGAATTCCCTGAAGGTCCGCCACCGGCGCTTCCGAAACGTTTCGTGGGACGCCCCGTCATCGCCGCCGCCAAATGCCTGCAGGGCTGCGCCTCTTGCGTAGAGGCCTGCCCAACCGGCGCTATTGCCCGTGAGGCCTGCCTTCGCCTGGACCTGGGCCGGTGTCTCTTCTGCTCGGAATGCGCCGCGGTTTGCGCTTTGAAGAAAATATCTTTCACCTCCGATTACCGGATGGCCACAGGTAAACGCGAGGGCCTTCTGATCGACTCAAGCCCCTTTAAGTCGACGGCGCCTCCGGATATTAGCCTGAAGCGTCTTTTCGGACGATCTCTTAAGCTGCGACAGGTAAGCGCAGGGGGCTGCGCCGCGTGTGAGGCCGACACCAACGTTCTCGGCACGGTGGGCTGGGATTTGGGCCGGTTCGGGATCCAGTTTGTGGCCTCTCCCAGGCACGCTGACGGTCTGCTCATTACCGGCCCTGTTACTGAGAACATGAGCCTGGCTTTGCTAAAAACTTATGAGGCGGTTCCCGCTCCCAAGTTGGTCATAGCTGTGGGCGCCTGCGCTATCTCCGGTGGACCCTATGCCGGCCACGAAGAAGTGCACGACGGTTCCGACGCCCAGGTCCCAGTGAATCTTTATATTCCGGGCTGCCCGCCCCATCCTCTCACGATACTCGATGGGTTGCTGCGTCTCATCGGTCGGTTGGAGAATTCCCACGGATAGTGCCGTCGAGCGTTTGCATCTGAATACCGGGTCAACAAAAAATGCAAAATAGCGTTGTTTTTGAAAGATTGTGAAAACAAGACGCTTATGCCACTGACAATCTATCGCCAACGAAACGCATCCACCGGCCTTAAAGCCTTCTTCTTATTTGGTATGAAGTTGAAATAAAGGAAGGAGCCAGGGCGCATGAAAGCTGTGCGCTTCTGGACTATGAAGTTTCCTGCCGAGTGCTGGAGCGCCGCAGCCGGCTCCTGGTCTGTGTGCCGGGAGCATCAGTTGAACGAGATGGTCTTCGAAGCTCAGAGAAGTATGCCCTGCCTGTGGGGCTCGGCCCGCAGAGGATCAAGGGGCCGAAGAATCGCTTGAAGGGGACTGATACGACTGAGCGGGGGTTAGTTCAGAAACAAAATTGAAGCAAGGTTGAGGGCATACGTTAGCTCCGACCGGCGTCACTCCCCAAATCTTTCGCTCAAACCCCCGTCGGCGACCCCCATTTGCGGACCTCCAGGCCAGACCGCACCCTCCGTGACATAGTTGACGCTGGATCTTGGCACTAAGACATAATCGAGGAGCCCCCTCGAAAATATCTCATCGCCCTGAAGCGCGCAAGTCAGGAAGGCGGTCACTGCTTAACCGAACAGCATTGGCGCTCAAGCCGAACCTTAAGATTACCGTCCTGAATTTGGAGAAGTGTGATGTGGCCCGAAGAATTTTTCTAGCTGTGACCTAACTTTGATCCAATGGTCTGAGCGTAGGCTCAACGCAAGTGGTGGGAATCCGGTCCATTTCACTTGGCGGCGAGATAAACCACAAAAATCTTCACTCCAGCGCTTCGCCA
>CAVVHK010000105.1:0-31895 GCA_963747865.1 uncultured delta proteobacterium | reverse complement strand
TCCACCGGATCGACAAGTCTGACCTCGATGACGAAATTTTTTCAAGCCGGTGCGCCTAGTGTTATGGCGTTGATCGGTATGGCTATGTTGTTGGTGGGCTTCGCCTTTAAGGCCGCCGCAGTGCCGTTTCACATGTGGACACCCGATGTTTACGAAGGCGCCCCGACTCCCCTTACCGGTTTTATGTCGGTAGGCGTAAAGGCTGCCGCGTTCGCAGCCTTCGTCCGGGTTTTCTTTGAGGCCCTTCCCTCCATGCAGGTTAATTGGTCGGAGATATTGTGGTTGCTGGCTGCCTTGACAATGATTCTCGGTAATTTGGCGGCGTTGGTCCAGGACAATATTAAACGAATGCTCGCCTATTCCAGTATAGCCCACGCCGGTTATATTTTGGTCGGTATGGTTGCCGGCAGAGAAATGGGCACAGCGGGCATGCTATACTATTTGCTCGCTTACACTTTCACCAATATAGGCGCGTTCGGGATCGTAGCCCTGGTTGGCAGAAAAGGCGAAGCAAACGTCATGCTTGACGATTACCGCGGTTTAGCTAAGAACCACCCCCTGATAGCCCTTTCCATGGCCATATTCTTATTCTCGTTGGCTGGAATACCTCCCACGGCCGGTTTTGTCGGAAAATTCACCATATTCCGGGCGGCCATTGAAGCCGGTTATATTTGGCTTGTCATTATCGGAGTTCTCACCAGCGCGGCTTCGGTATTCTACTATTTCCGAGTAGTCATGAAAATGTACATGGAGGAGCCATCCTGTGTACCGGAACCGTTGCAGTTCAATCCCGCAATGATTCTGGCGCTATCAGTGGCGGCGTCCGTCGTCTTGTACATTGGGATTTTCCCTACGAGATACCTGGGATTGGCCATAGAATCAGTTAAGCCATTATTCTAGCGAATCCGTGCTTCGCTCCTGAGACATGGGCGTCACTTAAATCGGAGATGCGCTGATTAGAGTAACCAACGCGCTATTACGGACGCCCATGAATTGCTGAAAATGATACCCGATACAGTTGCGGCAATTGACAACCGCCGATTCTTCTCTTAGATTTTGCTTGCCAAGTATTGTTGGTCATTGCGTAGCATTGGAGCAAATCGGAATATGAAATTGAGTGCGTTGGTATGCGCCGGACACGGAATCAACTGTGAGAACGAAACAGCGTATGCGTTGCGACTAGCGGGTTTTGACAGAGTTGATCTGGCTCACCTGAACTTTATTACCAAGGGCGAGCTTAATATCCTGAATTACAATTTGGTTGTTTTTCCAGGCGGTTTTCTGGACGGGGATGATTTGGGGGCAGCGCAGGCCTGCGCTAATAGAATCAGACACTCGTTTGTGGAAGGCAGACAACTGCTGGATACGTTAATTGAATTTATCCATAATAACGGGCTGGCGCTTGGAATTTGTAACGGCTTTCAGTTGCTTACCAAGCTCGGAATGCTCCCTGCTTTGGACGGTGACTACAAGAGAAGGGATATGACTCTCACGGCGAACGATAGTGGCCGGTTCGAGGATAGGTGGGTTCACCTGTCGGTCGATGATGATTCTCCGTGCGTTTTCACTAAAGATACCCCCGGCCTTTACCTCCCCATCAGACATGGAGAGGGCAAACTCATAGGCCGTGACGCCGAATTCAGCGAGAGCCTCGTTGCGTCTCATTTGGCGGTGTTACGGTACGCCGATCCCGAGACATGGCTCCCCACTATGGCATATCCTTACAACCCCAACGGTTCGGAATGCGCGATAGCAGGAGTGTGCGACACCACCGGCAGAGTTTTTGGCTTGATGCCGCACCCGGAATGTTTTGTCCATAGAACTCATCACCCTCGCTGGACTCGGGAGACCCTTCCGGAAGAGGGAGCTGGTTTGATAATCTTTAAGAATGCAGCGAGATACTTACGGGAGAGTTAAGCGCTTGTAGATGCCACGATTGGCTTTTTTGTTGCAATTCTCGGTCTTTTGCAGTAATATTCCCTTGTTCTCCCCCCTTTGTTTCCTTCTTTGCATTCAACATCGCAGCTTGCCTGCAGGTGATTAGAAAACAGGAGGTATAGATGGCTCTGGACCCTACCAAATTGGCTGATTGGCAGATCGCCGAAGAATCTGAAAAGACGATGAAAACTGTCTATCAGCTACGAGACGAATTGGGGTTGCAGGAAGAGGAACTTCTACCCCATGGTCATTATGTGGCCAAAGTAGACTTTGCCAAAGTTCTAAAGAGGCTTGCCCACAAACCTGATGGAAAATACATAGATGTGACCGCCATCACCCCCACCCCACTGGGAGAAGGAAAATCGACCAGTAGTATGGGCTTGGTGGAAGGCCTCGGCAAACGCGGCAAGAACGTCATCGCGGCAATCAGACAGCCCTCCGGCGGTCCGACGATGAATATTAAGGGGTCGGCCGCAGGCGGCGGATTGGCTCAGGTTATCCCCCTAACTCCTTTCTCGTTGGGTCTGACCGGCGACATCAACGCGATCATGAACGCCCACAACTTGGCCATGGTCGCTTTGACCGCACGTATGCAGCATGAATTCAACTACGATGACGAAGAGTGGGCCAAGAGGGGTGTGCCCCGCTTGAACGTTGACCCGCGCAATGTTGAGTTCGGCTGGATCATGGACTTTTGCGCGCAGTCTTTGAGAAACATCATTATCGGCCTGGGCGGTAAGATGGACGGCTTCATGATGCGCTCGTCCTTCGGAATCGCCGTGTCATCCGAGATCATGGCCATTTTGGCCGTAGCCACGGACCTCAAGGATATGCGCGAGCGCATGGGCAAAATAGTCGTGGCTTACAACAAGAAGGGTAAGCCCGTAACCACAGGCGACCTGGAAGTTGACGGCGCCATGACCGCATGGATGGTTGAGGCTCAGAACCCCAACCTGCTGCAGACCGTTGAAGGCCAGCCCGTATTTGTCCACGCCGGTCCCTTCGCCAATATAGCCATAGGCCAGTCCTCCATCATAGCGGATAGAATTGGCCTGAAGCTCGGCGATTATCACGTTACGGAATCCGGATTCGGCGCCGACATCGGCTTTGAGAAATTCTGGAACCTGAAATGCCGTTTCTCCGGACTAGTACCGAATTGCGCGGTTGTCGTGGCTACAATTCGAGCCCTGAAATGCCACGGAGGCGCTCCTGTCCCCAGACCCGGACTCCCAATGCCGGAAGAATACGCGAGTGAAAATGTCGGATGGGTGGAAGCGGGATGCGCGAATCTCGTTCACCACATCAAGACCGTCAAAAAGGCCGGCATCAACCCGGTTGTCTGCGTGAACTCTTTCTACACCGACACCAAAGATGAAATCGCAGCAGTAAAGCGGTTGGCTGAAGCCGCAGGCGCACGTTGCGCGGTTTCTCAGCATTGGCTCAAGGGCGGAGACGGAGCCCTGGAATTCGCGGACGCAGTCGTAGACGCTTGCGCCGAGAAGAATGAATTCAAGCTCCTTTATGACCTGAAAGTTCCTCTGAGACAGCGCATCGAGCTCATAGCCAAAGAAGTTTACGGCGCGGACGGCGTGACCTTCACGGCTGAAGCCGAGGCTAAGGCCAAGAGAATCGAAGCTGATCCGGAATTGAGCAAGCTGGGCACATGCATGGTTAAGACCCACCTCAGCTTGTCCCACGATCCCAACATCAAGGGCGTGCCCAAGGGCTGGGTGTTGCCGATTCGTGACATTCTGACCTACAACGGCGCCGGATTCGTGGTGCCTGTGGCCGGAACCATTTCGCTGATGCCTGGAACCAGTTCCAATCCGGCCTTCCGACGCATTGACGTGGATGTGGAAACAGGAAAGGTTAAAGGCCTCTTCTAACCTACTTGCCTTGAGATCCGACCATAAGCCTCCTGATTCGCAATCAGGGGGCTTTTTTCGTTGCGCGGTCTAGTCATGTAATTAATCGTTCAGGAAGGATAAACAGGATGCGACCGTTAGTGATAACCTCCGGGACCCCCATCGCCTGACCCCGGAGGCCAGAGCCCCATTTGCTCGGGGGGATGAGCTATGGGCTCTATTTACAGAGTATTCATCGAACCACCTGCGGCAAGTGAGGACCTGCATATTTTTACGGAACCGCTCAATTATTCGGGACGGCAGAACAATTGAGCACTTTCACAGGCCGGAAATTCATCGTCGACCCGTTTTGCTCCGGTCTTACTAAGATTAAGGTCTCTTCCGAGGGTGAAACGACCTTGAACAGATTGCTAATCTTTTTTGCAGTCCTAGAGTTAGGTAGAAATATCCCGAGCCCCTGGGACAGTCGGTTGAACTCGGGTTGTAGAAGCTCAATAGTCGGAATATGACTCAAGGCTTGGCGTAAGCTGATCAGGTTCCGCTCAATTGTGTCACGCCCGTTTTCCTTTATCTCCGAAACCGCGACAGCCTGCCTCACATCAAAAGGCCCGCAGCCGGTCCTGCGGAGCAGAGCGAGGCGTCCACCCACTTTGAGGTCACGTCCCAAGTCCCGGGCTACCGAACGGGCATATGTGCCCTTGGAGCAAGACATTTCCATCTCAAGGTAGGGGCAGTTCCAATGCGCCAGATCCAAGGAGAATATCTCCACCTTGCGGCTGGGGATATCCGGATATACTCCCTTGCGGGCCAGCTTGTATAAGGGAACCCCGTCTTTCTTTATTGCTGAAAAATGCGGCGGCGACTGGTCGATCACCCCCACGTAACTTTTCATAGCCTCTTGGATCAGGTCCAGGGTGATTTCAGAAGGGTCACTCGACGATATGACCGTTCCTTCGCGGTCACAGGAGTCCGTTTCTTCTCCCAACAGGGTGGTCATCGAATATTTTTTGGGCGTCTCATCAAGATAATCCAGGCACCGAGTAGCGGCCCCGATAAGCACCAAAACCAGTCCACTGGCCGCCGGATCCAATGTCCCGGAATGGCCCACCTTGAGGGGTTTAACATGCCGTTTGACCACCCGGACTACATCGGCCGAAGTCAATCCTTCCGGCTTATCTACTAGTAAAATTCCGTGCATATATAGCTACCGATATTCGTTGATTGTTTGCTTTCAAGTTCACACCGCCCTCTCCAGACTTGGGAAAGGCTGACCGATCATCCCACTCCCGGTTTGGAGAGGAGATTCATCCAACCTCTATAGAGCCGCCACAAAAATCACATGTCAGGGCATCGGGAGATTCGGCCAATGTCTTCCTTGAATATACAGAATGTCTTTCAATCGATTCTTGAATGACGAACTCAGCGACTCCAGACTAGGCAGCAATGGAACATTTTCCTTTTCAGGATCGTACGAGCATAATGTTGTCATGATCCTGCTAACCGAGTCCCTCAAGGCCTCCAAGTTATAACCACCCTCCAAAGTAAGCACCAGCTTGCCGGCGCAATATTCCGCGGAAAGGTGCATGAGAATCTGGAGCATCTGCTCATATCCATCCTCAGTCAGACTCATTCCTCCCAGCGGATCGCTGCAATGCGCGTCAAATCCGGCGGAAACCAGGATAAGCTGAGGCTTGTAGGCCTCTAAGATCGGAGCCACAATCAAGTGAAACACGGCCAGATATTCCGCGTCACCAGCCCCGGCGCCCAGTGGAACGTTCACCGTGTATCCCTCTCCCGGACCGTGGCCCACCTCCCGGATGCTGCCCGTCCCTGGGTAGTGCGGATACTGGTGTATAGAAGCGAATAGTACCCTAGGGTCCTCGTAAAAGGAGTTTCTGCGTTCCGTTGCCGTGGTGCAGGTCCCAGTCGACAATTGCAACCCTCTCAAGGCCATATTTATTTATGGCGTGACGCGCAGCCAAGGCGACATTGTTGAAGAAACAGAAGCCCATGGCCCTGCGTCTCTCGGCATGGTGTCCTGGGGGCCGTATAAGCGCGAAACCATTGCGGACGGTTCCTTCCATAACGGCGTCCAGAAGATTAAACAGGCCTCCTACTGCCCGAGTGGCCGCTTCCCAGGACTTGGCGCAGGCTGAAGTGTCAGGGTCTAGGAAAGTTTCGTCTTTGCCCGCGGTGGAGGCGACATGATCGACGTATCTCGGATCATGGTTGGCAGCTATCTCTTCAATCAGGGCGTCTCGCACCGCGATCTCTGTTATGTTCAAAAACGGCGCCAGTTCATCGAGCATAGAATATATGACTTCCAGTCGTTGGGGACACTCGGGATGATACGCGCCCATGTCATGCGTCAAGTACGTAGGATCTCTTACGATACCAGTAGGCTTCATTTTGGCTGCCTTCCCTATTGGAAATATGGCCGGTCATTTGGAGGTGTGTGTTTTGGCTTGCTCCGGAGCTGTTTAATGTCTAAAATTAACACCCACGCCCGTGTCAGTCAATGTCTTTCAGAAAGGTTGTTTCATAAAAATAAGCTAAGGATCTAATTTAATTAAACTAGATGCAACCGGATCAAATGGCGAGGCTTCATAAAGCTCCATTGACACTAATAATCCGGTCTTAACGGGAACTTTTCATCCAGACACCTTACTCGAATCGGGGGTAAAAGATGCTGCTCGCAATAGATGTGGGAAACACCAATACCGTTATAGGTATTTTTGAAGACAAAACGCGCATTGGCATATGGAGAATTCGGACACTGGAAGAGACTACGGTTGACGAGTATCGAATAGTCTTGGACAATCTCTATCGCTTGAGCGGCCTGGACTCTCCCAAGATTGACGGCGCGATCGTCTCGTGCGTTGTGCCGCCCTTGACGGGGGCCATTGAGGAATTATGCTCTGACTTCCTCGGCATCCATCCGCTTTTCGTCGGTCCCGGAATGAAGACCGGGATGCCGATACGGTACGATAACCCCAAGGAAGTCGGCGCCGACCGAATTGTCAATGCTGTCGCGGCGTACGAAAAAGTACCGGCGGACACCTGATTGCCGTCGACTTTGGAACAGCGACCACGTTCGATTACATCAATAAAGCCGGCGAATATGAGGGCGGTTCGATTGCTCCGGGGGTGCGCATCGCCGCGGATGCGCTATTTCACGAGGCTTCCAAGCTCTTTCGCGTCGAACTCACAGCTCCTCCGAGGGTCATCGCCAAAGATACGGCCTCGGCCATCCAATCCGGAATAGTGTACGGCTATGCCTCACTCGTGGACGGTATTCTAATGCGCATGTTTGACGAGCTCGGTTCCAGGCCGAAAGTTATTGCGACAGGAGGACTTGCCCGGGTAATTTCAGCGGAGGCAAAGCTGGTGGACGAAATAGACGATGACCTCACCATGGAAGGTTTGCTGATATTATATCAGCGTAACGCCTCGAAAAAGGCATAATGCCGCTTCCCATGTAACCGCGTCCGGAGGAACTTGTTGAAAGAAGCATCCCTCCGGACCCCTCTCCATAACCCTCCACAATTGCTCTGAATAAGGATCGCAATCTCAGAACGCTCACGCGCCTGGGAGGTCAGATCCATGCCCAATTCGATTACGCATGGACGGCCTTCTCCTGCCGTATTTTTCCGAAGAGGCGTCAGTTGCCCCGCATTCGAGCGGATTCGTTTTCCAGGGAAACAAAAAAAGGCCCCCTATTACGGGGGCCAATGCTAAACTCAAATGTAACTAAAAGTCTTAATCAAAAATTCTTACCAAGGCAAATTGAAGCAGTAACTTACTTTGCCTCCGAAGGTCCAGCTATAACGATTGAGATTAAGGTCAAACGTTTGATTAGCAGTCCCCACGAGATTGGTGTCGATGTCCGATTTACCGTTCGCCATGTTCCATCTCAGGAACGCGCCCACGTCACCCGCTCCGAACCTGTAAGCGTAATCGGAAAATATTTCCAAAAAGTAGCCGCCTCTGTAGTTTCCGGTGGTTTCGTAGCGGTTGGTCCCGAAAAGCGTCTCGTTGTACTTCACGGTGCCCACCAAAGTGGGAATACCGACCGCCCTAACCAGCAGTTCGCATTTCGCGGTCTTCATGGAATACTGCGTTCCCACCAACGGGATAATGTTGCTCAAAGACACATCGGCGGTGTCGCTCGTCAAGCCCTGGACTGATCCCGCTTCCGGGCTCTGGAACGATGTTGAAAGGTAGTCATACCTTGCGCCGGCTAGAAGCGTGAATCCGCCGCACAAATTCCCTAATGAAAACAATCCGTCCACGAACCACCACTTTTGGTCGGTCTGCCAGGAGCGCCCAGGGCCACCTAGACGGACCAGATCGTAATCTTCGCGCGATGAGTTGTTTGAGGGAATCAGATACCAGCCGGAAGCGATAAAGCCCAAGTTCTGTCCCAGTTGGCAAGTCTGACTGAGGCCCAGCCATAGACCTTGAAGATTGTACGTATGTTGGAGCCCGTTCGTAATGGGGCCAAGGGAACCGCCGGTGGTCCGAGCTGAAAATGTCACACCAGGCCGGGCAGTCATCCACCCGACATAGAACTCGGTGCAGCATCCCGGTCCTCCGCCCTCTACCGCACAGCCTCCGCATCCGGCGCCAGATCCTCCGCCCAAACCGAAGGACGGCAAACCAGGGAGGCCCAGTCCGAACAGCCCCTCTGCCGCCACGATTCCCGGGAGGAGAATCACCAAAAATGCAACTAATAAAACAGCGACACGCCTCATATCCATATCCTCCTACGAATAAAAAAAGGAAACTCAATATACATGCCAGCGCTATGCGGTCCCCGCGGGTAAATACCACACGTCGTCCGGCATGGAACCTATACTCAAACCCACCCGCCCGCGTCTCTGAGCCGCGGGCCATATGGAGAACTAAAGCTACCAATGACTATCTTGTTGCATGCACTCTAGCATCGCCCATTTAAAAATGTCAACCATAAAATTGCTTTGTGCCCGCGAACTCTGGATTTTTCGCTCAAATGCTATGCCGCTGTAACTTCGAGACAGGGGGGACTGCGATTCAATCGGCGCGGGATTACGGCTTGGGGAAGCGTTCCGGAGGAAATTTAGGGTTTCAGTTATGCATGGCGAGTTTATCTTCCTCTTGGTCTATCGACGTCAACCTCATCGGCCTCTGAACCATACAGATCCAAAAACACTTTATAAGCGTCGCTTTTCTTCATGCCGAATCTGCGCTTCGCCTCCCCTGCTAGGGCGCTCCCGCTCAGGCCTTCTCCGACCAATGTCTTGATAGCGGCTTCGGAGTCGACCTTCGTTTCTTGCTTGGCTCCCTCCAAGACTATGACTATTTCCCCCTTTATGCTTTCGCGAGTCGAGAAGATGTCGTACGCTTCCGAAGGGGTTCCCCTAAATATCTCCTCATGCAGCTTGGTAAGTTCTCTCATTATGACCATTTCCCGAGGGGTGAGAGCGCTTTTTGCCGCCTCAAAGGTCTGAACGATCCTCTGCGCGGTTTCAAAGAAAACGGCGGTGCGGGTTTCGCCCTCAAGATTCTGGAAAAAGGCCTTTCGTTCGCCGAGCTTCTTCGGGACAAAACCCAGATACACAAAACTACCGCAGTCCATGCCCGAGACCGACAGCGCAGTAATGATGGAAGAAGGCCCAGGGATTGGAACGGTCAGGATGTTCGCCTTGGCTGCGGCTGCTACAAGCCGATGCCCGGGGTCCGAGATCGCGGGAGTTCCGGCGTCGGTGACGATTGCGATGTCTTCGCCCTGTAATAGTCGCTCAAGCAGAGTTTCGATCTTCCGTGCTTCGTTGAACTTGTGGAGGCTGACGGATTTGGCGGTGATGCCCCAGTGCTGGAATAGAATGCGGCTCTTTCTTGTGTCCTCGCATGCGACCAAATCTACTTTTTGTAACACGTCAATCGCTCGGTGTGTTATGTCGCGCAAGTTGCCGATAGGGGTTGCCACAACAAATAGTGTGCCTGTGGTCATGTGTTCCCGTTGTGTAGCGTTCCTGTGTTATTCCGTACGGGATTCCGCCGGTTCTTCATAGAGATAGGAAGCCCTGTAAACCTCGATCAAGGTGTTTAAAAGAACCTTGATTACCGCTGTGACCGGAATCGCCACAAGCATCCCCACGAACCCGAACAAGTTGCCTCCGACGATCAAGGCTAAAATGTATACCACGGGATGAAGGCCTATGGCTTTACCGACAATTCTGGGTGTGAACACATAGGCCTCGAGCAACTGGACGGCTCCGATCCACAGGATCACATAAAGAGGGTGAGCCCAGTCGCCAAATTTCGCCAAAGCCATCAAGGATCCGGTTACCACCCCCACAGCCGTTCCCACGTACGGGATTATAAAGAGCAGTCCGGAAAGCGTGCCCAGGACTACCGCCAGATCGATTCCGATAATTACGAAACCGACGCTGTAAAAGACCGCAAGTATTATGCAAATTGTAAGTTGCCCCCGCACGAATCCGGCAAGCATGAAATCAATTTGCTTCAATTTCTCGATCACAGGCGAGCGTGTGTACGGCGGGATCAAATCGTATACGGCTTCCTTGATGCTTTCAAAAGAGACCATCAGATAAAACGTGAGAACCGGTACCAGCAAAACGTAAAATATGAACGAAAGAAAGTGCATTGTAGAGGTAAACACCCTGGCGACAACACTACCGGCGAGGTCAGCCATTCGAGGAGCCATCTGGCGGGCCTTCTCGATGGCTAGATTAAACGCTGAATTCCAATCTTGAGGAAGCGCTACATTCAGCTCGTCGGCCAAATCCAATAGCTTCTGCCCAAGAACGCTGAAGTAGGCTGGGCCACGATCTACAAAAGCTGCGAGTTCCCGGATTATAGCCGGAACAAAAAAAAGGATTAGGACGCTCAACAGCAATGCTCCGGTGAACAAGATCACTATGGCTGCCGCAGAGCGGCTCACTCCCAGCGCATGTAGTCTGTTCACGGGGGGATTCAAAATGTAAGCGAGGAAAAACGAGATCATCATCAACGTTGTCACGGACGGCAGGACTCTCATGAGCCAAACCAAGACCAAGACCAAGGCCAAGCCGGCCCCGATGCGCACCAAGGTCCTCTTGAAATGAGGCTCCATGTCAGACTCCTTCCCGTGAAAATGAGGCTGGAGGCGAATTTCTTGAAAGAAGCTTTGTAAGCGTTTACCGGTAGAAAACCTCTTTGTGCGAAAAGGGATTTCCTGACGAATTGTTACCACTGTCCGCAATCAAACGTTTCGCAACCGGCTACTGCGATTCATGATCCCGCCCCACATTCCGCCGATGATCAGGGCTGCCGAGAACAGCACGCAAGTGAGGGCAAAAAGGTTTCCCCACCGAGTGTAGAAGGTCTTTGCGCCGCCACTCTTGTTCACTCTGGTAGTGAAATAGCCCTCTTTCAACAGATCCACCGTATTCACCTGACGACCCGCCGGGTCAAACGCGGCGCTGATACCTGTATTGGCCGATCGCAACACCCAGACTCGATTTTCTACGCTTCGCAGACCGGCCATGGCCAAATGCTGATAGGGCGCGCCCGAATTTCCGAACCATCCGTCATTGGTCATGTTAACAAGAAGCTGCGCGCCCGCGGCCACAGCGCTAGAGGCCGGCTCGGGAAATATGGCCTCGTAGCAAATCAGGACACTGAACTTTGGAGATGCGTTCACCGACATAACCGTCATCACGCGACCTTCAGAATAGTCCAGTTCCCTGGCGGCTATCCCGGGTCCCAGGGGAAGGAGCCATGACAACGGCATGTATTCTCCGAACGGCACCAGATGAATTTTGTCGTAACGCGCCACTATGCTCTGTCCGTTGACCAACAAAGCGCTGTTGAAATAATGGGGCGCTCCATCAATCATTTCCCCGACAGGGGCTCCTACCAACATAGGGACCCCCAGCCTTTGAGAAATTTCCCCGGGGATTTTCCAATCAGGGTCGGAGCTGCCGAACAAAACGGGTACGCTGGTCTCGGGCCAAATAAGTAACTTCGCTCCCTCCTGCGCCGCTTTGGAGCCTAGCGCTTCGTAAGTGGAAAATGTGGCCTCCCGGCTTTTTTCATCCCACTTTACCTCTTGAGGGATATTTCCTTGTAAAACTCCGATGGAGAAACTGTCCGAGGAGCGGGGGACTCTGGTCCATTCCTCCACTTTGACATGGCCGTAGGCCAGCGCCAGCGCCATGCAGGACAAGGCGAGGCCGAAAAATTTCAGGGATGGGCTTTCGCCGAAAAACACAGCGTCCGTCAGTTGTGTCACCGCGGAATTTACCAGGACGATCAAGAACGATACGCCGAAAACTCCGGTGATGTCTGCAATCTGAATTAGTAATGGGTTACCGGCCTGCGAGTACCCCACCAAATCCCACGGAAATCCGGTTAACAGTACGCTCCTGAAGTATTCGGCCGCCACCCACAAGAAAGGAGCCACGAGCGACGCCTGATAACCAAATTCCTGCAACAGGGCGAAGGTTAGTCCAAAAACGCTCGTGTACAGGGACAGGGTTGCTACCAGCACGACAAAAGTGACAGCGCCCATGACAGGGTGAAAATGGCCGTGAACCACAACGGTTTGATATATCCAACGGAGATCCACCCCAAAGAATGCGATCCCGAAAGCCATGCCCAGCAGAGCCCCGTGTCTGGTTGACCTAACACGCGACAGCGCCGCAAAAAAAGGAACGAAGGCGATCCAGGCCAGTAGATGGAATCCGAAAGGAGGAAAGGCCAAAGCTAAAAGGATTCCACTTCCCAAGGAAGCAGCCAGGAGAACTGTCATGAATGAGATTCTTCCGTCGGCCCCGGTTTTGCCTCTAAGGTCGCTTCGGAATCGAGCTTGTGGACGAGGATTCTGGTTATTTTCTTGGGGTCTCCTCCGTGTATCCTCATTTGGAGCCCCCCGTAAGTCAGCTCTTCACCTTTTCTGGGAACTCGCCCCATCGAGTGAGTAATGAATCCTCCTATCGTGTCGTAGCCCTCTCTAGGCATGGTAACCTGAAAATGCTCTTCAAAATCGTCTAAATTGGCCCACGCGTTGACAAGGACCGATCCATCCTCCTGAGGGATAAAAGGATCCTCCTCGCTGTCATGTTCGTCTCGAATCTCCCCTATTATCTCTTCGATAATATCTTCAATGGTCACGATTCCGGCGGTCCCTCCGTATTCATCTACTATTACCGCCAGATGAGACTTCTTGCTCCTCAATTCGTTCAATAAATCGTTAATCCGTTTGGTTTCGGGAACGAAAAAAGGCTCCCGCAAAATTCCAGCCAGGCTGAAGTCTTCACCGCCTTCCAGCCATAGCGGTAAAAGATCCTTCGCGTTCAGTATCCCCGTTATTTGGTCGATATTGTCGCTGTACACCGGGATTCGAGAATGTCCGGACTCTATGATCGTATTCAAGATCTGGTCTTTGCTGCTATCCTTTGAAATTGCCACGACATAGGTTCTGGGGATCATTATTTCTCTGGCGACGGTCTGTTTGAGATCAAAGATACCCTCGATCATGTCGCCTTCATCGTGATCAATTAGGCCCCGTTCTTCGCTTTCGTCGATGACTTCTTGAATTTCTCGCGGTACCCGTTCGAACCCCATGAATCTCTTTAACTTTCGTAAAAAGCGATTGGATCGCTCAGGTTGAGTCTCGTCCAAAGAAACGCTCACCCCCTTAGCTGAGCCACTTGTCAAGCTAAAGCTAACCTACCGATATTTCTAGCTAGTGGCTGTTAATCGTACCATTAATGACATATCAATCTGCCGGGTAGCTGTCAAGGGATTAACGGAACCGTAACCCGGCGCTTGGGTAAAGCCTGTGACATCCGTAATCATATGAATCCCTTCTAAGGGCTGATGGAGCCGAAGAGAGGCCGCCGAAGCTCGAAGTCACATTCTGTCGCAACAGGCGCGCTTACGCGCTGGACATTTGTGGAGCACGTTCTCGAGTTTGCCCCTTTAACAAGCGAATTAGCCGAGCGCTGGAAAGCCTGTGCCACATCAAATTTCTCTATAGCTCCGACATTGCGGCTTTGACGAACGGGATTGTGGGGGAGAAGAATCATGCGGTCTGCGGTGAACGCTTATATTGTTGCGCTCCTCAGAGACACATTTGTTGAGGTCTTTGCGGATAATGGAAGCTAACTCGGTCACCTAACTTATAATTTACAATATGTTACACATTTTGCTTGACACTAAGGTTAAGTCATAGGACCCGAGCCGTGCGGTTGTCATTATTTTTTGTTGTGGCTGTTCTATAATTTCCTATAATATGGAGGGCTTAGTGACTTTGTTTACCGCACGCCTTAACTCTTTTCTGTTGGTAGCTCTGATTAGCGCTTTACAGCCCGCTTATGCTTTGAATCTAGGAATTTTTTCGATTCCGGCTAATATATGGGCCGGACGCGCTGTGGGCAGTCTTTCACAAACCGAACCGCAAGCTTCTCTTCCAAGCAATTATCACCTGAAGCTCTCCTACGGCAAGACGATCGGCACCTGCACCAAATTGGATTATGCCACGGTGGAAATGAGCAGAAGGATGACGCAATACGCCGCTCCTAGTTTCTTGGGAGGGACTACCGGTGAGTTGCAACTGGCGTTGCTGGCCTCTTATGTCGTCTACAATGGAGGAAAGGTCGAGGAACTTAAAAGACTGGATTTCCACGACGGCTATGAAGTGGGATGGATGCCCAAGAACAGAGTCAATTTTCCATCCATTACTTTTGGGCTTGCGCCGTTCATGGAAGGCGGAGCAGGCTTAGGTTACGTCTCCGAGACGTACAGAAACTCGGGTTCACGATGGAATTGGTCTCTTATGAGCGGCATGGGGTTAGAGAGATCTATAGGAGAGGGAACCATATCGTTGGGAGTTCAATGGCGTCACCTATCCAATGGTAATATGTGGGGAAAGGGGGACGAACTTCACAATTCTAACTCCGGAACGGACATGCTCCAAGCATTGGCCCTGCTGAGCCATTCATTTTAGGAGGAATTCTGCTATAATCGGATGAACTTCAGCCTCTCCGGAGATAACAATGCTTAGAATAGGTTTGACGGCAATCTGTCTCTTGATCGTGTGCACGATATCCCTGGCTCAAGAGGTCACTTGCGAGCAGTGCAGAAAATTGGAAAGTGAGATTAACAGACTGGAAACGGAACGACAACAGCTCGACAAGCAAGTGCGGGAGCGGTTTCAGAAGAAAGACTATAGCGCCGTTAATAAAATAAACGATCAGATTACCGAGAAAGTGAAAGAGACCCTGGAGAGGCAGAAAAAATTCTCTAAAGATTGTAGAGACGCGTGCAAGCCGGAAAACGTCTTGAAATTAGATATAAGGAAGCTGGCCGAAGAAATCCGCGGTATGGAAGTCGGTGGATCGGATGAACGGGAAATTGATGAAAAGTACAAGGAGCTGGCGGTAAAAAATCAGCAGCTCGACCAAACCCTTGACAAGGATTCCCAAAAGTAATCGCTTTCGGACAAATTTTTGACCATCCATGTGGTCGCGCGCTCTGGCTCATCGGCTGTATTACTCGTACGCGTCGCCTTGCCGGGCAAGAATCGTCGGGCTTCACACGTCGCAACAAACTAAAGGGCAGCCCTTTACATCTCATTGTCCTCAGGGGGCGCAGCTAAGCCGTGGCCCGGAATAAATGGTATGGGAGCCACCGGATAACCTTTCACCCATCTGATGCCGCACCTTAATACGGTTTTCACCGGAGCTGGGTGCAAGAAGTCCTCCGGGTCACCCGAAATGGCGTCCTGTTCGAAAATGGACGGGACGACTTTTATGCAATGGCCTTTATCGGTAACGTAGCTATATAAAAACTTGAGGTTCTCAGGTATATAGCCCTGGTATTCATCAGTTTTCGGAAGGGACGAGACCGATTCCGTTTCAGGTCTGACGTCGATCATTTCCCATAACTTTTCTTTCGGGTAAGATTGAGCGCAGAATCCCCTGTACGGCACGGTCGAATTCGATTTCCGTCCAAGGCTTGTTTTTCTTGATAAGCACGGGCAAGGACTTGAAAAACCTTTTGAAACCGTTCTCAGTTTGCGTGAGGAAGCCTATCCCGTCTTCGTCATAGAAATGCACTGTTATTTTTTCTTGCCGCGATATCTTCTCAAAGTATTCGGAGCCTTCGGGAGCGCAGTAATTCCACCACATGTCGAATAGCTCTTCGAGTTCACCGTCAACCTTCAACATAGTCAGGACCAGGAGCACGTCGTTAAACCTTATCAATCCCGCCCGTTGGCGGATATCGGAAGCGCCGTTCGGCCTGATCAATCCGCTCGCGGATCTGACAAAGAAACCCATTTCTTTAGGCAGATTAGGATCCGGGGAAAACAGCGCTTGAACGCTTTGGCCTGGCACAAGTCGCAATTTTTCGGGAATGATAAGATCCATGTCATGTACTCCTTTTCCGCAATATTAACAGACTGTAGCGGAGCCGTCCAGATATCGTCGACTTTGTAGGCGCCATTGCTCAAAACCGATTCAGCAGGTAATGAGGCCGGCTTTATACGCTGTTATGAGGAAAAAGTTCCCGTTTCCCGGGTCTTGAAAAGTCCGGCGACGCGCAATCGCCGTGACGGTCTATCCTGGGCTCAAAAGGCCGAACAATGTTCAATATGATCATGCTCTCTGGACCAATCCGTTATCTCGCACTCAGTAAAGTTCATTGAAAGACCTTGACCCTAACTCAAAGAATTGATACTTAATTTTCCAGGAGGCAGATATGATGGACGGAAAAACGCTTTGTGTCATTTGCGCGTGGCGCTCGACTTGCAACAAGAAGTTTCTAATGGACGGAGCGACTACCACTAAGTGCGCTGATTATACCAGAGACGTAACTCTAAGGGAAACTATCTCCAAGCACGAAGAGGTTAAAGAAAGCCCCGATAACGCTGTTGCCGAACCGGGCGTGAAGAACTCCTAAGAGATTTGGCTTGATCGTGTCGGATGCGACACGTGATCATCATTACCGTCCGACACAATATCGATCGGCTATTCGGCTTCGTTGCGCCCGCTTCAACGGGGGTCCGGGCAAACGTCGATGTCCGCGCCTATTTCGTGCTCCAAACCAGGTTTTGGCGGAGACGACATGAGCCGAAGTCCGCTTCCACGCTCTTGTGGAAACGGCCTGCAAATCCCGGGCGCGGGGCCGATAATCCGCAATTGTCGGCCCGGGAGCCGTAAATGTATTATTGTATCCATCCACTTACGCTAGGGAGATTGCTTCGTGGGGCTCGCAAAGACGAGCTCAAATGTCATTGCGAGGAGTGAAATCCCGCGTTCCGCGGGAAAGCAATCTCCAAATTGCCGTTGATGAGTGGACGGTTACGAATTATTCAGTATCACATTCGAGTCGAGGTGGTTTATGAAGGAAATGTTAAGGAGCTTGATTCATCAGGCTCTTGTGGCCTCAATTCAGCACGGCGCGGTTTCGCTGAACGATTTTGAGAACGCTAAGATAGAAGTCTCCCGTACCAAGGACTCCCGTTTCGGCGATTACGCCACCAATGCCGCCCTGGTTCTGGCAGGCCCTTCAGGACTTAAGCCTCGACAACTTGCCGAAATCATTAAGGACCACTTCCCTCAGGATTCGACCAAGATTGACAAGATAGAAGTGGCGGGACCCGGATTCATTAACCTGTACCTTGCTCAGGACGTATGGCGACAAGCGCTTCACACCATTCATTTTCAGAAGGCGTGTTACGGAGCCGACCAAGGATCGCAAGGTCCCCGCGTCCTCCTGGAATTTGTCAGCGCCAATCCAACAGGGCCGCTGCATGTTGGGCACGGTCGAGGAGCGGCGGTCGGGGACACTCTCGCCAAACTCCTCCGTGCGGCGGGATACGATGTGCAAACCGAGTATTATGTCAACGACACAGGTAACCAGATGAAGATTTTGGGACGCTCCCTGCTGGTACGGCTAAAACAACAGCATGGAGAATCTGTCGAGATGCCTGATAATCACTATGTCGGCGATTACATGGTGACAATGGCCTCAGAATTAAAAGAAACGCCGGTTGCCGAAGAGATATTGAACCTGCCCGAGGACGGAGCCGTCGAAGCGGCCTCCAGGTACGCGTGTGGCAAGATTCTTGACGGAATAAAGGACGATTTGGCTTTTTTCGGAGTTACGTACCAGACAATTATTTCAGCGAGCGATACCTGCATGAAAGCGGGGCCGTGACAAACACCCTGGAAGAGCTGCGCAGCAGAGGAAAGGCCGTCGACCATGAAGGAGCGCTTTGGTTCATCATGGACGGCGAGGAAGACGAGAAGGACAGGGTCTTGGTCAGGGCTACCGGCGAACCCACTTACTTTGCCGCGGACGCCGCTTATCACGAAAACAAGTTTAAGCGAGGATTTGAGCTTCTGGTGGACATTTGGGGTTCCGACCACCATGGTTATGTTCCCAGAGTGAAGGCTTCCCTGGACGCTCTAGGACACTCTACGGATGCGCTGAAGGTGCTCCTGGTGCAGTTCGTCAACTTGATTCGCGAAGGTAAGAAAATCTCCATGTCCACGAGATCGGGAGAGTTCATTACCTTGCGGGAAGTGCTCGATGAGGTCGGACCGGACGCGGCCAGATTCTTCTTCTTAACCAAGCGTTCGGATAGTCATCTGGATTTCGACTTGGATTTAGCCAAGAAGCAATCCAAAGATAATCCGGTATATTACGTGCAATACGCTCATGCGAGGATCTCCAGCATATTCAGAATCGCAGCCGAGCGAAGCATCGACGTTGACATGACGGATCCGGATCTCGCCGTGTTGTCTTTAAACGAAGAACAGGCTCTGATGAAGCATTTGTCGGATTTCCCGGACATGCTTCGCGAAGCCGCCGACTCCTTGGAACCGCATCGGATCACTTTTTATCTTATAGACTTAGCTGAGCTGTTCCACTCTTATTATCACGATAACAAAATATTGATCGAAGACACCGCAGTCAAAAAGGCCAGGCTTTATCTGGTCGAAGCCATAAGGCAGATCCTAGCCAACGGCTTAAAGATTTTGGGTGTCACGGCGCCGGAGCGCATGTGAAATTCATCAAGAGACTCCTGCAAAGACTTAAATCTTCAAAGAGGAAGAAGGCCGTTAGGCCTTCTCCTAAGCCCAGAGGTCTGCCTCAGGGCTCGCAGGGGCCCAAGAACGGAAAGCTGACTTTGGCGGTAATCGCGTCTGCGCTGTTAATGATCATCCTTGGGATCTTGAACATCAAACTCATTCGAGACCCTTCAATCGCTCGCAAGGCCTTTGGGCCGATGCTTCAATTTGATTACAGGAATAACGCCAGGCAAGGAGCGCCACTGGTCGAAGGCCCCAGAGGAAAGAACCAATCACCTCCGGATATGACATTCTACGTCAGCCTTAAAACCCAGGATGACCAGACCTCCGCAGTGAAAGCTGGCCAGGAGCCTGAATCCTGTGTCAAAACCTCAGAGCGCAGCTCCGAGCAACCGACCAAACCAGGGGAAAAGAAGGAAGACAAGTCAAAGCGGACCGTGTTTAAGCAGAAGAAGATACAGGAAGCGACGGACGCGCCCTTGCCGCAGGCTGATTCAAAACCCAAAGTCTACACTGTTCAGGTGGGCGCATTTGAACAGCCCTCCATAGCGCTTGAATGGGCTCAAAAGTGGAAGGCGCGGGGATATGAAGTCATCCTCAAGATGGCTGCCAGGCCGAAATCCGGGGTGATTTACTATCAGCTTCAACTAGGTAAGTTCAATTCCGAGCAGCAAGCCGACGAATTGGTCAAACACCTTAAATCCAAGGAAGGCATAACGGCAATGAGGCTTGTTGTAAGAGACTGAACCCGGTCGGAGTTTTTTCATACCTTGACTTGCGCAAATTATAGAGGCTCCGCCGGCGGCTGTTCCGGGGCCGGTCGATTTGATATCAACCCGTCTTTAAGTCATCCAATAGAAACTATCCATCAATTAAAAACATCGGTTATTCAATTTGTAGTGACAGGAGCTCGCGTTTTTTCTAGTATAGTGGGCGCTATCGTGGATTCATGCTTTGCCGTACAAGAGCGATTCCTCGACCTGCTCAGCCTTACCCGTCGCAACCAGTGGAACGTAAAATCATGGCATTGAACCGCGCGGAATTTACGGACGGAGCCGGACGCCTCTTTTCAATCGGTGAATGCGTAACGGATGACCTCCCGGACCTGCTGCATCTGTATGACACTTTTTCACCGAAACCCATAACGCAAGGATTACCTCCCAGGGACGACGAAATGCGACGACTCTGGGTTCAAAACATCGCCAATCGTGGAGTAAATTTTGCCGCATGGATTGATGGGGCCATTGTTGGCCATGCTGCGGTAATTCCTGACTTCGACAAGGGTGACGGAGAATATATAATATTTATTTTAACTTCTTACAGAAATAAAGGGTTGGGATCCCGGCTCACGGCGTTGACCGTCAACAAGGCCCGGGAACTCAGCCTTGAATGCCTTTGGCTCACGGTTGAATCCTATAATTTCAGGGCAATAAGAGTTTACAAGAAGGTCGGTTTTGAATTCGCCGACTCCGACGAGCTGAAAGAAACCATGATTTTGTCGCTGTGAGGTGGAGCTTGGGACTTAGAATCGGGATTGTTCGCGACATGCGCTATCTTGAACACAAGCCTGGTCTTGTGCATCCGGAAAGCCCTTCGCGCCTGCGCAGCCTCTACAGAATGTTGGATAAAGACTTTGCGGATAAAGTCATTACAATTGATCCGGAGCCTGCTACCCTCGAACAACTGGAGTTGGTCCACACTCCGACATACATCAAACAGATCCTGAGCACTGCGGGCCGGGATTTCACCTCTCTGGCCCCGGATACCACTGTTAGCGCCAACACTTACTTGGCTGCGTGGCTTGCCGTGGGTGGATGTCTGAAAGGCTTGGAATCCGTGCTTAGCCGGGATTGCAGAGCGACTTTCTGCATGGTGAGACCTCCCGGTCATCATGCGCTGACGGATCGGGCAGGCGGCTTCTGTATTTTCAACAACCTGGGGGTAGCCGCCAAATACGCTCTCGAACACCACGGGTTCAAGCGAATACTCATCATGGATTGGGATATTCACCACGGCAACGCTCTCCAGGACCTCTTCTATAAGGATAAACGAGTCCTATACTTATCTACGCATTATATGGGCTGGTATCCACACACCGGAGACTGGGAAGAAACCGGCGAAGGCGACGGGTTGGGTTACAATGTGAATCTTCCTGTGCCAAAAGACATGGAAGATGACGACATCATTCATATTTACCGTGAAGTGCTCACTCCGGTGGTCCGCAGGTTCAGACCCCAACTGATATTTGTCGCCGCGGGATTTGACGCCCACCAGCGCGATCCCCTGGGTAGGACGCGTCTCAGCGAGAAGGCCTATTATTGGCTGACCCAAATGGTCCTGCAATTGAGCGAGGCCGCTAGAAGCGCTCCGCTGCTCTTCGGTCTGGAGGGAGGCTACGACCTGTGGGCCCTGGTCAATTGCGTTCGCCAAGTGCTTACCGTCCTGACGTACGAAGGCAGAAGAGAAAGAATACCATTGGTCAAGTCCCGAAAAGGAGCGGAAGTGGTTGCAAAAGCAAAGGAAATTCACAAGAAGTTTGGTGTCTGGGTCTCGTGAATTCAGTGAAGTAAGCGCTTTCAAACATTTTAGCTTTTGTAAACAAACATTGAAGGGCAATCATGATAAAAGCCAGAGTTAAGGCTGAAAATTCTGATGCGAACTTGAAATCGGTACTACGATACTTACAAGTCCTTCGATTGGGCCGAAGAGGAAAAGGAATCTTTCCACACTGCCGACGGTCACATTAACATAGCCGCCGAAGCCATCGACAAGTGGGCCGATAATCCCCTATTTAAGGACAAGGCGGCGCTGATATTCGAAAAGGGCGGGGCCGAACAGGTTTTTACATACAAAGACCTTCAGATCAGGTCTGCCAAGTGGGCTAATCTGTTTACCAAGTACAGCTTTAAAATCGGGGATCGAGTTTTCATCTTTCTACCTAGCTGTCCGGAGATTTATATTGCCATTCTGGCCTGCGCCAAGGCCGGGATAATTTTCTCGGTGCTGTATCCTACTCTGGGAACGGAAGAACTGGATTGGCGCATCTCTAACGCCGATCCCCGTGGCATAATCACTCACCCTGATTTGGTGGAGAGACTGCCCCAAGCGACCGTGGAAAAGATTAAGCACGTCTTCTTGACCACCGGTCCGAGGCCCGGGACTTTTCCCGGGGAAGCCGAGTTGGATGTTATTTCCGAGCCGATGCCCGAGGATTTTGAAACTCGATTTGTGGCTCCGGACACTTCGCTCTATCTGCTTTATACATCGGGATCGACGGGGCCGCCAAAAGGAGTGGTGCATTCGCATCAGGACATGTGCGCGATACGCATGTCCGCCAAATATGTCCTGGATTTGACCCCAGATTCGATTTTGTGGACTGACGCTGCCCCGGCCTGGGTTACGGGAACCGTTTACTCCGCCTTCGGCCCGTGGCTGTGCTGCGCGACCTCGGTGGTCCAGGGCAACGCTTTTTCCGCGGAACTCTGGTATCGGACCCTGGAACGGCATAGCGTCACAAACTGGTATACCACGCCCCTGAACGTCAGAAGACTGATGGCCGCCGGGCCCGAATTGGTCAGGCAATACGATTTATCTACGTTGCGCCAAGTGTCCACAGTAGGTGAAACGTTGACCCCAGAGGCATTCTATTGGGTCAAAAAACACCTGAAGCATTCCGCGCACGACACGTGGTGGATGACTGAAACCGGGATGATCTGCATTGCCAACTTCCCGTCACAATTGGTCAAGCCAGGGTCCATGGGAAGGCCTGTCCCCGGAATTCAAGCGGCGGTGATAGATGGGGCCGGGGAAGAGCTCTCTATGCTCACGCTGGGGGAATTGGCGTTAAAAGTAGGCTGGCCGTCCATGATGAAGGAAATATGGAAGGATGACGGCCGTTACCAGGCCTACTTCCGAAATGGCTGGTTTGCCACCGGTGATATGGTCATCAAGGATGAAGACGGCTACTATTATCACATGGGCCGCAACGACGATTTGATCAAGATCGGCCCAAATCCCGTGGGACCTTATGATTTCGAACAAGTGTTGTGTCAGCATCGGGCCGTGGCGGAATCGGCGGTGATAGCCATAACCACCACTCCTGAAACCCCGGTTGTAAAGGCTTTCGTTAAGTTGAATCCCGCGTTTGTGCCCTCGGGTCGTCTTAAAGACGAACTTATAGAATTTCTCAAGAACAATTTCCACTGCGAAGTTCCCGACATGGAGCTGGAGTTCATCACTGAGCTACCAAGAACCCTTTCCGGAAAAATTGTGCGCAGGGTATTAAGGGCAAGAGAATTGGGGCTCCCCAGCGGAGACCCTACGAAACTGAAGGATTAGAGCCGGTTTCAGGAAGAGTTTCAGACTCTGAAGGGGGCCTGTGCGACAGCGGCCTCCAATACGACACTGAGACTCCAATACGGACTTCTAAGACGGTTTTCCTAAATACCGTGTCGCTCGGTCTGGGCTTATCTCGTTTTTATAGGATGTGGAGACCGAAGGGAACCGCATCGTCCCAGGTCTTTTCTCGACAGATACGGTTCGTGGAAGGCGCCAAATCCTACAAGAATCCGTGACCGTATTTGCGTAATGGAACGCTTAGGGTCAATTCAAGTCACACGAATATCACCACCCCAACCCACATTTCAAATTAGCCGATGTAATTGACAGGTCCCCCGATCCCGCCTGTAGTCATTCCAAATCCCCGGATATTTGCGTCCTGTTTGTAAAAATTGGCCGACGAATGTAAAATCTCGGGCATGGCCATTGGGCCAAGGGCATGAGTATCCTGACTGCGCTTTTCACAATCAAACCTTTTGGAGTTTGTCTATGGGCTGGACGAATATGAAGAAGCGACCCCAGATCATACAGGGGATGACCCTCCCCACCTTACTTAGAGCGCTGGCGAGAAACGACTTCCAGGTAGATCGTGAGTGCCTGGGGCGATTGGCCTATCTAATGGTCCTAGGGGTTTTCAATTCCATATACGGCGCTTGCGAGACCTATTTTAATTCTGAAGAGATAGAAGCCACGCCGATTCAATATCCTCCGATTTTCATTATCGGGCATTGGCGCAGCGGAACAACTCACCTCCACAATTTGATGGGCGTAGACGAAAACCTCGCTTGTCCGACCGCTTACCAAGCTCTATTCCCGCACCATTTCCTATTCAGCCAAGCCGGCGGGATCGTGTTCAACCTGCTTGCGCCAAATAAGCGGCCCATGGACAACGTTGCGTTCTCCGCTATTACTCCGCACGAAGACGAATTTGCGCTCGCTGCGCATTCGACCGTTTCGCCATACATGAGGGTTTTGTTCCCGGTAACCGGCTCCGACCCATTCAGCGGGTTTGATCCCAAAGCTCTGCCCCCCCAGGCTCTAGACCGATGGAAGTCCTCCTTCACACTGTTTTTGAAAAAACTTAGCCTTTCCGAAGGCAAGCAAGTCGTTCTCAAATCACCCCCACATTTCGGTAGAGTAGGAACATTGCTGGAAATGTTCCCTGAGGCAAAGTTCATACATATAGTGAGAAACCCTTATATGGTCTACGCATCCACGCACAAACTGTGGAGAGATTCCCTCGCGTACGCTCACCTGCAGATTCCATCCGGCAAGTTGGTAGACGACCTGATTCTGGATTGGTATAAGCAACTGTTTTCATTATACGAAAGGGATAAAGGGTTGATCCCGACCGATTCCTTGTTCGAAATGCGTTACGAAGACCTGGAGGCGGACCCTGTATCCACAATGCGATCCATGTACAGCCGCCTGGGTTTTCAGGGTTTCGACGCATTCAGCGTCAGGCTGAAAGCCTACCTGGACTCGATTCGCCACTATCAGAAGAACAGCCATAGCCTGACTGAGACTGACCGCGAAAAGGTGGCGACGCACTGGCGCGCGACATTCGACACGTACGGGTACGCGCTGGATTAGGCGGTCCCAAGGCGAAGAATTTGGCCGTGAACCTTAAGACCGCGAAATCATGTTAAAGGGGTAAGTTTGTAAAGAGGATTAAGTAGAAAAGAGAGAGAAAATTTCAAACATAATCTATGGACAAACGAATTATTTTATCTTATATATCACTCCCACGTCAAGTGGAATGTGATGAGTAAACAAGGCTGGAAGGCTCCCGCATCCACTTGAGGAATCCCAAACGCCGAACGGCGCTTCCCCGGAGTTACTTAAACAGTCTGCCGGAGTGGCGCCCCTGTGACCACCAATTACGCCAAACGGTGATTACTCGGTTTGGAAGCTATACATAAGCTTACTAAGTTCGCAGCCTTAGCTCAGCAAGCTCACGCTGACGCTGATTAACGAGGCCTATGGCCCTTCAGTACAGCAGGCAAAAGGAGGAACAAATGGAAATAGGAGACGTTATTCATCTCGATGGCATCAAAGCTGAATATAGCCTCTTTGGTCGGGACAGATTCTCTGCTTGCACTCTGCCGGACGGAGACTACGTTATTCTCGGCTTCGAGGATGAGTATGTGAGGCTCGCATGGAGTGATGTTGGCGGCTGCCCTTCCCGCAAACATCGCTATAGAATCCAAATGAGATTTGTCGGTCCGTCACTATGTTAGCCCGGAAAGTGTATGACCATGAGTTTAATTGATGATCTCGTGAAGCCCGCGGTTGGGGGCTTTACACGATTGCAGTGGTTAGCCGCCGGGTTGATTTTAGGTTTTTTTCTGGGGTTCGTTGATACACTAATTATTGCGGCGCTATTGGGGCGTATCTACGGACAAGTGCCCGCTTACATAGGCTTCCCCACCACTTTCTCCGGATATTTCTTCGCAGGAATGATTCTAGGAGGCTTTGCTCCCAAGTCTATAGTCTGGGAGCCCCCACTGGGGGTCCTCATCTGCGTGGAGCTCATGATGATGGGCTATTGGGGGCTCAGCGGCCATGGGTGGTGGTTTGTCGTGTATTTCATACTTGTCCCCGCTGTGGCCGTCGGTGTCAGTTTTTTGGGCCTTACCCTGGCGCGAATGCGCCTCGACAAAAAACTGAAGCGACAAGACACGGCAATATAGCTTAGCCGCTGAATTTGTATTAAAATATGATAATGCCGTCCGAAATTGGTGATGGAATTATTTAAAGAAGAATGCTTCGAGGCGCCGGCCGATGAATGAAGACATCCAACATAACTGTGACAACTGCGCCAGCGGCTGCACGGGGAGACACACGGAAGCGAAATCTTTGGAAGAAGCTAGCGCAGCTCCTTATCTATTGTTCGCAGCAATCTTGATCGTTTTGGTCAGCCTGGCGGTTAGATGGCTGATGTAAGCTGAAGAGCTGTCCTTACAATTATCGTGGGCTCTTAGACCCGAATTCACTGTTTCGACAAAATCTAGGAAAACCTGCCCCGCAACGCTCAAAATTCGTTTTAATTAGATTACCCCGCCTGATTGCGTGCCTGCCGAGGCCAATATTTTTCGGTTGACAACGAGTCAAGATAGTTGTATGAACACCGTCCGCGCCGCAAACCACGACATTTAAGAGCGGAGGAGTCAGGTTTGAGCGGCGTGTGGACAGGTTTTTTTCCAGGAGGATTGACCGTCGCAATTAGTACGCGGGGCCCCCGATATTTTTGTGCGACTCTTGCGCAAGAAGGGGGGAATGATTATTAAACGTGGACGGAAAATGATAACTAAGGAGTATGAGTCATGTGGATGACCCGTGAGGAAATCGCGGCAACACTGGGAATTGTTCCGAATAGCGTTCGAGGAAAAGTTCAGAAGGGTCAAATCGAAAGAAAGATTGAGAACGGGAAGAATCTTTACCGGGTCGCGGACTCGGGAAACGCCGAGCTCAAAGAAGAACTGACTCCAGCTCCTGAACCGCGGCAACCTCTGGTTGAGGAAAAGCTTATAGAGATGGAACCCGAGCAGGAGCCAAAGGATGTTTTGGAACGTTCCGATAGCGCTTTTGATCCAAAGAAAGTCTTAATGGAGCAACGCGCTTCGCTCAGGCTTGATCGCAGTATCGACGCTATTGAAAAAGGTGACGAAATAGATTTGGCTACCAATGAGATTTCTCGGGAGTTGGACGCGAAGATTTCTATGCGGCAACATCGCCAGCTTCAAGAGATCGAAGACGCCCTCGAACGAATCAAGAACGGAGAATACGGCATCTGTGAAGAATGCGGTGAACCGGTGCCTGAGCAAAGGCTCAGACTCTTCCCTGCGGCCCGACATTGTGTGCGATGCCAAGAGGAACTGGATCACATGGAAAAGCTTAAAGAGGTTCAAGGTATGAGAGGCGGAGCCTTCAGAGACGAGCCTGCTGAAACCACTTTCACAAGAAGCTTTGAAGACTGATTTCAGGAGCAAATACGGTAACCGTTTTCTTCCAAATCCGCAATTAGGGACCGTCCGTCCTCCTCGTCCCGAACCTCGAACCAAAGTCCGAAACCCGTAACAAATAGTTTGCCGTTTTCGTCTTTGTAAATTCTCAGGGGCCCCGAAGAGGGTCCCTTTTCTATTCCGTCCGTCATGTTGTCCTCCTTTGGGTTTCGCCGCATCAGGACTGTCCGAAGTATCCCGGTGTAGAATCGGGCAAACCGATTTGTGCCCCTCTGTTAATAAAAAACCTTTTTTAACACAGCCTCAAAGGTTAAACTCCTCCCATTGTCTGTTTTTCAGACGGAATGAAAACATGAAAATAAGTTTCTTTGCGACATGAATGATGAATCGCTAGAAAAATTGCGCCTTCTGCCACTAGGGGGTCTAGGAGAAATCGGCCTTAACATGATGGTCGTCGCTTATGGCTCAGACGCGTTCATCATAGACACGGGCCTAATGTTTCCGGACGAATCGATGCCTGGAGTGGACATTGTCATCCCTGATTTCGAGGTGTTAACGAAACAGTCTTGGAATATCCTGGGAATCGTCCTGACTCACGGGCACGAAGATCACATCGGAGCTTTGCCGTATTTACTCAAAAAGATCCCAGCCCCGGTTTACGCGACCAGCCTGACAATGGGATTTGTGGAATATAAGCTGGAAGAATTTGACCTTCTCGAATCCACAATACGGCATGTGGTGAAAACGGATAGGGCCATCGAGATCGGTCCGTTCAAGATAGACTTTTTTGCCATGTGCCATTCAGTCGCGGACGGTGTGGGCCTGGCGGTTACCACTCCAGCCGGAATCATCATGCACTCGGGCGACTTCAAGCTTGACCCCACTCCCATTGACGGCAGACTTTGTGATCTCGAAAAGATCGCTCTGTACGCTCGGAGAAATGTGCTCGCCTTGCTCTCGGACAGCACCAACGTGGAACGCAAAGGGACAACCCTTTCCGAAAGCAAAATCCGGCCCGCCTTCGAGCAAATATTCCGGAAAGCCTCGGGCAGAGTTCTGATTGCCACGTTTTCCTCCAATATTCACCGGATTCAGCAAGTTCTCAATTTGTCAAGAGAGTTTGACCGGAACGTGGTTCTCGTGGGCCGCTCAATGGCCGCAAACGCCAAAATCGCTTCGGACAGAGGTTTTCTTGAGATCCCCGAAGGGTTGCTGGTGGACATGAAGCACTTGGACCTCCTGCCTGACGACAAGGTCACGGTATTGTCCACCGGATCTCAGGGGGAGCCTATGTCCGCGCTCTCCTTGATGGCCTATGATAGGCACAAATATCTTAAGGTCAAGCAGGGCGATGTTGTGGTCTTGTCTTCGAGATTCATTCCCGGCAACGAGAAGGCTATAAACCATATCATTAACGAATTTTCCCGCAAGGGCGCACAGGTCATGTACGAAAAGGTTTCGGACGTGCATGTGTCAGGACACGCCAGCGAAGAAGAATTACGATATTTGATTCGCCTAGTCCATCCGCGCTCTTTCATTCCAATCCACGGAGAGTACCGGCACCTTCTACGCCACGCGCATGTCGCCATGGAAGAAGGCGTGTCTCCGGATCGCGTGCTGATCGCCCAAGACGGAGACTTGATCGACTTGTCTGCTGATGGCGCTGAAATCGTAGAACAGCTTGAAGTAGGAAAGATTTTTGTCCACGGCAAAGGGGTCGGCGATATCGTTCATAATGTGCTCAGAGACCGTCGAATTCTCTCGGAAGTGGGAATAATAGTAGTCGCTCTCGTAGTGAATACTGCTTCAGGATTGCTTTCCGGAGGCCCTCAACTGAGCTCCAGAGGGGTGACGTTCGAAGAGATTGAGCCTCAGGTGTTGGAGAACGCCAGACTCGCTCTGCAGCAAAAGCTCACCGAATTGTCCCCCAAAACGGTGGAGCAATGGGAAAACGCCAGGGATGAGATAAGGTTAGCTGTGAGACGGCAAGTCAATCGCATTCTCGGCAGAAAGCCGTTGGTGGAAACTTTGATTCTCTACGTTTAGGCGGTTAACCCAGGCCAATCCCAAAGAAAGTTTGATTTAGCCTTCGAAGATTGACGATTTTCCTTGCAATTATTTCGAAGTTGGATTACTGGAAAAGATACGTGAAAAAAGTGCGGACTCATATTTGAACTGATTATGTGGGTTATATTACAAGTTTTAGTCTCGTGGCCGCTTTCCCTGGATTTTTCTTGACAAGCCGAAATGACGCGTGCTACGGTGACCTAAAATTTTGGTCTAACAACTCTTGCATTGGAGTATGCTTCATTTAAGGAGGGTTTAGGATGAAGAAGTCTTTGGTTATGTCGCTGGTTGTGTTGGCAACGTTCGCCTTCGTCGGCGCCACGTTTGCAATGAATTGCGGGCTCCCGCCAATCTGTGATGAGCTGTTCGTTTCTAAAGACGTAAAGTGGCAAGGAAAATGGAAGAGCCCGTTTCCTGGCAAATATACACCGCCCAAGTGCGTAAAACCCAAGTGCGGCCCCTGCTACACCGCGCCCAGCTCCCCGTACGCTGTTGGCCCCGTGCTGGAAAACCTCAAGGTCGTCAAGACTGTTGACGTCATGAGAGACCTGTGCATGGGCAAAGCGGCCGGCAAGTGCAAACTCGGTTGTGGCCCTTGCGCCCCCGATGTCAAGTGGTCCGGCGCTTGGAAGACCTCGGAAATCGTTGGCACCACCGACGTAGCGGTTGTGCTGCCGCCCGCTTACGCATGGTGTGGTGAGACCGCATGCCCGAAGGGTAAAATCAACGTGATATCCGTTCCCAAGCCCTGCCCCCCCGCAGAGTGTGGTTTCTAATAAGAGATTTTACATTACTTAGTTAGTGTAATCAGACCCCGACTGCTTACGTAGTCGGGGTCTTTGTTTTTATTTGGCGACCGTCCCTATTTAATCATGAGTAGCCGGATTCCGGAAGCCTACGTGATTGAGCTCCCTGGTACGCCATATTTGGTGATGTTGAAGGTGGGCCCCGAGATAAGCATAGAACGAAAAGTCTCCATTAGGAGGCATTCTTTTAAGCTCTTCTATAACCGCCGGGCGACCACACCGAACGATGAAAATGCCTTTATTGGATTGTTGAGCAGGTATGTCGGGGAATGACGCAGCGGCGGACCTCCATATTAGGAGTTCTTGAGGGGAGGTCCGGAGGGGAACTTCTTGTAAGAAGTTCCCCTCCGGCGAGCGCTTTTCCGAAAGCTCTCATTGCCTCCAGGTAATTGTGGGCTCTTTGCGCAGGGGTAATCTGTGATAGTGATATTTCGGATAACCTACCATCATAGCGCCGAAGGTCTGATGACCTTCCGGTAGCGCCAGTCGCTCCATCAAAGGCGGGTAGAAGTTTGCCGCCGCGTTGAAATAACCCGCCCAGCACGTGCCCAATCCCAGGGATGTGGCCGCCAATTCCAGATAGGTTAATGCGATTGTGCAGGCAGCCTGAGCCGGCGAAAAGGCCCTTAGAGCATGCGCGACGATCAGGTTCGGAGCGCCTCTGAGAATTCGGTCGGTCCCCTTTTCCCATGCGGCGACCACTTTAGCGAAGTGCATTGGTACCGCCACTTCAGGGTGGTCCTTTATCATCAAACGCATCCAATCCGTGACCATTCCCGCAAGTGTCTTGATCTCCTCCGGGCTTTCCAGGACAAGCCAGTTGACAGGCTGGGAGTTGTGGCCTGAGGGCGCGTAGGACGCCATTTCAATCATCCTGGACAGCGCCTCTCTTGGCACTGGGGCGCTTTTGTAAGTTCGGATGGAGCGTCGGGAGCGCAGAAAGTGTTCCGCGTGCTCGTCGCTGAGAACCAGCTCTTTCCTGACCGGCGGAAGGTCCTCAGTGCGCCATGCTTTGTGGCTCAAAGCCCCGTGGGGACACACAGCCACACAGTGGCCGCACCGGATGCAGAGTTCTTCGGCAGGTCCGACTGTTGTCGGCGGCGCCCCTTTCTCCTTTATTTCGAGCAAACCCAGTGGGCATTCAGCGACGCAAATCCCATCTGATTTGCATTTTTCTTTGTCTATGGAAATCATGCTCATTGTCGGCTCCTTACTAATTTGGAAATCGATATATTTGAACAGGCTTTTTGTACCAATTACTGTAAGGAATGTCCATTGCTATAGCATAGTACACTAGGTGGGACAGATGAACACATCTTCTTGATTCAGCTTAGCTGCCTCGTCAGAGCCTCCACTGAATAACCGAAGCAGATTTCACTTGGAGGGCCGCGGAGCGTCCGGCTCGGGTGCGGATACGAATCTGTCGCCTTTGGACAGATATACATTCGTCTTGGTTTTCCAAGTTAGATGGTTCGTAAGAGGACCTGATTGCTCGATGACAAGTTCTACCAAATCAGCTCTTCCATCACCGTTGAGATCCATGAAGGTCCATTCGACATGCTTTGAATGGCATGGCCTATCTGAGTATTCACCACAAGTTCCCATATTATTGCCGTACAAAGTTTCATGGAGAATGACCGGGTCCCAACCGTCAAGATACAATGCTGTCTTGTCGCAAACCGTTGTCCCCTGACCGGAGCCACAACCCTCGGTCCAAATACCCGATGCCCCCTTTATATCGTGTTCAAAAACCTCAAATTTGTATCTCAGTTCGGAGATTGACCTGGCTTCTTAACAAATACGAACCGAACCAGTAAGTCACATAAC
>CAVVHK010000104.1:0-9840 GCA_963747865.1 uncultured delta proteobacterium | reverse complement strand
ACGTCCACTTCTATCCTACAGACGACCGTCTGCTACCCGCTTATGAAGTCCTCTCGGACCTCGGCGTTCCCGTGATGTTTCACACCGGAACCTCGGTATTCAAAGGCTCACGAATCAAGTACGGCAATCCGCTGCTTCTTGACGATGTGGCCGAGGATTTTCCGGATTTGAAGATTATCATCTGTCACGCGGGAAGACCTTTCTGGTATGCTGAAGCCGAATGGATGCTTCGCAGGCACCCAAACACGTTCATAGACATTTCCGGGATTCCACCGAAGCGCTTGCCTGCGATCTTTCCGCATCTGGAGAAATTCCGTGACCGTTTCATATTTGGAAGCGATTGGCCCGGCATTCCGTCAATTCGCGGCCAGGTAAGCAAAATCGAAGAGCTTCCGTTCAACGCCGACACCCTTGAGGCGATATTGTGGCGAAATGGAGCCCGGCTTCTGGGCATAAGCGGAGATTAACACATCTGTAGACGTGGGGCGAACACGGGGATTATTGCCAAGATGCAGTTTTCCGGGTCTACAGGCCCCTCGAATAGCGCAACGTCGCGGCTATGGGTAGGATAATTAGAATGAAGCTTGCCTTTGCCGCCGTCAGCACATCCTCGGCCGGGATATACAGACACACCATTCCGATGGCCATGATCGCCACCGCCCAATAGATCAAAGCCTTAGCTCCGTATCGATTAATTCTGTACCAATTCTCCTCGGATTCAAACGCCTTCCCGATACGAAAGCCATAGGCGCGGTTCATCTTTATTCTGCCGAGAAGCAAGGGAATACAGACCAGAATGACTATTATTCCCAGGCCAACCAGAGTAATAGCGGTCTTTTCATTTACGGTGTACATGGATCCTCTTGCCTGCGTGGATCGGACTAGACCGTTTGCGCAAGACGCGGTAATCGCTCAATAATGCCAGACCAATTGCGCATTGTTCTTTAAGAAATTTATTTTATCGGTACTTTTGAGAATAGTGTGAAGAAAGTGTCTCCACTTCCATGTATGCGGCTTGGCTCAACGGAACCCCGTCTCCCTTACGAAATTCTCCGACGATAAGCTCCGCTTCGCCTTCCTCCTTAAACCGGGCCAACCACCGGATGTCCGGACTGTGAATCATCCCTAACCAGAAATCCCTGGCTGGGTTTTGTTCTTCCAGGACCTCGGTGTCTATAATGAACCATGGCCGCGAGATTTCGTCGGATTCTCCGGAAAAAGATCTTAGAATGCCCATCTCAAAGTGGTAGGGCCCATCCGGATAAGAAGCTACCTTGTTCTTCAGATTCTTGGGCACAATAATGCTGCGGGTTCCGGCTCTCATGTAACTCACCACGGAAAGGGCGTCGGCTCCGGCTGCAATGGGCTTTGCCTGGCCCGAAAGCAGATCCGGCCTATGTTCAATTAAGAAGTATGCGGCAGCCAGGACGCTCTGTTTCTTATCCGCTTCAAACGAAAATCTCTTTTCAGTAACGATATACACCTGGAAAAGACCCAAAATGACAAGAGCCACGGTGGCCCAAGTGTTGTTGAGGCGTGAAAGCGCCAAACCGGACAAAATGGCTGAAGCCACGGCCAGCACATAGACATAAGTAGCGTCCCCCGACGAAGCAATGGCGCCTATGGAGGCAATGATAAGCCAGGCGCTAACGCAATCCAAAAAGCTGGATCTAACAGCCGCCGAGCCCCAACGCTCTCTCCTCGCGAAACCATGGAAAATCAGACCAGCGCATGCGAGGATCATCTGCGGCCCCCATGGGACCAAAGTCCGCTCTATCACACGTGAGAAGCTATTCTCTTGAATATTCGAGATGAAAACCGAAAACGGGTGGCCCAATCGTGAACAGTCGAAGCCCCAAGCGCCGTTGTTTACAGCCATGACGATCGATGTGACTACCAGAAGAATCCCCGCCAACAGAGGAATCATGTTGAGCCCGTTCGCCGTTAGACAATTACTGCGGACACCCTGTGACCGCGAAGAAGCCAAGATGAAAAACAGCAGCAGGCACGGTACAAACGACGGCCAATCCATGCCTGTCATAATATACAGGGCAAGAGAAGCGGGAGCCGCTATCCTGTAGAATTTCTCTTCGGGAGCCGTTAGGTTTCTAATGTAGAAATACATCGTTGAAGCCTGGAGTAAGCACGACAGTGTGTTGAAGTACCAGGACTTTCTGATTGTGATTCCCAGCCAGGGTCCTAGCGCAAAAACCGCTGCGCAAAGAAAGGCGGTGCGAGGAGAAGCGATGCGGCTCGCTAACAAAAAGATAAACCCTACGGACAGACATGCGAAAACCGTATTTGGCAATTGCATTACCGCTGGGGTCAACGGGACCAGGTTTCCTATGGTATAGCAATAAATGTTCAGCAAAAGGTATTGCAGCGGGCCTTCTATGTGCCCGAATACCGCTTTGAGCACGGCGGTAGTCGGCTGAGGTTGGGACAGCAAATAACTCATCATGGTCCCGGTGTCCCTCATCTCAACTTCGTCGGAGGAATCGTGGGCCAGCGGCTGGCCGCAGCTTCCCAACAAATACAGATACCCTATCATTAGCCCCACGGAAACGAACACCAACAAAGAGTGTTTCAATCCTACGGTGACCAGTGGTTTATCGCAAATTATGGTTGTCGTGTCCGCGGAAGACTCCTTCACGTTCATCATGTCGCCCTTTGAAAATCCTCATGTGGGGAAGAGAGTAGTATATAGTGGATGTCATTTTGAGTACGGCAGCCCGGTAATTTGCCATTCCACGCTCTTGTATCAGTTGTATGAAAACGACATTCTTTATATTTACCCCCAATGAGATAGAATCCCCAGCGGTTTGTTGCAATAGCTGCTTTTTTTTTGCTCCAGAGGACACGCTCTGACGGCATCGCCTGTCAGACGCTAAGCACGCCTACTGGGGGCTCTGTGGATCCTTCAAGCGGCAGAGGTCGGATTGAAGGAAGGGGATATTAGCCTGAACGAAATTAACACAACGGATTGATTCGCATTTCCACGATCTACCCTGACGGGCGGTGCGGAGCAAATCCTCTTCGGCCGAACGTGGTCACCCGGCGAATTGCTTCCAGGACCGGATATTAAATCATCAAGAGCCCCGTGAATTGACCGGCGCAGCTTCGTATTCAATCAAGTAATTGGGGCGCGCAAGGGCAAGCAGGGGCGACTGCTTTGACCTGCCGGTGTCGGGAGGCCCCGGCGCTATCCATTTCAGTCCCATCAAAGCCTCTCGGCAAAATTTGTGGAGAAACAGCCGAAGGTAAAACCTGTTACGCCTAATTTCCGGAGCTGATTGGAGTTACGGCGTCTCCATTTAAGGCGGGAGAATAACAATGAACATCACCAAAGGTAGAACGATCAGTCCTGAGTATATAGAAGTGGATCAAGGCGTCCGCCTTCATGTGCGGGATTGGGGGGAAGGCAGACCCATATTTTTGATTCATGGGTGGCCGTCGTCAAACGACATTTTTGACTATCAAATGCTGGATTTGGCGGAAGCGGACCTGCTAGATAGAGTCCGCAATTATTTCGTAGGCTTTTCCCAATCTATTTTCAGGTCAACACCGAGCCATTTGCACAGATTCTCGAACTTGGCTTTCTTTTCTGGGGTATCCAACCGGGATTCTTCCGGGTACTCCGACCAGAAAAGCACGTCCCGGTAATCCTTCTTTGCGCGGTCCACTAATTCCCACACCGCCTCTTTGTTTCCCTCTGAGAGGTTCAAGACGGCGAGAAGCACGCGTTCCGTCTCGCGCTCGTAGTCTTCGGTTCCGTAAAACGAAAGGACCTCCAGGACTTCTTCGATTTCTTCAGGGGAAAAGTCCGCCTCGACCCTGTCAATGACGCTCCGAGGCAGAGTCATTCCTGTATCCTGTTTTGGCGGGCATTTTCAACGGCCCCTTTATAATCCTTAAACTTGATCTTCATAAAGAAATTGAACCATCGCTCATAGCCCAATAGGCCTCTATGAGGCCTTTGGGAGTGATCCCGATCCGGTGGGCAGACCCTGTATCGTTCGCCTATGGCCAGAAGCTTCCATTGGGGAGAAGCGAGGCGCGCCGGTCCCATGTACATCCATTGTGTTGGATAGGATCTCATCATCTTGTGCTTGCACAGGACAGCGGACTTGTTCAGCGGGTTAAACAGCGTTGGGGGATCGTTCGAGGGGAATGCGTTTATCTTCCACCACCAAGTGTGGAAGGAGCCGGCGCTGTTATAGAGTGGAAATTCGAACCTCTTGGGGGATATTTGGGCTCTCGCGGAACTTTCGTAAGCCAAGAAGTTTACGCAGTCGTGGTCAGGGTGCCCGCCCTCGAAGGCGTTCACGAAAACGATTTCCGGTTGAATCTCTTGGAGCAGGCTTGCCAAAGCGTCGGCAGCCTCGTTTAGCTTGGCTACCAGCCCAAGGTCCGGAAAGCGCATCAGGTGAAAGCGGCTTTTGTCAAGCCCTAGGGCTTGCATCGCGTTGGCGTGCTCCTTTTCCCGATTTTCCCCGCCTCCGAAAAAGTCTCCGGAAGTGAGCCAAATCCCGTGGATGTCAGCTCCTATGTCCAGAAGCGTCTTCATCGTGCCGCTAATGAAGACCTCATCATCGGGGTGGGCGAACAGGAAAACATACTTCGCGACAGGCAGAATTCTTGGGGGTGCAATTTTTGAAGGATACATATTGCTTACGCTGCGCCGTTATTTTGGTAAGCGTCCACCGCGCTGCAAGGCTAATGCACCAGGTGAGCCCTGTTCAACTTGGGATTTGTCCTGGTAATCAAATGCGAGTAGATGTCCTCCATGAACGCCTCTTTGCAACTCGGACACATTATAAACACATCGTCTTCGTAGACTTGCCGGTTCAGCTCTTCTTCAGTGTAAGCGTCGGCCTCCATCAACAAGCGCTCCAATTCGGATTCCCCATGAGTTGAGGGTCCACCCGGTGGACCGTCGGGAATTACGCCGTCAAATGACGATCTCACCTTAACTGCGACCTGATATTTCAGGGCGCCTTCAGGAATGAAACGGCCGCATCTTTGGCAATGAATCCCGCTCATGACGTTGACAGGGCCTCCCGTGGAGATTATAAGAAAAACATCCTTCTCTTTCTAGAAAAATCAACGGAGCCTTCATATGCATTATCCAGAATACAGAGCAAGACGATTGCGACGGACAGACGCCTTCCGTCGCATGGTCAGGGAAGTTGAGCTAAATCCTCAAGATTTCATACTTCCTTTTTTTGCGCATTACGGAAAGGGAGTCAAGAACGCTGTTTCCGGGATGCCGGGCCAATATCAACTGTCTCCGGACATGCTTGTCAAAGAATTGAAGGAGCCGGTCCAACGAGGAATCCCCGCTATCTTGTTGTTCGGCATACCCGAAAAGAAGGACTCAAAGGGTTCCGAGGGCTATGCCAAGGACGGGATAATTCAAAAGACAATCCGTGAGATAAAGAATGCTTATCCTGATTTGGTCGTAATAACGGATGTCTGTTTATGCGAATATACGGATCACGGTCATTGCGGGGTTATCGTCGACAATGATGTGGACAACGACGCAACATTGGATCTTCTCACAAGAATGGCTGTCTCCCACGCCCAAGCAGGGGCGGATATGGTTGCGCCCAGCGATATGATGGACGGAAGAGTTGGAGCCATTCGAGAGGGCCTTGATGAAAGCGGCTACGATATGACTCCTATCATGGCCTATTCTGCCAAGTACGTGTCGGCCTATTACGGGCCTTTCAGAGAAGCGGCGCAGTCTGCCCCAAAATTCGGGGACCGCAGGTCATATCAGATGGACCCGGCGAATTCCGACGAAGCAATCCGGGAAGTCGCCATGGACGTTGACGAAGGGGCCGACATAATTATGGTTAAGCCCGCCCTACCCTACTTGGACGTTATATGGCGCGTGAGAAACACCTTTGACCTGCCACTGGCCGCCTACAATGTTAGCGGCGAGTACGCCATGATTAAGGCGGCGGCGCAGATGGGTTGGGTTGACCACGACCGATGTGTGATGGAAACGCTTACCTCGATAAAGAGAGCCGGGGCCGACCTTATAATTTCCTACCACGCTCTGGAAGCTGTCCGCATTCTGCAAGCCGGCTCCGAAAAACCGAGGAAAAAGTGAGAGGTTTCGATCTAAGACTGGTGGCCTGGGAAATGACGCGGGCCTGTAACCTTGCGTGCGTGCACTGTAGAGCCGGGGCATGCCCACAGGCTGATCCGGATGAGCTGACCACAGAGGAAGGCCGCAAATTAATAGACGGAATAGCTAAGGTGGCTAAACCGATTTTGATTATGACCGGTGGCGAGCCCCTGCTCCGGGCCGACTTCTTTGAACTGGCTCGATACGCGACGTCCCAAGGCTTGCGTCCGGTTGTGGCCACAAACGGCGTACTGGTTACTTCGGAGATGGCCGAGCGAATCGCCGAAGTCGGCATACCCAGAGCGAGCATAAGCCTGGACGGCCCTACAGCGCTGGAACACGACAGCTTTCGTAAGGTCCAGGGGGCGTTTGACGCCTCCCTGAAGGGCATAGCCAATCTTCAAGCCCATGGTGTGGCGGTTCAGATAAATACGACCTTGACCAAGAGGAACAGGCGTCATTTGGCGAGTATGGTCCAACTCGCCGAAAAGCTTGGCGCGCTGGCTTTTCACGTTTTTCTGCTTGTTCCAACCGGCCGTGCGAGGGATATGGCCGGCGAAGAGATGAATCCGCAGGAATACGAAGAGACTCTTCTCGAATTTTACGAGCTGAGCAAAACAACCAAAATGGAAACCAAAGCTACTTGCGCCCCTCAATACTACAGAATATTGCGGCAGCAGGCTAAGGCTGAAGGAATAGAGGTCACCGAGCAGACCTTCGGGCTAAATGCCCGTACAAGAGGTTGTTTGGGAGGGTTGTCTTTTGTCTTCGTCTCGCACAAGGGCGAACTACAGCCATGTGGCTATTTCGACGTCCAGGCGGGGAGCATTAGAGATCGCGGATTCGACGACATGTGGCTCAACGCTGAACTTTTCACGAACCTGAGGAATTTCAGCAAGCTTGAAGGAAAGTGCGGGAAGTGTGACTACGTCCGGTTTTGCGGTGGATGCCGGGCAAGAGCTTACGAGCATACCGGCGACTACATGGCGCATGAACCCTATTGCGCCCACTTGCCCCCGGCGCTGAGAAATCTCTGAGTAATAGGTTAGCGGGAAACCCATTTTTAAAACTGCGCGTTTCGCGGGGCCAGGACCCTTCGCCAAATACTCCTAATATATTTGACGCTCAATGATTCCAACATGTACTTCGGACAGATCGCTGTGTGCTGACGCCGGGTAATTGGCTATGGGATCATGGCGAATATGCATGTTAACGCAATAGTTAGAGTTTTTTGAAGGAGGGTTCGGGATGAGACTTTTTGCACAAGAAAGTTTCCCCCGGTGAAGGCTTAATTTCTGAAATCTTTAATTTAGGAGTATCAATGGTAATCGAGCAGATCCAGATTGGCGGCTTTGCCATTTTTTGCTACATCCTCGGAGACGACGAAACCGGCGAGGGGATAGTGATAGATCCGGGCGGTCCGGCTGAACCGGTGCTGGAGTCCGCCAGGCAGCGCGGGATAACCAAAATTAAGCTCATCGTAAACACACACAGCCACGTGGATCATATAGCCGGCAACCAATCCATGCAGGACGCTACCGGAGCGCCGCTCGCCATCCACGAGGCGGAGGCCAACGATCTAGCGCATCCCAACATGGCGATGCTGGCCATGTTTAACGCCAAACCTTCTCCCCCGGCGAGCGTGTTCCTTAAAGACGGGGACAAGATCACGTTCGGCAAGCAGTCAATTCAAGTTATTCACACACCGGGCCACACCACGGGCGGGATTTGTCTGTATTGGCCCGGTTACGTAATTACCGGCGACACTCTCTTCGTCAGCGGGGTGGGCAGAACGGACTTGCCCGGCGGCTCATTTCAGACGCTTCAGGACTCGATTGTCAAGAAGCTCTTTACATTACCGGATAATACGATAGTTTTGCCGGGGCACAATTATGGAGCAACACCCACTTCCACTATCGCGGTGAAAAAATGGAATGGAATCTTTGAGTTGACAAGGCATTCAGAAGTAATACAGCGGCGGTAAACCCATTGTTGCAAAAGTGGTTTCCCGGACCCTCAATGCCGCTGACTTAAGAATAATGTTGGTGTTATTAACATAGCAGGACCGTCGCCCCCGCGAAAGCGGGGGTCCAGAAAATTCCAAGAAGAACTGGATTCCCGCTTCCGCGGGAATGACGGATGACGACCTCTTCGTGGCCCATAAGGTTGCTTTCGATCATCAAGTCATTAGCATTGTCCCGGACCCTTCCTCGAGAACTCCGAATATATTGGTTGTTTAGAGGGTCGCAACCGTCATAGGTGGAGATCTCTCAGCGCCCCTATGTTGTAGCAACAACCTGTTGCGGCGCTATGTTAGATGGGCTTTAAGTGAGGTTTGGAGGGAGACTTCTTTCAAAAAGTTTCCCTCCGGCGTCATCTTCATAGGAACCACCGGATTTTGGATATATGCAGGTTTTGCATTATCTGCCCTGCGAGCCAAGTCGTCCCTTCAGGCATTAATCGCTTCAAGAAATCGATCAGCCTGGCGTCGTTGCCCACTAGTATCCTCATCTTGTTTTTCTTGATGCCTTTAACAATTATCTCAGCGGCTCTTTCCGCCGAGAGTGAAGATATCCTTTCAAAACACTCTATGGCGTCTTCCCGGCACATATTCGGATTCGCAAATTTGAAAAATCGCCCGTTGCGGTGAATGTTGGTTTTCACTCCGCCGGGTAAAACACAGGACACTCTTATCGGAGTGCCGCTCAGCTCTTGAAAAAGGGTTTCGGTCAAACCCGTGACAGCGAACTTGGCTGCGCAGTACGGCCCGTTGTTTGGAGTGGCCAACAGACCGTCCACGCTGGAAATATTCAATATGTGGGCTTCGGGCCGCGCCTCAGTAAGGGAAGAAAAACCTTTATGTTATGAACGACGCCCCAAAAATTGATTTCCATGAGCCATTGAAAATCGGAATAGCAAATGTCTTCAAGGGTATCCGATAGTATCACTGACGCATTATTGATTAATATGTCTACCCCGCCATGGATTCGGATGACCTCATCCGCGAAATTGGATACTTGCTCGCAATTGGCTACGTCGCAGATATGGGTCGAAGTTTTCGTCCTGCCGTTTATGAGAGCCGCGGTTTCGCACAGTCCTTTCTCGTCCACGTCGCAAAGCGCGGGCTCGCAGCCTTCCTCAGCGAGTCTCAAGGCCAAAGCGCGGCCGATACCTGACCCTGCCCCGGTGATTACTGCGACTTTTCCTATTAAGTCTTTCATAGAGAGCTCAATACCTTGTCAGATGCGGTTGCAAGATCCGCCAATCTATATATAAATCAAATCGTGATAGCATCATTATCTTCAATACAACTCTCTCCGATCTGACAGCCATGTAATCAATTTGAGCGCGTCAAAATTTTAGTGTACCACTTAATTGGGCAAAACAATAGATTACCGCAATCTCAAAGAGGCTTACTGGTCGACTGCACAAATACGGTGTGGGTATTTTCTGCCCGATCCCGGTCTCGTAGGATGCTGTGAGCAAAGTGAACCGCGGTCGTTCGAGGCCTTTCAAAGACCGAAGCGGTTCGGGTAGGCGCTGCATCGTGCAAGAATACGCCAGCGTATTCACAAGACAGTGTACTGGGTGAGATTGATTTTGCAGCGGCGGGATTTCGTAAGCGTTCGCAGCGTCTTGTTACTCTATCTCGCGCGAACGTTTCTAAGAAACGGTCTCCTTTCTGCATATCCAGGCCATCGATG
>CAVVHK010000103.1:0-95670 GCA_963747865.1 uncultured delta proteobacterium | reverse complement strand
CGCCATTGTAGCACTATCCCCGACCTTAGGTAGCATGGGGAGCCCTCCTTAGCGATTGTCCGAAAATCGATCTAACAATAAGGCTCTTAACAGCGTCAAACCACGTGGGGCTTGGTGAATGTTTGCCGGCTTCGATCCGGGAAAAACCGACAATTTCTGACATTCTCGTATTGGGTGGCCCCAAAAAACTACATATATGTAGGCTTGCGCCTCGCCGGTTATGACGTTTTTGTAAAAGATAACCAGCTGAAATAGCGTGATTTGTTTCACTTGCGCTTCGTTGGCATGCTATTAGCATCCCTTGAAGCCAGGGAATAAACAGGATTTCCGTTCAATTCGAGTCAGCGACTACGGATAAGCCGAATCAGGCTGCAGCCGTGCCACGGTGAAAGTCCGATAGAGCGGTCGGGACGATCATCGAATGATATACGATGGACGCGAATTAAGCCAATAAATAGTGGACGTTAATTGGATCCGGAGCGAACGTGATGGTCAGTGTGTGTGATACCACCTTGAGAGACGGTGAACAGGCTCCGGGCATTTCCTTTTCCGTTGAGGAGAAATGCTCCATTGCCCGCTTGTTGGATGAAGCGGGTGTTACGGAGATTGAGTGCGGCACCCCTGCCATGGGCGGAGAAGAGAAGCTGGCTGTCCAGCGCGTCGTGGGCCTGGGTTTACAGGCTCGGATAAGTTCCTGGAACCGAGCGGTCACCACTGATATTGAGCACTCCATCGACTGCGGCCTCAAGGCTGTAACCGTAAGCCTGCCAGTATCGGACTTTCAGATAGTCAACAAATTGGGGAAGTCCAGAACGTGGGTCTTGGAGACCCTGAAGTTCATGGCGCAGTACGCAAAAGATCGCGATCTTTACGTATGCGTCGGCGCTGAAGACGCGTCCCGGGCGGATGAGGAATTTCTCTTGGAGTTCGGCGGTCTGGCTGCGGAACTAGGGGCGGATCGCCTCCGGTTTTCCGACACCATAGGCAAATTGGATCCATTTCAGGTCTACAACAAGATCTGGAGACTCCGGACATCCATTCAGATTCCAATCGAGATCCATACCCACAATGATTTCGGTCTAGCCGTCGCAAACGCATTAGCGGGCATAAAGGCCGGGGCTGAATTTGTCAGCACTACGGTCCTGGGAATCTCCGAACGCCTGCCGGATCAGCGGCTTTGGAAGAAGTTGTTATGGCGGCAAAGCATGTTTCCGGAATCGACTGCGAAGTGAATGTGGGAGTTCTCTTCCGTCTCTGTCACGCTGTGGCCCATGCTTGCGGACGGCCTGTCCCTGTGGATAAGCCCATAGTGGGTAGCCAAATTTTTGCCCACGAATCTGAGATCCATGCGGACGGCGTCATAAAAAACCCTGAGAATTACGAGCCTTTTCCTCCGGAAGAGATAGGTTTAACCAGACAAATTGTGTTGGGCAAACATTCCGGCCGTAAGGCGCTCGCATTCAGACTGCGCAGATTGGGAATCAAGAAAGGCAAGAAGGAAATACAGGAGCTCGTGTCAAAGATCCAAGGTTTAAATCTCAAGAGGCCTCTCACGGACGATGACGTGCGCTCACTGTGTATGGGCGGAAAAATCTGACCCACGTAGGGTAGTGACTCGGTTAGGGTTTGAAACACGGACCCATCGACGTCTTACAAGCGACTAAACAGCCGCCTGATGCGATCCAGGGCCGGCTAAACCGGAACCAAGGTGTGAAATGGACTCACGCGTCAGTCAATTAGAGTTAAAGGTACTCTTTGATATCAGCCAGATAATTGGTCAGGCGTTGAATCTCGATCAAACGCTCGAAGTCATTCTCGGCATAGTCTCGGAATACCTTTCGATGAAAAGGGCCACAGTCACTTTGAAAAGCGGTGAAAAGGGCCATTTGATGATCAGAGCGTCCCACGGTCTTACCTCGGAAGAGAAGAGGCGAGGCGTATACCGGCTTGACGAAGGCGTGACCGGTCTGGTTTTTAGTTCCGTGGAACCTTTTGTGGTTCCCGACATCAGTAAGGAGCCGCTTTTTCTGAATAAAACCGGCGCCAGAAAGATAGAGAAGGGCAAGCTTTCCTTTCTAGGGGTTCCCATAGTGCTTCACGGCAACCCTGTCGGTGTCTTGAGCGTTGACAGGCTATTTGACGAAGACATTTCCTTCGAGGAAGATATTCGTTTTCTGACCATTTTGGCGGCCTTGATCGCTCAGCTCATCAGCTTGAATTACCAGGTTAAAGCTCGGGAAGAGAATCTCTTGAGGGCCAATAAATCCCTGAAATCCGAGATTGCGGCCAAGTCAAGCAACTTTTTTTCAGTCAGCCGGAGCCCTTCGATGGCGGAAGTCAAACAACTGATAAAGAAAGTGGCCCCTACCAAAGCCACGGTCTTATTATTGGGTGAGTCCGGGACAGGGAAAACGCTGGTGGCTCGGATTATTCACGAATTGAGCACCAGGGCCGGTTTCGCCTTCGTAAAAGTCAACAGCGCAGCCTTGCCTGACAATCTCTTGGAGTCGGAGCTGTTCGGATATGAAAAAGGGGCCTTCACCGGGGCAGGCGATTCGAAAATCGGACGAGTTGAAGAAGCCGAAGGTGGAACGATTTTTCTAGATGAAATCGGCGAACTTTCGTTACCTCTTCAAGCTAAGCTTTTGCGATTTCTGCAAGATAAAGAATTTGAACGCCTTGGAAGCACGAAAACCAGAAAAGTAGATGTGCGGATAATTGCCGCAACCAACAAGGACCTTGCGACTGCCGTTGAGACCGGAACTTTCCGGCAGGATCTGTACCTATAGGCTCAACGTCTTTCCCGTACGCATTCCACCATTGAGGGAACGCAAAGACGATATCGAGTCGCTGATCCGTTTCTTCTCCGAGAAACTATGTCGTGAGTACGGCTGGGAGCTGAAGTTCACTCATCCTTCAATGGAAGCCTTGGAAAAGTATAATTGGCCCGGAAACGTCCGTGAAATGGAAAACCTGGTCGAGCGCTTGGCCATAATAATGGAGAACAAGACCATCGAACTGAAAGATATAGCGCACTATATATCTTATAATGTCAAGGAATTGGAAGCAGAGGATCAGGGGTTGGATTCTCTCCAGGAAATGGAGAGGCGAGGAGTCGTGGCCGCTCTCGAAAGAAACAACTGGGTGCAGTCCCGTGCGGCGCGAGAGTTGGGTATTACCCTTCGTCAGATGGGCTACCGTGTGAAGAAGTTCGGTTTGGAGACCTTTGTGAAGCAACGGCGGACCCACGATCTCAACAGACAGTAAGCCTTCGGACGAAAGGGCTCTCCGGCAGGGCTAGACGGCCATTTCATCAATTCGGTCCCGGATTACATGATGCGGCAGGGGACTACGTTTGTGACCTAAGAGTTCGACCTCGGGTTTCCTATGTGGGGCAGGCTTTCCAAAACTGTCTCAAAACTCCCGAATTGTCGCGAATCGTGGCACGGCGATCATAGGTGTGGGGTTTATCCCCGCCCGTTATTCAAAAACCAGTTAGGCGGGCGGGGATAAACCCCGCACCTACAAACGTTTTGCGAGATTATAACGAGGACCGGCATAATAATCCTCATGCACTGTATCATGTTTCAGATAAAGATCGTGCTACGAATTACGAGGTGGCGGTGTTTTGAGACAATTTCTTCTAGCCTGCCTAATTTGCATCAGAATTGACCACAGGCTGGAAAGCCCGCGCCACATCAGATTTGCCCAAATCATCGACACTGGGGTTGGGGGAATGCGCTCTTCCGCTTGAGTAGTCGCTGTATCCTGCGCAAATTCGTCTCGTTCCCGGGCTCCAGCCTGGGAACGCATGCCTGGAGGCTCCGCCTACTAACTTGTGAAAAGGCCTCGAACGATGCGGTTCGCTGCCCTCACAGCATCCTACGGGACCCGCATCCGCCGGAAATTACCTATAACGTATTTGTGAAATGGAGCATTCAGAGCCTTCGATCAGAGCATAAGCGTCTTGCAGAATTCCGAAAACTTGAGCAAAGCCCGGCCTCGATGGCTAACCTCATTCTTCTTTTCTCGGGGCATTTCGCCGAAGGCGCGTCCCGCCTCCTCGTAGAAGAAAATGGGATCGTAGCCGAAACCGCCTGCTCCTACGGGCTCATGAGTTATCCTACCCTCGCAGACCCCTCGGAAAAGATGTTCTTCCCCGCTGGGAAGAACCAGAGCCAACACACATACAAATCTGGCGGATCGCAAATAATCCGGAACTCCATTCATTTCCTCTATGATTTTCATATACTTATCTTGGTCGCTGGACTGGGGTCCGGCATATCTGGCCGAGTGGACTCCCGGCCTACCGTCCAAGGCGTCCACGCATAGCCCGGAATCGTCAGCCAATGTGGGAAGCCCGGTAGCCGCGGAGACGAACCTCGCTTTCTTGAGAGCGTTTTCCTCAAACGTGGCGCCGTCTTCCACAACTTCAGGAACATCCGGAAAATCAGCAAGAGACACGAACTCTATGGGCAACCCTTTTACAAGGTCACTTATTTCTCTGACCTTGCCCGTATTTGTGGTGGCGATTAAGATTTTTCGCAGATCAGTCTGCATAACGGCAAATCACCGATTGCTTGCTGATTTGAGCAAGCCCTTTCCTGAAGCCGGTCTGAACAAGACCGAATTTGCGCCGTCCTTGCCGGGGTCGTTGGTAATGGCGGGGTCTCGATACATTCTGCCCGCTAGCCACGGCGTCGTGAGGTCCTTGTAATGACCCGAGAAGAAATGCGCCGAACTCCCCATATAAGTAATGCCGAATCCTTGGGGCGGTTCCGTCATGTCCCGAACTTCTCTAAGAGAAACCCCTTCTACTGTCCTGAAAGGGCCGGCAAATGACCACCCGGAATAATTTATAGTATCCCAGCCTCCGGACAGAGAAATGGGACCAACGTTATACACACCTTCCAGAAACCTGGACTTGGTCGCTATGGGATGCCTGAATTCGGCTTCATGAATGTCCCCCCACTTCCATTTCTTGGGCGCGTTCCCCATATGTGAGATCCCATACTCGATGGCTCTCTGGAAGCTTCTGCTCAAAAGATCCCGCTTTTCCGCAGGGGGCATATCCTTTTGGCGGACAAGTTTTCGGACTGCCATAGTATTCAAACCGTGGTTTTCGGCAAACTGCTTAAAGAGGTCTTCTCCAAGGGGCTTAAAAAAGAGTTCTTCCACGAGAGCTTGATATGTCATGGCGAAGATAGCTGCGCCCGGCGACTCGCTATTCATCTGGCAATCCCACGACGACAGAATCTTAGCGGCTTCGTCCGCAGGCGGTGATCCCTTGGTTCCTATGGATTGCAAAAGATCCGGCATGAGATCCTTGGCCGTGGTGGACAGGGCGTCATTCTGGATTCTTTGAAAGCTTTCCTTTGAATGCTCCTGGGTTTGACTCAACATGTAGGCGATTCGGTCGGATTTCGCATCGTCACTCCAGTACGAGCCCATAAACATGGGAAAATCATTTCCGCCCGGACAGGAATCCGTTGCCACCGCATAGCCCGGATTGGGATTCTTCTTCGACGGGAGGTCGTCAAACGGGATGAATCCCTGCCAGTCATGTACGCCGGTCCAGGCAGGCATAGGAACGACTCCGTCGCTGTCCGAAGCGCGTATGGGAACGCAACCGGCGAATTGGGTTCCGAATGACCCGTCCTCGCAGGCCCAGACTACGTTGCAACAAGGACTTATCAGTAAACGTACCGCCTCTTTGACATCGGATCCCGTGCGGGCTCTATTCAACTTGAATAGCGCAGAAAAAAAGTTTGAGCCGTCTCTGCCGGTCCAACGCACGGACAAAGCCCTGCTCTTGGCGACATCGGATACTAATGGCCCGGTTTCACTGATAAGGATCTCTTTGGTCGACTGCGATCCGCCTCTGACAAGATAGGTTTCCTGCCTGTGTTCAAGCTTCTTCCATCGATCGATTCTCCAGTAACTCTTGGGAGAATCGGCGTCAAGCGTCTCCACAAACAAATCAGCGTCGTCCGCAGGCGCAGGGACGCAACCCCAACCAACTTTCTCATTGGAGCCCGCCACCGCCGCAGGCACGCCTGGAATGAACGCTCCGGACATGCGCAAATCCCGCGCAGTCAGACTGGCTTTGTACCAAAATCCAGGAGCGGAAAGTGACTGATATAAGGCGCATGCGGACATGGCTCTTCCGCTTCTCGACTGAGTTTGGCCGACACTCCAGGCGCATCCGCCCTTTATGGCGGGATATCTTGGAATATGTCCTGCATGTTTGGCAAACAAGGGACCTTTAAGGTCTAAACCAATCAAGTCTGAGACTATAAGGGGTTCAGGCGCCCAAGGATCCCTCGGCAAAAGCCGGGCCGCACTCTCTTTCCCTAGTTTGGCGATAATCTCAGTAACCAAGGGGTCTATTCTGAATGCAGGGGAGCTTTCCACGGCCAAGGCGACAAGAATGGAGTCTATGTCATCAGTCGAAAACGGTTCCGGACGGTATTCCAGGAGGGAGAATTCAACGGGCAGCTTGTTCGAATGGAGACCTATGTATTTGTTAACGCCTGTGATAAATTGCTCTAGCCACTTCTGTTCCCGGACGTCCACAGGCTTATCCGGTTTTCTACGGGTCTTCAAAATTCTGATGAGATGGTCGCTTTCGAGATAATCCTGTCCGAAAATTTCCGCAAGCCGCCCCTGTCCGGCGCGCCTGAGGTAGTCCATCTGCCAGAGTCTATCCTGAGCCATTACATAGCCAAATACCGTTGCCACATCCTCCGATTTTTCTCCCACTATGGCCGGAATGCCGTTGGAATCCCGCACAACCCGCACTTCTGCGGAAATGCCGAGAAGGTCTATCTGCGTTTTCGTGTCAGGAAGAAGAGATAATACGAACAAGTAAATCCATATCGCTCCCGCTCCCGCCAAGATGATGAGAATCGCGGGAATGAGAGTAAAAATCCTCAGCAACCAGGCGGGATCTATGTCCAGTTTCTGTAAAGATCGGACTTGAATCAAGGACGAGAGCCTCCCATTATTATTTTTAAAAGCTCCTCGTTAGTGGCGTAGGGATCTTTGTCCCGTTCAATTATCTGCTCTACCATCTCATCAAAGGCCTGCACACCGCCGATGCGGCGAAGTATTTCTTCCAGAATCCCGTCTTTCAAAAGGTCCAGTAGCTGCCTCTTTACGCGCTGAGTCTCGCGGCGCTTCCATTCAGTCTGCCCGGACCTCATCAGGTAATCGCGATGATCGACAATTGCTTTATAAAGGTCTTCAACACCTCGGTCCTCTGTGGCTGCGGTCTCAACAATGGGCGGAACCCAGCCCGAAGCGGCATAACGCTCCGATGACAACTGAATCATGAACCTGAGCTCTCGGACCGTCTTCCCCGCGCCTTCTCTGTCGCATTTGTTCACCACAAACAGGTCGCCTATTTCCATGAGACCCGCTTTGATGGCTTGGATATCATCGCCCATACCGGGTATGGTGACCAGGACCGTGGTGTGCGCGCTCTGCGCGATATCAACTTCGTCCTGGCCCACGCCCACGGTCTCGATAATGATTACGTCTTTACCCATGGCGTCCAGGACCACCGCCGCATCCGCTGTCGAGCGTGTGAGACCGCCGAATTGACCTCGGGTCGCCATCGAGCGGATAAATACGCCTTCATCTAGGAAATGTTTCTGCATTCTGATGCGGTCACCGAGAATTGCTCCGCCGGTAAAGGGGCTTGTGGGGTCAACCGCTAAAATTCCTACAGTTTTGCCGTGTTTCCGGAATTGGGAGACAATCCTATCGACCAGAGTGGATTTCCCGACGCCGGGGGCTCCGGTGAAGCCGACAATGTGCGCATTGCCTGCGTGTCGATATAGTCTTGAGAGATCGGGCAGCACGGCTCTATTCCCATCGTCTATAAGACGAATGAGCCGCGCGGTTGCCCGGACGTCTCCTTCGAGGACTTTGTCCGCTAATGAGACACTAGGATTGCCCATCTTACTTTCGTTTTCCAAGCAGATTCCTGGCTATGACCAGACGCTGAATTTCATTGGTGCCTTCGTAGATTTGAGTGATCTTGACATCCCTGAGGTGTCTTTCCATGGGGTATTCCTTGCAATAACCGTATCCACCCAGGATTTGCACTCCCTCGATCGCAGCCTGCATAGCAATGTCCGAGGTGAACATTTTCGCCATTGCCGCTTCTTTCTCGAAGGGCATACCATGGTCTTCCAGCCAAGCCGCTCGCCAGATAAGCAGCTCTGCGGCTTCCAGATGAGTGGCCATATCGGCCAGCTTCCACTGGATCGCCTGGAATTCCGAGATTGGTTTTCCAAACTGGGTGCGGAGTTTCGCGGTACTCCAAGGATTCCTCGAGAACGGCTTTGCCGATCCCCAGGGCCTGGGAGGCGATGCTGATTCTGCCGCTGTCCAGGGTTTCAAGCATTTGCTTAAGCCCGGAGCCTGGTTCACCCAGAATATTTTCCTTGGGAATCCTTGCGTCTTCAAAGATCAGTTCGGCGGTTCCGGACGCGTTGATCCCGAGCTTTTCTTCAACCCTTCCCACTTTGAAACCGGGGGTCTCGCGCACGTCGCACACGAACTGGGTAATCCCTTTGTAACCCTTGGACTTATCCGTAGACGCGGCGAAGACACAGAAATCGGCAATATTTCCGTTGGTGATGAATTTTTTCTCACCATTTATGACCCAATGATCTCCATCCAGTCTGGCTGTAGTCCGCATCGAAGCGGGGTCGCTTCCCGCGTCGGCTTCAGTAAGGGCGTAACAACCGACTGACTCGCCCGATGCGCAAGGGGTAAGGAATTTTTGCTTTTGCTCTTCCGAGCCGAATTTCATGAGAGGGTAGCAGTAAAGGGAATTGTGGGCAGCCACGATGGTTCCGGTTCCACCGCAGGCTCTGGATATTTCGGATACGATCATGGCATACGACACGTAATCCATACCGCCTCCGCCATATTCAGTGGGAACCGCCACGCCCATGATCCCCATCTCGCCAAAAGCCTTCAGAATTTCGGGTGAATGCGTATGTTCCCTGTCAAGTTTTTCCGCCAGAGGCTTCAATTCTTTATCGGCAAATTTTCTGGCCATATCCCTGGCCATGTTTTGCTCTTCGGTAAGGAAATATTCCATTGCTTCTCCATGTGTATTTTGATTTCCGATTAGGCTCTCCGCCAAGAGACAACCATCCGTTTGGATATTCGTAGAAGCCAAAAGTCCAATTGTCAACATTAAATGCCGGTTATACGAAAGTTTTACGTGTGAGCTTGAGGAAAGAGCTTTTCCAACGGGAAAAATGAAAATTCAGGGCGCGTGGACTCGGCGCCGCTTGAAGGCGTCGAGTCATAGTAAGGTCAAGGCTTACTGAAAGTCGCTCTATTAGCCGCTCAGGAATGACCTGGCGCGTTTATAATCCGGAAATTGTGGACTCACGCGGCAAAGTCCTATAGTATTACCATCCTCCAGTCCGAAAGGAGAGACTATGGGAGATCTATACGAACAATTCCTCGGCTCCAATCCGGGAATTGTGGTGGAATTGATTGATAGTAGCTCCTCACCATATATAGTACGAGCCGAAGACGGATTTCGAATTCCATGTGAGCGCTGAGGATTTCCACAATTACTACAGGAAGAAGGACGCGTCCGCACCGGATCGGTGGAGTGATTTTGTCACCGAACCCGAAACCGGAATGGTCGATTCCGGTAAGATGTCTCAGGTAATGTCAATAGTTCACGCTTTTGAGAAAACTCTCGGGAACTTTAGCCGAGCGAGGTCGTTTGTGAGAGCGGCCACAGAAATAATAGAAGCCGATTCGGGATTAAACCCCGCCGGACTGAAGGTGGAGCTGGAAAAACGAGGATGGAAAACAGGTGGAGTGTCGAACAAGGACCTTGAGAAATTGTCCAAGATCACTCCAGCGATCAGGAAGCTGCTCATAAGCCAGACCTGCGCAGTGGGGGCGTTCCCGGAACTGGCGATGGTCAAGAACTTAAGAGTGGCGCCTGAACCGACCTCAGGCGTCCCGGCCCTCCAACCCGGAGTGAAGAAATCGGTAAAAGGATTTCGAGGACGTATGAAAAACATTGAAATGACGACGGAAGGTGATCTTCTCACCATGAAGATCGATCTATCCAAGGAGTTTGGCCCGTCAAAATCGGGTAAGACGATTATAATCGCATCAACGGAAGGAAACATATCCATCCCGGGCAGGGAAGAGAAAGTCGGCATGAATGTTTACAAGTCCCCTGACCAGAAGGAAAAAGGGTCCAAAGGCCAAAAGAGCTCATTCAAGAACGTGGAAATGAGTGTTTCGGATATGGAGCTCACCCTTACCGTGGATCTTTCAAAGGAGTTTGGCCCGTCAAAATCGGGTAAGACGATTATAATCGCATCAACGGAAGGCAACCAACTTGTGGTGGGGCGAGAAGACAAAATTGGGTTGAATGTATACAGGAAGGCGGAATAGCAGTGTAAGTTCGATCAGCCTTCCACTGAAGTTACACCCCAAAACCCCCATGACCTGTCGGTCACAACGAAAAATGAAAGCGCTTTTATTCGGATTATTGCGCCCCGGTGTGCGGGCATGCTGACCCGTCGCGTCGCCACATTAGGATTTCTTAGAGAAAAGTCTGGAGCGAACATTTCGCAAGAAGCACTACTCCGCAGACATTTTCCCGGGAAGATTTTACGAACACCCCGAACTTAAGGAGGTTTTTTATGTTCGTTTTCGGTACAGCAGAAGATGTATTCACCATGGCAGTTCGTATAGAGGAAAACGGTAACGCTTTCTACGCAGGCGCGGCCCAAAGGTATCTTGACGGAAAAGTGAAAGAGCTGTTCGAAGAACTAGCTCAAATGGAAGAAAGCCATATAGCCGCCTTCAAGAAATTGCGCAGCACGCTACCAAGTTCCATCCTCACCGATACGGTGTGGGACCCCGAAGGCCTGGCCGAGAGCTATCTCCAGGCGACTGCGGACACACACATCTTTACCGTGGAAGTGGCCAAAGACCGGCTGAAAAATGTCAAGACTCCTGTTGAAGCGCTGGACATGGCCTTACAATTCGAAAAGGATTCCGTGTCCTACTTCGTGGGAATGAAAGAGATACTCCCCGACGCCGGGAGCAAGAATGAAATCGACAAGCTGATCAGGGCCGAAATGGAACACATTAAAATGCTCTCAGTAGCCAAAAGGCAATTGACGCAAAGCGGTTCAGCAACGATTCGGTAGACTTGCAAAGAAAAGACCCAAAGAATCCCAATGGGCCTTTGCGCAGAACGTTACTCATTCACGCGGCAAAGGCCCTTTTTGCCGCTTCCGCAAACGTTTGAATCTTTACGTGGTTACGCGTTCCGCCAGGATCTTCCAGACCGGTATGAGCGTCCACAGCGTGCGGCTTCACCTTGAGTATCGCTTCAGCGACGTTCTCAGGATTCAAACCACCGGCGAGTATTACGGGGATTGTTGATTTAGCCGCTATTTGAGCGCTGATAGCCCAATCATGTGTAAGACCGGTGGCTCCTTTCTTGCCGGACACGGGGTCCGACGAGTCCAGGATGACCGCGTCCCACAGTGGCCGTTGAAAGCGGGAAGCCGCATCGAGCGCCTCCTGTCCTGTGACGTTGACGCAGCCTATCGTCTTGACCCCGGGGCACAACTTCCGGAAAAGCGTTAATTCGCCCGCGCCTATTCCACCGTGGAACTGAATCGCTTTGGCGCCGACGTGTCTTACCAGATTCGATGCTTTGCCCGCCTGATCCAGGTAGGTTATTACAACGGGAAAAGCCCACTGAGGAAGGTTCTTAATAATCAGCCGTGTTTTTTCGGGGGTTAGCCCATCGTGAACGCCGCTCGGCAGTTCCAAAGTAAATCCCAGGCCTTCAATCCCCACATCCAGGCAAAAAAGCGCTTCTTCCAGCGACGAAACACCTGCTACCTGAATTCTAGGCCAGTTGAAATTATTTGATGACGATATTTCCAATTTTGCGATGCCCCTTTTGACTTCCAGCCGTGAGACATGTTAAAGCTTTTGATAGTCAACCACGAGGGCAAAATGCTTTCAACCCATATAAATGCGCCTGCTGCTCACAAACAATGAAGAAAATTATCCCGACATTTCTAATATCATGCTTTCTGATAATCGCGAGCCTGGCGGGCTGCGGCGGGCAATTGGCCAATTCCGGCTGGGCCACGGTCACTCAGCTTGCGCCCAATGGAGCCATGTTACTACAATACAGGGACGGAAAATCGGAGTGGAAGGCTATTCAACAGGACAATCTGAAGGCGCATTTTAAGATCGCCGCTGAAAATATCTTCAAGCCCGCAAGATTTGTGGAAACCAAGCGAGGCAGCACTCTGACCTTTCCCAATGGAGACACAATCCTTTATAGGAATCTCGAAAAGATCAGTCCATAACAATCCCTAGAACGCCGGGCGGCCACGACGAGCTATGAAAATGCTTTTATCTCATTGGCGTCGCGACCATGGGCTCCGCCCGGGCTATCCAAAGGGATTTTCCCCTTTGGAGGGCGTGAAAGCACGGTCCGCACAGCCATATTGGAAGTTTTCGCAGTAAGGGTTGGAGGGAAACTTCTTTCAAGAATTTTACCTCCCGCCACGTTTTCATAAGGAACTACCCCCAAAACTTTGCAACTTTTTTACTAAGCGCGCATCATGCATTAATGAAAAGATCAAAGGAGCCGGTTCCCATGCCAATCTTCGAATACAAATGTCCCAAATGTAATATAGAGTTTGAAAAACTTGTCTTCGGCAAAGACGAAGTGACTTGTCCCCAATGCGGGAGCGAAGTGGAAAAAATGATGTCCTGTTGCAGTTTCAAGAGCGGGGCAGGGGATTTCAAGACGACGGGTACCGGTAAATCGGGATGTGGCGGTTGCTCTGCGACATCCTGCGCTACGTGCCATTAGCAGGCGAGAAAAAGGGGGTAGTGCTATGGTCAACGTGGATAGCCCACACATGAGGTTTCAGCAGCAAATAGACTGCCAATTGGAAATTACACCCATCGATGTTCTGAAGGCGTGGGAAAAATCCGGCTGGCAAGACGGCCCGGGTGAAGATATTGACGAAGCTCCGCTGAAGTACATGGCCCTGGTATTCCTGGACGCAGTTGAGGATAGGGCCCTACGTTACTCGGTAGATCGTGAAGCAGGCGTGACTGTTTATGGGGAAACCACCCGCAGTTTACCGAAAGCGCCTTCTCATATTATTGCTCGTGGACTCGAAATAATCCGAGAGATTAGCGGCTTGGACTCCGGGAACGGACAGGCCACCCTTTCCGTTGGCGTGAGAAATGACAGTGTCGAGGTCATTGTCCAAAAAGATAGGGGCCTTCATATATTCAACATTCCAAGCATCGTCTAGCTGTGCGTAATAGTTAAGTTAGTATGAATAAGTCCACGGAGGGAAATTTCCGGCAAGAGGTTTCCCTCCGTGTGTTTCTTGAAATGGTTTGAAATCACTTTTTGGTGTGGAGGTTTGATGATCAAGCGGCGAAATTTGAATGTCGCCATCTTGGGGTCGGCGACTGTGAGCGAGCATGATCCTGAGTCCTTGAAGGCGTTTCAGGTGGGTAAGAGGGTCGCCGAACTCGGAGGAACAGTTCTGACCGGAGCATGTTTGGGATTGCCCTATTCCGCTTCGAAAGGGGCAAGATCTGTAGGTGGAATAACCGTGGGCGTGTCACCCGCCATTAATAGACAGGACCACAATTCTCTTTACTATTGTCATTTCGAAAGTGACGTGACCATGTTCACAGGAATGGGCAAGAAAGGCAGGAATGTAGTTTTGGTCCGTAGCGCAGACATTGCCCTATTTCTAGGGGGTGGAATGGGCACCCTAAACGAGTTTACCATTGCTTATGACGAGCTCGGCGAGAATTCCGTGATCGGCGTTCTTACCAACTCCGGCGGATTGTCCGACATGTACGCTGAAATACAGTCCAAAGTCGGTAACACCCCTAAGGCTTACCTGATCTACGCTTCGGACCCTGCAACCCTTGTGGAAAACGCTTTTCGCGAGATCACGAAGCGCCTTGGAAATACTACCCGCAGATAATCTTCAGCTCCAAACCAAGGTCTTTTAGATCCTGTCCCTGATGTCCCACCTCGCCAAAAATCTTGTTTTTACAGAGGCATGCATCCTAATTTTATTGACCTTAGGGCGAAATTCTGCTAAGTACCGGTAGTGCGCGTAGGTATATTTTCAACTCTTACCCAAAGTTGAATGGGGCTCCCCATGATTAAATTCAAGTTGATTCAAAAAGCTGAGGCGCCGGTCTGCCGCGCCTCCGAGTTTGGTCTCCAGCACACAGCAGGAGTTCTGAACGGGTGATCCGAGGAATGAACCGTCCGTGCAAGGCCTCAGACGGTTTTTCTTGAGGACCGTGTTCTCATTTCTGGTGATGGCGCTAGCGGGCGTGTTTTTGGCCCCCCAAGTGTGCCAAAGCCAGCAGGTAAACATCCCTGACCTGAATGAAGCTCTGGAACTTCAAACCGCCGGGAAGCTCAAGGAAGCCATTGAGCTTTACACACGGGTGATCAACAAGTTTCCGAAGACCGCCGAAGCCTACAATTGGCGCGGCATGGCTTATGACGACCTCGGTGACTTGGATAAAGCCATGGCCGATTTTAATCAGGCAATTCAACTTAACGGTAGCTATTCCGACGCCTACAACAATCGAGGCGAAATCTACCGGAAGAAGAATATGTCGCAGCAGGCGCTGGATGACTATAAACGGGCTGCGGAAAAGGAACCCCCTTTTGCGGAGCCGCACTACAATATGGCTCTGGTGTACGAACAGCAAAAGAATTTCCCAGCGGCCATGAAGGAATATCAAGATTATCTTCACAAAAAGGCCAATGCGCCTGATCGAACGGAGATACTGAACAAGCTCGAGCAATTGAAGAAAGCCGCCGCGCAGGCGCCGCCTTCTCCGGAAGCCCGCCAACAGAGAGCCGGTCAGGCCGGCCCTAAGCCGCCAGGACAACCCGGTGAACCCGCGCAGCCCGGTCAGCCGTCTAAAGCGCTGGGAGAGCGTCCTAAACCCGGCATGCCCGGGCAGCCAATGGCTAAGGTGCAGGCCCAGAGCCCTGAAGACCAGATGAGGGAAGAGGCCATGAAGCAATTCATGGAGCTTTATGGCAGCGTCGGCCTGGTCGGTCTGATTCTTATTCCTATCATTCTGCACATTTTCTTTGGCTTCATGCTGTTCTTGATAGCCAACAAGACCGGCACGCCTTTCGCGTGGCTCGCGTTTATACCCTTGGCAAACGCCTACCTCATGAATTCCATGGCGCGTCAACCCATATGGGTACTGATCGTGTGGATGTTCGTTCCTATAGTCCAAATTTACGCCTGGTTCCGCATAAGCTTCGGCATTGCCAACTCTATGAACGCCTCTACTTTGTGGGGAGTGCTGACGTTCATCCCTTGCACCAACCCCATAGCCATGATTTACTTTGCCTTCATAAAGAAATAGCCCTTTGCTTAATCCCGGATTGAGCGCAAATCTATTCTCCCTGGATGAAGTCTCATTCAGGGAGATTTTGTTTGATGTGGATAGCCTTGCTCACCTTCCTGGGGCCGAACGCGTCGGGGCCGAGGTAGCATTCAGGGCTAACAACAGCCTCAGCATTGTCCTGAAACCCGAATGCGATCTTTCCCAATTCGACCGGATATCAATGACCCTCGAGAGTCGCTCTTCCTCGGATATAATCTGCGGTTTGAAATTCGATTGTTGGAAGGACCCGGATTCTCAGCGTATTGACCCGGTCTCATTCACCGGAGGTCGTGAACTGCTTGGCCGAGGGACGCCCCGTGAGCTGAATTTTCCGGTAGAAAGCTTAGGATTCTACGGATTCCCCAAAGGATGGGCTGGAGTTGAACAAATAACAATCCGGTTCGGGTTCGAAAAGGGCTACCAGGGACCCGACAAGATTGAAATCCGCATCCATGAGATCCGCGGAGAATCAAGGAAATTGCCTTCGGGGCCGAGGCTGAGCAGCGAAGGTTTTGCCGCTCTTGTCCACGGAGACCCAACGCTTGTCTTCGCGGGATCGGCCTTGCGGGGCTCAGGGTACAGCCGGTGGCCCAACGATCTGATGATCCCTCCTCCTCACACTTACCCCAGGGAGAGCGCCGAAGAGCTGGTCGACCGTCGAATAATGGGCTATTCCTTCGGTGAGACCGTCGATTGGAAGGCCAATCCCTTCGGAGTCCAGGAATGGACGCACTTCCTGAATCGCCATCATTTTCTCCGACAGTTGTTGGTTGAAGCCGTTTTTCGTGGCGATGCGATGGAGAGGCAAGGGACAGAATCGCCTACCGAGGTGTTCGTCGCGAATCCTCTGGCTTTGAAACCTTCTCCCCTGGCGGGAGAGGGCAGGGTGATGGGGAAATCGACAAGGGGTCAAAATCCCCAAGTCCGCCCCAGTCCCGGTCAGAGTGGGCCTTCTCCGGCCTCTCTCTTCGCAAAGACTGAGGAATTCATCTCAGATTGGATTGTGTCTAACCCAGTTCCGGTGGACTCCAACGGCGGAGCGGGACCCGCATGGGAAACTTTGTCCGCAGCTTGGAGGCTCCGGGAATGGTTGCTGTTGACAAAATACGCGTGGAGGGATTTGACTGAAGAATTCAAGCGCCTGTTCCTAAGATCTGTGTGGGAGCATGCGCGTCACCTCAATGACCATCAAGGCCACCCCAATAACTGGATTATAGTGGAGTCCGCTGCGCTGACGATCGCGGGCTTGCGATTCCCGGAGTTCAACGACGCCTTAACCTGGGTTGAAACCGGCCTTACGCGACTCCAAGCAGCGATCCGGGAACAATTCTTTTCAGACGGCGCTCACTTCGAGCTCTCGCCAATGTACCACGCCATTAGCTTGGAAGCCTTATTGGATGTTATTCACGCGCTGCGCGCAGCAGGCAGGAACGATTCTGTAGCGTTGGAGAAAACAGCGGAGAAAGGCGCCGTTTTCTTGCGCTGCTTGCGCAGGCCCGACGGAACCTGGCCTTCCACAAACGATTCCGGGTCGTATATAGGCGATTATTCAGCGTTGCTTTCATACGCCGTTGAAGTCCTGAGCTTCCGCAACCCCCTTGTGACCGCATCCTTTCGGGAACACGAACCCAAACCTCTCAGCGTCTTTCCTGACGCAGGTATAGCCATTCTGAGGTCAGGCACAGGCTCCGCCGCTCATCAACTGATGTTCAGAGCGGGACCTGCGGGCGCGTCTCATGTTCACAACGACATCTTGTCCTTGGAATTGAGCGCTCACGGGGCGCCGCGTCTGGTAGATCCGGGGATATCAAGTTACGCCCCGGATGAGCTCACCGACCACTATCGGTCCGCTCCCGCTCACAATACTTTCTTGATAAACGGCAAAGGCCCCGTGCGTGCGGCGGCCGAATATAGGGACCGCGTCCGCAACGGCGCCGATCGACTTGAATGGCGTGAAAGAGAAAACCGCGTTCTGGTTTCAGGGCAGTACACGGGAGAATGGGAGGCCGCAGATGATATTCGCGTCAGCCGGAGTGTCTGCTATTTTAAGTCCGATTTTTGGATCGTGAAGGACGATGTTGAATGCGGAACAACAAACGAAGTAACTGTCTGCTGGCAATTCGCCCCTGGGCGTGTTCAGATTGATCTCCGCACTTTTGCCGCTCAATTTGTGGACTCTAGGGGCCCCTCATTTCAGCTTATCCCCTTGTGCGAGGTTGGTTTCGAAATCGAAATGTTTACGGGCTCTATGCGTCCGGCGCGGGGGTGGGTGTCACTAAACGGTAATGACGCGCCGGCCACATGCTGCATGTATCACTTCAAGGCTGGGGTAGATCTGAAGGTCGTCTGGCTGTTAATGGGAATTGAGCGGCTCTCGGATTTGCCGGTGGAAGCTCGGCTCCTCAAGGCGCACGGCCAAGAAGTCTTGGAAATAACAAGGGGAGGCGTATCGAGGCACTACGCGCTAGGCGATTGGACGGATGGATGACGCGCTCGGTTTGGTCTTACCATGCAGGCCGCCATGAGCATGTCATTGCGAGGGCGCAGCCCGAAGCAATCTGCCGCCGGCCACGCAAGAAGACGCTTTGGAGGAAACCAGAGATTGCTTCGTCGTCTCACTCCTCGCAATGACATATTCGCATGTCGTTGCAGCCTAAGGGGGTGTTTGCATGAATACGGTCATGTCTTGCCATAGGATGTGGTGAGCGAAGCGAACCGCATCTGTCGAGAAAAGGCCTCGAACGCTTTATGAAAAAGACCACTAAGGCGCTCCATCTAGTCGCGCCGCCGCAATTATATATTGCTTGACAAACTACTCCTAATCCCTCATGTTATCTTCCAGCAGATGATGGAATATGTAACTGGAAAAAAACGATGGTTACTCCCTTAGAAAAGGCTCGAAAAGACCCCGATTCCATGAAAGCGAAGATCCTGACCAAAGCGCGTAGGATTTTCGGCCAGTATGGTTTTCATGGCGCCACCACCAGAATGATAGCTGAAGATGTCGGTATCGACATCTCCACTTTGTATTACCACTGGGGTGAAAAGAGCGACCTCTATGAAGCCGTGGTCCTGGACATCAACGAGGATCTGCTTATAAAGCTCAACGAGGTGGCGGCCATTATCCATGGACTCCCCGCCCACCAGAAGCTGGATATTTCGTTGGATATTATGACGGATTACCTGTTCGATCACCCCGAAATATCCAACCTGATTCTTTTCAGATATTTCAGCAAAACGCGGGACGAATCCGTCCTGGATTTCCGCGTTCCGGAACTGATTACCGACATAGCCCGCTCCATGGGACTGGCCAGGGACAAGAAAAATATCCCGAACCAGGTTCGGATGCGGGTCCTGGCGCTGATGAATTCAATACATAATTTTGTGTCGGGCGAAGACTATTTCCGTTCGATGCTGAAGATGGATCGCAAAGAATATATCTCCACCGTCAAAGAGACTCTAAAATTTGTGCTTTTACCGGCGTTTACGGGTAAGCGCCTGGACGGTGAGCCTGTCGGCGAATAGAAGTCCCGCCTTCGCAATCATTCCGTCGCCGGGAAAGATCGCTTCCCAAGTCCAAAACCAGCCGCTATAGTCTTCCTCCTTGATATTCGCGGGATACTTGAACAATGGTTTCGACAATGCCGGTCCGCCAGGATGTCGTTGCGAGGAGCAGAGCGACGAAGCAATCTCAGCTTGTGCGGAACATGAGATTGCCACGGGTTGACGCCCTCGCAACGACTGGTTTTGAGTTTGTCCGGTTCGGGGATCCCTGCAATTTTCAGCGCGGAGAACCATATTACTGCGCGTATCATTGCGGGCCGTGTGATGACGTAGCGATCTTCGAGGCGGTCCGGATCCAAAATCAATGGGCGCCACACCTTTGCCTATTTCCTATCTAGACTATATCTTTTAAACAGATGGTTGCGGCAAACTCAAGAGTAAACGTTCATTTAAAGGTTCGCCGGGAGGGAAAGATGACGGCGCCTTCGGAAAACGACCCTAGGTCCTTTTGCCGGACTCGGAAGCCTCGCGCCCGCGTCCGGCGAACCAACGAAGCGAAGAGCAAATCTCCACGGACAATTGAGTATTTGAGCCGCTGGTACGTTGAAAGACGATTTTCCTACGAAGAGTAAGCGCCATGGAATGGTACACTTATACAACGATAGCGATGATGAATGCGGCAATCCTTATATGGACGGTGCAAAGATGCGCGCCCATCAACAGCCCGAAAATCAAGGAAAGCCTTTCCGTGCTCAACTTGGCCGGTATTTTGATAGTCAGCGCATGGTGCCTAGTGTACGGGATTATAACGGAATCCCTCATCGTTAAAGAAGTGTCCACTGCGCTGTTCGCATGTACGCTGATTTCTTTGGCTGTTCATCTCTACAGAGCGTATGAAAACAGCGGCCGACACGCGAGAAAACACTCCGGCCCCGAGCAGGAGGCCGACGAGGGCCCGGGAAACATAGTCCATTTGAACGATTATAGAAACCAGGTGAAGAGATCTCGGGGGCGGCGTCCTTTGTGAATTTCATTTGGGGTCCGTTGAACCGACAGCTCGTGCGCCAGGATTGTATGGGCGTAAGAGGACAAGAACGCTTGGCCCGGTGAGTCATAGCACAACGCCTCGCGTGTCGGGCGATCCTTCCTGAAACGAGGGAATCAATCCCTCGGCATATGAACATTTAGCAACTCACTGCATAATCACTTGCCTGGGCAGCCGTTGGGCTGATAATCTTAAAAATTGTCGTTCGTGAGCGCAGGGCCACGGAGAGTTTCGATCCATATGGGTCACTTGAGCGCGCCTTCGCACATTGCGAATCTCTATAACGTATCGTCCGGGGTAACCATTCAGTTATGAGCGGCGAATGCCGAGATTGCTTTCCCGCGGAACGCGGGATTTCACTCCTCGCAATGACATTTGGACTTGTCTTTGCGACCCCGCTTCCAGCGGGGGAAGCCATCTCCCGCGCGTAACTGAATGAATGTCATCCGGGCGCCAAGGGGCCTCGTTCACATTCGTCTTTTCGGGCCGAGCGACGCGATTCATTCACGTCTTAAGGACGGCGTCATAACAAATTAGTGGGACACATTCATGAAAGAAATACGCTTTGATCATCGTGTGGCGATAGTCACGGGCGCGGGCTCGGGGCTTGGCCGCGTATACGCGTTGGAATTGGCTAAACGCGGAGCCAAGGTAGTGGTTAACGACATAGGCGGAGCGCGTGATGGCTCCGGAGTTGGCTCCGCCGCCGCGGCGGAGCGGGTCGTTGAAGAGATTAAGAATCTGGGCGGAGCGGCCATTGCCAATTATGATTCAGTGACGACCGCCCAAGGCGGCCAAGAGATAGTGTCGTCCGCAATCAAGGCCTTTGGGAAAGTCGATATATTGATAAACAACGCGGGAATCATCCGGGACAAAACCCTGGCGAAAATGGATGAGATTGACTGGCGGCAAGTCCTGTCGGTTCACTTGGACGGCGCGTACAACGTTACGCGGCCCGCGTTCATCAAAATGAGGGAAAGAAATTTCGGGCGCGTTATATTCACCACGTCCGCGGCTGGGCTGTACGGCAATTTCGGGCAGGCTAATTATTCAGCTGCAAAGATGGGCTTGATCGGCTTCATGAATACCTTGAAGCTTGAAGGCGAAAAATACAAGATTATGGTTAACGCCGTGGCCCCTGTGGCGGCGACAAGGCTGACCGAGGATATCTTTCCCGACGATCTTATCGCCAAATTCAAGGCGGAGTCCGTGGCGCCCTTGGTCTTGTGCCTATGCGCTGATGAATGCCCGATCTCAGGCGCTATTTATAACGCAGGGACCGGCTTTTATTGCAGAGCCGCTTTGGTGACCGGACCGGGAATAGCCCTGGGAGATGAAATCAACGCGCCGACCCCTGAGCAGATTGCCGCAAACTTTGAAAAGATGTCGTCGCTTGCTGACGGCATGGAGTGGCAAAACGCAACGGACGCGTTGGGCGCGATGCTTAAGATGAAGTCCGGCAAATAATTGAGGCCGCTTGCCCCAGTCGAGGGCCAGGGGTTAGATAACTGGTGAGGCTAGTCGTGCCGGCCGGTTTTGATTCGGTCAATAACTCCTGGGGCCGCTGATTTTGAAGGACTGTGCATGGAACCAACCGAGTTCCGAATGCGTGAAATTCGGGAATGGCTGAAGACTAAGCCTGTGGGGCAGGCTTTCCGAAACTGTCTCAAATCCCTCGAATTGTCGCGAATCGTGGCACGATAACCGTAGGGGCGGGGTTTATCCCCGCCCGTTATTCAAAAACCAGTTAGGCGGGCGGGGATAAACCCCGCCCCTACAGTCGTTTTACGAGACTATAACGAGGATCGGCATAACAATGCTCATGCAGTGTATTATGTTTCAGATAAAGTGAGTGCTACGAATAACGAGGCGCCGGTATTTTGAGACAGTCTATTCCAGCCAGCCCCACAAGAACAGCCTATCGCGCAAGTGATTGAGAAACGGCGCGGAGCGACAACCCGAAAAAATTCACCGTCCCGCACAACCGTTGCATTATTAAACACATTCTAGTCGCTGGGCAAGAAGCGGCGCGATATCAAGTTGTTATGCTAAGTCACTAACTCCAGTCATTCATCGCCCTAAACCGGCTCCCCTTCCAATCAAACTCCCATGAAACCACAGCATAATTCAATTGATTAATGGATCAGTTACGTTTATAATCGCCAAATGGCCGGTCGAATGTTCAGTTTTATACATTATTGTAAATGTTTCCGGGTTAGTCAGAGTAACTTTAAGCTTGACATTAGCCTCGTGAACAAATAACATTGCGACAAATCGTATTGTCAGCGGATTGTTAGATTCTGCCGCGTGATGGCCCCCAGGTATTTGGGTCGTTACGGGGTGAGTGCTTTTTTGTTTTGATTCGGACGGATCATTCCGTCCTGCTATTTAAGGAGGAATCAGAATGCTTCGGAATAGGGTTTGGTTATTGGCAGCCATCCTAGCGCTGAGCATCCCTTTGCTGGCCACAAACGCTCCAGCCTGGGAATTCACAATGGACGGCACGTTCACCTCGGATTTTGATTACATAACCCAGGGTGGACCGAACGGATTTTTCGGACCATATGACAACGACTTTAGCGCTAAACCTTTCTATTTGGAGACCGCGAACGCCTGGTTGGGACAGCGCGCAGGCAACAACCTGGTTTCAGGCAGCGACTATTCCCGTAACAGCCAGTATATGTCCACAAATATGGACCTCAAGATCAACCCCGCTGTGAGGGTGAGAGGTGTATACTACATCGGTGAATGGTCCCCTGTGTCTGTTGCCGGAGTGAATTACGGTATCCCGAACTCTAACGGCGCAGGTAACCTTGTGGCTTCCGAATATCAGCAGTATCGTTATTCGGGCGTTCAGAGATCAATGTCTCCCGGCTATTGGAATACACTGTGGCTAACCGCTCAGTTGCCTTGGGGGACTTTCACCATCGGCAAAAGACCTTCCATCTGGGGCACGGGTCTGGCTTGGAATGGAACCGACAGCCGCTCGAGCGAGCAGGCGGCTCTGTTTGCCAACTATGGTCCGCTGGCTATCGGTATGGGCCTCTATCTTTCGAGAAGAGGGTCAACTGAAAATAACGCAGCGACCCCTGACTACTTCAATCTTGACTTTGATAAGAATAATAAGAGAGTTTACGATTTTACGTTGCCCAACATCACCTATAGAAGTGGGCCCCTTGATATGGGCGTCCAGTTCAATTTCGTAAAGATCCAGCGCGGCAATGAAAGATTTATCGGAGTTAACAAAACACTGTCGGGCGGAAGCGGTCGGCCCACGAGAGATCGTGACGATTTCTACGGTGGAGCTTACGTGAAGTACAAACAACGGTCGATTCTTCTTCAACTCAGAATTTGACTGGTATGAGAGAATAGACAGGTATTCCACCAACTTGGCCGCTGTTAACGCTGCAAACCAGTCCCTGGCTCCGACCTACCTTGAGGGGTATCGCCTCATGGCCGAAACCGGAGTACTCTGCGGCCCGACGAAACTAGCTTTTCTTTACGCTTGGTTAGGCGGCACAGACAGAAGAGGGTGGGGCACCACAGGCAACACTGGTTACAACACCGGAATGGCCGGCATAAATCAGGGAACATTCCTGGATCCGTGCACCGCCTCTTCCAGCACCCCGAACCCCATCAATCAGTCTCAGTCAGCCAGCAACACGGGACTTTTCAGACCCTACAGCTACCTGATGGTGTATAACTACGGTTTGGGCGCATTCTTTAACACTGACACAGGTTCCGGTTACGCTGATGACGCTTCTATTCTGGCGGCTCGTTTAGACTACGCCGTTGCCGCCAACTTGAACGTTTACGCCAGCGGTTTCTGGGCGGACAGAGTCGGAAACGCCTACGGATGGGGCTACTTGAGCCTCCTCGATACTGCGGCGACACAACCCACCAATGGGACGGGCGCAAACGTGTTCGGCTTCTACAGGGGCGGAACCAGCATGGCCACCAGAAGGCCGACGATACCGGACAACAATCTCGGCTGGGAAGTTGACGCCGGTTTCGACTGGAAGCTCTTGGAAGGCTTGACCGCCAGCCTCACCACCGCTTATTGGCAGCCGGGTGAGTGGTTCAAATACGCTTGTATTGACAAGGCAGTCCCTGCGTGGGATACCCAGAGCGCATATCAGGGTGGAGCCTTCCCGTTTGGTGTGAACCCCAACAGAACCATCGACCCGATATTCGGTCTCGAGTTTAAGATAATCGGCGAATTCTAATCGTCACTAGACATAGCTGAGTAGAAGAACGGAGGTAACCCCTCCGTTTTTCTTTTTTGGTAGAAGTAATGTGGGCGTGCGATGAAATAGAATGATGAGGAAGTCATGGATTTATGGAACTATATTGTTATTATTGGATAAAAGGTGGCGAGTCATGAGTGAAGTGGTCAAAGCGCTCCCGAAAGAGAATTATTCCTGGCGGTCGAACTGGTGGGCGGCCGGAAAGGGCTTATTGACGCGAAGCCGTTCCTGGAGCATTTCTTGTTCGAACCACTGAAGGAAAAGACACTTTTCGATCAAGTTGAGGTCGACAGACTTGGCGGCGTAAAATGGCCCAATGGAGGCGATATTTGTATCGATTGGATCGGGGAGGAAATGGCCCGCGGATTTAAGGCCCAAACCAGAGCAACCCTGTTTCAGCCTTGACATAGCCACTGACACTATTTACTGTCAAGAAATGAGATCGGACAGGCCTGGAGTGTGCGAAATGACGGACGACCAGAAAGAAAAGATGCGAGAGCAGGCAAAATTGTTGGCAATGGACAGCAAGAGCTCAGACCCTCACGTAGTTAAAGTGTATTGGTTTCCCCATGAAAAGGAGGTTCATATTATAGAGGTTAACGATAATACGACTCCTAGCGGTAACTCAGTAGCTCCTTTCTATTTTGGTCCTGTGCCTGACGAGGGGCTAACAGCGCCATCAGGAATTGCTATTATCAAACCTGAAGAATATCGCAAACTGGACTTGCCGTCTGATTGGGGTACATGGGATGACGGCGTAGAACTGGAAACTGCATGACATGGCGAGACGCATATTTGCAGCAAGCTTGGAGTGACTTCAAAGTCTATCAGGACTTAAATGCTAACGGCTATGCGCTTTGTCATCAATTGCACTATCTTCAGATGGCGACGGAAAAGCTGGCGAAAGGATTTCAATGTCCTATTGGCGGCGGACCCTATCCTAAGACCCATTTTGCGTTTGTAAAGTTCCTGCAACAAATCAAACAGCAACCCCGCATTTATTATAGCCGCTTGCAATTTAAGAGCAAGAACCAGTTTTCGTCACACACACAGAGTTTGGCGCCGATTGCAGATTTGATCGAGAAATTAGCTCCAGCAGGAGGCGATTACGACAAGGTGAACCCTGAGTACCCGTGGGCAGACGGAGCGAACAATGTCTACTGCCCGGTCTCATACGGCTTCCCTGAATTTCGGAGAAGAGAAAGAGAATTATTGATGGTTCAAAATTTGTTAACCAATCTTTTTCGTCTGGAAGGTCATAAATAGAACCGAAATTCGACTTGGCAAGCGACTTACTACAGTTCGATCGACTGGGCTTGTAAGGAGAACTATTCGGAATTGTCTTAAGGTTCACGGGGCATCCGGAGGAGGCCGGAATTCGATAGGAAGCTTTTGGTCTTTATCTTGCCCATATGGAAGGGAATTCAAATACGACATATCGGCGCAGAACCCCGCGCCGTTGGGCCATATGAGTCCCCGCGGTTCCGAGCTCACCTGAACCTGTTCGAACATCTCCCTGTCCCTCAGAGGAATAAAAAGCGATCCTCTGAAATACGGCTTAAGGTCGAAAAATCTTACCTCGCCATGATCGAAGGTTAGCTCGAGGATAAAATTGTTTTTCGGCGCGACTGAGGTTACTCGACGCATCATGGTTAACACTCCGATATTGGGCTAAATCCTTCGCCGTCTTGGGCGAAACTCCACAATCTGTAAAGGGCGCGTCAATTGAAAAGTATCCACTTTTTTACTTTATTGTAGGTTTTGCCGGGTAAGTCCTCGCTCATTATTTCACCGATTGCAATACTCATCACAGCCTCATATTCCGCCTGATAAACATGGACATGTGGCGGCGCATGATCAAAAGGGTTTATGTAGATACGTATTCCGGCACATTTAGCGACTAAGCGCAAGTAGACCTCCTCATCACAAGAGGCGCCCTTTCTTTCTCAATCATGTACCGAACCTCAATTAGGAGACCTCGACGGGTCTGAATTGTTCCACACTCATGGCGGGCGCTGCAATGTGCTTGGCAATTCGGCCTCAACGCTTTGTATGAGCCTGAGAAGGAGCCGTTACCGCGACCCTGTATTGATCTATCATGTCTCTGCGGACTAAAGCAATCCTACTCTTTGCCGCAGTTAATTTCTGGACAATCCCTACCGACCATGACAAAATAGGCGGCTGAAGTTGAGACCAAATCGATGAAAAGGATGCAAATTGCATTTAGATTATACGCTTTTCGTGCTGGCTTCCGCCGTGCTGGCCTACGAGATTTCCTTTTGGCTCTACAGGCTGTGGGATGTAATGCAGTCAGCCCGGAACAGCCCTGAAATTTCCGATCACCGCCACGTGAATCTCCCTGATAATGCGCCCCTGATTTCCGTCATTGTTCCCGCTCATAACGAGGAATCGGTTATCAAGCATTGTCTGGAATCCGTGCTAAAGCAAGATTATCCGAATTTCGAGGTGATCCTGGTGGACGATAGGTCCGCCGATTGCACGCTCGCAATCGCCAAAGATACCTTGGCCGGCCATGACAACGCGGAAATTATCATCGTCGATCATCTTAGGCCCGGCTGGACCGGTAAGTGCAATGCGCTGGATACGGGCGTCCAACACGCCAGGGGCGAATGGTTGGCCTTTCTGGACGCGGATAGCGCCCTGCACAGCAGCGCCCTACGGCAATGTATCTTTGAGGCCGTCTTCAGGGGCATCAATATGGTGACTCTGTCTCCCCGATTTGTGCTGAAATCATTCTGGGAAAAGGCGCTTCAACCCACTTTTGCCGCGATGTCGTGCATACTGTTCCCGATCGGAAAGGTAAACGATCCCCGGAGCCCTGTGGCTTCGGCCAACGGGATGTTCTATTTGATCAGTAGAAAGGCTTACGACGCCATAGGAGGCCATCGGGACGTCCGCAACCTGGCGGTGGAGGATATAGGCATAGGCAAGCGTGTGAAGGCCGCCGGTTTAGGTCTTCTGTTCGCCAACGGCAAGAAGCTGTTGCGCACGAGAATGTATTGCTCCTTCCGGGAAATCATTGACGGATGGACCCGTATATTGAGCGCATCGATGAACTACGAAATGACGCTCGTGTTGAAGTACCTGGCAATGCACATCCTCATGAGCTTTCCGGTGAGCATGGCCGCTCTCTGCGTATTTACGCCAATCGCGCAAGAAATCTGGCCGTCCACGTGGTTCTTTTTCCCACTGGGTTATCTGGCTTTGACGGCGCTGGTATCAACGTGGTACTGCAATAAGCTCGGAGTTCCCAAAAGTTGTCCGTTACTGATGGTTTTCGGAAATCTGTTTCTGATATGGGTGTTCCTGATAATCCCGATGAAGATTTTGCGGAAGGACGCTCTACAGTGGCGAGGCACCACTTATAAGGGGAACGTGTACGAGCCTACGGCTCTTGAACCGACCTGTTCGGCGCCTCGGCCCATTTCGCAGCCATCTCTCTCTGAGTTTCCGCTTGCGCGGGAATAGAGGCCCACGGATATAAAAGCCCCAAGCCTAATTACTGGTTTTCGCAAATACGGTCACGCATTAGCGTGTATGTCGATCTAAAGCTCCTTCGAGCATCGAAATTCGCCCTCTCACTTGCCTCTCTTGCCAGGGGAGGGGGTTTCAGACTCCCCTACGTTGACAATGGGGGCTGGGGGATGGCGCGCCCCGTAGTTCACGCAGGTGCCTCACCTACAGGAATACGGAACCGAGTTTACGCTATAGCCCACTAACCGCCTCAATTCGTACAATCGAGGGCTTGGGCGCCTACTACAGCTCGTAAATCCAATCCATGATTCTCCCGGCGTCCGACAAATCTTCCATCACAAGGCTCGCCATGGTCCTACTCAGAGCCTGGGCTGAGTAAGGGCCTGTGGCCACGGCTATGCTGCGCGCCCCGTGGGTTTCGGCGCAGGTTACATCCCGAGGGGTGTCGCCGATAACTACACAATCGGAATAATCCAGGGATACGCTTGACGTGTTGAAGAAGCGGTTTACGGCTATGGGAAGGAGAAGATTCCTGTCCTCTTCGTCGCTCCCGAAAGCCCCTGTTGGGAAAAAGCCGTTTAAATTAAAACGTTCGAGCTTTATTCTAGCGCCTGGCTCCACGTTTCCTGTAAGAAGTCCCAGGTGCAGGTCAGGTTCTCGGGAGAGTCGCTGAAGTAATCTATTCACGCCGATTTTGGTGTGGGCGCGATCATTGTGAACCGTCAGGCGGAGATGGTCCAAATACTTGAGGATAAAATCTTCAATGGCCCCATTGAGCGCCGTCAATCCACACTTGATTAGCGCCTCTTTTATAATCGCAATGTCTGTTTTGCCTGCGCAATCAATACCGGAAAAACCTTCGCGGACACCGCTTAAGTCTTCTAGAGCTTCGTTGAGCGCCTTAATACCGGCTCCTCCTGAATCCAACAACGTGCCGTCAATATCAAAAAGGATGAGTTTAGACATAATTCATTAATTCCCTAAGAATCCCAGCATTCCGTGATATCGCCGTCGAACCCCACATACAAGATTTTCTTTCCTCTGCAACTTTCAAACGCTCGTTGAATGATATGCCTCTTAGTCGATTTGTCCAGGGCCGATGCTGAGGCGTAATCGCGGATAAAGCGAAGCCTGAGTTTCAAACCGGCCATGGACGGGCAAGAAAGAAAGAGCTGCACGAGGTTTTTCACTTTTTTCTTTTCCGTGACGCTCCTGCCGAATTCAACGTCGTCATAATCCAGTAGCCTGAACACCAGGTCCTCTGGATTGGCCTGCCCCGTGGAATCACGCGCTCCTTCGGAAACCAGGATATTACAGGTCTTGAGGTCCGAATGAAATATACCTCTACCATGCAACTCGCCCATAAATCTGCCGAAGGACGCTGCCGCGACTTTCCGGTCGGAATATGTCCAACCCGATGCAAATTTGCTCAATATGAATCTGTCCAGTTCCAGAGCGTCCAATGGAGCTTCCATGATTATCCATTCCACTTCAGGCAGCCCGAACTTGAGTTTGCGAATCAACGCTAATGGAACCGCCGTGCCGACGCCAAGTTCATCAAGCCGTGCCCCGTTTCTGAAACTCCGCAAAGCCTGAGTCGGTCTGAGTAGGCCCTTGACCGAATGCGCTATTCCGCGATTGCGGAATTCTTTGACGCAGACCCTTGGAATTCCAGCAAGAATGACCAAGGAGACGGCGCTTTCGGGGGAGTCTTTCAAGATAGATTTGCCCCTTTTGGAAACTATTTTGGCATGGCCTTGTAGGATTAGCTCCACGAGCCCGGGAAGGGCTTTTTCCTCGACTCCTAGTATGTCTGACGCCCGCGGATGGAGTTCAATGGTAAGGTTCCGATTCATCCCTTGGAACCGATCAAAGTCAATAGCCTTAATTTGATTAGATACCGGAGATAATAGCGCCAGCTCCTCAGCCTGAACGGAGTGCGCCCTACGGATTTCCTGAACCATTTAAGGGCCTCAGCGGCATCGCCGACATTTAGGTAAGCTCGACCGAAGGAGATGTCGTGATCGGACATCGTCCTCAAGAAGATTCCTCTCGGAATGCGACCGGAGTCGTAATTCTTCATCAGAATGTCGAAGGTATCCGTTCTGACGCCGATGCGGTTGTGACTGGTGTTGGATTCGTAAAAGCGGATAAAAACCAGCGGTTGGTCCACGTAGGCGATCGTATGGTTCTTTGAGATTTTCAGCCACACATCAAATTCATCGGCGAATTTATAGCGCGTGGGAAACCCGTTTATTTCCTGGAACACGTCTCTTCTAATCATCACTGAGGAAGTGTGAATGAAGCTCTCCGAGTAGGTCTTGACAAACAAATCACCCCTAATCCAGGTAGGTCGGCCCGAAAACCCGGCTTTGGCGCCCAGTCTGATGTGTTTTGCGGCCACCATCGCCAGATCGGAGTTGGCTCGAAGATATTCGGCCTGAACTTCGAGTTTGGCGTCGGCCCACAAATCATCGTGATCCAGAAACGCGAACCACTCTCCTTGGGCCACCGCTGCCCCGTTGTTTCTGGACGAGGCTATCCCTTGATTCGGCTGATTCACCGCCGTGATGTCGGTTTGTTCGGCAAGCCATTCCTCAGTCCCGTCCGAGGAGCCGTCGTTGACCACGATAATCTCGAAGTCCCTGAAAGTTTGAGCTCGGACTGAGTTTACCGTTTCACGAAGAAGTTCAAGCCGGTTATACGTGGGAATTATGACGCTTACGTACGGCATGGCTTTCCTTAGAATACGCGCCGATGGAAAGTTCCGAAAGGAGGCTTTCTAACGAATTTCCCTTCAAGAAATCCCGGCACGGCGAGGACGCTCGCCCGCGTCCCGAAGTTGCGCCCTCATCAGCTGGGAAACTAAGCTTGCGTTCACGCGAGCGAGATTGCTTCGCTGCGCTTGCAAAGACCAGCGCAAATGTCATTGCCAGGAGTGAAACGACCTAATACGCCATTTCTTAAATACGGTCTTCGAGGTGTTTTCTCGACAGATGCGGTTCACTTCGCTCACCACATCCTATAAGAATTCGTGACCGCATTTACGAAACAGTGGACTAAGCAATTCTCAGACTCGCCGCTCATGAGCGAAGCCTCACTCAGAGCGCCGCCGCTTTTGTACTCTGTAGAGACCGCCATGTTGTACTGCCACTCAAAGGCCTAGGATTTCCTCTATCTTGGCAAAGGCTTGCGTTGGGGATATGGACCTCATGCATAGATGTTCCGGCTTCGGACACCGGAAATGTCGGCAAGGCGCGCATGGAGCGGCGCCTTGAATTACGTGCGCGTCGACTCCGTATGGGGCAGTGGCTCCCGGAATAGTCGGCCCAAATATGGTGAGCGCCTTGGCTGAAGCTGCGACTGCCAGATGAGCGCTACCCGTGTCGTTTGAAATCACCAATCTTGATCTGCGCATTATACCCATTGAAGTCCGCAAGTCCGCCTCTCCTGCGAGATTCACGGCCTTGCGCTTCATTTGACCGATTATGGAGTCAACCAAGGCCCGCTCTCCGGGAGCGCCCAAGAATAGCGCCGAACCAAGCCGCTCAACGATCATATCAGCTAATGCGGCGAAAGAATCGACCGGCCAGCGTTTTGCTTCAGAATTAACCGATCCGGGACACAAGCAGAATATATCGCTTTCGGCTCTCAATCCATGCTTTGCCTGGAGCGCCGAGCTTTTCTCCAGGATGTCCCCGAAAATCTCCACTGAGCAGTCCGGTTTCCCTTGTCTTCGTTTTTCGCCGGAAACCAGTTGCTCCAAGTAATCCGTTATTTCGAGATAGTAAAATACTTCGTGATTTTTTCTGATATCGCGGGGCATAGGAACCGGGGCGGTCAGTAGCGGACCTCTCAGATCGGTTGCAAAACCCAGCCTGTGGGGTATTCTTGCCAGCCACGCGGTTAGAGCGCCTTCAAACGCGTTCTGCAGCAATAGCGCCAAATCGAATTTCTTTTCTCCCAAACGCCTTCCCATAGCGAAGGGCCGTCTGAGCTTACCGATGGAGTTGGGGCCGAATGCGATAAAATCCGTTGCCACTCCGGCCATCTCAACGAGCGGAACAAGGCCTTGGGGCAGCCACAGCGTAATTTCCGAGTCCGGGAGGATTCTCCGGATTTCTCGGAGCGCCGGCAAGGTCATCACCGTATCGCCCACCCAATTGGCGCCTCTCACCAGTATACGGTGGGGTAAACCTTTCGGCGTTTCTAGAAAGGATCTATTCATAACTCTCAACGCAGAATTCAGTCGCACGAGGCTTGGCGCCTGCTGAGCGGTCCATTTCCAAATTGCCGTCATCGCATCCTGGACACACACGGCGCCGAATCTTTGAAATGGCTCGCCACAGCGATACCCTCAGCCGCCTGCTCAATCCAGGGGTTTTGCTTCATCAATCAACATAATTGGGATATCGTCCTTGATTTCGTACTTAAGACGGCACGCGTTGCAGATGAGGCCGTCTTGTTGATCGGTTAAAACGAGGTCTCCTTTGCATTTAGGGCATACGAGTATTTCCAAGAGTCTCTGATTTATAGCCATCTAAACTCCTTCTCTAATGAGAAACTTCCCTATCCCATTCAGGCATGATTATCATCTGGCCGGGCATTTCTGCGTCTTCGCCTTCGACCACGGCTCCAAAATCTACGATACCTCGGTCGTCATCTCGAGTGAAATGCTGGACAAGCACGTACGGACGTCCGCCCTGGATGGCCGTAGCCAAGACAAGGCATTCTTCCTCGGCTCCCGTCCTGGAATCAACAATTCTCGCGCTGGTCACCGCCGTGACAGCGTACGCATGGATTTTGACGGCTTCGTCTTTGACGTATTCCACCAGGGCGCGTTTCTGTTCATCGTCCTTAAAAGGCAATATTATCGGCACCATGCCATCGAAACTGTGAATCACCGCTGTGGGCATATGGAGCTTATGTTCCTGAAGCGTAAAGCGCGCGATTTCCAGGATCTTCCGAACAGCTTCTTGGATGGAGCTATGCACGTCCATAACAGTGCGACTCAATCAGGCCATGATGGCTGAGCCATGAAAGTTGATTGTCACCGAGACGGGACGATGACTGTGGCATTTTTATTAGCAGGAATCGGGATCAATTGCAAAGGCCGACAGGCGGAGATGTGGCGCAGCCGCTTATATTCCCCTTACCGCAGCCGCTAACCAAAAAACTACAATCAAATTCATTCACTGGAGATCCAACATGTGCGAGAATAATCGACGGTTCAAATAATTGCATATCGATATGTCCTACGGAAGGAAGTCAGAATGCGAAAAACCAAAATAGTGGCTACTCTGGGACCGGCATCCGATTCGGAAGCGGTCATTCTTAAATTGCTGGAGGCGGGAGTTGATGCGTTTCGATTCAATCTTTCTCACGGGACTCATGAACAACACCTTATTGCTTTTCACAGAGCCAGGTCTATCGCCGAAGAAATGGGGAAAACCGTCGCCCTGATTTTGGACCTTCAGGGCCCAAAGATCAGGGTCGGTCCTTTGGACGAGGAGCCGATAGAGCTTATGGAAGGTTCCGAGATTCTGTTGACTTCCAGAAGGGTGAAAGGCTCGGCCGATACGATACCGGTGGTCTACGATAATCTTGAGGCCGACGTCAAACCTGACGAAACAGTCTTGATGGATGACGGGAAACTCCGCCTGAGGACCATCAGCGTTTCCAAAGACGGAGTCCGGTGCGCTGTGCTTGAAGGGGGTCCTCTGAGGTCACATAAAGGCGTAAATTTCCCGGGAACCAACCTGTCTCTGCCCAGCGTAACCCAGAAAGACCTGGAAGATCTTGCCTTCGGACTTCAACTGGGATTTGACTGGGTGGCCCTGTCATTTGTCTCACAGGCTTCGGACGTGCTCCAGCTCAGAGAAAAAATGGAGACTCTCAACTGCGTGCGGCCTATCATGGCCAAACTCGAACGCGCCGCCTGCGTAGACAATCTTGCGTCTATTCTGGAAGTCTCCGACGCTGTTATGGTAGCGCGGGGCGATTTGGGAGTCGAAGTGGACATAAAGCGTGTTCCGGTGCTTCAAAAGAAAATAATCACGGAGGCCAATTTGCTCGGGATTCCCGTGGTCACCGCGACTCAGATGCTGGAATCCATGACGCAGGGGTTGCTTCCAACTCGAGCCGAAGCTGCGGACGTGGCAAACGCAGTTCTCGACGGCACGGACGCATTGATGCTGTCCGCGGAGACCTCAGTTGGTAACTATCCGATCCAAAGCGTGAAGATGATGCACAACATCATCATGGAGGCTGAGAAATTTGACGCGGATTACGACAGCCTCAGATGGATGCGGCAAACATTGAGGAAGCACGATGTCACTGAGGCCATCTGTCATACGGCTGTGGTGGCCGCGCACGATTTGGGCCTAAGAAACATAGTCGTCATAACAAGATCGGGTCAAACTGCTCTAGAAGTGGCAAAATTTCGACCTCTGGCCGACATACAGTCCTTCTCTTTCGAGGCCGATGTAAGGAACCATCTTGCAATCACGCGATGCGTGTCCCCCCATCTTTGCCAGTACCTGGCGAGTTTTGAAGACCTGATAGATGTCATAGACAAGCTTTTGGTAGAAAAGGGAATTTGTCGGTTGGATGAGAAAGTCGCCGTTGTGTTGGGCGTGCCTATAGGACAGCATAAAAGCACCAACACGCTTACCATACATAGAGTAGGGGCCAGATTGGCTAGTTCTCCCCACATTGTGGCCTAGGCGCGATCGACAAGCCCAAGAGGTTTCGAAAGAATAGTCGGGTAGGGCCTTTTCGCAGACCCTACCCGAATCGCCAAAGATTGTTCTCACCGCAGGCCTGCGTTTTGGCGCCGATTATATTCCCCATTTGTATTTCTTGGGTTCGGGACGAGGCGGGATATCCTCATTGAGCTGCTCCTCCGGCTTGAGAGACGAAGTGCCGGCGGGCTGACCCCATATATATTTCTTAGCCACAGGCTCCTCGGCATCGGCGGATTTCTTGACGACGTCCTGACTGGCCATTATTACAGGGGCGGTCGGCAAATCAGCCACTATGAAGTTAGCCCGAATCAGGATCCTTCTCGCCTCGACGCTTGCGGGAAACGGAGGAAACGGGGCTGCGATCTTAATTGCCGCTAACAAAGTTCTATCCATTTCCTCATTTCCCGATCCCCGGACCAACTCAAGTTTCTCCAGGCTCCCGTTGTCGCGGATAATATAATTGACTGCGATTTTTCCCTTAACCGCGCTGGACACGTTCAAGCTAATAGGAGTCGTCCAGCAGCGCTGTATGGCGTCTCGGGTAGACAGAGCGTAATCATTTAAGATTTTGTTGCGAGTTGACCGATCGATCACCACCTGGTCCGCGGCAAACGCCATTGCCGGCGCCAACAACCCCAACACGAGCATCCAAACAAAAGTACAGATTTTTCACTTTCAATCTCCTATGCTCCAGAGTGCGGGGGCCGGGATCCAGGCCCGCTTCCATCGGATGGAGCAGCCCCCAAAGCCAATCCGAAACTCTCCGGCAACTGGGTTGTTTCGGTAGCCCCTTGGTAGCAACAGGAGAGCGTTGCGTCAAGAACATTTTTAAAATAAGGGTAGTTATTTAAAAAACATAATACAAAGGATTAATAATGCGGAGAAGTCGTGTCGCGTAAACCTAGTAATTGCCTGTGAACACGCCGATAGCCTGCGCAGCGAGCAGATCCAGGTCCAGGCCTCGCGCCAGAAAAGTCTCTGCTCGAGTCAGTTCCGCGCGATTCAAGTCAGCCCCCGTGAGGTCAGCCCGGGTCAGAAAAGCTCCGGTCAGGTTAGCATTGGCCAGTTTTGCGTTCGTGAGATTTGCTCCAATAAGGTCCACTTTGATCAGGTTCGCATGAGTAAGATTAGCCCCTTCCAGTGAGGCGCGATGCAGGTTTGCCGAGGCCAGGTTGGCTCCGTGCAAATCGGCTTGACAAAGAGTGGCCTTTGACATCTTGGCATCGGCTAAATGCGCTCCCGTCAAATCAGCTCCCGTAAGATTTGCCCCGAATAGATATGCTTTGGTCAACTTGGCGTTACGCAGCTTGGCCCCAGACAGGTCGGCTTGCATCAGGTTCGCCTCGGAGAGGTTGACCTCATTTCGAACGGCTTTTTCGACCAATTCCCTCAAACAGTTGGCTTCCCCGGCAAATATATGTTCGTAGGTGAATCTATTGATGATATCAAACCACATGTTTAACCTCTGGTGGTCGTTCAATCACAAGGCAGCTCATTTTGACTTGCCGCTCAATGATATGAGCATGTCGGCTTCCGCATGTCCAAATACCTTGGCGTACGGATGATTAGAGCGCTTGTGATCATAGACGCAATGGCTTGTGTTAAAAAGTCGTAGTATGAATATATTACACTCGATTGTGAATGTAATATGTGAATGTTTGTATGTTATCATATGTTATGACCTGATTCAAGGTCAAACAGCGCATTTAACGAAATAGTCTCATAATATTGCTAAGTTGATAAGTAACTAGCTGTAAAGTCATCGTATTATTTTATCGTAGGTGATTATTGGCAAATAATCCCGGTGTTGGGACAGGCCGGGTGTGGATGGGTCAAAAAAGACAGGAGCGTTATGGCGCTGTTGCAAGATTTCCTTGGGATCGCTTCCTGAGTGGTTCCTATCGTAAATAGGGTCGTTTATCCTTGTAGGAGGCGCTGCCACCAGGCATGCGATCCCAGGTTGGAACCTGGGATCGAGACGAACGGACCAGCGTGTGGCACGGATGTTTCGGGTGGCGCTGACCCGACGAAGCAGGGTCAGTGTCTTGATCGCTTGCGGAGCTTAGACGCCATGGTTACTTCAATTTGCACGAATCGGTATAAGTTGTCCGCACAGGGTAGGCGAGCCAGGGCTAAAATTGGAGTTTTTCGGGAGGGGTTCGGAGCAATGCCGGCGCTTAAGGATCAAAAACAAGCGTGTTGACCACGGAGAGGTCATTATCCGTCGTTCCCGTGAAAGCGGGGACCCAGTTCTTTCCCGGAGTTTCCTGGACCCCCGTTTTCGCGGGGGCGACGGCGCCATGTGACGCCATTGCCAAAATTATCCTTAAGGCGCCGGCATTGGGGGTTCGGGAAGGAACTCCATGCATAAACTCCCTCTCCGCAACTCTTCTAGAAGCTCTTAAGTTTTGCTGTCGCTTCTATCTACGAGCTCTCCCGCGGTGAATGGACTGAATGACGGTGTGTTTGGCGGGTGGCTATCTTATTGATTAATCCGGCCTGAAAGCCGGCTCCGAAACCGTTGTCTATATTGACCACCGAAACCCCTGAAGCGCAGCTATTGAGCATGCTCAACAAAGCGGCCACTCCACCGAAGCTCGCCCCGTAGCCAACGCTTGTGGGAACCCCAATTACCGGGCTGGAGACCAAGCCGCCCACAACGCTGGCAAGCGCGCCTTCCATCCCTGCGACGACGACCACTACATTTGCTTCAAAAAGCTCGTCGCAAGAGTCCAGTAGGCGGTGGATTCCGGCGACCCCTACATCGTATATTCGACGCACCTGATTGCCGAGGGTTTCGGCCGTGACCGCAGCCTCTTCAGCGACAGGAATATCGGAAGTTCCGGCGCTTACTACCGCGATGTTTCCGACCCTTTCCACTTCTTTCGGATTTACGACCACGATGCGGGCGTCTTCATGATAGGAGATAGTGTCCACCACAGCCCGGATTGCGAGATGAACGTCGTGATTGGCCCTGGTAGCCAGAATATTGCTGTGGGCTTGGGCCAACCTCTGGACAATTCCTTGAATTTGGCCGGTTGTCTTTCCTTCGCAGAAAATGACCTCAGGGACACCCTGTCTTATGCATCTGTGATAATCAATTTTGGCGTAACCCAGATCATCGAACGGGAGTTTTCTCAAACTGCGGATTGTCGAATCTACGTCAGTAGTCCCCGCCTGCAACTGTTCAAGCAGAGATCTTAATTGCACAGCGTCCATAACGATAGCCTTCCCCAACAAAAACTTACGTTACTCTTTATCATACGGAACTCGGCAGGGAAAGAAACCGAATGGATGAATGTGGGGGGCCGCTCTAAAATGAAATCAGCTCTATCAGTTCCTCTCTGGAAAAACGCTTAAGCAAGGCCTGATCATCTTGTTTGACGACGGATTCCATGAGCTTACGCTTTCTACCTATGATCAAATCAATCTTTTCCTCGAGAGTGTTTTCCGTGACCAGTTTAAAAACCTGAACGCCCCGCTGCTGTCCTATTCTGTGGACACGGTCGGTGGCCTGATCTTCTCTAGCGGAATTCCACCATCGATCATAGTGAATTACGACGGACGCTGCCGTTAAGTCAATCCCCAACCCTGAGGCTCGTAGAGAAGCGCTGAATACCATGCAATTGGGATCTTTATTGAATTTTCTTATTGCTTCGGCGCGGTTTCTGGTGGTTCCCTTGATTGTGGCAAAATCGATTCCTCGGTCTTTCAGGAAACACTCCATAAGCTCCAGCATCTTCACGTATTGGCTGAACACCACAACTTTCTGGCCGGACCCCAGGCTCTCGTCCAGCAACTCCACAAAAAGGTCCCACTTGCCCGAGGCATACTTCGTGTAATCTCTAGAGCCCTCCAAAAGGGCAGGGTGGTCACATATTTGCTTCAAATAGTTTAACACGGCGAATACGTGCATATAGGGAACTTTTTTGGCAGGATCCTTTAACATAATGACGAGGTTTTGCCCCTGATTATTGACTATGTCTTTGTAAAATCGGATCTGATCTTCGCTCAATCCACAACGGCGGACGTCTTCGATTTTGGCCGGCAATTCCTTGAGCACTTGCTCCTTCTTTCGCCTGAGTGTGAACGGCTGAATCATTTTTGCCAGTTTTTCTCTGGAACCCTTGTCATACGCGTCTTCAATAGGCGCCCGGAAGTGATTCTCGAAGAGGGAATCGGTCATGAGATAGCCGGGCAGGATTATGTCGAACAACGCCTTCAAATCTATTACGCTGTTTTCAATCGGTGTTCCTGTAAGCCCCACGCAACAGACCGAGTCTAGAGACCTAATCGCCGCATAAGTTTTGGTCGACTTGTTCTTGACCGATTGAATTTCGTCCAGGACCATTAGCTCGTAGCGGTATCTCGCGAGCATTTCCGCGTCACGTAGAGCGATACCATACGACGTAATGATCAGTTGATGCTCCTCAAAACCCTCGCTGAACGATCTATCCGTGCCATGGTAGACGTAGGGATCCAAATGGGGGCAAAATTCCATCACCTTGTCTTTCCAATGGCTTAACACCGTGGTGGGACAAACCACCAGAAATTTCATGTTTGCGGACTCGGATTTCTTGCGATGCAAGATCGCTGTCATAAGAGCCATTATTTGGTGGGTTTTGCCGAGACCCATGTCGTCGCAAAGAAGACCTGATAATTCATTTTCGTAGAGAAACCAAAGCCATCCAAAGCCGTTCTTTTGGTATAGTCTTAGCTTTCCTTTCATGGCCCGCAGTGAAGGAAGGCGAGAAGACGGCTTGAGGAGCTCCAAATCCCGGAAACTATTTTTCACTCTGGATGAGGAAAACTTCTTCTCCGTCCTCTGATGGAAAGCAAGCAATCTCAAGTATTCCGCCGCGCCTAATTTTTAGAGAATTATCGTCCCCCACGGAGTCCTCAGCCACCCCATCCATCCACGCGAATTCCGGGGACTGTGTGTCGATCCATTTGTCCTGGCTTACCAGAAACCGTTTCTTATTGCGCCGGGCTTCATATATTTGATTTAAGGGAATACGGAATGCTCCAAAATCGGTACTGAATATCGAGCCTTAGCCCCTCCGAATCGAACTGCTCATGACTAATCACGGCCTTTTCATATCTTTCAACGGTTTCTCTGTTCAGTAAAGCTGAATCCATAAAAACGTAGGGTTCGGCTCTAAGGGCTTCTCCGTGCTCTGCAAGAAATCCTGTAATGTCCTCAGGGGGAACGACGGTTTTTTTCTGCGGTGAAAAATACTCCGCCGGTAGGCCGGAGATATTCACGGTAATCCGGTAGAACCCTTGATCCGGAAAAAAATAGTAAGACCCGTACTGCTGACTCTCCAATTCGGTCCTATCCAGGTAGGATTCCGCTCCCTCTTCGGCATGTTCCGGATTTTCGACGATTGGGGTTATAACCAGCGCAGATGATTCCGCCAACTCGATTTTGTAGCCGGTCTTCAGGGGCTCAGGATTGATGAACACATCGGAGCCTATAACATTCTTGCGTTCGGCGGCTTCGATAATGGCGCCGATGTGGCTTCTTGGAGGAGAAAATCGCAGTATTACGTTCTCGTCATCATCAAGGGCTTCCACTGTAAGCTCTTGTTTATGTTCCATGAATCTAAAGGAAAATTTGCCGCCGGATCTGCCTCCGATTAAGAAGCCGACTTTAGCTATGCGATGCCAGAAGCTCTCCTCAAAGTGTTGCCTGATTGATTTGACTCCGCGTCTGTTGATCTCGTCCTCGGATTCCGAATACTGCCACGGTCTGCGGCGCAGAGACGGAACATTTGGATCCTTTAATTTGCGGCCGTACATGCGGCGGAAAACTGAAGGATCTATGTCTCTTCGCACTATCTCGAAAAATTCGTACAAGAATTCCTCGATCAGTCTCGGACCCGGCATGAATGCCAGAATTACGTTACCACGCTCTGAGAACGTGATTCTCAGTCCGTCATCCGCGTGATTGATCTCGGCCCGAAAACCCAAAGTGGAATCGCTGAAATTTCTATAAGCAAACCAGCTTATTTCGTACCAGAAGCTGTCTTTGAAATCTTCACCCAGCGTGCGCAATCTTCCCGTCTCCGGCTCGGGTCGGAGGACGTATCTCACAAATGAGACGATATGGTGACAGTAAGTTCTGGTGCTGGATCGAAAACATCCGCAGGTGGCCTTGATAAGTGTCTTGGTCTCCGGATCGAGGGAAACATGCACATTAACTCCCTTTTCCGAGCCTTCGCTTACCAGCCCGAAATAAGATTCCCTTCCGAAGTTAATGTGTGAAATTCGCGAAGCCTCCGCGAGGCGTAGCCCTTTCTCCAGAGTTTCCGAATTAAATTGGCGAGTTATCTGCGATGGAAGATCGCCCGCCTTGCTCAAATCAGAGGCATAATTCTTCAAATGAATTATTTTTCCAAACACTTAAAACTCCTATATACCACACCACCAAACTAAATTATACGGGGCCTCGGATATCATAACAATTCGCGCTTGTCAATATATAAATTACAGAGTTAATTATGAACGACAACTTCATTTAACAATAGAATAATTAGTTATTTGCTTAGCCGTAATGGTTAATGTGAGAATATGGGGATAACTACTCGCGAAAATCACTATGTTTTTTGGCGGTCGCCGGCGATTATTGATTTGTAAGCTGCGCTGGGGGGGCTTTTTTGTGCAAAAAAGTTTCCTCGCGGACCCTGCTTCAAAAAACATTAACAATTGCTGCAACATGCGAGCCCCATGCCAATGCGCCATGGCAAGGCCTTACGAGCCCAAGGCGTTGAACATTCTGCCGCCATAAAGGTTAAGACGATTTAACAAGCCAATAGATTGTGAGTTTTTGGGGAAGGGTCCGGGCCCCGCGTTCCGCGGGGTTGCAAAAAGGGGTTTCCCGGTGAACTATTAAGTTTTGGTAAAATTAACCCTGTCTTTGGAAGGAGCCTATGCGGAGTCACTGCCACAGTTGAGCTATTCGGCAATGGTCGGAGAGATAGAGCTTGGAAAGACGGATTGGGTGAGAAACTCACGGCAGCAGATTGTTTTCTTTGAGAAACGCGAATACCAATTCAGCCATTCGCCTTGATCCGGATTCGTTGAAATGGCAATTGTCAAACGTTTGAGTATTGTTGAAAGCGTGGAGCGCCAGCAGATTGCCGGCAAAAGGCGCCTTGTGAGCGGTCGCCAGTTGTTCGTTTACGGCGTTGTGCTCATCGACTCCTTTCATGAATATCTTGTCATTGTCGTTTTTTGCCGTGAAATACTGAGGCAGAACGGCAACCTTCACCTTTTGGCTCTGGAGCAGGGTAATCAGATCATCCAGATGGTCTCTGTAAATCTTTGAAGAATTGCGCTTCAAGGCTTCGGCCCACTCCGAAGGCTTCGGTCCTTTTTTGGAAACTTTGCCGGCTATGCCCTCATCCATTGTTTTCAAAACCACGCACTTGAGAAAGTAGTATCTGTATGCATAAGATTTTTTAAGATATTCTCTTGCCTTAGGGAACGGCCCAGCCTCGCTGCGCCAAGGGACTCTGTAGTTAGAGTAGTCCGTCACGATTTTTCCGAACAGTCTCGCATGGACATCGTTTATCCCGGTGTAAAGTATTACGAGGTCCGGCTTAAGGTCCCTCAATAAGACCATGTAGTGGATAATGTTTTCCACAATGGTGTAACCACCCACTCCGCAGTTGATCACATCGCAATTGTCCCCAAATTGCTTGCGCACCCTCAATTCCAATTCATAGGGCCACGTGTCCTGTTCTTTAGGAATTCCTTCTCCGAAGGTGGTGCTGCCGCCCAGGATTATGGCTCTCCATTTCACCTGCGGTCTCGGCCTGATTTCTTGCCCGCGCCTGATTTTGAAACGCTCGTTGAACTGCTTTGTGCCGCAATAAGCCACTTCAGGGTTCAAACAATAATCCAGGTATTGATGTTCCAGGTAATTGACGGACAATCCAGGAAACTGCGTGGGTACCATTCCTCCTTTGCATTCGCCTAGTCCGGAATAATACCATTGTCTCAACATGGGACCCGATTCGGCTAAACGGGATTCGGTAAGCGCCCAAAAGCTTGCTTCCAACGCCGCCAGCAGCATCGCTATGTTAATCAAATTGAAAAGAAATCCCGAAAACCGAGGGAACCGGCCGAAAAGCAAAGCCAGAAACGGTCCAGATTAGCCAAATTGCCACTATATACGCAATTATTATGGCTGCTATGTATACAAAAGGAGACACGCCCTGTTGGTAGCGAATGGAATAGAATCTGCCATTTGTGTTCGGGTCGGTATTGTCAGAAGTCGAAAAATATAAGATATTCCCGAGATGGTAAAAGGCTCCCGAGCCCTTTCTGGCCATGTCGTCGTGAAATGAATGAGCCGGCCCCAATTCTTTCCCGTTTTCCAATATTACCAACGGGGAACACCCCCGGCCCTGTTTGTCCGAGATCAGTTCGAGCGGCGTTTCGGCTTTGTACCTCAAATCCGTTTTCAAGGACAAACGGAGTCCGCAGGTCAAGGATTTTCGTGGAGGTGGTTCCGGGAGGAAAGAAAAAGATAATGGCTGAGATGGCCACAATCACTGTCGCGCCCAAGAACAGCTTGAAAAAAACACGCATATTCATCCTATCGGCCACCCGTGATCTGAGATAGGGTGACTTTATATATCATATGAAACGTCCAGGAACCAACCCAATGGAAAACGCCAAGTTCGATAGTCAAGTTTACCAGACCGGGTATTCCGAATACTTCGCCAAATACCAGTATGACGAGACAATTCAAAATCAGAAGGCCCAGAAGGCGCTTTCCGTCTTGAAAGACTATTTCGGAGGAGAGGATAGTCTGAAGGATCTGGATTTGCTGGATATCGGGTGCTCAGCCGGCCTGATGACAAGAATTTATTCGAGAGAATTCGGCAGGACTGTAGGAATAGACATAGATCAGCCCGCGGTGGAGCATGCTCAGAGAAGCTTCTCGGATGAGAAATTGACCTTCAAGACTGCTGACGCGATGGAAACCAACCTTGAGGCCGGAAGCTTTGATGTGGTCACTTGCACGCACATTTACGAACATGTGCCTGACGCGACAAGGCTGATCGGGGAGATACACAGACTCCTGAAGCGCAACGGGATTTGCTATTTCGTGGCTCAAAACAGAATTACTCTGATTGAGCCCCACTATTTCTTGCCATTCCTGTCCATGCTTCCCAAGCGGTTGGCTCACGTATACTTCCGGCTATTTAAGAAGGGGAAATGTTACTACGAAAATCTGATGACTTTGGGGCAACTTAGACAGCTTACATCCCAGTTTGAAATTGTCGACTACACGGAAAAGATCATAGCGGATCCGGTTAAGTTTTATGCGACGGACATGATTGCCCCAGGGTCGTTGAAGCAGAGCTTAGCGCTCAGGATACTCAAAGTAGCCTACTTCGTTTGCCCAACGTACGTGTGGCTGCTCCGCAAGCCTTGAATCCGGTAAGAGTTCACCGGGAGGAAACCTTTCTTGCACAAAAAAGTTTCCTCCCGGTGAACTCTTACCCCCTGTTTTTGCAACTACTTCCAACTGCTCAGGCCCCCTTTGCTTGATCTGAGCTTCGTCCCCTGGTATCGTTCAAAGCCTCTAGCTGTTATTTCAAGTGGTTGCTTTGGCGTTGAACGCCGGCCACGCGATTCAAATCGGTTTACTTAACTTGAGAGCATACTGGAGGAGCCCAATGAAGATTCTGACCCTATTCGGGAGCCCTCGCAAGAAGGCGAATACAGCGACCGTCCTGGGAATTATCGAAAAGGAACTCGAAGCGAAAGGCCATGTGGTAGAGCGGCTGGACATGAACGACCACGACGTCAAAGGCTGCATGGCTTGTTACAAATGCCACGCGACCGCTGATGCGCCGGGATGTGTCCAGAAAGACGACGCCCCGGCGATTTTCGCAAAAATGCTTGCCGCGGACGCAATAGTCTACGCGTCACCTGTATATTGCTGGGGCTGGACGGCACAAATCAAGCCTCTCATTGATCGACATTTCTGCCTTGTCACAGGATTCGGCACGGAAAGCTGGAAATCGTTGTTGGATTCCAAGCGCTCGGGCCTGGTGATGTGCGCGGGCGGGGGCATTGAAGACAATGCGGAGCTGGCCGTCAGGCAGTACGACAAGCTTTCCCATTACACCAAGACGGATGTGAAGGTTCGTCTAATTATACCCTTCTGCTCGACTCCTGATAAATTCGGTGAAGCCGTCACCCAACGGGCGATAGAGTTTGCCGAGGAATTGGTAAGTTAGGGAATTCCCTCTGGCATGCCGCCTGGATTCGGGTGCAATAATTAGAGTTTCTTGGGAGGGCGGGAGAGGGACTTTTTGCATAAAGTCCCTCCCAGGGGACTCTTCCCGGAGACACTGGCTGGGGCAGCGGCTTCTTGACAAAAAGAACCACCCGATATGAGTTCCCGGGTGGTAACCTGCGTCTCAAAAAACCTTTCAGAAAGGCTTAGGTGATTTGTCTACCATTCCGCTCCCTGACTCTTCAGAATGCTGACCACGTCTGAATTCCCTGCGCTTGAAGCCCACATGATGGCTGTCCAACCGTTTCTGTCCTTGGCGTCCACGTCCGCCTTGCCTGCGAGAAGCTCTCTAACCACTTCCGCATGACCTTCTCCGGCGGCAACGATCAAAGCTGTGGCTCCATACTGATCCCTAGCTTCAGTTTGCGCGCCTTTTTCCAATAGCACTTTGACCAGCTCGGAATAACCCCGACGCGCTGCGCGGATCAGGGCGGTCCACCCATAATCGTCCCTGGCGTTCACTTCCGCTCCGCTATTGAGGAGAAGCTTAACCAGTTCGCTGTATCCTCGTCGGGAAGCTTTCATTAGAGCGGTTGCGCCATATTGATCTTTGCTCTCAATGTCCGCGCCATATTCCAGAAGGACTTTCACGGCCTCGTAGGCTCCTGTTGAAGCTGCCCACATCAGCGCCGTCCAGCCGTTCTTATCCGTAATCTTAACATCGGCTCCCTTGGCAAGTAGCCTTTTAACGACTTCCGTGTGCCCTTCCCGGCAGGCCGAAATCAAAGCGGTCCAGCCGTCTGCGTCTCTAGCGTCGATATCCGCGCCTCCATCGAGCAATTCCTGAACGCTTTCGACTCTTCCCGCGTTGGCGGCGTAGATCAGCTTGTTCTCCATTGGAGCGCCGCAGTGAGGACATGCTTCGGCCAGATTTGAAACCGTATCCCCACATTCATAACAACTGGTCAAAGCCATGGTGTCACCTCTTTTCGGAATAGCGTGTTCTTCGACAAGCGCTCACTCGGCAAGCGCGGCCACAATGATGATGTGACGAGGCCGCTTCTGATGCCCCTCGTGGTTCACCTTGATTGGTATTTTTCAATTAGGGACGTGATTTCCCTGTTACGTATGGATTCAGCCCACATTTTAGCCGTCCAACCGTTCTTATCTCGTGCCAGGGCATCGGGTTTCTTGTCCAGGAGCATCTTCACACCCTCCGCATGACCTTCACTCGCCGCCAAAATCAGCGCCGTGTTTCCATCTTTATCAGCCATGTCAACATCAGCTCCTGAATTGAGAAGAAGCCTCACTATTCTCGTCTGACGTCGGCGACAAGCCCGCATCAAGGCATTATGCAAGTCTCTATCCACTGCGTTTATGTCCGCGCCTGAATCTATTAGTAGTTTCGCCACATCCCAATAACCCCGGCGGGAAGCTTTCATCAATGCGGATGCGCCATGTTTATCGCGAGCGTTGATGTCCGCGCCTCCCTTGAGAAGCTCATCCACTATTTCGACGAAGCCCAAAGCCGCTGCCCAAATCAGACTCGTCCAACGATTTGCGTCCGTGATATCGACAGAGGCTCCTCCGTCAAGGAGCAGTTTGACAACTTCCGCGTGCCCTTGACGGGAAGCCAAAATCAGCGAGGACCAACCTTCTTCGTCTTTCAAATCGGGATTCGCCGCTCGATCGAGAAGCAACTTTGCGCATTCGGGGTGATTCATCAATGCGGCTCGCATGAGCGCGGTCACGCCATTATCCTTTACGGCGTTCGGATCCGCTCCTCTGTCCAGCAAAGCGGCAAGGACTCCCGGATGACCGTTGGCGGCAGCCCATCTGAGGCCCCTCGGGTCTGGAGCCGCCCCTTTTTCGAGAAGCAGCGTTACGATTTTATTATGTCCGTGTCTGCAGGCTTTGAGGAACGAGGTTTCTTCAGCCTCATCCAGCGCGTCCACTACAGCGCCATGATCCAACAGGATCTTGGCAAATTCCTCATGTCCTCTTGCTGAAGCCTCCATGAGAGGTGTGCGACCTTTTCCGTTGGCTTCATTCACGTCGCTGCCGAACTCTATCAAGATTCTGGCTACTTCCGGGTAGCCCTGAGACGCCGCCCAAAAAAGCGCCGTTCCTCCACCTTCCGGTTTCAGACTTACGTCTGATCCTGCGGCCAACAAGGCTCGTATCGCGTAAGGATCTGCCGTTGAGACAGCCCACATGAGCGGCGTGGCCCCGTTTTCGTCGCAACAATTTATATCCGCCCCGTTTTGCAGCAGGAATTCAAGCATGTCGGAGCGGCCCATCTCAGCCGCCTTCAGGACCGGCGTCCACCCCATCCGGTCCATGGCGTTTACGTTTGCGCCCTTATCGACAACGGCCTTCAACGCTTCCATGTCGCCGGACTGCACCGCGACCATTACCTGGCTGACCATTGGAGCGCCGCAATGGGGACAGGCTTTTGCCAAGCTCGATACTTTTCCCTCACATTCATAGCAGGATATTAGAGCCATGAGTAACCTCCATGATGGATCCGGGCGGCGGCACGTCCATTATCCTTAGCAAGCCGTGCATATGGAAGCGGGGGGAATCGATCGCCGGAGCGTTGATTCTCTTTTGGTCAGAAGTAGAGCAATCCATGTGCCAAGATTCGGGCACAGGACGAAATCCGTATCCATTTGAAATAGCGGGGTCTACGTAGAAAAGTAGTTTTGGGAAGATTGCGCTTGGGGCAGAAGGGATGTTGGAATTCTTTACATGGTGTAAAAGATTCGAGAGCAAGCCCAGGGGCGACAGTCAGCCGCCCCTACCGGCACAGCGTGTTACGGAATATACGAAACGATCCACGACGCGGCCCCAACACGCTTTATCCCCGCAAATCGTTTTAAAACTGAGCGCCATAGTTTTTCAACAGTTTGACCACATCAGCGTGCCCTGCCGAAAAAGCCCAAAGCCAAGCCGTCCATCCATTCTTGTCCTTGGCATGAACGTCCGCGCCCTTCTTGAGAATTGCCTCGGCAGTGGTCACATGGCCTTCGGATGCGGCTATGATTAATGAAGTTGCGCCATACTCGTCTTTGGCTTCCGTATCTGCTCCAGCATCCAGGAGGATTTTTGCTATGTCCGCATATCCGCGCCTGGCGACCCGCATCAACGCTGAACGCCCTATTTTGTCAACCGTATTTACCTGCGCCCCCTTCTCGAGGAGGAACTTGACTATGTCGGGATACGAGCGACGCGAGGCTTTCATTAACGCGGTTGCGCCGTATTGGTCCGTGACTTCGATATCCGCGCCCTTGGCAAGGAACAGGTCGACAAGCTCCAGATTACCTATTGAGGAAGCCCATAGTAACGCCGTCCAACCGTAATTGTCCTTGGCGTTTATGTCGGCGCCGGAGTCAACCAGCAGACAGGCTATCTGATTGTAGGATTTTAATGTGGCTTTCATCAACGGCGTGAGACCGTCTAAGCTTCTACCATTTATGTCTGCTCCGTCGCGCAAAGCCTTCTCAACATCAGCGTAGACGCCGGTCTCCACTGCAGCCAACAGTCTATCTACCATGACACCGTCCTTTTTGAATCTAATTAGGAAATATCTTAACCGTTCACCGCGGACTACATGAATCCTCGCCCCAGTTCCCGCTCCAAGCCCAAAGAAGGGACAGTAGCGCGCCCGTCCTGAGATTCGAGGAACGGAGTGGGGGATGGGTACCATTAGCGGACTGCTGTGCGCCGCGTTCCCGCTGAACGCTTACGAAACGCTTTAAACCGAAAGTAAATCGTTCGATCCAAAATTGTCAATTACATTCTGGATTAAGGGGCTTCTTGACGCGGAAAGTTTATAGGTGTAGATAGTTGAAGTTTTACAGCCAAAGCTGTGCAAGCCCGATCCTCTTTGTTTTACAGAGATTTCGCTTTGCTTGCAGAACCGAAAGGCGCTTTGAAACAGATCGATCGGAAATAATATCAGCGGAGCCGAACGGGCTGCAATTTATTTACGTAATGATATAATGATGTGCTTATGAATCATGAGCGCTTTATTTTCCCCAGATAGTTGGAGGCCTTGAATGATTCCCGTATGCGAACCTCTCCTGGATGGCCGGGAGATGAAATATGTCGCGGATTGTATCGAAACAAATTGGATATCCTCCGCAGGCAAGTATATCACCATGTTTGAAGAGAAGTTCGGCGCCTATTGCGGCATGCCTTTTGCCGTGGCGTGCAGCAACTGCACCACAGCGCTGCACATGTCTTATGTGGCCCTTGGGATAGGTCCGGGGGATGAAGTGATAATCCCGGATTTCACCCTGATAGTCTCCGCCAACACGGTTATCCTGGCAGGGGCCAAGCCGGTTCTGGTGGACGTGGATCCCAAAACCTGGTGTATAAACCCGGAACTGATCGAAGAAAAAATCACGCCGCGCACCAAAGCGATAATGGTTGTGCATATGTACGGTCATCCATGTGACATGGAAACGATCATGAAGATTGCCCGCAAACACAATCTATATGTAATCGAAGATTGCGCCCAGGCTCATGGAGCCGAAATAAACGGCCGGAAGGCCGGGAGTTTCGGGGACGTCTCCTGTTTCAGTTTTTATGGGAACAAGATTCTGACCACCGGAGAAGGCGGAATGGCGCTGTGCAAGGACGAAGCGCTGGCCCGGAAGCTTGACCTGCTCCGGAATCAGGGCTTTCAGCAGCCTCGCTTTGTTCATGAAGTAATGGGATACAATTACAGGTTAACCAACATTCAGGCAGCCATCGGGGTAGCTCAAGTCGAAATGGTCGACGACAAAATATACCGTAAGAGATTCGTAGGCAGCACTTATAATGACTTGCTCGCGGGGACGCCGGACCTCACTCTGCCCCACGAAGAACCCTGGGCGAAAAACGTGTACTGGATGTACGGTATACTGGTTGGCGACGGATTCGGCAGAACCAAAGACGAATTGATGGAAATGCTCAAAAGTAAGGGTGTGGATACAAGGTCCTTCTTCTGTCCCATGAGTCTTCAGCCCGTGTTCAAGGAAGCCGATCCGAGATTTCCCGATACGTCCGGGTCGTATCCGGTCTCGGTAGATCTTTGGAACCGAGGCCTGTATCTGCCTTCAGGCCTGGGGCTTACCAGAGCCCAGATGGAAGAAGTGGTCGAAAAACTTCTCCAATGCCGCGCGTAATACGAAGAGCTTTGGGAACAAGCGCCGGGGAGGTACTTTTTGCAAAAAGTCCCTCCCCGGACCCCTCCCCCAAAACTCCTATTACTGCAACCAGCTATAGAGCCCGTCAGACTTGCAGGGCAACCGTGTTTTCTTGCCAAGGAATGACCGACGGCCGTGTCAAGGAAGGCGCAAAGGTTTTGAAACGCAATCTAACGTGAAAACAACCTGCTGCTCGCGCAGTGATTTATAACAGGAGGTGTTTCAGTGGAAGGGGATCCAAGGGTCTCTATTGTACCTGCTACATACAATGAACGGGAAAACATTCTGGATACGATACACAGTATTTTCGAGCATGTTAAAGACCCGGTGGAAATAATCGTAGTCGATGATGATTCGGCGGACAAAACGTGGAAGTTGGTGGGAGAAGTCCAGGACCCTCGTGTCAGGCTGATACGAAGGGTTGATACTCGGGGGCTGGCCTCCGCCTTCAATCGAGGAATCATCGAATCCAGAGGCGAAATAGTAGGGTGGATGGACGCCGACATGTGCATGCCGCCCTCCATGTTGCCCGATATGATAAAACAACTGGAAGACTATGATATCGTCGTTGGCTCCAGATACGCGGAAGGCGGGATTGATGATCGAGCGCCGTTGAGAGTAATATCTAGCCGCTTGATCAATGGGCTGGCAACCCTGGTGCTGGGATTCGGCATAAAGGATTATGACAGCGGCTTTGTTGTGCTTAGAAGAGACGTTTTTAACAAGGTGTCCATCATCCCGACCGGATACGGCGCTTATTTTATGGAATTTCTATATACATGCCGAAAGAAAGGGCTTACCGTTCTGGAAATGCCCTACGTATTCCGGGACCGGGCCAAAGGCGTGTCTAAATCGGCCCCGAGTCTGTGGCGTTTTCTCAAGACAGGCATGCAATACGTGGTCCGCATCCTAATGGCGCGACTGCGCAGGATAGACTGATGGCGCACGAGACTCTTAAACCGCTTTTCGAGCGTGAAGACCACAGAGGAGTCTTCCGCGAACTTTTGAACCAAGGTCGATGGGAATCCCTGATCTGCGGCTCCATGAATCCGGGAGCGGTGATGGGTAACCATTACCACAAGAAGACAACGGTGTTTTTTTTCGTTACCAAAGGATCTGCTCATATAAAGATAGTCAATGTGGAAACATTGCTGGCAGAGGAATTTCATCTCAGGGAAAAAGAGGGCGTAATTCTAAACACATTGGAGTCCCACGGAATAGAGTTCCTGGAGCCTTCGGAATTTATTATGCTGAAATCTTTAAAATATGACTCATCCAATCCGGATACTTATCATTTCCCAGTGAAGGAATAGTCGGTTGGAAGCTCACGAGTACCAAACCCTCTTTGAGATGGAATCTTCATACTGGTGGTTCAAAGGGTTACATTCAATCTTGCTGGACACTCTCAGGGGGCTGCCTCTTGGCCACCAAGCCCGAATTTTGGACGCCGGGTGTGGAACCGGGCAGAATTTATCCAATATAAATAGAGAGATTTCCTCGAACAGTTTCGGATTCGACATTTCCGCTGAAGCGGCGAAATTTTGGAAGAACCGAAATCTTGAACGAACCCTCATAGCTTCGATAAATGAAATACCGTTTGCCGACGCCGCTTTTGACGCGGTAGTCTCCGTGGATGTCCTTGAATGCAGCGAAGTGGACGATGGCAAAGCTTACGAGGAGCTCTGGCGGATCACAAAGCCTCATGGCTACATAATTCTGGTGGCGCCGGCCTATGAATGGTTGATGAGTCCCGAGCACCACCGGGCGGTCGGGGCGAACAGGCGGTACTCCAGACCGAGACTCCGGGAAGTGCTGGGACGAAGACCCGTGGAAGTGCTAAGGATGACGCATTTGTTCGCGTCCCTCTTTCCGGCGATCGCGTCGTACCGATTGACCAAGAAGTTGGCGAAACCGCGACTGAACGGGCCGCCAAGATCAGAGCTCAAGCCCATGCCGCGGCTAGTGAACAATCTTCTTTCTAACATAATAGATCAAGAGCGGCGTCTGTTGCGCTGGATAGATTTGCCTTTCGGCAGTTCCATCCTGGCAGTATGCCGAAAGGTATGAATATGGCCGGAAAAGAGTGGCAGCTTGGATCTCCCGACAGTTCGATTTACGGGTTTTACGATTATTTGAGAAACAGGCTGAACGCCAAGCTGGTAAATTACCTCTTGAATAGAGCCGTTTCCTCAGAGAAAGCCATCGTGCTGGAAGCCGGCTCCGGCCCCGGTTTCGCTTCTTCAATGCTGAACAAAGACCCAAGAGTGGATTTCAGCATCGCATTGGACATAGATTTCGAAGCCTTACAGCAGGCCCGCATGCGCGACGCCACTCTGCCGCTGGTCGTGGCCGATCTTAGGCGCCTCCCCTTCAAGAGCGAATGTATCCATCTCGTATGGAATAGCAGCACCATCGAGCATCTTCCCAATCCTGAAGAGGCTTTGCAGGAGATGAGGCGTGTCGCCAAGAACAGCGGCGCGATATTTGTCGGCGTGCCGAACGCCTTAGGCCCTCTTGGCTTTGAACGCTGGATTCGCAATACCTCGGCGGGAGTCTGGATCGGAAGGACATTCAGCCTCAATGGTTTAAAGCGCATGCTGGAACTCGTCGGTTTGTGCCCGGAGCACCACATTTTTTACTTCTTTCGTTTCTTTGTCGGGGTCCTCGCCAAAAAATAGATAGCGTCGAGTCCGCCTATTAGATTGCCGCTGGAGGGGAACCTTTTGAAATAAGTTCCCCTCCGGACCTCCCTTCAAGAACTTTCAAAATGGCGACGCAACGGGTCGCCATTCCCGCTCGTTAACCACATGAACAAATCCAACATTGCCATAGGACCGCTTAACATTCTCGTAGTTGACGACGAGACGAATATCCGCAAAACCATGACCCTTTGTCTTGAAGCGGGCGGCCACAATGTTGTGACGGTCAGCAACTTTCAGGACGCCGTAGCGGAAGCCAATCGAAGGTCCTTTGACCTGGCATTCGTTGACATCAGGCTGGGGACTGCCGACGGTCTCGATTTAGTGCCGCTGCTCCTGGCTTCGACCCCCTGGCTCAAAGTGGTGGTAATAACGGCTTATTCCTCCATTGATACGGCAGTTGAGGCCATGCGTCGGGGCGCGACCGATTACATTCCCAAGCCATTCACCCCCGCTCAAGTGAACATGGCTATACGCAAAGCCTCGGCGGTCCTGTCTCTGGAACAGAGGGTCGCCGTCCTTCAGGATGAACTGGGAAGAGCAGCGCCGGAGACTGACTTTGCCAGCTCAAGTCATGCGATGAAGCGGGCGATCGGCCTTCCGCGGGAAGTGGCCTCTTCCGACACCATGGTTTTGCTCCGCGGTGAGAGCGGAACTGGAAAGACCGCCCTGGCAAAAGCCATTCATCATTGGAGCAATCGGGCCGGCAAGCCCCTGGGGATAGTCTCCTGCCCGTCTCTACCTTCGGAGCTATTGGAGAGCGAGCTGTTCGGGCATGTCAAGGGAGCCTTTACCGGAGCGATCCGAGACTATCCGGGCCGTATAGCAATGTGTGAGGAAGGAACCCTGTTTCTGGATGAGATTGGCGACCTTCCTTTGTCGCTTCAACCTAAATTACTGCGCTTTGTTCAGGACCGCGAGTATGAGCGGGTCGGGGACCATGTCACTCGTAGGGCAAACGTACGAATTATAACAGCTACAAATGTGGACTTGGAACGAGCGGTATCCGAAGGCCGATTCCGAGAAGACCTCTTCTACCGCTTAAACGTTATCCAAATTGACATCCCTCCACTGCGTGAACGCCCGGAAGACGTGATCATGCTGGCGCAGCGGTTTCTGAGCTTCTTCGGCAGAAAGAATCACCGGCTGTTTAATGGGTTTAGCGAAGAAGCTTTGAAAACTCTCAAGGAATATCAGTGGCCGGGCAATGTCCGGGAATTGTGCAATATCATTGAACGGGCCACGATCCTGTGTAAAGCGGATATCGTAGGGACAGAAACACTTGCCGGAGAAGATATCAGTAAGGAAGCCTGATCTCAAGCTGGGAGACCCGGCGCCCCTGGCCAAAATAGAGGAAGAACACATCCGGCGAGTCCTTGCCACGACGAAATCGCTGCAAGAAGCCGCCGATGTCCTGGGAATTGACCAAGCTACGCTATGGCGCCGGCGGAAACAATACGGCATTTGATAAATCATTGGTTAATGGTGCGTTGAAGCGCACATGAGTTCTCTCCTCGGCATAACCATTTAGTAATGAGCGCGAATGCTGAGATTGCTTTCCCGCGTTCCGCGGGAAAGCAATCTCCCACGTGTGACTGAATGGATACTCCCCGACTACTCTTCCCAAAGCTCTTAACCTTCACGGCTGGTTCCGGCTACCCCGACCCCTATCAGCTTGCGATATGCAAGCGCCGCCTCTTGGCAACCTTGCATCCTGCAAGACCCTTTTCTCTTCAGTGAAATCAGTTTTTATCACAGCCGCTCAGTTTATCTTGGAAAATCACCACACAAATCCGCTCACCGCTCTTGGCATGCCCATTGCTTATATTTAGGACAGGCGAGGAATGCGATATGCTGGGCTTACGACAAAAACTGTCCTTGGGTTTTGGCGGATTACTTGCGATCATACTGATCATAGGGGTTCAGAGCGTCTTGCTTCTTTCCCACTTGGGGGATTCAATTGACGTCATCCTCCGTGAGAATTATCGCAGCGTAATCGCATGCCAGGAAATGAAAGAAGCTCTTGAGCGGATGGACAGCGGAATCCTGTTTACCTTGCTTGGATACGGCCCTGAAGGGGCCGAACAAATCCGCGCCAACGAATCGAAGTTCGCCGAAGCCCTTATGGTCGAGCTGAGCAATATTACTCTTCCCGGGGAGGACGAGAAGGCTCATCACTTGCAGGATCTTTTTACGCAGTACGAAACCGCGCTGAAGGACGCCACAGATTCCAGCCTCCCGGATGAAGTGAGACGCGGAGACTATTTCGCCAAACTGTTGCCCCTGTTCGAGCAGATTAAGTCAACCGCCGATGAAGTTCTGAAGATGAACCAACAGAACATGAATGACGCGAACAATCAAGCGCGACGGCGTGCTGCCTCGGCCATTCAACGGATGTATATCCTGCTGGGGATAGGTGTCCTTATGGCTGGAGGGTTCATTTTCTTTACGGGGCGATGGGTTTTTCGGCCCATTATTCGTCTGATCCATTCGGCAAACGACGTCCGGGCCGGAAATCTCGATGTGGTTGTAAAGATCGACTCTGGTGACGAAATCGGTCAATTGTCGGAAGCTTTCAACTCCATGACCGAAAGCCTGCGCAGGGTGCGACGCACCCGGGAGGCGAAGCTTGCCCGAATTCAACAGGCGGTTCAACAGGCTTTTACCAGTCTGCCTGACGCCATAGCCGTGGTGGATCTCACCGGACTCGTCGAAGTGTCCACAGAAACAGCCGCCGGAGCCTTCGGCTTGAAGCCGAACACGTTAATCACGAGTCTTTCCGAGGACTGGCTCACGACACTCTTCAGCAAAGCCGTCGCCGCAGTCGGTCCGGTCGAATTGGGCAAGAGTCCTGCGGGGATTCAACGATTCATAGATGGAGAGGAGCGGTACTTCCGTCCGAAGGCCGTGCCTATATTGGACAAAGACAAGCATGCGACCGCCGTGATGCTAATACTCATGGACGTTACCCAACAGATTCATCAGGACGATATGAAACGTGGAGTCATCTCCACGGTATCGCATCAACTGAAGACTCCTCTGACTTCAGTCCGTATGGCGATCCATTTGCTCCTCGAGGAGACTTTGGGTGAGCTTACGGAAAAGCAGGCGGAAGTCCTGGTCGCGGCTAAAGACGAAGCGGAAAGATTACACAGGATTCTTGAGGATCTTTTGGACATAGGGCGAATCGAATCCGGCAAGGCTCATATGAACTTTCAGGCTCTGTCGCCGCATGTGCTGGCCCTAGACGCCACCGAGCCTTTTCGCAGCGCTTGCAAGGACTGTGGAGTAGGCCTGAAAATCGATCTCCCCGAAGATTTACCCGATATATGGGCCGACCCGACAAGGGTAACCCACGTTTTTGCCAATTTGTTTTCCAACGCTCTGAAGTACACTAGCCCGGGCGGCGCTGTTACTCTATCCGCTTTAGCTGACGAAGATTTTGTTCATTTTTCCGTGTCCGACACGGGCAAGGGTATCCCGGAGCGGTATCTGCAAACCGTTTTCGAGCAGTTTTTCAGAATTCCCGACCAGGGCCCCGAATCAGGCGCAGGTCTGGGCCTTGCCATAGCCAAGGAAATTGTGGAAGCTCATGGAGGCGCCATAACCGTGGAAAGTCGGGAGACTCAAGGCAGCACTTTTTCTTTCTCCCTCAGGCGAGCGGACCGTATCTTTCAGGAGGAAACAACATGACCGATTTCCTGTATATCGTGGGTCTAGTAGGCGTGTTCGGGTTGTGCGCATTGTACTGCGTGGCTTGGGAAAGGATCTAGAAATGATAGACGTAATTGTAGGTTGTGTGGGAGCCGCTCTAATTGTGTTCCTTTTCGTCACGGTCTTGCGGCCCGAATGGTTCTAGAGCTGGTCGCAAAGACTAGGAGCTTTGAGAAGCGCAGTCGGGGAGGGACTTTTTGCAAAAAGTCCCTCCCCGAACCCCTCCTCAAAAACTCTTATTATTGCAATCGGCTCTTGGACACATCTGATTAGGGAGGACAACCCCGTTTGGCCGCCGGCGAGAAACAGAAGGGTGGCCGGGGCAATGCATGCGCCGTAAGGACAAAAATAGTCTTGTCGACGACGGAGACGTCATTATCCGTCGTTTCCGCGAAAGCGGGAACCCAGTTCTTTTCCGACGTTTCCTGGCCCCCGCTTTCGCGGGGGCGACGGCGCGATGTGACGCTATTGCCAAAATTATCCTTATGGCGCCTACATTTGGCGGCTGGGGACGCTATTTTACCTGCGTGAAAACGCATCGGTCTCACGAGGTGACTTCAAAATGGACTACTTTGGATGGATTCAATTAGCGCTATTTGTTGGTCTACTAGTTGCGCTGACCAAGCCGATGGGCCTGTATCTCGTCAAGGTCCTGGACGCCGAGGGCACAACTTTTCTGACCCCCGTAATGGGACCCTTGGAGAGATTTTTCTATTTCCTTCTGCGTGTGGACCCAAGAAGGGAACAGAATTGGAAGCAATACGCGTTCTCGATGCTCGCTTTCAGTCTCGTGAGTCTTCTTTTCACTTACGCCATTCTGCGGTTGCAGAATCTTCTGCCTCTGAATCCTCAGGGGTTCGCTCCGGTCAGTGACCATCTGGCGTTCAATACATCGTCAAGTTTCACCACCAATACCAATTGGCAAAGTTACGGCGGCGAATCTACGATGTCGTATTTTTCTCAAATGGTAGGTTTGACCTTCCACAACTTTGCGTCCGCCGCTGTAGGTATAGCCGTTGCCGCTGCCTTGGTCAGAGGAATAGCGCGGAGCACGGCAAAAACCATCGGGAACTTCTGGGTGGATCTGGTTCGCATAAACCTATATCTCCTGCTACCGATTTGCCTTGTGTACTCCGTATTTCTGGTATCGCAAGGCATGATACAGAACTTCAAACCTTACGACACGGCTCAATTGATAAATCCGTACACGGCTCAGGTTGCAAAAAAAGACGCTGACGGCCAGGAAGTCAAGGACGCTCAAGGCAATCCGGTTATGGAGGAGCGCAAAGTCGAGACCCAAACCATCCCTCAAGGTCCGATGGCTTCTCAGGTCGCGATCAAAATGCTGGGGACCAATGGCGGAGGATTCGTGAACGCAAACGCCGCCCACCCCTTCGAGAATCCGACACCTCTGTCCAATTTTCTGCAAATGTTGTCCATTTTCTTGATACCAAGCGGACTTACCTATTATCTCGGGCGGACTGTGAAAAACCAGCGCCATGGATGGGCTGTATGGGCCGCCATGGCTGCGATCTTTCTTGTCGGCTTTCTGGTCTGCTGGTCCGCGGAAGCGGCTGGTAATCCTCGAATGCACGCTCTGGGGGTGGACGCCGCTTCCGGAAATATGGAAGGCAAGGAAGTCCGTTTCGGGATCTTCAATTCCGCTCTATTTGCTACGGTAACCACTGACGCGTCCTGTGGAGCAGTCAACGCCATGCACGATTCCTTCACGCCACTCGGCGGATTGATCCCCTTGATCAACATCCAGTTGGGTGAGGTGGTCTTTGGAGGAGTCGGCTCAGGCCTTTACGGAATGCTGGTTTTTGTGGTGCTCGCCGTATTTCTCGCCGGCCTGATGGTAGGCCGAACCCCCGAATACCTGGGCAAGAAGATCGAGGCCTATGACATCAAGGCCGCTGTGTTATTCGTGATGGCAGCGGTGTTAAGCATCCTGGGATTCACGGCTTGGGCCTGTGTGAGCTCCTGGGGTTTGGCCGGTCTAAACAATACAGGACCCCACGGTTTCAGCGAAATGCTCTATGCGTTTTCCTCGGCTACCGGGAACAACGGTAGCGCCTTTGCCGGGCTTACCACCAACACGTATTGGTACGACACTATCATGGGCATAGCCATGCTTGTGGGAAGATTTTTCATGATAGTCCCGGTTCTCGCTCTCGCGGGAAACCTCGCCAAGAAGAAACTCGTCCCGGCAGGCGGAGGCAGCTTTCCCGTGACCGGCCCTATTTTCACGGTGCTGCTGGCAGGCACGGTTCTCATCGTGGGGGCGCTGACGTTTTTTCCGGCCCTTTCGCTGGGGCCGATTATCGAGCATTACCTCATGATCCATTCGAACGTTTTGTATTAAGAGGGTAGATCAAAATGGCCGCAAAATCGCATTCAATTTTTGATCGCGAAATATTTGGCGAAGCGATTGTGGATTCTTTCAAGAAGCTCGACCCACGAAGCATGGTAAAAAACCCGGTGATGTTCGTATGCGAAGTGGGAGCGGCAATAACCAGCGTGGACATGATCCTCAGACCCGAGAGCGGGACGTTTGGCTTTGCATTGCAAATTGCGCTTTGGCTCTGGTTCACGGTGTTGTTCGCCAATTTTGCCGAAGCCATGGCTGAAGGCAGAGGCAAAGCTCAAGCGAATGCTTTGAGAAAAACGCGCACTCAGACCATGGCCCATCGCCTGATAGGGGAAAGTCGAGGCCGCCAGGATATCCCGGCGGATAAACTAAGAAAAGGAGACGAGGTTGTCGTATCGGCCGGAGAGATAATTCCCGCGGACGGCGAAGTCATCGAGGGCGTGGCGTCTGTTGATGAATCGGCAATAACAGGCGAATCGGCTCCGGTTATAAGGGAAGCAGGCGGAGACAGAAGTTCCGTAACGGGTGGCACCAGAGTCCTCTCGGATCATATCGTATGCCGGGTTACGGCGAACCCTGGCGAGAGTTTTTTGGATCACATGATCAATCTGGTCGAAGGCGCACAGCGCCAGAAGACGCCCAATGAGATAGCTCTGACGATTCTCTTGGCCGCTCTAACCATCATTTTTCTTGTGGTGATCATGAGCCTCAAGCCCTTCGGCGCGTACGCCGGAGTGAATTTCTCGATCACTGTGCTGGTGTCTTTGCTGGTATGTCTCATCCCGACCACCATCGGAGGACTCCTGAGCGCCATCGGCATCGCTGGAATCGACCGCCTGGTGCAAAAAAACGTGCTCGCCATGAGCGGTAGAGCAGCTGAAGCGGCAGGTGATGTGGATGTCCTGCTCTTGGACAAAACCGGGACCATAACACTCGGGGATCGTCAGGCCACGGAATTCATCCCTGCTGATGGAGTCGCAGCCCAGGAACTGGCTGACACCGCTCAACTCGCGTCCTTGGCCGATGAAACGCCGGAAGGGCGAAGTATTGTTGTCCTTGCCAAACAGTACGGGCTCAGGGGCCGCTCCATGACGGATATGCCCCACGCCGTGTTCATACCTTTCAAAGCGCAAACCCGAATGAGCGGGGTAGATATCAACGGCAGGCAGATTAGAAAAGGGGCTCCCGACGCAGTGGCTGAGCTTGTTGGAGGCGTTCTACCACCGTCGGTTGACAGCGCTGTGACAAGGATTTCCTCCTCGGGAGGAACCGCTCTCGTGGTCGCCGAAAACAAGAAAGCCGTGGGCGTGATTCATCTTAAGGACATAGTGAAAGGTGGGCTAAAAGACCGCTTCGAACGTTTTCGCGCCATGGGGATCAAAACGGTTATGATCACAGGCGACAATCGTCTGACCGCCGCGGCGATCGCGAAGGAGGCGGGAGTTGACGATTTCCTGGCTGAAGCCAGGCCCGAAGACAAGCTGGCGCTGATCCGCAAGGAGCAAGCGGCTGGACATCTTGTGGCAATGACAGGGGACGGCACCAACGACGCACCCGCTCTGGCCCAAGCGGACGTTGGCGTGGCCATGAACACCGGCACGCAAGCGGCCAAAGAAGCCGGTAACATGGTGGATTTGGATTCAAATCCAACCAAGCTAATCGAGATAGTCGAAATAGGCAAACAGATGCTCATGACCCGAGGGGCTCTCACGACCTTCAGCATAGCCAACGATGTGGCCAAATATTTCGCCATAATCCCGGCCATGCTGATTACCACATTTCCGGTGATCGGCCCCTTGAACATAATGGGCTTGGCGTCGCCACAGAGCGCAATTCTCAGCGCGGTTATTTTCAATGCGCTCATCATCGTAGCTCTAATACCGCTGGCATTAACTGGGGTCCGTTTCCGGCCCCTTCCCGCGGCCGTGCTCTTGCGGCGCAATTTACTGATCTACGGACTCGGCGGACTTATAGCGCCCTTTGTGGGAATAAAACTCATAGATATGGCCGTGGTAGCCCTGCATCTTGCGTAGAAAAGGAAGACACGCAATGAAGAATCTTATATCCGAGCTTCGCATTTCATTGGTCGCGACCGTGTCCCTGGGGCTTCTCCTGTGCGGCCTCTATCCGCTGGCGGTGTGGGGCATAGCTCAAGGATTGTTCCCGAACAAGGCCAATGGTTCACTCATAACGGTTGAGGGTAAGGTAATCGGGTCCCGACTCCTGTCCCAGAATTTTACGGACGCCAAATACTTTCATCCTCGTCCTTCTTCCGCAGGAGACACTGGTTACGACGGAGGCAATTCCGGAGGAAGCAACCTGGGGCCTACTTCTCAAAAATTGATAGACTCGGTGAAAGAGCGAGTTGAAGGCTATCGTGCCGAAAACAATTTATCGCCCACAGCTTCTGTGCCTGCCGACGCAGTGACAGCCTCCGCTAGTGGCCTTGACCCCCACATCAGCGTGAAGAATGCTCGCCTTCAAGCGGCTCGCGTCGCAGAAGCGCGTGGCATAAGCGAAAAGGCCGTGCTGGCAAAGATCGACACCCAGACAGAGGGGCGAGACCTGGGGATATTTGGAGAACCGAGGGTGAGTGTGCTAACGCTTAACCTATCACTCGACGCGAAGTGAATCTGAAAATGCGGGCGCCGGACCGAGCAGACGACTTCTTACGAATGATCCGCCGCTCCCGACGGGGGCGGCTGAAAATTTACCTGGGCTATGGCGCGGGAGTGGGAAAGACTTACCAAATGCTCCGGGAAGGGCACCGGCTCAAAGGTGAAGGCATCGACGTAGTGGCCGGTCTGATTGAGACCCATGGCCGTGAGGAAACGGCCGGCCTGATAGACGGCCTGGTTGTTGTTCCCAGAAGACGGCAAGAATACAAGGGCCATGTTCTGGAAGAAATGGATGTGGACGCCATATTGGCTCGTAGGCCCGAAGTGGTTCTCATTGACGAACTGGCGCACACCAATGTTCCAGGTGGCAGAAACTCGAAACGGTACCAGGACGTTCAGGATATTCTTGCGGCCGGCATACACGTCATCACTACTCTAAACGTGCAACACCTGGAGAGTCTTTATGACACTGTGGAAAAGACAGTCCACGTCAAGGTCCGGGAGCGGATACCCGACACGGTGGTCGCAGAGGCGGATGAAATAGTCAACGTGGATTTGACGACCGAAGACCTCCAGGAGCGGTTGCGGGAAGGCAAGATCTACCCCGCCGAACGCGTCGAAACAGCTCTCGCTAACTTCTTCAAAGCTTCTAACCTGGAAAAGCTTCGTGAACTAACCCTGCGGGAACTCGCCGCGCAAATCGACTTGCGACGTAGGGAAAGCTCGGAAGACGGAGAAGTGGCCACTCCGGACCAGGTAATGGTGTGTCTCAGTTCCGGAGGCCCCAATAGTAACACTTTGCTGCGTTACGCCTCTCGCTTGGCCGGAAGACTGAACCGAAATTGGTATGCCGTATACGTCCAGACACCGTCCGAGGAACCCACGGTCATAGACGCCCGCACGCAAAGGGTTCTCGCCGGAACGTTGACCCTCGCGAAACAATTGGGAGCCATGGTCTTCACTTACAAGGGGGAAGACGTGGCGGACACCATTCTGCGTTTCGCTCGAGAATATCGCGTGGGCCACATCGTCATGGGCAGCCCCTCGGAAATCCCGCTGTGGAGGAGACTCCTCGGGAAGAAGAGCATACTTGAGCGTCTCATTCACAATGCCATGGGCATAACCCTGGTGGTTCTTGACACCACCGGCCAAGAAGCGCCCGAGGAACCGGCTGCGCCTGCCGAAGAGGAATCGGACCGGGAAGAAACGGCGGTCGAGTGCGCGCTCCCTGTGAGCCGCCCGACTATGGCTCTGAGCGATCTGATGTCCAGCGACAGAATCGTGATCTGGGATCATCCTTTGCCCAAGGAACTGGTCCTTCGCACTCTGGTCGAAGTAGCCTGCCAAGATCTGGAATCCTGCGACTCTGAAGGGATTATGAAAGCGGTGCTGAAGCGGGAAGAGCAAACCTCTACTTTTTTCAACGAAGGAGTGGCTTTTCCGCACGCCCGCGTTGAAGGGATTGCGTCTCCTACGGTTTCGCTGGGTCTGACTCGTCAGGGCGTTTCGGATGTATCGACGGCCAACCCGATCGAGCTTGTTTTCCTGATTCTCGCTCCTGCGGACGCCCCAGCGGGGCAGGTCCAAGTCCTGGCTTTGGTCAGCAAGGTCAGCCGGGACCGACGCCTGGTGCGCACTATGATTGAAGCGAATGACGCTGAGGAAGTGCTGTATGCCATCCGAAATTGGGAAACATGTCCTTAACGGCGCATGAGCCTTGGCGCTTAGTGCGCCATTTCGTAAATAGGGTCACGTATTGGTCCGCCTCCTCCGGAGGCTCTTTTTCTTGGTTGCGACCGCCGTCCTCTACCGGCTGAATTGCAGATCGTAACCCGATAATATTACACTGTATCTACGAAACAGTGTAATTAGTCCCCAAATTAGATAGAGTATTCCCGTAGGATGCTGTGAGCGAAGCGAACCGCATCGATCGCGAAGGGGCCTCGAACGATGCTCTACTCTTCAGGCGCCGCATCTCGCGCTGATGGAAGAAACCCTTAATCCGGCGCCGTATTTACGCCATGGCGTAATTGGATATTCTGGACCATGGTCGGAAAATGCGGCAGCAAATATATTCGCCGAAGCGTAAGAGCGGATTGTTAGCCCCCAGATGCATTTCGTGACCGTTTTATTGTTGCCCTTGACCGGAAAGCGAGCGTGTTTATTCTTTAGTAAATCACTAGGTGTTTCATCGGAGGGCGCATGGGAAGTGCTGCGACGCCCGTATGGTCTGTTTTTGCCATGACGCCTCGTGAATCAAGCAGAATCGAGTATTCGCTCAACCTCGCCAGCGTTGGGCTACTAAGGATATGCGCGCATGAAACGAATGACGGCTGCGGTTCTTATTGCGGTTGGTCTCACCCTGTTGGCCATCCCTGCGCTTGCAGAGATCCGGATCGGGATGTTGGCTCAGAGAGGACCCGAAATGGCTCTGAAAGAATGGGGAGAGCTGGGAGACTACCTCTCGGAACGGCTCGGTGACAAAGTCACCATCTTGCCGATGAATTTCACCAATTTCATGGACTTTTGCGACAACTACCCGGACGGCTTCATATTCACCAATCCATGGTTCTTCGTAAAAGCTAAAGTGCTCAAGGGCGGCCAAGCGCTGGTCACTGTGAAGTATCAGGGCTCCGGGAGCACGTTCGGAGGAGTCATATTCACCAGGCGGGACAGCGGAATCAAGACGATCCGAGATATGTACGGCAAGGTGGTGATGTGCCCCAAGCTGTCGTCACCGGGAGGTTGGCTCTTTCAGAAAGGTGAGATCGTAAAGCAGGGGATCGTGCCGGAGAAAGATTTCAAGCGACTGCTGGAGACGGCCAAGGAGTCGCACGACGAGGTCGTGTACGCCGTAAAGCAAGGGAAGGTCGACGTGGGCACAGTTAGAACCAACCTGTTGGAAGCGATGCAACGCGAAGGCAAGATCAACATGGCGGATTTCCGCATTCTCAATGAACAGCATAATGAGGGTTTTCCCGAAGTGTGCAGCACTCGGCTTTACCCGGACTGGCCAGTAGCCTCGTTAAAGAACACGCCTCCTGAGTTGGCTGCCCGGATGAAAGAGGCGCTACTCACGATTCCAGCGGGCCATCCGGTTCTGGAAAAGGCCCGGAAAATCGAGACGTTCGTAGATGCCCTTGATTACGGCCCGATGGAAGCTCTCTGCAAGTTTCTCCGAGTGTCGCCCTTCAAAATCGGCATCGCCGGACAAGAAAGGGCCTTCTGATCGCATTGTCGGTTTCTTTGGCCTCGTGTCCTGTTTTTGCCCTGGGATTGAATCCGCGTATGAATTTTGATTCCAGGGACGGAACATAGCGTTTTTCCGCAAACGGCGACTTCCCGGATAATCCAAACTCTTTTCTTGACCTACCCCGACGATACTGAATACACTACAAACCATCCAGCAGATCGTCCTGTATCTGCCTGCGCTACTGCTGAGCCCGTGTTATGGCGTCAGAAACCATATCAACCACGTATTGGAGCTTGCTGAGGTCCTCTCCTTCGGCCAGGACTCTGCATACGGGCTGGGTCCCGGAATAGCGCACTATAAGCCGCCCATGGTTTCTTAAAATGTCCTCAGCTCGTTGTATGGTTTGCCTAACTTCGGGCATTTCATCCAGGCTGCGTTTACTCTTTATCTCCACATCGTTGAGGATTTGAGGGAAGCTCTTCACCTGTTCGGCCAACGTGGATAATGGCTTACCGGATTCCACCATTATCTGCAGGATCCTTACCGCGGTGATCAGTCCGTCTCCGCAGGTGGCGTAGTCCCCAAGGATTATGTGCCCTGACGGCTCACCTCCGAAATTCAAACCAAGCTCCCGCATTTTAGCCAGCACGTGCCTGTCGCCCACAGGGGTTCTGAATCACTGAGGCGCCGACCTCACTCATGGTAATGTCCAATCCTGTGTTGCTGACCAGCGTGACCACCATTGTGTTTTTTTGTAACTCTGACCGCTTCATCATGTCCAGGGCGATGATTCCCATTATGCGGTCGCTGTCGATCTCAGAGCCTGTTTCATCAACAAAGGTCACCCGGTCCGCGTCTCCGTCCAACGCTATCCCGATGTCAGCCCCAACCGATCTAACTTCATTGATCAATCCAATTATGTGAAGGGCTCCGCAATTGTGATTTATGTTCAGGCCGTCGGGTTCAAAGGCCAGACGCCGGATTTCGGCCCCAAGCTCCCCGAATATCATGGGAGCCGCTCGGAACGCCGCTCCGTTGGCGCAATCCAAGACAATCTTCATGCCTTTCAAATCAAGCGTCCTAGGAAAAACACCTTTCGCATAGGTCACATACCTTTCCAAAGCGCCATGCAAGCGTTGCAATCGGCCAACCCCCGCTCCTGTGGGACCGGCGCCGATGTTTCCGGCGGCGATGAGGCTTTCTATTTCAGCTTCCATCCGCTCCGAAAACTTGTATCCGTCCCGGCAAAAGAATTTCAAGCCGTTGTCCCAGGGGGGGTTGTGCGACGCTGACACCATGATTCCCGCGGCCAATTTCATGCTTCGAGTAAGAAAAGCGCAGGCGGGTGTGGGCAGAATGCCACCGTCCAGCACGTCGACTCCCATGGACAGTATTCCGGACGCCACGGCGTTTGAGAGCATTTCTCCAGAAAGCCGCGTGTCTCTTGAAATCAGCATGCTGACCTTATCGCCTTCCTCTTTGAGCAATCCGGCGACGGCCACGCCAACCTTCAGCGCTATTTCGGCGGTAATGGGCTCCGTGTTTACCCGTCCCCTGATTCCGTCCGTGCCGAACAATTTACCCGTCATAATTCCATCCACCAGTCAGCAATCGCAGTTCCGCTGTTGTAACCACTCGCTTGCGCCTTATCGTTGCAATGCTCAGCCAGACAATTCTATAATCCGCGAGCTGCGCATGCAACCGGTTTGGCTTTCTCGTATCGTTTTCGTTCAGGCCGCCAACGAATTGCGCCTTCTATGGTAAAATCTTGGTCGGCGCCAAAATTCTTGTCTGGTAGGTATAAGCGGCATTTACGTCATTCCTGCGGAAGCAGGAATCCAGCAGTCTTCCCTGGGTCCCCGCCTTTGCGGGGACGACGGATGCGACCAGCGACAAAGACATCCACCAAGCCACAGAGTCGTAGGCTCCCGATGTCCGGCCTCCGACGGCTCCCGGACTTTAATTTCGACAATCACTCTAAGAAATTTTCTGACCGACCGGTCTTCTAAATCCCGCGAGAGCATTGTATCATGGTTGAGATTACTAATATTCCGATCACAGGAGAACCGCCGTGGATCTAATCGTGTGGACGCCCGACTTGGCTACAGGATCTGATGAAATAGACGACCAGCATAAACAATTGTTTAAAGCGGCCAATGCCCTAGCCGAAGCCATGTGGGACGGCAAGGGAAAAGAGGAGGTCTCAAAGACAGTTGACTTCCTCGCGGATTATACCGTCTTCCACTTTGGCGATGAGGAAAGAATTATGCTGGAAAACGGGTACGCGGGCTACCAACAACAAAAGAAATCCCATGAAAAATTCGTCGCTGATATTGGCGCGCTTAAGAAGAAATTTGAATTCGGGGAAGTGACCTCGTCGCTTGCAATCGAAGTTTTAACTGAGGCGTGCAATTGGTTTCGTACCCATATAAAGCAGATGGACGCTGAACTGGGCAAGTTTCTCAAGAACAAAGCTTAGAAGCTATCGCGAGACGAAAAGCTTTCGGAAGACTTCGTGTGGAGGCCCTTTTTAGGAAAAGGCCCTCCCCGGCCCCTTCTTCAAGACTTCCTGATATATTGGTCGATTAAATGGCACAGCTAAGAGCGCCGGTCACAAGCTTTCCCATAATCAGCGCGTGGCCGTAGACCTTACCCCTAAGTTCGCCTTTTCCTAAATACGGTGTCGGATTCCGTCGCGCATGCCCCGAAGGGGCAATCCCCATGAATAGCCATGGGCGCAGCCCATGGATTGGAAAAACAACCGATCCCGTCTTCAACCCCTTGCGGGGTTGAAGAAACCGGTCGATACAGCCGGCTACCATGGGCTCCACCCATGGCTACCAATGGAGAGCGCCCCTCACGGGGCGCAAGAGGCTATGAATTTCATCTGCGTTACCCTGCGGAATACGTAATCGTATTTACGCCACGGAGTACGTAAGGTTCCGTATTGTGGTTTTGTATATGAACCGGGATGAGAGGCGATTCGGAAAGAGGGGCCACAGCGTCTGGGCGCTTGCGGCCCATTTGATTCAACCAAGTTTAGCCCAGTTTGGGGGCGTCCCACAGTCTATCCCAGCCCCCGCCGCCTTCATCTTCTTTTTTTGCCTTGTCGTCTTTTTTATCGTCCTTTTTGTCGTCGCCTTCGTCTTCCTTGTCTCCGTTATCTTTGTCTTCTCCTTCATCACCGTTCTTAACGTTTTCGTCTTTTCCTTTATCGCCGTTTTTTTCGCTTTGCCAATCTACATTTCGGAGGTCAATTTCTTTCTCCGGACCGGACCCCTCTTTTTTGACAACGATGTCGGCCGCTCCGCTTCCGGCCGGCGCAACAGGGAAGAGCCCCTTGCCCTGTTGCGCATTTACCCTGGGAGCTTGCTGTGGCGCTTCAGCGCCTTTAAGAATGAAAGAGCGAGTCTTGTGAACCGTGGAATCACGCCGTGAAGAAGAATTGTTGCCCGCTTCTGCGGCGACCACCGCCGGCGGAAAGAGGATCGCCAAAATTACCAAGAGTCTTAACATATTGCAGTCTCCGCTTATGTTCTCTTAAGTCCGGGCGCCGCCGGTTAGAAATCCATTTTGAGGTAGAAATTTCCGCCCATGATGGGGTCGATACTCTTGTCCGGCCTCACGCCGAAGAAATTTCCCGCCGTTCCGGTATGCCACAGAGGGATCGACCTATCGACACACGCGTAGCTGAACCATTTGCCGGGCTGCCAGTAGCCGAAGAGAAAGCCCCCCGTCATGTTTTCCAAGAGCTTCCAATCGCAACCTACGTCGAATTCGCACCCGAGAGCGGTGTCGGGAATGTTCGGCGCCGCCGCGTATCTGTTCAAATTGATGCTTATATTTCCGTCAGGAGCCGAGGCAAAAGCGCTTCCTGCCAGTCCGGCGTTCGGCCCGATACATCCCCAGCTATACCCGTTTGAAGTCCGGTTGGCGTATAAGAAGCTGCCGAAAACGTTGAGGTTGCGCCGCTACCGCGTAATCGAGACGACCAGCGAGCACGAAAGCGTCCCTCAAGTAGCCGTCGTTGTTCAAGTTGTAAGCTCCCAGGCCTCCTCCATAGGCATAGGAGAACAGGTAGCTGTACGGCTTGAACACATCGAAGTTTCCATGCATCCGGTCGAAGGTGGGATGCCAAACAAAAGTGGCCGGCTGTCTATCGATGAGTGTTCCCGCCCGTCTGTCGGGGCCGGGCGTCCAAGCGTTGAGCAAACTGATCTTTGCGGGACCGCACATGGCGCCCATTTCCACCATGTACCGCCATTGCTCAGTGTAGCGGGTGTGGGGAGTTCCTATTGTGGCGGTCGGGGTGGACTCCAAGCCCCACCTGTCCTCCCAATAGATCCAGGCGCCCTCGGCATTGAAAAAGAAGCGGCCGTTGTTGTACCTGATGTAGGCAGTGCCGTGCGCCACATAGGAATTCAGGGCGACCAGGGGCGAGGTGGTATACGGGTCGCCCGGGTTCTGCAGGAGCGCTTCCGGGCCGATATGGTAGCTCATGAAGGAACCGAGAACGCCCATGTTCATGGGGCCGCTGTGATAATTCAAGAAGATCAGGAAGTCCTCGGCCATGTTTCCGCTGGAATCCGCTCGGCTGAAATACTGGCCTTGGACTGTTCTAGTCGGCGCGACTGTTGTGGTATAGGATGGGAGATCCAGCGGATTAAAAGGCGCAATGGAGCCCAGGAAATAGTTGTACTGATTGTTGGCCCTGACGCTGGAACTGCCCGCAAAACGATATGGATAAAACGCTATCCCTATATCCAGCGGACCATACGGAGCGACCACGGTCATGGATTCAGTAGTGAGCCCATCCTCGCCGTCGTACTGGAGTCCCGTCCCAAAAGTCCATGGTCTTTTACCAATCCCGAACACGCCGAGGGGAGTCTGGGCGGTGGCCCAAAACATGGTCCATTGACCCTCGGAAAAGGCGTTGTTAATGCCGGGCGCGTCAAAGGTGTGGTAGTCGGGCGCCAAGGGATCCCCGTATGTCCCGAGACGATACTTGCCCTTAAACTGTATTGCCGGATTCAATTTGAATTTGGGCAGGAATTCTACATTGAAGTATGACCAATCGGCCTGTGAGCCTGTTACAATGTTGGTGTCGAAGCGCCCGCCGTTCCAGAAATTTAGGTTCGCCGCCTTAGTAGCGCCAGCCCCGTTGTCCACGTTATAGGGTCCGAAAAAGCCCTGGCTTCCGGTTTGGCTGTAATACTCGTAGTACCAATTGAAAGTTCCCGCGAGCTCGAACTGCCAGGCGCGGGCTGGGAGAACCGGAAGACAAAGCCACGCGGCCAGAACCGCCAGAGAAAAGAGACGCCTGGTCCCTTGCATGTTCCCTCCTCATAAACCAAATTACAGTGCGACTAAATAGAATCTGGTATGCGCAACGTAACACGAAACCGGCCAGCGTAGCAAGAGAAAAGCTCGCAGAATTCGAGAAATTCTGAATGCCATCTACGGAAGTCTAGCGCCATGACGGCTGAGCTTGCCGCCTTTTGGGTGGACGCCGGGTCAACAAGACGAAAGCGCTTAGTGGTCGTTTTAATAAATACGGTGTCGCTCGGTTTGGGCTTATCTAGTTCCCGTAGGATGTGGTGACCAAAGGGAACCGCATCTGTCGAGAAAAGACCTCGCAGGACGCTGCGCCTCCGCGAACCACCGTTTCGCCCACGCGAATCCCTACCGAAGCAGCGTAGAGGCGGGGTTTATCCCCGCCCGCCATCTACTGCCTGAATTCGCACAGCGGCATCAGGTAATCCACCACATAATTAGAAACATGGATACCTTTCCGACACGGAAATAGTCGCGATAGGGCGGGTGTAAAACCCGCCCCTACATGTTGAATGCGGACGCCACACCTATGGAAACAGGATAGGCCTGAACCAAACGGCGCCATATTCATAAAAACGGCCACTTAGCCGATCCGACGGCACAAAGATAATACCCTGTAATACTTTTCGACCATCATATAAAGTATCAGATAATGGTGTCAATAACTTTCAGCTTGAATTGGGAGTATCTCAGTCGTGTAAGAAGATCCGGAAATTACTTCGTTGAACGAACATTCTCCAATTAGCTCCACTCAGATTATTTCTCTGCCGAGCCGTTGCGCCTAAAAAAAAAGGCTGCCAAGCCGAAAAGGCCCACTATCCATCCTATCCCACCCACAATGTCCGTGAGCTTCGGCCCGCCGTATTTCTGTTCAAGAAGCAACTTTTCCTGCTTTCCCAGCATCCTGACGATGGGTTCGAGCTTTTTGTCCAGAGCCGTTTCCAGAGACTTCGTCAGAGCGGCCTGATCGACGATCGGGCCGGAGCCGACGCCGGCGGCCGAGACGGGAGCGTCCTCTGTCTTGTCCTTGGGAGTCTGCGCCTTTTCCGGGCCATTCTTCTCAACTGCGCCCGGTATGTCGGATGCGCTTAAGGTGTAATCGGCTTTGTGCCCCATACCGGCTACGAGAACTATCTTTAGCCCGCCTGAGAACGGCGGCAGATCTGATAACTTGAAAGAATAGACACCCTTGTCGTCCGTCTTGCCTTCGTGGATCTTCTTCCCGCTTTCATCAAAAATCTCGACAGGGCTTTCCTGAGCTTTGACATTCCCGCCGAAATAACCTTCGACAACCACCCGGTCCCCTTCAACATAAGCAAACACGTTAACTTTGTGCGCGTAGGCCTGACTGCTCGACATACAGAGAGTGACCGCCGCTACCGCGCTGAGCGACAAGGCCTCGATTATCTTGCCGCAAAACCATCTACTCCAATTCACTCCTCATCCTCCCGGTTTGAAATTAATCGGTCAAACTCATTAACGTCGAGTCCGCAATTACTTCGCGCAACGCAATCATTCCTGGAACCGCTCAAAGACCAAGGGGTAGCGCCAACGTCGGTGTTCATCGGGGGAAAACTTTGCCCCTCGTCCGACAGGCCAGGCACTCGCCAATCCGCCATCCTGACGGCCTACGAGTCTTGCGCTGGGGCAAGACGCCGAGAGATCTGCTCGAAAGCCGGCGGCTACCACTTGACCAATCAATATATTAGGAGTTTTTTTGGAAAGAGTTCAGAGAACCTCTTTTGCGAAAACTCCCATGATCTTGTAGCGAACGATGAAAAAGCCTTCATGACATCATTGCGCCGGCATATTAGAGAATTGTTACTCGTTGCGGCGCCACTTCAGCGACTCACAAAGGACAGGCTGGAGGGGGCTTCTTTCAAGGAGTTCCCCTCCGGGGATATCTATTTGGAAGCGCTCATTTTATCGCCTATTGCATGGGATAGGTCTGAATCCAAAGGACAGCCCCAAGTTCGACCTTCTTGTCCTTGCCCTCGTGTTTCAAGGGCCCGTCCGCTTCCATGACCGCTGAAAAGCCCCACCATCCTCCCTTGGGCATGGCGAACGAGAAAACGCCGTTGGGGTCGGTCTTGACAACCTGTTTCACATGCGAGTCTGTGGGCGCTTTAGTGTTTCCTTGGGCCCACCACTCCGCTTCTACGTAAGTTCCGGTAGCAGGTTTTCCATCCTTGAGAACTTGGCCTGTGAACATGTTTCCCGCGTATAGACCAAATGGACGAGTGAGCGGGACTATCTCGGCAGGGAGCCCCGCAGCGACCGCTATGGTTTTGTCCCAGCCTTCCTCGGCGCCCAACGCGTCCACGATTACTTTTGTGGCGTGAACGATGAACTTGTCTTCGGCAGGCTCCCAATAGGGCTTGGGCAGCATGAAGAAAACGTAGTCAGCCGGTTTGGTGATCTTGTAAGTGGTTTCCCACGTGGACTTGCCGTCAACCTTCTTTTCTTTGAGAGTCCCAAGCAAATCGGTTACCTGGTCGCCAATCACCACCCCGAACTTTTCCGGTTTGTCCATTTGCATCAGCGGACCGCCCTCAAAAGGATGAGTGAATTGGACAAGAATGCCGATATTCTTATTGTCTTCTTTTCCCACGATGTCCTTGGAAGGGATTATCATGCCGAAATGGGCCGACGCTATCGACGCCAAGGTTAACGCGACCACTGCGCTTAAAGCAAATCCTATCAGGAATCTTCTCACCTCGACCTCCTTGACAACTCTTTAGCTAATTAAAATCGCTTATCCAAATGGCACAATATAGTAGAAGGTAGCACAAGTCAAGTCTCTTTGTGCTATTTGTGCCGGGAATGGCTCGGCCCTCCTAGAACGCAATTTAAAAGGTTCTCAGCAGCTCACGAACCGTTTTCTTTTCCTTCTGCAGTTTGCTAATCTTCTAAGTTTGAATAAGGCTTTGCTCTTCGCTCCCCGGCTCCAGCCTGGAAACGAAAATACAGGCCGTATTAGAATGCGACGACAGTGAACAATTGTGTTGGTCACGCGAAGTGTGGACCCCTGCCTTAACCAAGCTCTCACTTGGTTGGAGGCGGCGCCTTCACGCCGGCTGACAATATTGGGGCGACATGATAGAAATCGACGGCTCGATGCATTCCGGAAGCGGAACAATTCTTCGCTATTCAGCTGCGCTATCCACGCTGATAAGGGAACCCCTCCACGTTAGAAATATTCGAGTCAAGAGACCCAAGCCCGGCTTGAGGGCTCAACACCTTCAGGCTCTGGAGGCTTGCCGCGCCATGTCGGGAGGAACTTTGGAGGGTGGCGAAGTGGGTTCGCAAGAAGTCGTCTATCGTCCAGGTGCTGGAAGAAGCGGGGGAGATTTCAGGTTTGATATCGGCACGGCGGGATCAGCCACAATGGCGGCGTTTGCCCTTATCCCCATAGCGCTCCATTCTAGCGGGCCGTCCAGGATCAGCATAATCGGCGGTCTCTTCCAGGATTTTGCGCCCACTTTTTTTCATATGCAGAGAGTCTTGGCGCTTCTTATTGCTTCTATGGGCGCGGCGGTGGAGCTTCAGATGATTAGGCCGGGTTATGTTCCGAAGGGAGGCGGTGAGCTATGTCTGATGACACAGCCCATGGATGGGCCGACAAAAGCCCTGGATCTGACTGAGCGGCCCAGGGTCGGCGGAATCAAAGGGATTGCCCTTTCCTCAAATCTCCGGGAACAAAACGTTTCGGAAAGAATGGCCCGTATGGCGGTTCAACTGATTAAGATGAGGAAGTTATCGGCGGATGTGGAATCGATTTATGATTCCGCGGCGCCTCAGAAAGGGGCGGCTTTAACTTTGTGGGTGGATTCTCCAGTTCCGTGCTACATCGGCGCGGATCAGGCAGGCAAGCCTGGGAGATCTTCGGAAAAAATAGCCCAGTTCGTTGTGCGCTCGTTATTTGCAGACCTGGACTCCGGCGCGACGGTTGATCGTCACATAGCGGACCAGCTCATTCTACACGCTGCTTTGGCCGAAGGGACTACCCGTTATCTTATCCCGGAAGTGACGGATCACGTGGAATCCAATTTGTGGCTTGTTGAAAAGATGCTCGGGGTGAAACACAGACTGCGTGGACGATTACTGGAAATAGAAGGGATAAGTTTCGGGCAAAAGCCGGCGTGCCAAGCGGGGTCAGTTCTGCAAAACGATGACCCTGTGCAAGACCTCACTTAGCTGTTCAGCGTCATAAGGTTTGGCCACGACACCGCAGAAGCCGTACTTCTTGAAATCCGCCATCACCGGATCGTCCGAGTATCCGCTGGAGACTATGGCCCTGACACAGGGATCGATTTCTTTGAGCTTCTGAATTGCTTCCCTACCACCCATTCCACCGGGTATCGTTAAGTCCATTAGCACACAATCATAGGGTTCCCCGATTTCTCTTGCTCTGCAATACGCGGAGATGGTCTCACTACCGTCTGCCGCAAAGTGAACGTTGTACCCGAGCAGCTCCAGAAGTTCTCCGACAAAGTCCCTCAAAATCTTCTCGTCATCCATCACCAGGACTCGGCCCTGACCGGGTATGGGCTTGTCCCTGGATTGCCGGGTCCTGACTTCTTTCTTACCCGATACCGGTAGGTAAACGCGGAACGTGGTCCCGACGCCCACATCGGATTGAACTGTTATGGCCCCGTCATGATTCTTTATTATGGAATAGGAGGTGGCCAAGCCCAAACCGCTGCCCTTGGGTTTTGTGGTGAAGTAGGGATCGAATATCTTTGAGAGCATGTGTAAGGGAATCCCGTGCCCGTCATCTTTAACCGCCAGGCTCACGTATTTTCCCGTTACCAGGGCCAGGTTCATTTCCTGGTCACAGTCTATAGACAGATTTTCGGCCATGACCCTTATGATTCCGCCTTCAGGCATAGCCTGGTGGGCGTTAATAATGAGATTGTGGATGACTTGGCTGATCTGGCCCTCATCTATCTCGACCGGCCATAGGTCCTGCGGGATGGAGAATTCGCAGCGGACATTGGAGCCTCTCAGCGCGAATCGCGCAGAGTCCTTCAATACCTCACTCAAAGACGCTGTTCTCTTGAGCGGCGCCCCGCCCTTGGAAAACGTGAGTAGCTGTTGGGTCAGATCCTTTGCTCGCAAGGAAGCTTTTTCGGCTTCCTCAAGTCTAGCCACGATTCTATCTCCGGGCTTCGCGTAAACCTTGGCCAGACTGACGTTACCAAGAATGGCGGTCAGGAGGTTGTTGAAATCGTGGGCTATACCGCCTGCGAGCACCCCCAGCGATTCAAGTTTCTGCGCTTTGATGAGCTCTTCTTCAATTCGTTTGCTGGTGGTCACGTCCTGGAAAACTAAAACCACGCCTATGATCTTATTTGTCTGATGGAAAATGGGGGTGCCGCTGCAAGTCACGATGCGTTCGGACCCATCTTTGGACAGGAGGGTAATTTGGTCGCCCAAGCCGATCAAACCTCCTGATTTAAGCACGTTTTCCACGACGGTTTCGCCGCTTTCACGCGTCTCGGTCTTGACCAGGTTGAATACTCCCGTCAAGCTCTTACCGATAGCCTCCTCCTGAGACCAGCCGGTAAGTTGCTCCGCCGCCGGATTCATCAATATTATCTTGCCCTCATTGTTGGTGGTGATAACTCCGTCGGCAATAGACTGTAACATTGCGGAAAGACGGTTCTTCTCGGAGGCGAGCGCTTCTTCTATGCGTTTGCGCTCCACAATTTCATTCTGGAGGGCTTCAGTGCGGGCGGCCACCAGCTTTTCGAGCTTCTCGTTTACCATCACGAGTTTGGTGCGCATTTCCCGCAGATTTCGGTTCTGTTCCACTGCGTCCTGATAGGTGGACAATAAGAGGTTTAGGATTTGTTGCTTTGTGGATTTGATTAGATAGGTCTTGGTTCCTAAAGATACTTCCACATCCGCATTTTCGCCGCCCGACCGATGCCTGTTTTGAGCTTCAATGACCGACTTTATGCGGGCAATCAAGACGTTACCTTCGTAAGGCTTACTCACATAGCTGTCGGCGCCTGATTCAAGACCGAGAAAAACATCTTCGGGATTGGAGAGAGAGGTCAATAATATGACCGGAATGGCGGAGAGGTTCGGTTCGCTCTTTATGGTACGGCACATATGATAGCCGTCCATTACGGGCATCACTATATCGCTCACAATGAGGCTGGGATTGTGCCGACGAGCCAGTTCCAAACCTTCTTGTCCATCGTGAGCAACAATTACTGTGTAACCGTGCTCTTCAAGCAGACGCTTAAGCCGCTTGGCTTGCATAGCGCTGTCTTCGACGATCAGAATCTCGTCGGAGGTCTTCATCGCCTCACATGGTTACCTTTCCGGAAAAGTTGAAAATCAGCGCATTGTTTTCATAAGCGACATTTACGATGACAGCCGTTGCCTAACCACAATGAAAGACGGCGAATGCGCAAAGTAGATCCTTACCAAGGTATAAGAGAATACCTGAAAAAACCTCTGATTGCAAGCCTAGACACTCAAAATCGAATGGGCTGCCAACAGAAACGTACCCGTCGAGGTTCGCCGAATGAAGCGCTCTTAAGGAAATGAGTATGCAAGGGGTCAAGGAAGGAGCCTATATCCCTTTCTATTGCCGGCGTCCGCGGCCAATGCTGTCGGCTTTGGAAGAATCCGACAGTGGCGCCTATGCCGGGTCGGCGCCATGGCGGGAAAATGTTTGTGGCTTAATAGCTCCACACTGCATTTCCTATGTGAAGCAGGCTTTCTAGCCTCCCTATTTCACAACCGAATTAGCCTCAGGCTGGAAAGCCTGCTCCATATCGAATTTGCTTAAATCATCGACATCGCCCCGGTGGGAGCAGGGGCCCAGGAAGCATCGAAAAGAGCGCTATTCCTCATTCCGCAGGAATGAAGGACAGCGAAGTTTCGGGTAAGCTGAGGTTCTCACCCATGCTTGACTCCGCAGCATCGGCTCGGTCCCAGCTCCGTTATCGCTGCTTGTTTCAAGGTAAGCCGGCCCAACTCATGGCGAATTCTATAATTGAATTTTCGGCTCGCGTGATGTAATATACGATTAACAGTCGTCGGATACGCCGGCGACTTATTAATTTCCCTGATCGCCCTTTTTTCGTCCCTGTGCCGTTGTCCGATGCTGAGAACGTGCTCGTTCACAATCATGCCAAGGGTCTGCTGTTGAGGGGTCGAATTCCGGAGCGCGGGCGGTGCTGTGAGACTGTGCCGGAGTCTTCAGGGAATCGCGAAAACTTGTTCAGGATTTCCCCAAAATGTTGCGCGAACACATCAATGACATAATGACCCGATGGAATCCCAAAGAGAGGCGCGGGAGCAGATACGACCCCGTCACGTTCCTGGAGACCCCCGAACAGGCGAGGAAATTGATCACGCATCTTCAAAAGGAATTGGACAGGGCCCGACGTGACAAAAATAAAGAACTTATCTCGGAAGTCGTGGAAATTCTTGCTCGAGTGGAAACCCTTTCCAAGAAATTTTTCAAATGGGAACAGACCATGTCGCGCAACCTGGAGGCTGAAGAGCTGCGCGAGATCAGGAAGCTTCCACTGAATTTCTAGAAGCGCCGACGCCGAGAGCGAAAGAAAATCCGGTCCTCGCGAATACTTCCGTGGCCGCTTGGTCGGCTAAAGATGAAAGAGCGGGAGAGTGGTCTGTTGGCGCCGTGTATGAGGACCGATCCCCATTGTGGCGATATGAAGAGTCCCGCGTGGAGGCCTCGCAGAGAGACTCCCGGCGCGGTTTTCGTCTTAATTTTTAGCTGCTGCGCCTTCGCAAACAATCAGGTTTTGGGGCGCCTGCCCGATCACTTACCGGCGCCGCCGCCCTGAGCGTATAACAAATGGGCTGCTGGAGGAAGGGTAAATGGACTACGCGGAAATGAGCAAAGAGGAGCTCGTTAAGCAGTTAACGGAGCTCAACGAATATATGGATAACGTCATTGTTTTTTGGGGCGATAAGAAAGGATTCATTGAAACTTTCAGGCAAGTGGCCCGAAACGAAGGGGATGAATATACTCCCCAAGAATCGGAGCACGCCAGAATTATACTCGAAAAAGAGGGCGCTTTCGACGAATTTGTCGAACTGGTGAGAGACTCATTTGAACGTGGCGGCATCAACTACGTTATATCAGAAAAGATTTCCTCGATAATGCAAGAAGTGGCTGAGCGACGCCAATAGAGTGCGCAGAATTAATACCTAAATTGGACACATGATTCAAATTTGCTGGAAATTTAGCTTATTTTGATCTAAAATCATTGACTGATCAGCTTACTGGACATATCGACTGTTATTTGATCACTGTGGTGAAAGGAGAAGTTGCAAGTGCCGATGAAGTCGAAAGGTCACCATGTCTTTTCAATTAGCGTCATTGCTTTACTCTTCACCTTTATATTCTCCGGTTTGGCCTCCTCCCAAGACCTCGATTGTGGCGCTGCCAGAACCAAATGGGAACAAGCGTTTAATGACTTGAGAACAAGGCTTCAAGATTTCACGACAATCCAGCAGACCCCCGTGGATCACCTTACTCAAAAGCCGATTATGGAGAAGGCTGAAGGCAAGACCATTGCCCGCTTGGTCTCGGAAGCGCTCCAAGTGAAAGAGGAAACGCTCAACGCGAAAAGAAAAGAGTGCCGGAACCTTATGAACTCCGAAAACCAGGCTTTTAACGAGCTGCAGGAATGTGCGCAGACCGGCAGGGGATCAAAAGACAAGGAAGTAAAGAATCTTGTGAAGAAACGCCAGGCCTTCGTAGAGAAAATGGCGCTCAGTCTGTCGGAAGTAAAAGAGGTGGAGGGGAAAGAGTCGGCCTCCTATGCCGAAGGCTACCAGGGTGACCCGTACCGTCGCAGTGTAAATAACTACTGGCAAAACAACTATCAGCAGATGTACCGTCGGTGGTGGGGGCAATGATCCTTCTCCGGATCTCAGATGGGTGGTAGATCGACTGCATAAGGTCCGGAAGACTGTTTCACCAGACGCCCAATTAGACTCAAGGGGGTCAACCGCCGCCGGACAAGAGGTTCGGACCGGAGTCCGCTCTAAGCGTAAAGTCATCGGCGAATCGCTCTACCGGCGCTCTAAAGCCGGGATCGTGTAAACCGGCAGGAGTCTCCAGCAAATTATCAGCTCTAAATGGACGGGGGGCGCGGGCGCGTTATCCGGCCTCAATTTCGGCCTCTTTAACCAACACTCTTCGTCCAGTGTCGGGAAGAAAAGTTAGACGATTTCTCAACGCCTCCCTAAGCCGAGTGTTTATCCTTTCCAATTAGGTCTCATAGGTCAAATTTCCTTTATTGGGCTTCATTGACGGCCATGGCGGATCTGGATTTCTTGGTATGCCCTGAATCCCTCCCCACCCTCCATGGACCACAGATATCGTTGGGCTACGAGCCCTTGAGTGATCCGGCCGACCTTTCTCTAGGGCAAATTCCGCCATCGCGCGCCTATGTGAATGATCAGATTATTAGCGGCTACGGCTTGGAAGCGTATTGGCGCTTGGGGTTCATGAATCACTAGGTTTTCTCTTCTTCGCGCTCAAAGATGAGACTGCGGAGGGGGAGCTTCTTTGATCAGCGGATAACGATTAACAATCTTCTCCCTGGAAATGAAATTTCCGCATCTCGCTCCACATTGACTAAATCATTCTAGTAGGATTAGAGATTGGTTTGATTTAGTCATGTTACTTGATACAATAGGTATGGATTGGCGCAAACTGCTTTCATTCTCGCTAAATCTAAATACAGTAGCTCCTTTGGCTTTCATTCTTAGGAAGCTGAGGAGGGGTTTCCCGGTGGATTTGCCGGGCCCCCCTCGGCGCGCTCGTGGAATCTCGGAAATCGAACCTTGTTGAGAGGGGAATTTTGTCAAACTATTGTCCGACATTTTGTCACTTAATGGCTCGGATGATCGAAACGAAAGGGGGTAAAACAAGAACGATTTACGTTTTTGCCGACTAAAACAGGTACCTGGCTGCGAGTAGAGATAGACGCAGACTTACGGCTTTAGCCGGCGAAAGAATAGCGCATGTATTGTTAGATTTTTGCTGACATTAATGTCGGTTTCAACTACTCCGTCCACAGGTGGTTGCTGCCGCTCGATCTGTTAACCGACGTCTCTTAATTCGATAGGCCGAAATCTTGAACACGGCGCCATGGAACGTATGCTCGGGAGACAAGTTATACGGAAGCCTCCGAGCCCGGATTCCGGCAGTTGACAGGATCCAAGCATTGCGCAGACGCTGGTTCGCCGCAGCCGTTGAGAATAATGGCGGCTAGATCCGAGGGCAGCGCGGATAAACATGGTGTACGTGGTCAGGTCCTATTCACTTGCTCTAATCCAGGGAGGAGTCAAAATGAAGCGTTTAGCTCTGTTGACGACTTTGGTCTTGATCATTTGTGGCTCAGCATGCGTCGTCAAGGCGGCAGATGATATCAAAATCGGATTTTCCTATGTTTTTTCCGGCAGGCTGGCTCATTATGGATACGGCGCCAAACAGGGCGCTGAAATGGCCATCGAGGAAGTGAACCAAGCGGGCGGCCTAAACGGCCGAAAACTAATGGGTGTTTATGCTGATACCAAGCTGCAACCAAGCGTTGGAGTCGAGGCGGTGACCAAGCTCATTAAGGAGGATAAGGTTGACGTGCTAATGGGCATAGTTTCAAGCGCAGTCGCGGACGCCGTCAGCCAAGTGGCTAATCAGCTTGAAACCCCGCTGATTGTGACTCTTGCCATGACCCCCGATATTACAGGCCCGGAATGCAATCCTTACACTTTTCGTGTTTCAATGAATGGGCCTCAAAACATAATGGGAGCATCACAAATTGCCGCTGATAGCTCGGCGACCCGTTGGACCACCGTGGGGCCGGATTACTTGTTTGGGTACCAATGCTGGGAGTACTTCCAGAAATTCCTTCATGAAAAAAAGCCGGACGTATCGTTTGTTCCGGACAACGAAGCGATATACGCGCCTGTTACAACCTCGGATTTCTCTCCATACATTAATAAGCTGCTCGCTTCAAAAGCCAACGGCGTGCTAGTGTCGCTGTATGGCGGCAATCTTGTCGATTTTGTCAGACAAGGGGTAGCGAAGCAGCTATTTGAAGAGAAGAAACTGTTCCTGATGAATCTGGCCTATTCCGCTGATGTCATGTTCGGCCTTGGCCTGGATATGCCCAAGGGAGTTTGGCTCAGTGGACTTTACTGGTTCCAGGCGAACACTTCTCCGGAAAATGTGAAATTTGTGGAAGCATATGCGCACAAGTATAAGATATTCCCGGATTTTAACGCTCATGGCGGTTACGCGGGCGTCAAAGCCTATGCTGCAGCAGTCAAAAGGGCAGGCAGCACGGATAAGAAGAAAGTGATCAAAGCGCTGGAAGGGTTGACACTGGACTTACCTGTGGGAACAGTCATCATTAGGGCCGGCGATCATCAGGCGGTAACGGACGGTGTCTGGGGAGTAGCCAGTGAATTTGACGGCAAACTGAGGACCAGGCTACTGAAACCGATGAGGATTTTTAAAGGTGAAGAAATCACGCCGCCAGTAGAAAAGACCGGCTGCAATATGAAACAATTGGATTAACTATAGGAGTGACGGCAGGATTAATCCCATGATTTCACAATTGGGCGGCGGACGTTTCTGTCACGTCTCGACCTCTTGGGATGTCGCGCCAGATGCGCTTCCTCAGACCTCGCCAAGAGCCGCCCGAAGACGTAACCGTATTTGCGCCATGTACTAAGCAGACGTTTTCATAAATACGGTCACGCATTAGCGTGGGCTTCAATTTAGAACTGCTTCGAATGCCGAAATTCCCCGGCTCTCTTCCATCTCCCGCCAGGGGAGAGGGTTTTGGACACCCCTCCCTTGACGGGAGGGACTGGGTGAGGGTGAAACCGTGGTTCGCTAGGGCGCCTTATCGCACAAGAATACGGTGTCGCTCAGTCGGGGGTTATCTCGTTCCCGCAGGGTGTGGCGCCGGAAGAGAAGCGCATCTGTGGAGAAAAGACCTCGAACGATGCGGTTTGTGGAACTCACCGCATCCTACAAGAATCTGCGACAGTATTTGTGAAATGGCTTGCTAAGAGTTTCCCGAAGAGGCGCCTGGAAGGGGCTTTCTAGCAACAGCTCCCATGTCGCGTGGTTAACACCAAATCGTGAAAATGCCTTGATCGGACTGGCCTCGACGAACATGGGTTTTATCCATGGCTACCAAAGGAACCCTCCTTCCAGGGCGTGAAGGCGAGACTATGCGTCGGCGTTTGGGAAGCTCTCAAAGAACGCCGTCGGAGGAAGGGTGTTTCAAAAGTTTCCCTCCAGCGGCTATTTTCATAGCGGTAATCTCCTCGCCCCATTTCCCAAAACGTTAATGCGATAAATGTTGCTTACGGCTAGGTTGGCAGCGACGAGAACCGCGATCTTTCATGCGATAAACTCATCGGCTTTGAAGAGGACGCGCAGTGGCAGATCAAGAAGGATATTTCGTGGGATCAAACGTAGTAAATTGAACGAGAATTTTGCCTGAAGCGCGGTAGTATCCGGAACGAACACGCTATCGAGCTAAGTATGCGATTTTGTTGAGTGCTCCAAAATGCCCAGTTTTTAAGCACTTGCCTGACATCCAATATAAATATAGGATTGATCCTATAGCGTAAATCCAATATTGGGATTTGGTCTGCTTTCAATATGTTAAAAAAACCCGAGAAAATAAGCCGTTATCCAAGCCCCATCTTGTGGAATAATCGGGCATGGAATTTGCTTATATAATCGACAGCAGCCAGTTGGGTGGATCAGATTCAGTACCACAAACCGCATCACAAGCCTGCACAGGCTTTCCCCGCAAAGTTGTTAATGCCCGGACAACTTGGCTTTCCGAAACTCTGTTTTCGCCCAACTGCCTCAATGTCGCGTATACGGCGTTGGCTTATCGACTTGACGGCGCCCGCGTTCGTAACTGCCGGAATTAGGGACACTCTCACCAAGGTTTTCTGTGAGAACCTCGTGACGTCCCGGACCATCTAGACCCGCAAATTATATTGGCGGGTTTCCCGTAAATCAAATTTTGCATGACAGGCGAAGAGAAGTGAAACCGCGTAGTCCGGGTTTCTGGGGAGGTACTTATGCAAGAATGTCCGATACGTATGGAAAGGGAGAAAGTCAAAGCCAAACTCAATAAGACTGCGCTGGCCCATGCGGTTGCTCAGTTGGTAAAGCAAATGCTCCCTTCGATTCAAACCCAGGAGCTCGATTATTGGGTTCATTTGGATTTGGACGTTCATATAAAGAACGGCAAGGCCCAGGAGAAATTGGCCAAAATCAATCTTTATACCGAGATGGCTGATCCATACGGGACCAATATCTTGGATGTGCCCGCGGAAAACGAACTGCCTACAGAGTTTTTCAAGGCGTTTTGTGACCGTTGCTGACGGATGCGACCACGGCGTTTGATTATGATGTGAGTGACTATTCAGCGGGAAAGGAGGGCTTACCGCTGAAACGCGAGGAGCACGGAGGCGCAAAGCGTTGGGATCCGAGATGCGCGGTTTCAACACAGGCGCTGGGCGCCTTGTAGGAATAGTCGCGATCTGAGCGGAATTTCATGGAAGACCAAGGGAAAAGCGAGACTCCTCGGCGTTCTGTATGTCGCCGGGGTGAACGACCTCAAATGGTGTCGTGCTACGTCCGCTTTGAGAAGTCTACCGACCATTTAACGGGGGGGATCAAAATTGACGGCTAGTCCTTCGTTCCTGGTGAATCGGCTCATTGGACGATATCGAAGAGCGTTAGGCTCATGGCTACGTAAGCCGGCTTAAGGCCTTTATCACTGGAGAGGACATCCTCGTTCATGTGACCCTTGTCTTGGGGAATTTTCTATTCAAGTGGATTAGTCTGACCTTTTCCTGCCCGGTACTACTCGAACCGCCTGCCCCACATTTCGCGTCTGACAATTTCCTCAAAAACTGTGTAAGAAGGATCTAGTAGAGCTATTCGTATGTGGCTTCGCGTTCCAAAGCATGCGACTGCGTGGTCCATTTCATAGATATGATGTCGGATTCGTGGTGAAGCCTCTCGTTAATCGGCGCCAATGAAATGCTCCGAAGACGTCAGGGGCTGGAAAATTTCTGTCCGAATTCAGGAGACGGAGCGCTGAGCCTGTCCGGCGTCTTCGGTAACGCCTTGCGGGACTTATGAACCGATCCATGAAGGTGAGTAGTAGAAAACCGAACGGCGGAAAGAAGGTCCCCGGGCTCTTTGAACCCAGGGCGCAAACAGATTGCTAGTGTATGTATTCGCCGGCTTCCGGAGCCGGAGCGCACGACAGAACATTACGCATGATTTCGGGCTCTATTATGCTCATTCTGGTTTGATTGTCGATTTTGCCTTCGATGAAAGAAACGAGATTCTCGAAATCCCGTTTTGTTATTACAGGAAACTGGTCCAGACGCTCTGTCCCCGGATAATCCAGGGCGACGAAATTGCCGGTATGAGGATCAACTTCCCCTGATATTTGGATAACTTCGACATTATCCCCGCCTGTGTATCTGCCCACGATTGCCAAGCCACGCGATTGGGAAAAATACAATATGGCCAACTTATAAATGTCCGACGACTGGAAAAGCTCGAATGGATTCATCGCCTTTTTCCCTTGTAAAGATGAGGACATCGAGATTGTGGGTATAGAGGATTTTCTTAGTGATTTCGTTTTAATCTAACAGTGGCGGCAAAGAAAGTCAAGAATCCAATTCCGAAAAGGAAAGGCTCGGAAACACCCTTTGAAGAGTTCCGCGCTACTTTCTCCCTTCTGCGGCCCCCCGACGCCGACGCCGTTGAATCATGCCCGAGATGTTGGAAGGGTCCCCCGAACGCCCACGGACTATCAAACGAAAAATCCGTCAATCATAAATATACGCGGGGTCAGCAGATTGTCAAACTCACATTTGAAAATTATGTCCGCAGAATTCGCTCCGGGAATTGCCCTCCAGACCCCTTTTTGCAATACTTAATTTCCCATTTTGCCGCTAACTTGGGATTCTTGAAGAGCACCTCTTCGGGCCGGTCCGAATGAATACTCCACAGAAAATCCATTAATCGGGAGCCGGTTTCGGGGTCCGTCGTCCATGCGCCGGATATGAGGAGCGGCGCCGGGACTGTAGCCAGCTTCTCTTCATCCGCCTCGGATGTCTCCCATACTATTTGCGCCGACTGGGAATACTGGTCGAGCAATACGTCTCTAAGGCGCTGTACGCCAGGGTCGGGCAAAATCATGATGGTGTTGACGGACATTATTTCACCTTCCTCATAAAGAGGGTAATAAGACCTGTTTATGAAGAGATCGGGATTACCAATCAGATCTATGAGTCGGTCTAAGAACGGCTTAGGCAAAGGTTTTGCGAAATCAAAGACCACATTTAAGACGGAATGAGGATTTTTCATCACAAATTCATCGGCGATGTTCAAAATAGCTTGTTCATTGAATTGCCCGCGGAACCAGAGAGTGAAAGGGTTCGTAGCTTTGGACAGGACCTCCGACCATTGATCTTTCCATATATTAGCCGGATTGACTATCCATTTGCTGATGTAATCGGTTACCCCGTCAACAGCGCCGCCAGATTCTTCGGTATCCACCAGCGAAGGAGGTGGGATATAGTCAATCTCCATCTGAAGCGTTTCTTCGCATAGCTCCATGGAAGATCTCAGCTCACCGGCGGAGAATGTAGGGGTGGATTTTACGTAGTACGGCGGGCGCTGCTGATAATCAAGCTTAAGATCTCCAGCACGTGACCGGAAATCCGTTCCCGGCAACACCGAGAGAACAAACGGGTGAACCACTGAGTACGCCTGGGTAGTCTTCAGCCAATCCAATGTGCCCGCAAAACCCGCGGGCGTGTCTCCGGGCAGTCCAAGAATTATGCCGGTTGTGACTTCTATGCCCGCCTCTTTCAGCATGTGCGCCCCATGAGCCAATTTATCCATATTCATCCCTCGTCCGGACATTTCCAGGGCCACAGGATTGGCGCTTTGCATACCAATTTCGGCGCTCCTGAGTCCGGCCTCCGCGAACAGGCTTACGTCTTCGGCGATTAAGAAGTCGAGCCCTCAATTCAGTGTGAAGCCTCACGTCTTTCAGGCGCCTGCGTGAGGCGATCATCTTCAGAATGTCCCTAAAATTCTTTGAGGAATTGAAAGTGGGGTCCATGAGGTAGATTTCCGAAACAGAAGATTCATCCGAATACACGAAATCGAGGAGTCTCTCAATGTGCGCCATGGGATGATATCTGATGTCCCGGAAGGCTTTGTGATAATAACAATACCGGCACTGGTAAGGACAACCTCGCAACGTTTCGATAAAAATCGTTCCGTCCGATGAAGGCTTAAGCTTTCCGTCCAAGTAAGGATAACCGGCATGTTCGAGATCCCAGACCGTAGGGCGGTTCTCATCGATCAGAAGCTCGCCGGAGCGCCGGCAGAACGAAGAGGGCAAATCCAAGGCTGATTTCGGGCCCGACAAATATCTCAAGAGCCCGCAAATTCTGGCTTCGCCCTCACCGAAAAGCCCTGCCGAGGGAGCGGGATGACTCAACACCCACGGGTTGTCCCTTGTCACTTCAGGTCCGCCGATAACGACGGAAATATTGGGCAAAGCCCTTCTTACGTTGGATGCTATGAACAAACTTCTTTCGACATTCCACACATAAAGGCTCAACGCTAAAACATCGGGGGCTTTTTCGATTATCCGCTCCGTCAAGCCGGTGTCGGCATAGACGTCCGCAATCCGGGTTTCGAGTATGTCCACCTCAAATTCAGGGCAACCGCTCTCCAAGGCCTTTGCTAGAAAACCTGCCGCGAGCGGTATGTTGGTCGGAGGAGAGTTGAAGGCAAATCTGGGTGCAGGTAGTTGGACAAAAAGCGCCTTTATTTTGGAACGGTTCAAGCTGACCTCTTTTACTACGAGTTGGATGAGTGAGTTACGAACCATTAAGTATAGCGCAAAAAGGTCTCTCGGACATTGGCATTCCTAGCCGACTTGAAGAAGGGCGCGTTTTGAAGGCTCGGTGGACCGAAGCCGCATATGAACTCGAAATGAAAAATGGCCCATGATTCAACAGATTGATTTTGCGAATTTATTGATGTCCTCAGTACACTGTTTCGCAAATACGGCGTCGGATTTTCAACCAAGCGTCTCTTTAACTTGGTGGGGGCCGGCGTCCCGAAACTGTCTCAAAAGTCCCGAATTGTCGTGAATCGTGGCACGGTGATCGTAGGAACGGGGTTTATCCCCGTCCGCCTATTAGGTTTGTGAACAACGGGCGGGGATAAACCCCGCCCCTACAAATGTTTTCCGAGCCTATAACGGGGACCGCAATAATAATCCTCATGCAATGTATCATGTTTCATATATAGATCGTGCTACGAATTGCGAGACGTCAATAATTTTGAGACAGTTTCTCCCTGCCGCACCAGGAACAATGACCGCGAGGGACGCGCAAACGCCGAGGTAAAGCAACCCCGAGTGCGCCCGGGGCGATCACGAAAAGACTTCGAACGATGCGGTTCCCGTTGGTCACCGCATCCTATGTGACTGATGTCCTAACCGCGGCTGTGATCATTGATCCGAAACCGTGTTCTGAGTACTCCGTGGCGTAAATACGGTTAGGTATTCCGCAGGTAACGCAAATGAAATTCATAGCCTCTTGCGCCCCGTGAGGTGGCGCTATTCGTTAGTAGCCATGGGGGGAACCCATGGTAGCCGGCTCTATTTACAGGTTTCTTCAACCCTGCAAGGGCTTGAAGACAGGATGTGTTGATTTTCCAATCCATGGGCTGCGCCCATGGCTATTCATGGGGATTGCCCCTTCGGGGCATGTGCGACGGAATACGACACCGTATTTAGGAAACGGCGCACTAAGTGAGCAATAGATCACCACAAGCGCTACGCGCCCAACCTGCCCGCTTGATCGTATCTCTGTTCGCGAACCAAAATTAAATAAATCCGACGGAGAAAAAAACTATTTTTTCAGGCCTAAAAAATTGATTAAAATTAGGTTAATGGAAAACGCCAAAGTAAACGCGGCTGCCAGACAAGGTCTTTTTGACCGGCTTGTTAGAAAACTTCCCTTGACTAAATGTTAATTTATGGTTCCATAATAGAGAAGGGCATTTCAACAATGGGGGACTTAATGGCGGTTCGCACCGTTCGCATAAAAGCTATCGAAGTCGTCAAGTGTATTCGCATGGGGATGGACGACGCCGGAATCATGGAACAATTCCAGATCTCGGCTCTTGGGCTCCAGAGTCTATTCACGCAATTGGAGTCTGCCGGCATCCTCAACAGGAATGAATTGGAGCGTCGGTCGCAACGATCTTACAGTTCGGTCATCATTGACGTTGACAAGGCTACATTTCCGGTCAATGTCAAGAAATCGGTCATAGACGCGGCGGAAGCGCTTAGATTCATAAAGTCCGGATTCACCGACACCGCGCTCATGAAAAAATATAATCTTTCCGGTAGAGGCGTGCAAAGCCTGCTTCGGAAGCTTATGCTCATCGGGCTGATAACTCCGGATGAAGTGGACGCTCGATCCTGCGGGACAGCCACGTCGGTTATCGTCGACGAGGAGGTTCAGCCCAAAGCCGGCGCGATCGAATTAGGAGAACTCCTGGCCGTAATAAGATCGGGCGCGAGCAGAAAAGTTGTCATGGAGAACTATGGCATTTCCGACGCGGATCTTGATAAGTCGCTGAACGCCATACTTGACAAAGGGTTGATAGACAAGGCGGAACTCGAACAAAGGCTTTCACCCGCCCCACAGACCTTTGTGATCAGACGCAAAGATGATCATGAAATAATATACCATGGGGAATGCGAAACTTTGAGCCGACTGGTGGAAAAGGCGGCTCGATTTGGCATAGATCTTTCGGACAGCGATCTGTCCAACGCGGACTTGTCCAAGGCCGATCTCACAGGCGTAAGACTGTGCGGAGCGGACTTGAGGCAGGCTAATCTCGTTGGCGCCGATTTTACTGCGGCCAACTTGACCCGAGCTCGCTTGAGTTCCTCCAATATGTTCGGAGCCACCCTGTACAAGGCAAAGCTTGCGGGCGCGGATCTGTCGGACGCAAATTTGTCCATGGTTTATGCGGTCTGGGCGTTCATGCCGGAAGTGAATCTTTCCGAATCAAACCTCACCCACGCTAACCTTTCCGGAGCGAACTTATCCAACGCCTTTGTGTTCGAGGCCATAATGGAGGACACTAATCTCAACGGGGCGTATCTGGAAGGAGTGAATCTGGAAGCTGCTAAGATAAAAGGTAGACACTCATCGGCTTGTTCTTAGACTACAAAACCACGTCATTATAACCGCTCGCAAACCAGTTCCGGTTTATTTTCCCGTTTGCCGTCCCATCACCCCCAGAAGTCGCTGGACTATTCTGTCCGCAAGGCGATCCAGAAGCTTTTCCGAAAAAGCGTCCACAATTTTCTCCGCAAGGGCTTCCATTTGGGCTGCCCCTGGCGATAGTAGGTTCGGAGATGGCGCCTCTGCCGGTTCCTGGAGGGGAGGAGGAGTCGGAACGTTCAGCGGAGTCGGCTCCAAAGGAATGGGGTCTTCCAACTGAGGCTCGCTCACCGGAGGCCTGTCGTTTTCATCAATTACCACAATTCTGTTCTTAGGGGCCAGAGGAGGCGTATACGCGATCTTGGGGGCTTTCTTGGAAGGGATAATTATGCGGAGATCCAAGCCTTGAAAATCATTCAGGCTGTAGCGAAATTTTGTGTCAATGTGGTCTACGTAACATTCCACAGGCTGATTAGGGTTTTTGAAATTTATTGTTCCCGGAAGTCGCAGCATTGTATCTATGTGCGCCGGATTATTGCACTGAAAATAGCCGCTTATACCTTGCAGCAATTTTTCAAGGGATTCCGGGTCTTGAATTTCCGCCACCTTGTCCAGCAGCCAATACAGGTGCATGCCTCGGCCTGATTGAACCACGATTGAAGGGGGTAACTCAAAGGTCTTGACCGCCATCATGGCTTGGCGTTCGTTCGCAAAATACTTCTCCTTCCCGCAGTAGCCGTCAGGCCCGATGTCGACTCCCGCCCAAATCGCCGTCAGATATCTGACATGCTCTTTACCGGGCTTCATTTTCTCACGCGGGCAGACCCCAAAAAATACGTTTTGCTCCTGGGAATAATGTTCCCTGGCGAGACTATCGGTAGTGGGAAAATAACGGGTGCTGGTCTTAAGGTCCAGGCGATTCGAGCTTCTTACAGTGATGAAACCGCCGTATTCTCTGTAATAGGGCTGGAAAAGCGCTTCCAGGAACTCTTTACGGGTGAAATTGCCCAGCATTGTAAAACCTGATGGAAGTTTTCTGTTAATATTAGTGAATTGGCCTGGGAAAGTCAATCAACGTCCAAGCCGGTCCCGATTGGATATTTGTCTGATTCCCCGGTAAATGATACCTTTAACTGGGAAGTAGGAGGACGCTCCGACCATAGTAGGCTTAGAGCCCGACTCTATCCGTGGCGCCATCATCTTCAGCGATTGAGAAAGGGGATATTCAGGATGAGCACACAAGGTCGCCAAGTGAATGATGATCACAAGATTCAAACATCCCAATTGGCAATGCCGCACAGACTCTTGATGGGACCGGGTCCCTCCAACATGAGTCCTAGAGTAAGACAAGCTCTTGGAACTAACGAAGTGGGCCATCTTGACCCGAGTTTCATCCAACTGATGAATGAAACACAGGAACTGCTGCGATACGTCTGGCAAACCGACAACCAGTTTACCATTCCCGTAAGCGGCACAGGCAGCGCAGCCATGGAAGCCGGTCTGGCCAACTGTGTCGAACCCGGTGATGTTGTGCTCATCGGCGTGAATGGCTATTTCGGCGAACGCCTCTGCGACATGGCCTCCAGATACGGCGCGGATGTGCGCAGGATCGAAAAGCCATGGGGGGAGGTATTTACCGAGGAAGAAATTGGAGAAGCCCTTGATAGGCACAATCCGGTTATTCTCGGCCTGGTGCATGGTGAAACCTCCACCGGGGCAGTTCAGCCTATGCACGGAATCGGTAAGCTCTGCCGGGAGTTCAAATGCCTGCTTTTGCTGGATACCGTGACCAGTCTCGGCGGCGTCCCGATATTCCTGGATAAATGGCACGTGGACATAGCGTACAGTTGCTCACAAAAATGCTTGAGCTGCCCGCCCGGAATCGGCCCGCTAACTCTGGGACCAAGAGCCTTGGAAAAGATAAACAACAGAAAGACCAAGGTCCCCAACTGGTATCTGGACATGACCATGGTAGGGAAATACTGGGGCAAGGAGCGCACCTATCATCATACCGCACCAATCAACATGAATTACGCTTTCAGGGAAGCCTTGCGTGTGGTTGCGGATGAAGGCCTTGAGGCGCGATGGGAGCGGCACAAGACCAACGCCGAGCTGCTCTGGGAAGGCCTTGAAGAGCTTGAGATAGGCTGCCTGGTGGATAAAGAGATCAGACTGCCCAGCCTGACTACGCCGCTAATCCCGAACGGTGTTGACGGAAAGGCCGTCAGCTCACACATGCTCGAAAATTATAACATCGAGATTTTCCCCGGCATGGGACAATTGGCCGGGAAAGTTTGGCGTATAGGACTGATGGGATACAACAGCAGAGCCGAAAATGTGCTGCTGCTCTTGGCGGCGATGGAAAAGGCGCTGGAAGCTGTGGGATAGGGCAGGGATTGGGGAGAAGGGTCATTGGAGGGGAACTTCTCTTCAACCCCTTCTAGTGCCGCTTCTTCGTAGGATGTGGTGAGCGTAGGCGAACCGCATCTGTCGAGGTATTTCTTGATAGATGCCGCCTGTGAAAAACGTCGCCTCTTATGGCGACAAGAAGAGCCCTTATCCGGAGGTTCGGCGCGATGGGCGAAGGAGATTACGATGAAAACCGAATACAAGCCTATTCTCTCAAAGCCGTTGCTCGTTCTAACCTTGGCGCTTTCACTTTTTCTTTCCGAAGCAAATTGCAACGCTGAGGTTCCTGTCCCCCAAAGCGCCGGCCCTTCGCGACCTCCCGACCCTTGGCCGCAGGACGCGACTTCTCGGCGATCAAGATCTGTTGCCCAAACCACTTCGTGCGTAGGCGGGTGGCCGCTGGCGTCCGCCGTCCACACCGGCGATTTGGATTCGGCCAAGCGACTTATCGAGAATGGCGCCGATGTGAACTCAAGCAATGCAAATGGGTGGACTGCGCTAATGTCCGCCGCTGATAAAGGACATCTGGAAATAGTAAAGCTATTGGTAGCCCACGGAGCCAAACTTGACGCAAGATACAACAATAGCGCTACGGCGCTCATGTGGGCGGCAGAACGCGGCCATGTAGAGGTAGTGAAATTACTAATCGACAATGGGGCTGATATTAACTCCCAGGAGCAATGGGGCGGTTGGATCGGAGCCCTTGGCGGCTGCGATGAGACCGTCCTGGGCAGGTGTTGGTACCATCCTTTCAGGCGAACTCCGCTGATTTGCGCTGCGCAATTCGGCCACGTGGAAGCCGCAAAGCTGCTCGTGGAAAAGGGAGCGGATGTAAACGCCAGTCGATACGAAAGGTCAAACTGTCCTGAGCATGGCCCGACAGAGCGATCTGACCGATCTAGTCGAACTGTTGAAAGAACGCGGAGCGAAGTGAAGATCGGAGGGTTTGAAGAGGAACTCCTCGTTTTCCTTCTCCCCCAGGCGGGACGATCATCTGAGCGGCCGATCGGGTAGGGGCCTAACGGCTCTAGGCGCTTTGAGTCCAAGGGCGTTCCCCCCCCAGCGCTTCCCATATCTTGTTCTTCTGCTGTTCTTCCAGTCCTATTTCGGAAAGAACCGCCTCCAGTTTCCTAGTCTTTTCCTCGGCTTCCCAAAGACGTTCCAGATCCAGCCTCAATCCTTGCCTGATGTAGAATTTAATGAGCGACTGATATCCGGGCAAATCTCTGGTTGGAGCGACACGCTTCAGATCCTCTAAAACGTCCACAGGCATGCGAATCGTAATTGGTTTCGTCGGACGATCTTCAGTAGGGATCATCTTTTTCTTCATAGCGAAGCCTCTCTTCTGAGGTGATTTTACGAGCTGAAATAATGCGCCATGCGTCTTCTCCGTCCTCCGCGGCAACAACATAGAGAGACTTATTCGCCTTCGAGTAACCTATGAAAGCCCAACGCTGTTCTCCCTCCACACTAGCGTCTTCGATTTTGATAGAAAGGATCAAAGAAGACTTCGGTGGCCTGCTCAAAGGAGACGGCATGTTTGCGAAGATTTGCTTCAGCCTTGTCGGCATCCCAGGTGAATGATGCGTATTTCAGAACATAGAACACACCCATAGATTATTCCGTGTAAATATATTGTCAATACAATTGGGGGACGTTCCCTGACTCTTGAAAAAGTTCTCCGAGGTATAGATGGTATTATAATTAAGCTGTGAAAGGAACGGAATATGGGTAGTTATATGTTTCGTCAGCATTGCAGGCCTCGGGGAGATTTCAGAATTCCCGAGCTGATAGAGTTTTTTGATTTGACGCTGGAAGCGTTTCGACTCCCGGCTCTGTATGATTCCCGTGGGAAGCCTCTAAGGATGACCGAGCCGGAACTCAACGGAATTTTTGAGAAAGCGGCTGCGAAGCAATTGCCCGGCCTAGGCGCTGATGTGGACTTCTTTACGATTCCTCCTTCCAAGAGAGATCCCAACACAGTTCGTATTGAGATTCACACCGGAACGAGCCCCGACGAAAAGTTCATAGACTTCTACAATATTTCCATGGATGACCGGAGGAATGTCCCGGATTTCGAATTCTTCGAGAAATCCATACCGATTTTTAAACCGTTTGAGGCCTTTCTCGCCGAAGGCGACAACGAATATGAGCTCCGCACCTTTGACCGCCAGCGAACGCATCCCGGATTCACCAGACCGGTAATCATAAGGGGATTTCACTATCTCGATAAGGATATGGCTCGGTCCATAGGAGGGATAAATTATTGCCTCAAAGCCCCTGCATGGCATGTCGAAAAGTTTTGCCAAGGGGTTCTCATCCAATTGATCCCTGGGCTATTTGACCAAGCCAATCCGGAGCACCTTCAGATCCAGCAGGATGTGATGGATTATTTTGATATGTGAAAATGCGTGCAAATGGGCTCAGGTCCAGTGATTCCACAGGTCATAGTCGTCCTGCTTGAGCTTAGCGGGGGATTCAAAGTACGGGCTTGAAAAGTACGAACCATAACGGTGTCATTGCGAGGAGCAAAGCGACGAAGCAATCCCTCAGTTATTTCGGATTAGAGATTGCTTCGCTGCGCTCGCAATGGCAACTTTATCGCTCCATCCATGTGAAAAACGCAGCAATTTCAACGCGGGGCGCTATATAAGGCGAGCGCGTAGGGCGCCGCATCCTGCATAGGGTTCATGGACGCCATTTTGGGTTTTTCATCGAATGGTTGACGCTCTCTTTCAGCATGGTATAATTAAATTAGATTGAACAAATCAAAGTAGGCTAATCAACCAAGGTTCACTCTTCCAAGAAATCTCCACATGTTTTGAAGAATCAGCCAGAACCTTGCTCCCTGAAAGTCCCGGCTCACACTACTGCCTTCTGCCCATTCCCAAAATCATTATCCCGTTTCAGATCAACCCCGGATTAAGGGAGTTGTCATCTCGACGATTGTGAAAAGGAGGAGGATGTATGCTAACTGACGCGCAGCGGCGCTGGTCGTTTGCCACCCACCGGAGTATAGCCGGCACAGCGAAAGGTCGGAGCCATCTGACCATTTCTTTCTTGGACGTCGCGACCGTCAGGGCCCGCGAGGCGGAATGTCGGATGCGGGGCGTAAAGGAGGCTGACGAGGCCGGGCTCCCGGAACCGCATACCGCTTTCGATCTTCTTCCGTATCGACGTTTCCTTACGGCCCCCATAGCGGCGCTCAAAGGGCTTGTCAGGAATCAGGCAACCGGGTATGTGCTCAATGCCGTAAAGAAGGGGAAGTCCAAAGGACCCGGAGAATGGGTGGAGGTTTGCCGTTCGCGAACAGGGCTGGAACACCAATCGAAAATGTCCGGCCAACCGATCAGACGAAGTGGGGGAAAGCATTACATCAACGAATACGAAGTCAATGGCGTCAAATTTGATGACTACAAGAGAGGAACACTTTATGAGTATAAAGGTCCCTACGGGAACCTGTTGAACAAGAATGGAGAGTTTGACCACTGGTTCGAAGGAGCCAGTGGGGCGCGACAGCAGGCGAGGAGTCAGGTAGAGGCGGCGAAAGGAAGGCGACTGATCTGGCGGGTTGGTGAGAATCAAGTGAAAGCATTCGAGAAAGCTCTTCGAGGCGTAGATGGAGTAATAATCAAGCCGTGAAAGGAAATATTGTGGCAAGTTATACCTTTGATCAACGTTGCAGGCCTCGTGGGGATTTCAGAGTCCCGAATTGATTGAGTTTTTTGATTTACTCCTGGACGCGTTTCGACTCCCCGCTCTGTATGATTCCCGCAGTAGGACTCTGAGTTGAGCCAGCTGAAGCCGGAGTTTTCCCCAGGCATTCTATAATCTGGCATGCACCCAAGCCGTCCAGGGCAAGCGCGGTGGACGCGCTCAAAAACCTCGCCAGGGCCTTTGCGCTCTACCCGGTTACCGCGCCAAAGGCCGCAAGGACTCTGACCTGAAGGACCTCTGGGATGACAAGGCGAGCCTCCAGCGGCTGATCGGCGCCCCG
>CAVVHK010000102.1:0-66859 GCA_963747865.1 uncultured delta proteobacterium | reverse complement strand
TGTGTGGCCTGACCGACGTATTGCTCTCATGGCCACGATGCGTATCGAGGAAATCAACCGTGATAGGCAAGCCTTCATGGCGAAAGTCAACGAAGCGGTTGCCGCAGAAATCGAGAAGATCGGCCTTGCCGTTATCAACGTGAATATCAAGGATGTTGAAGACGAGAGCGGATATATTAAAGCGCTCGGTCGCAAAGCCGCCGCTGAAGCAATCAACCAGGCTCTCATCGATGTGGCGGAGCAGGAAAAAGTCGGAAAAATCGGCGTCGCCGAACGGGAACGCGATCAGAGAAGAGTTGTGGCTGCGGCCGGCGCGGAAGCCGCTATCGGAGAGACGGAAGCCGAGAGTAACAGGCGCAAGGCGGTTGCTACAGCTAATTCGGCTGCGGCCGCCGGAGAGGCGGAGGCGGAGCGTGACCGCAGAAAAGCGGTGGCGACGGCTGAGTCCTCAGCCGCGGTGGGCGAGGCGGAAGCCGAACGTGATCGTCGTCAGCAAACCTCCCTATTGGACGCTCAAGCCGTCGAGACCGAAGCCCAAGCGGCGGCGAAGAAATCAGGGTTTCAGGCGAGCCAGCGAGTCGCCGAAGAAGAAGCCAGAGCTAAGGGGAACACGGCTGCCGCCAAGGCGGACGGAAGCATCCGAGTAGCCCAGGAACAGGCGCAGAAAGCAGCCGAAGAGGCTAAGGGACAGCGGGAGCAGGCAAGGCTTTACGCTGAAATCGTGGTGCCCGCCGACGCTGCGAAACAGAAGGCGGTGGTAGAGGCCGACGCTGAGCGGCAAAAGAAGGTGCTCATAGCAACGGGAGAGTCGGAAGGTATTTTGGCCCGCATGCGCGCCGAAGCCGAGGGAACTCAGGCCATTCTGGACGCGAAGGCGACTGGTTATCGGAATCTTGTGGGAGCGTGCAATTCTGACCCCTCTTTGACCGCTGCTTTGTTACTGATTGAAAAACTGGCGGATGTCGCCAGAATTCAGACCGACGCGATCGAGAAACCTGCCCATCGAGAAAATAGTGGTCTGGGATAACGGCGGGAAAGGTGGAATGTCGGAATTGGGTAGCCGCTTAATGGGTGTCATCCCGCCGATGCATGATCTGGCCAAAATGGCGGGACTCGAATTACCGGAATATCTCGGCAGGGCAACAAGGCAAGAGGAAAGGGTCGCGGATCCGTCGACTACAGAGACTACGGAAGAGAAGACGAGGCTCGATAAGGCGTGAGCTTATTCAAGGTGAATGTCGGGAAGTCGCCGAACCGGCTCGCGGAAACGATCACGAGGCTCCTTACACGAAATCGCTTCGTCCTCCAACGTGTAGGAGGCGATCTCGGATCCCCAATATTTACTGGTAAAAGTGACTCCGCTTAAACTGTATGACATGGTTCGTGTTGTCAAGATGTGTCGGCCCATTGAAGACTATGAGGGATGGGGGGGCAGCAAACGCAGTCCGCAAGTCGGGGATAAAGGCGCATTTATCGAACTACTTCAAGCGCCCAATTTGCCTGATCACTATGTGGTAGAATCCGTAACCCCTGACGGTGACACGCTTTGGATTAGCGAGTTCTTGATCGATGAGATCGAACCCATATAGACTGAGATGTCCATACTTGCCTCGTTTTTGGAATACTTCAATCCTTTCGTTCCCGGGCTGCCGCCTGGGAACGAACTCGATAATCGCTACAATTCGCCGGACCTTGTATAAGCCCTCTCATATCTGGCCTTCCGTTAATGCTTGCCGTGGGGGCGCTCCCGAATAGCCCCTGAAGTTATCGCCTCGTCTTCGTTAGGAAGTCGCAATTTTGAAACAATCTCTTCCATCGTGCCGCAAAAGGCCATAGGGGCTTTCCGCTCGACCGCCCCCTGAAGTCAATACTTCAATTCTTTTGACCTTTTTCCCCCAGTGACCTATAATAGAAAATGAATATTGTTGGTCAAGTTAGCTCTTTTTTCTTGAACTCGGAAATGGGTATGGTTCGGTTTCCAGGGAGCTCATCATGTCTTATACCGACCCCCAGGCTTGGTTGGATGCTCACGAGCTTATTGAATGTAAGCCGTTGAAAGGACGATGGACCAGAGAGACTTGTCTGGAGATTTCCAGAAGGTCACAAAACAACTCCAGGAATGCCAAATCGCAGGTGAATTTGACAGGCGCAAGAACCGTTCCGTGCGCTAATTGTCCAATTTTAGCCGCATTGGAAAAATGACGGGAATTGGGACAACCAGTTCCTTGCGTAACACATTGAGGCCGCATTACCAACGCTTGGTTTTGCGGTTTTAATTTTGTGGCTCCTGACTGAAGGATTACTGTTAGAGGATGATTAGAGTTGAGTTTCCGGAGGTCTTTGGGCTACTATATAAATTGGCGCAGCAGCTAAGTCGTCAAATTGCCAAGGCTCCGGGTTGACGCGCGACGGGACAAGACCGTTGTCGAACACCCGTCGTGTTGCGCCGATAGCGCTTAAGGAGCTGCCGGCGAGCGTTTCTGACAAAGAGACTACCCTTGGTCATACTCGAATTGATCGAACGTTTGGAGATTTCTCATGGAATCATCTCAGCCTAAACCGCCGTTGACATCGGCTATGGAGGATTACCTCGAGGCGATCTTCCACTTGGAGCAGGAACGGAGAATAGCCCGTGTTCGCGATATAGCCAACCGGATCGGGGTAAAAATGTCTTCGGTGAGTTCGGCCCTGAAAATACTTGGAGGGAGAGGTCTGATCAAGTACGATCCTCACCAATATATCACCCTTACCGAAAGAGGTTTAATAAAGGCTAAAGAAATTGTTCGCAAGCACGAAGCGCTGAAGCGATTTCTCGTTCGCATACTTCAAGTTGAGACTTCCGTGGCCGAAGACAACGCTTGCCGTATCGAGCACCATCTGGACCCCGAGGTGATCGAGAAACTAATCCGCTATGTTGAATTTACCGAGATGTGCCCTGTTGACAAAACTCGGTGGGTTGAAGCCGCCTCAGACGCTGCTGAGAGCTGTGAGAACTGCGTAGAATGTCTGGACAAGGCGCACCGCACCATGATGGACAGGGTGGAAGCCCAGAGGGCGGCTATTCAGGATGGGATGACATTGGCTGAAGCGGAAGTCGGCTCCCAGATAGTCGTGGACAGAATAATGGGCCCTGAAAGACTGATAAGAAATCTGGAGCAAGACGGTCTGGAGAATGGGGTAATAGTCGGAATCGAAGACAAAGACCCGACACGAAGCAGCATGTCGGTAATTATCAAAGGCTATCACGTGCAATTGAATCTGGGAGAAGCCTCACACGTATTCGTTAAACCGATTTAATAGTCTGTGGTATACGGCAAGTTGAGGAAAGTAAGGATAGGCTTGCCCCAACTTGCCATAATACTTGAGCTTAATGGCGGTGTTCGCAATCCTGCTTTGCTTCCCCCAGGCCGCATTTCGACGAACCGCATGAACAAGCGGAGTCGCCTAGTTTGAATTTCTTGATATCTTTCCAGAATTTGCGCGTCACCACTATGACTGCTATAGCGACTATTGTTCCCACTAATACTTGTTGCCACATTTGACTATTTCCTAATTCTATAATGCTCTATTGTCCCAAGGCGGCCGACTATACCTAGCGTTACGATAAAACCCCGGGCTTCGCGTCGGCCGAGAGATCGCTTGCGCCATGCTCTCGCAATGACATACTAGAGCCGGTTGCAATTGATAAGAGTTTTTGGGGAGGGGTTCGGGGAGGGACTTTTTGCAAAAAGTCCCTCTCCGACTACTCTTCCTAAACCTCTCAGAGGTTGCCTCGCACTAATGATTACCCTACGCCCAGTTTCAGAGCCGAGCCCACCGTGTGGACAGCGAATGCGACAAGATAGGCCAAAGTCGTCGTGTAAACCATGGCGAATATCACCCAGCGCCACTTGCCTGATTCCCGCTTGATTACCGCCAACGTGGTCAGGCAAGGATTGTACAACATTACGAACATTATAAGTGTAAAGGCCATTAGCGGGTTCCAGCCGGGTTCCTTTGTCAATTTCTCACCCAGACTGCCTGCTTCCTTGGGGTTGATGTCCCCGAGGCTATAAGCCGTGCCCAGAGTGGCGACCACCACTTCTTTTGCGGCAAATCCACCTACAAGAGCCACGTTGGTGCGCCAATCGAAGCCAAGAGGCCACAGGACTTTCTCCAGTGCGACGCCCATCCGGCCTCCAATTGTATTTCTCAAGCTTGCGCTTTGCTTCTCAGCCTCTATCGAGGTTTTTTCATCGGAGAATTTCTTGTAAGATTCCGCCAGGTCCGAGTATCCAGCCTTAGAGTCTCTAGAAGCGTCTTCCTTCAGGGCTGAAGCCAGAGCATAGAAACTGTGGGTTTCGTTGGGCGAGCCCTTTGGTCTTGCCTTTGTCAAACTCCGTCTGGAATTTCTCGAACGAATCGAGATCCTGTTCGGACGCGAACACTTTCGCTGCGACGGGCTCAGCCAGGAAAGTAGCAGTGAGCGAGCCGACTCGGTCGTCAAAGGACTTGACCTGCTCCTCCGGCAGCCCCGGGAACTGCATCAGGGACCACAGAACTATGGACACCGCCAGAATAATGGTGCCGGCCTTCTTCACATACATCCAGGTGCGTTCCCATGTATGAATCAGAAGACCTTTCAAGGTCGGCATGCGGTAAGGTGGCAGTTCCAAGACGAATGGAGCGGACGGTCCCGAGAGAATAGTGGATCTTATCGCTTTTGCCGCAATCAAGGCCAGGGTCCATGAAATCACGGTCAGAATGAACATCATCTGGGCTTTGCCCACCGAGAAAAAAGCCCCAATCAAAAGCGCATAAACAGGAAGTTTGGCCCCACAATTCATAAGAGGCGCCACCAAGATCGTTACCAACCGTTCCTTGGGCTCCTTCATCGTTCTGGTCGCCATGATACCCGGGACCGCGCACCCGCCAGCCAATCCACCGGAAACGAGGAGCGCAAGCATGGATGCGCCGTGCAATCCGAATCCACGAAGGACACGATCCAGCATGAACGCGATTCTGGCCATATAACCGGTATCTTCCAGGATGGCGATGGCGAAAAACATGAACGCTATAAGCGGAGTGAAGCCCAAAACGCCGCCCACGCCTGCAATTATTCCGCTGACGATCAGGGACTTGAATAGTCCGTCCGGAAGGATGTCTCCCACTGTGGCGCCCAGCCATTTGAAAAATGTTTCAAAGCCATGAACCAGGAAACTACTGCCCTGAAAGGTAAATACGTAGACTCCGTAAAGCACGAGCAGCAGAATAATCGGTCCCAGGAGCCGATTTGTAAGCGCCTTATCCAAGGTCTCGGACAAATGCACTCTGTCGCCGGTCTCCGCGCTTACGGACTGTTTAATCGCCCCGGAGATGAAACCGTAACGCGCGTCCGCGAGTATTATTTCAGGACCATCTCCGAATATATCGTTCAAATGATTTCTACTGTTTTCTATCTGCTCGAGTAGCTTTCCGTTTCCGTTACACTGTCCGAATTTCTTGGAAATATCAGGGTCGCCCTCCAACAGCTTCAAAGCCAGCCAGTGTCTGGAGAGGTTCCCGGAACCAGGTGTGTCTTTCTGCAATAGAAGCTCAATCTTGTCCAGTTCCTCCTCAACTTCCACGCCATATCGGATAACACTGGGCGCGGGCCCGTGGGGCTTCCCGGCCTGGGACACTGCCGCATCCAGCAGGGATTCAATCCCTATTTGCTTCTTGCCGTTGGTAGGGACAATAGGCACTCCGATGAGCTCTGAGAGGTCCTTGACATTAATGTGTATATGTCGTCCTTCGGCAACGTCGATCATATTCAGGGCGACAACTATTTTGACGCCCATTTCCAGCAACTGAACGGCCAGATAAAGATTTCTTTCGAGATTTGAGGCGTCCACCACATTAATCACTACATCGGGTAGACAATCCACTATGAAGTTTCTGGCTATTATCTCTTCCAGAGAGAAGGCTGTAAGGGAATAGGTCCCAGGCAAATCCACGACATTGATCGTTGTGTCCCCATGATGGAGCGAGCCCTCTTTTTTTTCGACTGTAACTCCCGGCCAATTCCCGACATGCTGACGAGCCCCTGTAAGCGCGTTGAAGAGCGTGGTCTTCCCTGCGTTGGGGTTGCCTGCCAAAGCGACGGTTATCTCGTTGCTCATTCTACGCGGCCTTCTCCGGTTCCCTCATAAGTATGTCGGCAGCCTGTTCCCTTCGAAGGGTCACATGGTATCCTTTAATCACGAACTCTATGGGGTCGCTAAGTGGAGCGTACTTTACGACTTCCACTTGAGCGCCTCTGACAAACCCCATTTCCATCATCCTAAGACGAACGTCAGGGGCCCCGCACACCTGAATGATTGTGGCCTTTTGGCCGGGCATTAAGTTGGAAAGCTTCACTATATTCTCTCCTTGGCAATCTTGATCTTGAAGGGAGGGGCATCCGCCGCATATTTCATCAGATGGGCATCTGGTCATCATACTCTCCTGAGTTATTAAATTGCCCTGCAACGGTCAGGTAGAGAGGCGAGTTTTTAGACTGCAAATCTATTCTTGTTAGCCTCTTCGAATTTATGTTTACATCCCGCATTTTTCTTTGTCAAGCGCCTTGACCCATTTCTAACTCTTTTTATGGTCTTCTAATAGGATGGGATTCCCTTTATAAAGCTGCATAGGTATTTTGGAGAAAAAGGAGCCGAAGAGGCATGAATTCAAATGTGGTTTTCCCTGTATCGTTGGACGCCGACTTTTGGGTCCTGGGCAATTACTACTTCGACCTGTATCTTGTCAAAGGCGAGCAAGGCGCAGCGCTAATCGAGGTTGGCGTATCCGCTGTGGCGGACGAGGTTATCAGACAACTGGACGCTCTGAACATACAGCCCACGTTTCTGGTTGTTACTCATCCTCACTCCGATCATATTACAGGCCTACCTGCGCTAAGGGCCAGGTTTCCTCAGGCTCTAGTGATCGCCGGGGAAGGCGCTGCCGAGTTTTTGCTTCATCCCAAGGCCGGTGAAGCTTTGGCGCATGAAGACGCGCACATGACGCAATTTTTAGCCGACAAGGGTCTGGTGTCCGGAAGACCTTCTTTGACGGAACCGCCGATCCTCCTTAATTCGCTGGTAGCCAGAAATGGAGATCAAATGGATCTTGGCGGCAAGACACTTCGTTTCATTACCGTCAAGGGGCATTCTCCCGGCAAGATAGCTACTTTTGTGCCCGAACTGAAAGCACTCATGCTCTCGGATTCCCTCGGATTCAGATATCCGGGTAGGGGATATTTTCCTCTTTTCCTAACGGGATACCCAGACTACATGGAAGGACTTGCTTCGCTGGAAGCTTTAGGCCCGGAAATTCTGGGGGTGGCGCATCAGGGTCCCATCGTGGGAGCTTCAGAGGTCAAGAAAGCGTTCAGCGAGGCTCGAAAGCAAGCCTCCGAGCTCAGAGACATGATCGTAAACGACCCTGACGAAGACGACGTGGTAGCGCGGAGAATATTTAACAGGTACTATCGAGACGAGTGCGCTATTTACACGCCGGAAAATATTATGAATTGCGCTCGACTTCTCGTAAAGAGGGCAAGAGAATCATAGCGGTTATATGATACGCCGGATTATCGGCGTGCATAGGTCGAGGTAGTATCAATGAATTTTAAGGCCATCCAGGTGCTTTGTATGGCGATAGCGACAATTGTGGAAGAGATACATTGGGCTCCTTACGGCCCGCATGGTATCCACACTCCAATGATTCAAAGCGATCAAGATTGTCACGACTTGGATTTGCTATTGGACATGATGGGAACCCTGACCCGGATGATGGACACACGCATCAATTATTGCACCACTGAGGGCAAGGTGGTCCGTGAATGGATTCTTTCCATACTTGAACTGGGGGCGCGATACAAACGCGAACTGGACATCCTGGAGGGGCTTGAAAGCAAAGTTGCGTTGTCGAACGGACCGTGCGCAAAAGAAGGGAAATAATGCGCCGGGAAACCGCCTTTTGCAGAAAAAAGTTTCCTCCCGGCGCCCGCTTACAAAGAAGGGGCAATCATAACAGCTACAACTTTGTGACAGCGTGTGCATTACGTTCTTGACATGCGTTGTGAATTTATATAATTCGCATAACATGTTAAAGGAGTTTTTTAAACAAATTGAGAGAAGGCTGCCAATTGATACCGTTTTGTCGCGGTTTCCAGACCTCTTTCAAAAAGACGCCGCCGGTCAAGTCAAGTTTTCGGAGACCGGTTTCTCCGCATTAACAGCCTTCTTGGAAAAGGGGGAGGCCTCCTATCAGAGCATAGCGGTTCAGGCCGCGATACGCTGGTCGATTTCGTCTCAGAAGGTCTTGCTGCGAAACATAATTCAAAAGAGGGGGTTTCTTACACCATCCTGCTTATGGGCATATATTCAGATGCGGGGAAATCCGGAAGACATTTTTCAGGGATTTTCCGATCCTGAAATGTCCTTCATGCAAATTGTCATGTTGAAGGAGATCGACCCGACCGCATCAGTCTCGTTCCTGGCGGAAAAATTCCTTTCAAGAAAAGACTTGCCGGAAGAGTTAAAGGCCGCGTCGCGCTTATGCATGCTGAGGCTTCTGGACGTCGGACTTGATCCGGGTTTGATCCAGACTCTGAAATGCAGATATCCCGGATTGGAGATTCTGAATCAATGGCGACCTACCTTGCCCGGGAAAAAAGCCATTTCAATGCGCCCTGCCGGGTGCTCTGCGATTGACTTTCATCAATTGGTGCGATCCATCCATGATATGAAAGAACTCTCTTCACTGACGCGCACAGTCTACCTTGTGTCCTCTTTCTTCATCCCATTGACTGAAAAAGAATGGCGTTCCCTGTGGTTGACGAGAACCGACGAGCTCTTTTTTCAACGCCTGTTGTCAGCGGGGATGATCGAACCGAATAACGGCGGGTTCCTGCTGTGTTCGGACAGCTCCAAGCAAGCTGTACTAAAGCGGTTCCTTTATGATTCTTATCCCCTCGTCCGAGAAACGGTAAACCGCAATACGAAAGTGAGGCTGCAGGAAGAACGTCACAAGCGCGTCAAAGCCAGCGAGCTGGACAGGCAAGCTCTTGACATGATCCGTGACGGCATCATATGCGTTGATCGTTCCGGAGTGCTCTATTATATGAATCCCATAGCCGAACAAATGCTCTCGGAAAACAATGAATTACGTGAACGATTGCTGGGAAGCGGGTCACTGGAAGAAGCCTTAAGAAAATATTCCAAAGAAGCGGCTCTGGCGCGAATAAAGGCCTCAGTCCAGACTGAAGATGATTCAGTCGAGATTTTCGGGGAGAGAGTCTCTGTCAGCACAGCCACCAAACGGTTCCAGGTCGAATTTGGAGACCAGATAATTATTCTCAGAGACGTTACAGGACAATACTTGATTGATAGAGAAATCGGGAGCTTGTATCGGCACGAGCTCAAGGCCGCCCTTGATGTGATGGGAATAGGCATCGAAAATGCCGGGCAATTGATCGATAGCGGAAATCTCGATGAAGGGAAACAATGCCTTAAGCAAATCGAAGAAAAGCGTTTGGATTTGTTCAACATGCTTGAAGAGAAGATGGATTTTATTCGCCTCCATTCAGATGCCTTCAGGGTGCGAAGAAATCCTTTGAATCTCAATCTATTGGTCGACAAATGTGTCACCAATTATAAGGAACCGGCAAACGCCAAGAAAATCACTATAAAGTCCGATCATCTTCATGTAGAAGCTCTATTCATTCAGGGAGAAGAGCGATTCCTCGTGAGGGCAATCGATAATATTTTGAGGAACGCCGTAAAGTTTTCCGCAGAAAAATCGGAAATCAAAATCTCTCTAAGCAATGAGAACTATTTGGCTTCAGTAAAGATTCTGGATTCCGGACCCGGGATCCCGCCGGAGAACATCGGTAGAGTTTTTCAGCTTGGTTTTACCACAAACGGTAGCGGCAGGGGATTATACCTGGCCCGAAGAATTGTGTTGGCCCACGGAGGCAGGATAGAGGTAAAGAGTAAGGTCGGAGACGGCACATGCTTTACCGTAAGACTGCCTTTGGCGCCGGAGTCTCAGAATGACTGATCGACTGCGCCTATTGGTGGCGGATGATGAGCCCCTGATCCGAAAAAGAATTCAATTGATGCTCTCGAATCGGTTTCGAATCCACGAGGTGGCGACCGCCCATGAAGTCATGGCATCTATGGATACCCCCTACGACGCCATTCTACTTGACATAGTGTTCCCAGACGGAAACGGGATCGAATTGTGCAGAAAGTTAAAGGAGCATAACCCTCACCGGACAGTGGTCGTAAGTTCCTCAATGGAGAGCGTAGACGCCTGGGACCGTTCATTCCAGGCCGGCGCGGACGGATACGTTGAGAAACGGGAGCTGCTGAGCCTCGATCCGCGAAAAATCGAGCTCATGATAAAGAACCATGTGGAGCGCAATTGTCTGAGGAGAGAAGCAGAGGCGCAACACCAGCGGCAAGCTGAACTGTTGTCCATATTGTCCCATGATGTGCGCGCTCCTTTTCAAGCATTGCTGGGGATCATAGACTTGCTTCGCAAGAATGAGATTTCTGAATCCGCAGTCAGAAATGTGGCTTTGCTCCATGACTGTGTAACGGATCAACTGGCCTTCATTAATTCGCTCCTGGAACTGCTACGGCTCGAATCAGGAACGTCCGGTTTGAGAAAGAGACCGTTGGACTTGAATTTGCCCGTAAACCAATCATTGCAGAGTTTTGTCATCCTGGCAAAGAACAAAGGAGTCAGCTTAACCAGCAAACTGGGTTCCAATCTCGTGCGGATTAGCGGGGATTTAGGCCGGATTCTTCAAGTCGTTAACAATCTAGTCGGAAACGCGATAAAATTTACGCCCAGAGACGGGCGGGTTATCGTAGAGACCGTGAGCAAGCCCAGGAATGGAAACCAAGGGGCTCAGATCAATGTCGCAGACACTGGAATGGGGATAAACCCTGCGGAACACGCCAAGATATTCAATCGCTTCCATAGGGGTAGATTCAAGGGTACGGAGGGCGAGAAAGGAGTGGGGTTGGGACTCTCAATTTGTAAAGAAATAGTCCAGCTTCACAACGGCGTTTTGGAAGTGGAAGATAATCCCGGAGGAGGAACGATATTCAAGGCGTGGTTTCCTGCGGACTCTGAAATCAGCCGAGCCTGCGAGTCGAAGGCGGGCAATGTTTCAGCTTGCAGGTAAACGACCTCATTGACCATTTGCATAAAAAATGCCATTATGTTTATCGTTAGTGATATTACACACTTTCACCTCAGCTCCAGAGGATTTACTAACAGATAACGATCATGGCTTTTCAAATAGGGTCATAAGGATCAAACCAATTAGCCCATTCTTTAGCATACCTACGCGGAGAGTCGTAAATCCATTGGCCATAATGGCTCTCATTTTGGCGTTGGTAAGTTGTCAGCTTGTGCCCACCAACCCTGAGGCGATACTTGATCTTTATCGAGAAAGGATGAAATCTCAAAAGATTGATGAGGCGAGAGAGCTGTTGTCCGACGATTCCAAAAAACTCGCCATTGACCTGGCGGCCAGATACAAACTTCAACAGCCGCCTGAAGAAATAGCTCTCATGAGCTCCTTGGATCCAGGGAATCATCCTTCATCGATGAAGGTTGAAGACACTCAAGCCTTCCTGCAAGTCCGCACCCTCAAAGGCGGACTGAGAGTCATTCGGCTGGTGCGGCAGACCGCGGACAGCCCCTGGAAGATCGATATGAAAGAAGAGCTTGAAGAATTGGACGCTTTCCTCAAGGGCCGGGAGGCCCTTGATTTGATAAGGGGGCAGGCCGGAGAATACGCCGCTTCCTGGAAGGCTTTCAACGATCAACTCGATAGAATGGACGTCAAGGAGCCACAAGCCCCGCCCCAGCAAGACCTGGCCCCCAAACCCGAAAAACCGGTTCACCACAAAGTCAAACCAAAGCCTAAGAAAAGGGCGGATCGCAAGCCAAGATTGTAACAGGCGCCTGGAGGAAACTCTTTTGTGCAAAGGCTGCCTCTTGGACCCTCTTTCAAAAAACTCTAACAATTGCGTTAACATTCGAGCCTCCTGCCGATGGATCGTGTCGAGGCGTTATCAGCCCAGTGCGTTGAACATTCTGCTGCAAGAAAAGTTAAGACCATTTAACAAGCCAATATATCGGGGAGGTTTTTGGGAAGGATCCGGGGAATCGCTTGCTGCAAAAGGGGGGTTCCCGGTGAACAATTACAAAAAAATAGCGCTCAAGAACAATGGTTACTTGAGCGCGTTAACCAGGAGAGATTTAGTACCACGGGGGACGTTCCAGGGGTAGACACTCTTGTCCACTGGGGTGGAAAGCTACCGGAGCCTGAAACAGGGTACGGTTTGATTGTATCCGGATCTATCGGCGCCTGATTGGCGCAGCTTTGCAGACGGCGCATTCCGTAGCCTGTTGTTCCGACTAACGGATACCGTCCTGCGGGAAAATCGGTAGGGCGGTCAGTATTCCCTCATTCCACCGGAACGCTTTGCTTCGGTTGCAATCGCGCTCCGACGAATCACTACGGCAAGTGAAACGAGGAAGCCATCTCGGCATTTGCGACTTACGACGGCAAGGTCAGCCCCTTAGTCATCATAGACCAGCTTTGACGAATCGTGTCCCAGCCATTCGCTGGACAGCGCGCCTGTGCTTATCACGTGACAAATCCGCGGCCGCCCGGAGATCAGGGGTAGGGACGAAGCTTCAATAGCCGTCTAAGATGGATAAGGTGGGGAGATGGTCCGAGGCCTTGCGCGGCTGTCCGTAGCCATCCACAGGACCTCAGACCATATATATCAACCATACCAATCCATTCCCTAATCAAGGTCAAAAAGAATCAAACAATGAGTTACATTTATAAGCTAATATTGGATTATAATATCAAACTAACTTATATATGTCAATAAGGCATGTTACTACGATATATTAAAAATAAAGTTAGGCTGTTCGCTCCAGCTTGAACTTTGCAGGCGCCTAATCATTCATAAGCGGGCTTTCCCCTTTGGCTCCGTCGGTTCACTCGCTGCAATCACACCTCAACCATTCTTTGGGAGGAAAGCGAGGTAATGTTACGCGCGTAAGCGCATGCCTACGCCTGTGGTTATTGCGCCAAAGCCTGCTCCAAGTCTTCGATAATGTCGTCAATATCTTCGATGCCCACCGAGAGTCGAACCAACTCAGGAGGAAGACCGGATTCCATTTGCTCTGTGGCCGACAACTGCGCGTGGGTAGTGCTGGCTGGGTGAATGGCAAGACTTTTGGCGTCGCCGACGTTGGCCACATGAGAAAATAGCCGCAACTTCGACATGAAGCTTTCAGCCCGCTCGGGTCCGCGTTTCATGCCGAAGACCACAACTCCTCCACCCATGCCTTTGTAGAAATATGTGCTTGCCAACGTGTACGAAGGATCCGATGGAAGCCCAGGATATCGTAGCCACTCCACTTCAGGGTGACGTTGGAGGAATTCCGCGACCGCGAGGGAATTCGAGCAATGCCTTTCCATGCGCAGGGCAAGGGTTTCGAGGCCTTGCAGAAAGAGCCAGGAATTATCAGGGCTTATGCAAGCCCCCAGGTTCCGTAGCGCCACCAGCCTCATACGCAAAATGAAGGCCATGTGCTGAAATTCGCCCAAATCGTGGGCAAATCTCAAGCCGTCGTATGAGTGGTCAGGAACGTTGAATAAGGAGAACTTAGGGTCGGTCCAGTCGAACTTGCCGGCGTCAACAACAATGCCGCCTATTCCGGTTCCATGGCCTCCGATCCATTTGGTCAAAGAGTGAATCACAATATCCGCTCCCCATTCCATGGGCCTGAAAAGGTACGGCGTCGTAAAAGTGGAATCCACAATGAGAGGAACATTGGCCTCTTTGGCCGTCCTGGAAATCACTTGGAAATCCGGAACACCCAGTTTGGGGTTTCCAATAGACTCCACATAGACGGCTTTCGTCTTTTCATTTAGCAGGTTGCTGAGTTGTTCGGGTTTGTCGTGATCGAAGAAGCGAACGCGCACCCCGAATTGGGGAAGTATATTGTTGAACATTGTGAATGTGCCGCCGTACAAGTTTCTTCGCGGCAAGGAATTCATCTCCGTTCTGCATGATGTTGATCAAAGAATAGAAGATCGCATTTGTCCCCGAGGCCACAGCAAGAGCGCCTACGCCCCCTTCAAGGGCCGCCATTCGCTTTTCCAAGACATCCGTAGTCGGGTTCATCAAGCGTGTGTAGATATTGCCGGACTCCTTCAGAGAAAACAGACCGGAGGCATGTTTGGCGTCTCGAAAAACATATGAAGAAGTCCGATAAATCGGGACTCCTCTGGACAATGTGGCCAAATCGGGCTCCTGTCCCGCGTGAATAGCCAGAGTGTCGAATCTCTGTTTCTTTGTGGTGTGCGTCAAACGTGTCTCCTTTGAATAAGTTCTACTGTTTCAAGTAGCGTAAGACAGGCTTCTTAGCAACTTGTTTTGTAGCCGTTAGATTTGGTGAAAGCGAAGGATGAGCATCTATAGTCCTCCGCCGGAAAAAAGGCGGGGACCCTGGAACAACACATAGCCCGAGCCTGTCATTACGAGGGCTGCAGCCCGTGGCAATCTCTTAAATTGCCACACATGAGTGAAGGGTTACGCTCGTGAAACTGATTAGCCTTGATTATCTATACGCGTAAATTATCGTTAACATGTCAAATTAGGATATTATCAAAATAACGCGGTTTTCGAATTATATATAGGTGAACTTTTGTTATGGCTACAACGAAAAATGCTTGACAGCGCACGTGATTATACATATAGGCATCTTTGTCTTGACGCTGCATCTGCACAAAAATGCGCAATTCAATGCTGATACTTTCCTTGCTTTAAGTGTTTCTTAGAGTTATCGAATGTCCTGTCTCATGTTTTGGGATGTGAGTTCAACCATGCAAGTTGACGCAAATCTCTTTATGTTGTTTGAGGCTGCAGTTTAATTGGGGGTCAGAATGCCAAAGGGCGAATCTCTGCGCAAAAAGAGTGAAGTAAAACCATCCGGTGGTTATGATCATCTCAAAGAGCTGATCAACATAGCTAGAAAAAATGGCTGGGACCTCGAAGGATTAGGTCTAGTTCCCAAAGATCTGCCTTTGAAAGAAGCGTTGATCCTTACAAAAAAGCAAGCGACTGAAAGAAATCGCCTTGTAAAAAGCATTCTTCAAAGATTTGCAAAGATATTGACTCCGCCGGTGCCCGCCGAATTGGAAGAGCACATTCGCAGCAAAGACCAAACAGCATGGCTGCCTTGGGAAAAGGAAGTCATGGAGCGCCTGGAGAATTGGCGGGACGAAATCAATGAGCTTAGACCCGCTATACTCAATGAACTCAGGCGGGCGCTACTCATGAATTCCGATATCAAGAAATAATAGGCGCCACGGAAACCGGTCTAAAATTGGACAGATTGGGCTGCGTGTCTATTCGAGAACGTAGATGGCCGCGAGTTCTCGAAATTGCTCATTGCAATCCAGACCGTAGCCCACCACAAATCCTTCCTCGATCTTGAAACCGCAGTAATCCAAATTCACATGTTTGTCACGTCTGCCGACCTTGTCTATCAACGCTACGGTTTCGAGGCTCTTCGGTTCCAATTTTTCAAGTCTTTTCCTATATTCGTGCAAAGTCGAGCCCTGAGTCGACTATGTCGTCCACAAGTATGACGTTTCTTCCTTTCACAGGCGTTCGGATGTCCATCAGGATTTCCAGAGAGCCGGAGGTCTCGGTGGCGCTTCCATAAGAAGAAATGCGGACGAAGTCGATCTGTGTCGGCACAGTGACGGCCCGCACGAGATCGGCCATGAACATGAAGCATCCTTTTAGGATTCCTATCAGAAGAAGATTCCCCTCCGGGTGCTTATCCGAAATCTCTTTGCCCAACTCGATGACCCTCTTACACACCGTTTCCGCGTCAAAGAGGACCTTCTTAGTCATTCCATCCATAAGTTCTCCTTTACCAGCGGCTTTTTGCGTTGAAGTTCAAGTCGTCCACCAAACGATTGCTCAGTAGAAAATCGGCTCTAGCTCCTATCATAGCCGCGTTGTCAGTGCATAACGCTACGGAAGGGAATATCGCTTCAACATGATTGTCGGCGGCCAGACTTTGCGTCTTGTGTCTCAAGCTCTTGTTTGCGGCCACGCCTCCACAGACAACGAGTTGCCGGCAGCCGAAAGCCTTCGCCGCCGCAACGGCCTTGGCAGCCAATACATCTACCACCGCATTTTGAAACGCGGCAGCGATGATTTTTATTTCCTTCTCATGGTTGTTGCGACTCTCATCCGAAACCAAGGGGTGAAAACTTCCCGGCCTCCGTTGGTCCCGGCTCAGGCCTGTCATTTGTTCAACTTGCCTTAGGACGGCTGTCTTAAGACCCGAGAATGAAAAATCCAGGTTACCGGGTTCCATTAACGCTCTAGGAAAACGCAGTCCTTCCGGATTTACGCCGTGGGATTGCCGTTCTATAACGACCCCTCCCGGGTAGCCCAAGCCGAGCAGTTTCGCCACTTTATCAAACGCTTCCCCTGCCGCGTCATCTCGGGTCCGCCCGACTTTTTCGATCAACGCCCAGCTCTTAACGTGATAAAGGCTTGTATGCCCACCGGATACCACCAGAGCCATGAAAGGAAGCTCGAGATCTTCGTTTTCAAGAAGTATAGCCGAGAGATGACCATGAAGATGATTCACGCCAGCAATGGGCAGATTCAGCGCAAGCGCCAATCCTTTGGCTGCGCTTATACCGACCAGCAGAGACCCTATGAGCCCCGGGCCCCGGGTGACCCCAATCCCCTCGATATCGGAAACAGCTACCTCTGCTTCGGTGAGCGCGTCGGCGATCACTACGGATATGGTCTCAATGTGCTTTCTGGACGCAAGTTCCGGCACCACTCCGCCGAACGTCTTGTGGATATCCACCTGGGAGAAAACTACATTGGACAGAATTTTCTTGCCATCCCACACTACAGCCGCCGCCGTTTCATCACACGACGATTCGATTCCCAGCACCAGCATTACATTCCCACCATGGATTCCCTTATTATTCGCAATCGGTCTTGGATGTATTCCTTCGAAAAACCGGCGTATCTTGCCGGGAGCAACTCTCTGGATGTGCATTCTAGGACTGCGAGAAGCTCCTGGTATTCGCGCTGGCGCGCAATGTCCGACGGAATGAAATCCCTGATTTCCTCGATAATGGATTCCGGGGTCAACCGGCCGTCCATCAACCGCCTACGCCTGAGTTCGGTCAGGAGCTGATCGAAATCGGCAGGGAAATAGTCCACAGTCAGCTCAAGAAACTCAGATTTCAGTTCCATCGGAAAGTCCTCGAAATTCACGCCCGCCTGTTTCAGGACGTAGCTGATGAAGGCGGTTTTTTCTTCACCTTCGCTGTCGAACACTGGAAGATGTTCGCCCGCTCTGCCTGATCTTTTGATATCCGGTTCCAGTTTATCGGGCCGAGCCGTGATTATAATCCAAATTATCTTACCCCTGTTCTCCGATTCGGACATCATTCGCAAAATGTTGCCGAAAAGCCTTCTATCCACGTCGTGGGTTTGCGCGCTTCTCCCTCCAATTTCGGTGTCGGCTTCGTCATACAGAATCATGACATTGCTCATGGCTTCTAGGACGGACCGTATTCGTTCCCAGTTCTTTTCTGTCTGCCCCACATAAGATCCTCGCACATTTTTCAGGACCACGGCTACCCAACCGCATTCTTTAGCAAATGCTTTGTAAATGAAAGTCTTTCCAACCCCGTTTGCCCCCGGGACCAGAATTCCTGTGGGCATAAGATCCGGATCGCTTTCTTCGATGCAACGCTTCAATTCCGCAAGTTTTTTCAAAAGCTTGGAGGCTCCTATGACTTTTTCGAAGCCGTACGAAAGCGTCGGGAATTCAATATGTCCTTCAAGCTCTTTTTCTATAATTTCTTTCGTCTTTTCGAAAATGATCTCAGGGGTGATCGGCAGATTCTTATAGGCCGCCTGCCTGAATATTTGTCTGATCGACAGGAGGGTCAGACCGGCGCTGCTGAAGGCAAGGCGCTCAACCGGGACTGACGTTTCAACTTTTTCTTTCAGGATCAAACGACCGATAAATTGCTGACGCTCCAGTTGCTTGGGCCGATCAATGCGGATCGTTGAGCAGTACGGCAGATCTACTATGCGCGAATTAATTCCGCTCAGAGTCTCACTGATAATAAGGACTATATCGGATGAAGCGACGAAGGTAGTGTCCGAGAACCAGTTTTCCAGAGTGATGACTTTAAGCCTATCACTATCCAGCATGATTTCCCCGGAGGAAGCGGGAGCGGCCACTTCTCCGTATTTCATGATTATGGCGAAGTCTTTCCTGATCCGCTTAGCGGAGTCCGCCACGGGGACAACAATATTCAGGCGGCTAAGCTCTCGCAATATCGAACAGGCTGTGACCACATCCTGCCTGGCGCTGGAAAGAGCTTTTTCGAGCCGTTCATCCCCGATTTCTCTACCGACCAATTGTCTGTCCAGCGGGTTCAAAAAGGTGATTCCGGCCACGGGATCATAAATCAAGACTATTCTGGGAGATTCCGATCGATCCGGCTTGATCAGGGCCTCAACAAAAAAATCCACGAGGCATACGTACCGATCTTCGGAGACCGGATAAATGTCTCTTGTGTTTCCATACACCAAAAACGTGTTGGACTGAGCCGACAAGTATTTTTCAATGATCTTCTGGGCAAACTCGGGCCGTTTCCATTCGTTTTCTACCATCTACGATACCGACGCTTTCATCCGGGTAAACATGGCGGGTGAGGAAACCCGCCACTACCAGCCGATTGGGACCGCAATCCAGGCGACCCTTATCCGATTATATTGATTGTTTCAAAGCGGACAGGCATTAGTCTTTAGAAATTTTCTTCAGGTCGATAGTCAATTATGGCCCATTTCCAAGACAAATCGCAAGGCGGAGCGTTTAGCCAAAAGAGATATTCCGGGCGCCTCAAAAGGGGGGCAGTTGTCGGGGACCGCAAGGGTTGGAATCAACTAAGCATCCGCCGCTCTAACGGAAAATTGCTTCGCAAACAGCGAAAGGCTTGCCGGATCAGCCCGTCAGATTATCCGCTTGAGGGTATGGCTAGGGTAAGTAGCGCAATCAATCCATGGACCTTCTGAACCCCAGTCGTTCCAGGAGGCCCCTCTTCTTTTTCGGCTTTCCTGAGCGCAACAACCTGTCGCGCAATTTTTCCAACGCTTCCAGCAAATCTTGAGCCGAAGCATAACGATCCCTTGGATCTTTGGCGGTCATTTTCTGTAGGAGCATAAACACTAGTTCAGGGACCGGCGGGTCTGCTTCTTTGAATGGCGGGAGAGGTTCGTGGACATGCTTCTGGAAAATGACGTAAGCCGATTCACCCTTGAATGGGGGCGATCCTTCCAGCAGATGGTATATAGTTATGCCCAGGGAATAGATATCGGATCTGATATCCATGTTGGGTGCGCCTTTGGCTTGCTCCGGAGAAAAATAAAGTGGGGTTCCGCAAGCGATGCCACTCTGGGTGATCCCGGAATCCTGTGAATCAAGGAAATTTTTCGCAAGACCCAGATCTGCCAACATGGCGTCTCCCTTGGGGGTAAACAGAATGTTGGCGGGTTTTATGTCCCGGTGGAGCATGCCTTGTTCCTCGGCTACCGTCAGCGCCCTAGCTATATCAATAGCCACGTGCAGCGATTTCTCAAGGCGGAAACGCCCGTGCCTGGCGAGCATGTATGCGGCGCTGCCGCCTCCAACATACGGCATGACCAGGAAATGGAGTCCGCTTTCGAACCCCACGTTCATCACGCCCACTATGTTGGGGTGCTGAAGCTTGGCCGCTGAGCGAGCCTCTCTGATGAATCGTTTGATAAACACGGGGTCTTTTTCGGCCAAATGGGAATGGAGAATTTTAACCGCAACCGGAATATCCAGGGCTATATGATGTCCACGAAAAACCCCGCCCATTCCGCCTCCGCCGATCTTGTACAGCAAACGGCAACCGCCGACGATCTTCCCGATTAGAGTCCCCGACAGGCTGTCCGGCCTCATGTCCACAACAGGCACCGTCATATCTCTTCCGCAAGCGCCGCATTTGCCTTTTCTGCCGACACTGCTCATCGGGACCACGTGCACTTGTCCGCATTCGCAGGCAAATCGGATTCTTAGAGGCTGCTCGACGGTGGATTCGGGTTGCTTGGGTTCCGATTTGCGTATAGGAGGCTTAATCTTAGGAGTCGGCTGCGGAAGCTCCTTAGGAGGTTCTTTGGCCGGAGCGGCGAGCATTTCCATTTCAAAGGCTTTGATCGCCTCCTCTTCCAAGGCGGCAAAAACACTGACCGGTTCCTGGGACGACTGATTGGCCTCGTTATCCGGAACAGGGGCGGGTGGATTGAGCATTTCTTCGATGAAGTTCTTCAGAATCGCTTCGCCACCGGGAAGGAAAGAAACGAAATCAATCCAGGCGCCGTCGATACTCTCCGCAGGTGTCTTGGAAGCAATTTTAGCGATTACCCAGACCTTTTCAGTGCTGTCGCCTATGGGGAGAGTAATTTGAAGGACCAGGGATTCTCCTGGTTTCATTTGTTCCGGCAAATGGACCACGGCCCATCTGTCGGAAAGATGGGAAGACGTTCCCTCCCTCCATGTCTTGCTGTCGGTCGAATAGCTGACCGACGTCTTGAAAGCGATGGACTCGGCCAAGTCTTTGGTTTTTCCGACGTCTTCCGTGGGTTCTTCCACTATCGGTTCGGTATAAACCAAGCCCGTTTCTGTGTCCTCGACTATCAGCTCATGTTCTTGGTCAGGGCTTTCCAGGTCATCTGTTTCCCGCAACAGGTCCTGACAATCGGCCACAAGCTCCTTTTGAGCTTCGTTTAGAGCTTGAGCGATTCTCTTGGCTCTGGCTCTAGCGCCCGTCAAAACAAAGGTATTTAGAATTTCGGTGACAATGTCGCACTTCTCCGCCAGGGTAGCGGATCGATCCTGCAAGATGTGGCCAAGAATGGTTTCCGCTTGACTATAGTCTGCGACGTGTATGAGACAAATAGCCGTATACCTTAAGATTTCCAACCGGAAAACAGGGGACGGTTTCAGAGCCTTTCGGAACTCTTCCAAGGCCTCGAGATAAAGGTGCATCCCCATATAGGCGATCCCAAGGTCAAGAGCCAAGCGTGGTGACAACTCCTCTTCGGATGTCGTGGTGTTCGCCGCGGCGGGGTCGGAAGCTTTTCTACTGAACTGAATTTCTACAACTTTGGCTTGAGCCTTCCTGTTATCAGGCTCCTTCTTTAGAACATTGCGATATACGACTACCGCTTGGTCAAAAAGACCCTGCTGCTCGTAAAATTCCGCCTCTTGCATCAAGCGGTTTATGTTGCCGTTGACATTCTGGGGATCGCTCATAATCTTCCCGTTGCAATCCAATGAAACCTGGACCGGACCAGCCCGCTCGATCTAACTCTCTTATCCTTGAGACACTACCGGAGGCAAGAAATATATCATATTTCTCAACGTTTGTCAGTGCTATTTGGTAGTGAATCCCGGCGGAACGGATGTGTCTTTAGACTCGGGATAATCTGTCCGACTATCGTCTCCCGGCGCATCGAAGGTTCCAGGCGCAAGGCCCTCCGGGGCTTTGTCTTTCGGCTTAAATAGAAAACCGGATTCGCGGGCCTTTTCCACGTAAGACCCCGTGGATAAGCGAACCTCCCCGATGACGTTGACTCTGATAGCGGAAGCCCCGTTTACGGGACACTTGCTTTCGCACCAACCGCAACCTGTACATCTATTTTCCTCCGCGAACGGCGCGGGGTTGTTTAGCCCGGGTACTGGTCGGAATGAAACTGCATTATACGGGCACACCTCATCACAAACCAAGCATTTTTTGTCTTGTTCCCAAACAAGACAGTTGCGTCTATTTATCCATGCAGAGCCGATCTTGGCATGATTTTTTTCCAATAGTGGGAGATTTCTAATGGCTCCTGTAGGGCAAACCTGGCCACAAACGTTGCAACTTGTAGCGCAAGCGGCGAATCTGGTAAGCAGCACGGGGGAAAAAATCCCCTCCAATCCAGCCTGAAACCATATGGGCTGCAACGTATTAGTCGGGCAAGCTTTCATACATTCGCCGCATCGCATGCACTTATCCAGGAACTCGGCTTCGGGCACGGCTCCAGGCGGGCGAAGAAGGTCAGGATCGGTGAGAAATTTTTCTTTGCCCCCGGTCCTCGCCTGGTGGATGTTAGTGTGAAGAGCTCCAGCTCCCAGCAATCCGGCGCCCAGGCTCAACATCACCCCTCGTCTCGTAAGGTCGGTCCGGGGGGCTACGTTCAGATTTTTCGCACTAGGAGCAAACTCTATCGCTGAAACCGGGCAGACCTCCCGGCATTTCTCGCACGCGATACATTCAGCTTTTGCGGTGACCTTCGGGTCATCGCAGATGGCTCCCATAGGGCACCCTCTGATGCAACGCCCGCAATCGGTGCAAGCGTCATTTACTCTTCTGGCTATTATAGCTTTCCTTGAAAACAGACCCATCAAGGCGCCGGCTGGGCAGAGGTTCCTGCACCAATAGCGGGGCTGAAAATAAGCCGCGCACACCAACACGACCAAAAAAGCCGCGACAAGCGCGTTGGTCGCGAACGCGCGTTGCGGCACGTCCAGGTACGCAAGGTTGTACAGCCTCACTTTGGCCAGGAAAGGCGTCAAAAACTGAAGGCCGATATCCGAGACAAGCGAAACAATCGGGAAGAAAACCAAACCATAGATTCTCGTCGCTATGGAAAGCGGCGACCCCAAATGGACCAGTGAGACTCCCCCGATGGCGGCTCCGATTATAACGGCCAGCAAAGCATATTTCCACCACCTGTGGTTACTCGCGCTCTCGGTACTTGTTGTTGCCGGCGGTCGGGCGTCGTCTCCCCAGAACCGCTCGTTCCAAGAGGTCTAACGTTGTTCCTAGAGGACAAACGTGTCCGCAGAAGAAACGCCCGATCACGAGTGTCAACCCCAGCGTCAGCAGACCCGGTATGAGCGCTGACGCCAAGGTTCGCGTTGCAACGATGGTCCCGAGTGAAGCCAGGGGATCCAGCCGCAGAAACAAGTCCGCGACCATCCCCTCCTGGAAAGGATAAGCCGCAGTATACAAGAGCCACAAGAAGATTGATAACGTGATGAACTGGGATATTCTTTGGAATCTCATCATGCAGTTACGTTCTTGATATTCAGTTTGCTCAGCTCAAGAGAACCAAGCCCTCTTTTCGCCGCGATGTTGATATGGCGCACTTGACTCGGTTCGAATGTCTTTCCGTACCAAGTCCCTAGGGCCACCATTTGCGCGTCCGCAGCCACCATATCCGCTGACGCCACCACCAAATTTAAGGGAATCACTTTTCCGGGACCTTGGGGTCCGCCTGTGCTGAGTATCCTAGTTCCGTCAATCACCACAAGATGGGGTTTGAGCACGGTAACCATGTCAACGATAGTCTCGTGAAGGTCCATACGATGGAATACGCTTCTGTCAAAAATCAGGCCCATCATACCCTTCATGGACAAGCTTACAGCCGCGCTTGAATGTGATTTCCCAACCGGAACCGCTATGAGCACGTCTGCGTCGAGGACTTCCGAGGCCACTTTCATGGCCTTGAGGGCCTTGCCGTCTTTTACCGGCGTCTCTTTGAATAGCCGCTCGCCCTTAATGGTGTTTACGCTCACATTACTTATGTCTTTGCAGGCCTCGGGTATTTGGGATTTTGACAGGCACTCGCTCGGGTTGTGCAACACATTGTCAAGGATGGAAATACGAGAGGCCCCTGCTTCGGCGCACATTTTTGCAACCTGCTTGACTACCGCGGGATGCGTGTTGCAGGCGGCCGTGGGCCCTGCCGCAAAACTCATATTGGGTTTGATTACGACTTTGTTTCCAGGTTTCACAAACCGTTTGATTCCTCCAAGGGCCTCCACGGCTGCGGTCGTTATGGCCTCAGGATCATGTCCTCGGGAAACCACGACATCGGGGTAGGTATTGGTCGGCGATTCGTCAGCGAAAACTCTTGAACAATTAAGCAAAATTCCAGGACCTGCCGTGAACACGGTCGCAGTGGTGATCAGTCCCGTTTTGAGGAACTGCCTACGATCGGTCTTTATGGACATGGAGTTCTCCTTTTATTTTTATCCGGCATGGTTTATTAAAAGCATTGGCAATCCGGTTGTCAACAAAGCCGGAGAAGCGCACGGTAGCATAAACGCCATAGCGGGTTCAACCTGATGGAATCAGGATTTTTAGTTGTTGCGCAGCCCGGTGGCTCCGATGAGAAGCTTAGTGGAAACAAGTCAAAAACATGCGATTATTATAACCGGATTTCCACAAGACCTCCAGGGATCGTTTCCTGAACAGTGCGGAAGATTGCGTTCTATCGTCCTCCAGGACGGGGAAGATGAGAACCGGTTGCGACAACTGGAATCGCTTGCAAAGGGGACCGGCTAAACATGGTGGAGGGATCTAAAACGGGCCTTGGGCGCCTATCGCGAAAAGTCTCGATCTCGCGCTTCGCTGCATTGAGATTTACATTCAATTACGATCGATCCTACCCGGAGCAAGAATGACTTCCCAAAGGCTGGTTGAAATCAGCTTTTCGTTTCTAGCGGCTTTTCTGTTCTTGATTGTAGTCTCATTCATTAGCATGAGACCTGTGCTAAATGAAGTGAGGCTTGAAGCGAGGGCTGAGTGGGATAGCTTTGCTCGGGCCGCAAACAATCGCAATGATCTGATTCCGACCCTGCTGGAGACTGTAAAAGGATATGAGCCGGGACAAGGTAAACTGGCTTCAGGCCTGCTCGAAGCTCGCGGGATTTCCATGCGGACTCAGGATCTGAACGCTCTGGTGTCCTCAGTGAACGAGACCGACGCTTATCTCCTGCAAATCGAGAAATTGGCCAAATCCAATTTCAAATTGGAAAACCATCCGTCCTTCGTAGGCCAATGGAAGGCTATCGCGAGAGCTTCTCACCGCATACGTGACAGCAAGAAACGGTACAATAATATAGCAAGGTTATATAACCGTATGCTGACCCCTTTTCCACAAAACCTGCTGGCTTCCCTGTTCGGGTACGTTCCCCTGACCATCTATCAGGAAGCTCCGACAGTGGGTGATTGACGCTCAATGCAAGTCGCCCGTATTGGGCATTTCTTCTTCGCTCACTTTCTTGATCGATCCTTTGGCAAGCACGTAATTTTGCAGGATCAACTTGTCTTTCTTGGTAGGGTGAAGCGACCGGACGCTGAATCCGGGTTTGCCTTCGGAGTGGTAATTGGTTATCGGCAAGAGTCCACTGATTTTAGTCTGCCAGGCGACCCCGCGCTTTTTCGAGCGCGTTGACCAGCTCATGAAAAATAGTCTCGTATAATCGCAGCCAGGGTCCTTGTCAATGGGGGAGCAAGCGACGACAAAGTTGTTTTTCGTTCCAAGGTCCGGGTCGTCAGTGTTGTTTACGGGCCGCCAGGCCATAATCCTCATACCAGGCACTTGCCTGGCAATGTCTTCGGGTGGGCTTAAAGCAATGTTGTGAGTGTAAACGAAACCGACTCGGCCGTCCTCGAGCTTTACCTTATACCAGACGTCTTTCTTTAAATCTTCAGAGCCATCCTCATGCCCGGCCGGCTCTTCCGCGGCCACAGGACCTCCCTTGCCCCTGTAAGCGATTTTGTCGTTTTGCGGGCCTGATCTTACCGTTACCACACGTTGGTATAGCTCGAATTTTTTCCCCGGAGGCAATATCTCCATGACCTGGTGATTGCGGCCGGGCTCAAGCCGGAAATAGGCTTTAGTTTTAATCACCCCTTCTCCTTGTGGGGGCATGCCTTCGATGGACCGTCTCAGGTCAGCGGTTTTCTGTAAGATATCTTCTCCGCCGACGACTTTCCACTCGACATAGCCTTCCTTGCCGTCCGGGGTTCGGACCTTGTGAAACTCTCCCGCTTTGTCGAGCACATTCACATGGGTTTCCGCAGGTAGTTTACATATTACTTCAGAGTTGAAGTTGGCGCTTTGGTAAAGTGAGGCAGTCCTGATGGTGATCCCATCCCATGGAGTGAAAGGATTTTTCTTCCTCAGAAGTTTGGTGTCAATCGCCTTGATTACTTCTCTTTTGACTGTGTCAACCTCCTGGCATCCACACCCCAACGCAAGGTAGGCTGACAACAACAAAAGCGCAAATTTGATTCCTTTATTCGGTTTTTTCTTCTCAAAACAGGACATGCTCAGCCTCCGGCGCCTCTCGGAAAGGTTGTAGCTTATATCTATTACTCCTAGAAATCAATGGCTTTTAGTCATAGCCATCATATATTGAGTCGTGGCGCCCGAGCGCGGAAATTCCTTTTTCGATTCACTGCCGAGGAGTTGAGACGCCGGAGCGCAATTGCGAACGAGGCAAAAGAATTTCCCGCGGAAGAGTGAACGCTTACCCTCGCGATACTTCTTGCTTTTCTTCCTAAAATCCGCTAAATTCAGCCTGATTTGTTATGGAGTAGGCGGGCTTGATCGATCAAGATAATCCTTAAAGTTCAACATTAAATTTATCACTTTTTAGACTGGAGACCATGTGCTTGTCAAATCTTGGGCCCAAACCGATGTGGGAAAACAGAGGTCCACAAATGAGGACTGCTACTATATAGATCCTGACAACCGGCTGGTTTTGGTGCTGGACGGCATGGGAGGCCACAAGGCCGGAGAGGTCGCCTCTCGCCTGGCAATGGAAACCATTTCGGAGTTTTACAAGACTCATTGTCAAGAAAGTCCGGAAAGTCAGAATATTATAGACGGCTTTGACCAGAGCTTCACGTTTGAGGCCAACCTCCTCAGGCAAGCGGCGCTGTTGGCGAACAGGATCGTGCTGGAAAAAGCCAAAGAAGGCGCACAATTTGGCGGAATGGGATGTACGCTGACCGGAATGGCCATCCACGACTTTACCGTGTCCATGATAAACGTTGGTGACAGTCGAATCTATCTCATTCGGAACAACACTATCGAACAGATCTCCAAGGACCATACTTTGGCGGAGGATCAGGTCGAGAGGGGAATCATGAGTTGCGAGGAGGCCCGGGAATCCCAACTGAGACACATACTTTCTTCGGTCATAGGGGTGGACAGCAAAATTCGAATCCACATGGACGAAATGTCCGTCCTACCTGGAGACATTTTCGTTCTGTGCACTGACGGGCTAACCGCGGTGATGTCGGATGAGGAGATTCTGGCGGAAGTGTCGAAGGGCGATTTGGGACAGGAAACCCTTGACGGAATCGTAAATCAAGTCAACGACCGCGGGGGACCGGACAATGTTACTCTGGTCGTAACAGTCTTTGGTCAAGACAATGGTCGGTCTGAGAGTAAGAAAGAGAGCTCTAGTTAACATAAGCAAGATGCTTGGAGGACGTCAATGTTTAAGCTGATCCTGAAGTTTCAGGATACGACGCTGCAAGAGTACACTTTTGACAAAACTCCAGTCGTAATCGGCAGGAGAGATGATAATGATATCATTATCGATAACATGGCGGTTTCCGGTCATCATTGCCGGATCGACTGGAAGAACCCAACTTTTTCGTGATTACAGACGAGGATTCCCTTAACGGGACTTTTGTTAATGAAAAGAAAATTACCCACGAAAGAATATATGACGGTGACGTCATAACGATCGGCAAGCATTCACTTGATTTAATAGATATTCGCCCCGAATCGGAGCGCCCGGCGCGCAGCAAGGACGAGAACGATAAGAAGCCCCAGTCGGCGTTTAGAGATACGATCGTCCTCGACACCAAGGCGCAACAAGAACTGTTGGCCAAACAAGCCGCCGAAAAAGGCGCCAATCCGGAAGATGCGCAGCGGCCGAAAAGAGTGCAGTTGTTCGGTTCTGTTACAATAATTTCCGGAGGGACTCCTCAGATCATTGATCTGAACAAGAATCTGACGAAACTGGGCAGAGGAGACGACGTAGACATAAAGTGCAGTGGGTTCTTGGTGGGCAAAACAGCCGCTATTATCAACAAAAGACCCAACGGCTTCTATATCGCTTACGCAGAAGGTCTCAAGAAACCCGAGGTAAATAGGGAACCGGTCAGCACCCAGAAGCAGCTAAAAGACGGAGACGAGATTATCATCGGGAGCACGAGAATGACGTTCAGCCTATGGGAAGAAATTTCCTGACGTCCCGATCAATCAATCCTTAGCGCGTGGTTTCCTGAATATGGAACCGTACTGCAACGATTGGCGCCACCGGCGCCTTGCCCGTCCTTCCTCGACAGGCGAGACGCCTGTCCCACCAAAAGCGCTTCCTCAGACCTCCGTACAAGCCACGTGAAGATACGACCTCAGTTGCGAAAAATCGTCCTTAGTACCCTTTCGATTTCGGGTCCAACATCCTCAATCGCATCCCGCGCCTTTCTCTGCGAAGTGACCTTGCCCGAAGCATGAAGCTGAAGAGAAGGACTAGTCCGATCAGAAGCATACCGATACCGACTGCCTTTCCAACCTTGCTTGCGCTGGACTGTTGCGGCGCCGGGCTGGTTGACCGGCGCCTTAACGGCCACCGGCTTCAATTCTTCGCCAAGGCCAAGAGCAGGGCACGAAGAAAGCAACTTGTTAACGTTCTGCAGTCCCGGACCTCCGCCTTGAGCTACAGCTTTAGGGTTCCCGTAAAATAATTGATAGCTTTGTCCTTTTTTGTAATCGAATACCAATAACGGCGTTATCGACCAGGCCTCAAGCTTGTCTATCTGCAACGGCTCCTTTGAGCCGCCGCTAAATTCCATTTTTACGTACCTGGATGATTGCGGTTTCAAATCAAAAGTGACTCGCTCCATCAAGGCCTCATCACCGCGCAGACGGTAGGTGGTCCCATCGTACAAACCCGTCCATCCGGCTTCCGCAGGCGAGTTCGGAACTCAAGACCTGGACTCTTTTTGCAAAATCCTTTTGGCGGCTTGAGAATCGAAGCTGTGCTAGGGGGAAACGCTTTTCGCCAAGATCCGCAACCGAAACGGTGGTCCCATTGCTTGGATCCGTCCGCTTTTCAATCAATCTGATATCTTGAGTTTTGAGTAACGTCCGCGCGTCAACGGGCGCGTTACAGGATACGCCATCTATCTTCAGAGGGATCGAATCGCCATCAATTATTCGTATGTGGAGGTATTGGAAGTTATTCTTAGGAAGCTTGACCGATAGGCATGAAAAAGCCGGGGCTGACTGCACATCCGCTATAAGGCCGTCCATGCTAACGATATAATAATCCTTGGTGTTATCGGAACCCCTGACCTCGATCCTCTTGACGAAGCCCTTGGATGGAGTCTGAATCGTCAGTTCGCTTGTGAGGACTTTCGCGCCCTTATCCACCCATACGTCCGTCCATTTCCCCGGTATCTTCGTAACGCGAAAGACTTTGGCCGGTAGCTGTTCGGGAAGAGCGTTGTCATTTTCATAAACAAGGGTGACGGGAACCACGTGCCCGTCATCAGTCGAGACTCTCAAGTCGGCCAGATCCGGACGGCATTTTTCCATCAATTCCGAGTCGATCATTATGGCGACGTACCCGTCGTGAGCATCGGAATTCTCCGCCACTTGTCGATAACGCGTCCAGCCCGTTGCGTCAAAACTACACAAAGCCGGCCTCGAACTCCCAAACGCCAAAAGCAACACAATGGTGAGAGATAAGTACTTCAGATCAGACCTCTTTTCCATTTTATTGACCGACCGCATAAACACAACTGCCGATTATAGTCGCGCCTAACCGTGTGATCAATAAATTATTGTCGGCCGTAAGCGTTATTGGTGAGCCACACGAGGCGGAGCTGTCCGAAACCGGGGCAAACGTCATTTGTTCGGGTTCATGAGGCTCCGGCAAGCGCCCATAAATGCGGCGATAGCTCGAATCTTTTTTGCCGGCGCGGATTATATTGTTATTATGGATTTTAAGCTTTGGACGAGCCAGGAACATATGTCGAATCGGATGGATAAATGGAAGTAATCACTACCCACGTAAACGCGGATTTTGACGCTTTTGCTTCAATGGTTGCTGCTCAGAAACTGTATCCCGATGCTGTAATGGCTTTTCCAGGGTCCCAAGAAAAGCACTTGAGAGATTTTTTCATAGCCTCGGCGGTTTACATACTGTCCATAGAACGCGCCAAAGATATTGATCTCGACCAAGTGGATCGACTCATATTAGTGGACACCAGACAAAAGCACAGGATCGGCCGCTTCGCCGAACTGGTTTCGTCCCGGGACATACAAATAGACATATATGACCATCATCCGGATTCCATCGATGACGTCAAGGGCCAGATGGAAGTGGTCCGAGATGTGGGAGCCACCGTAACTCTGCTAATTCATGAAATAAGGAATCGCGGCCTGGAACTCAATTCCGAGGAGGCGACTATCATGGCCCTTGGCCTCTATGAGGATACCGGCTCCTTTACGTTTTCCTCGACAACTCCGGAGGACCTTGAAGCGGCGTCTTGGCTGCTCGAACAGGGCGCGAACCTAAATGTGGTCGCCAACGTGATGCCCAGCGATTTGAACAGGGGTCAAATTGAAGTGCTGCATCAATTGATCGAGGAATCCGAGACGGTGACTCTGGGCGGAATAGAGATCGTTGTAACCACGGCGAGCGCTGAAGGATACGTGGGCGATCTTGCGATCTTAGTTCACAAATACCGTGACATTGAGAATTTGCGGGCTATCTTCGCAGTGATCAGGATGGAGGACAGGCTACATTTGATAGCCCGAAGCAGCGTTGACGAGGTGAACTGCGGGGACATCGCCTTCGAATTCGGCGGCGGAGGGCACCCGTCCGCCGCAAGCGCCACCATACGGAACATGACCTTGTATGAGGCGAAAGACCGCCTGGTCTCGCTTCTTCGCGAGAAGATTCACCCTAAGCGCTTGGCCGGGGAAATCATGAGCCGACCCGTTTACACCGTAAGGGCAAATCAAACGATTGCAGAGGCCGGCGAACTGTTGAGCAGATATCAAATCAGCTCGTTACCGGTTATGCAGAACGGTTCGGTATTGGGGATAGTTCATCGCAATTCAGTAGAAAAAGCTCTCCATCACGGTTTGCAGAAGGAACCTGTTTATGAGTACATGAACCCGGGGATTGCGTTTGCCCTGTCCGACGATCCGATAGCGCGCGTTCTTCGGCTGACCGTGGATGGTCGCCACAGGTTGATCCCCGTCCTGAGAGACGGCCAGTTGGTCGGCGTGATCAGCCGAAGTGATCTCTTGGAACACTTGAGTCTGCCCAAGACAAGCGATTCAGCGGGTCCGGAGGAGTTTCCGTCGGCACGGGTCCGGAACAAGAGCGTAAAGAGATTGATGGATGAGCGACTCCCCCAGCGCGTAATGACGTTTCTGAGAACAGCCGGGCAGATAGCGCTGAGACGGGACGAACAAGTGTACGTCGTAGGAGGAGCCGTCCGAGACTTGATGTTGAGGAACTACAATCTGGACATAGACTTGGTCGTGGAAGGGAAGGGAATACCCTTCTCAAAAGAGCTTGCCAACGAGTTTCAAGGTTGCAGGGTCCGTGATCATGAAAAATTCGGGACGGCAGTCCTGTTGTTTGATGACGGGTTCAAGGTGGATGTGGCTACGGCTCGGCATGAGTACCTATTCTAGCCCCGGCGCGCTTCCGATCGTAGAGCTGAGCTCGATAAAAAGGGACCTATACAGACGTGACTTCACCATTAATACCCTGGCCGTCAGCCTGGATCCGGGAACTTTCGGCAAGCTGATCGATTTCTTCGGTGGATCCAGGGATATAAAAGAGAAGACAATACGCGTGCTTCATAACTTGGCTTTTGTCGAAGACCCGACGAGAATCTTGAGAGCGATCCGCTTCAGTAGCAGGTTCGGATTCGCTTTAGCGAAGCACACATTGAGTTTGCTCAAGACGGCGTGCAGAATGAAATTTTTTGATAAGGTCGAAGGAAAGCGTTTACTGAACGAATTCATATATATTTTGAATGAAAGAAATCCTCTGCCGGCTTTGTCGTTGATGGCGGCATACGGAATTCCGCAAGCCGTTCATCCGGCGTTGAACTTCAATAATAAATCGTTGGAGCTGTCCGAGGCGGTTTCAGGTGTCCTCTCCTGGTGGAAGTATCAAGCGCTCAAGGACAAAATAGATAGCTGGGTCGTCTATCTTTTGGCCCTTACCGACCCCTTGACCGACGACGAGCTTCACAGCGTGATGGAACGGCTTTCCGTATTGCCGGCGCTTATACGGCGCCTAATCCACGATCGCACGTTGCTCAGGTACGTCTTATCGTTGATGGCGCGCAACATGCTTGTGCAGCCGAGTGAAATCACGGATAAGCTCAGAGGTCTGAGCATGGAATCGTTATTGTTCATGATGGCCAAGACGGGACGCGACGAGTCGAGAATGGCGATCTCACGGCACATCAATAGTTACAGGCACGTAAAGCCGATCCTCACCGGGCGGGACTTGCTGGAAATGGGGTACAAACCGGGACCGGTATTCAGAGAAATCTTGGCAACCCTAAGAAATGAGAGGCTCAACGGCCTTATATCGAGCCTGGAGGACGAACGGGCTTTTGTGTGTCGGAGGTTCCCACTCAAAGGAACGAACGACTCGTCTAGGGTGGTAGCAGGAGGATAGGATCGGTCACAAAACTCTTGAATCTAAAAAGTGGCGCCCTGAAGGGGGCTTTTGCGCAATCGATTATGTCCTTAGCAGGCCATTCTTAAATTCGGTCACCCATTTAGCCGGGATATGACGCCGGCGTTGACCTTGTAGGGAGGGTAAACCCCGCCTCTACTCCGCGTCTGCAGGAATCCTTCAAGGCGCCGGGGAATTTCGACTGTCGCAGAAGCTTTCGAGTACACTCCGCGATAATGTGCGAACGAATCTAGGAAACCGAGTATTTCAGTACACCGTATTTATGAAATCCAGCACTTAGCTCCGTAAACAGCGATGCTAACTTGTGGCCAACATCAACACTGACCCGGCGAAGCTGGATCGGTGTCTCGGCCTTTTGCGGAGCAAAAGCCATGGTCCGTTGCGAAAAGAAACTCGCAATAGTTCACAGGGGTGAAAGGTCCGGCAAGACAGAGGTTCAGCCCGGTGAAATGGCACCGTTAGAGGATAGCTTTTGAGCCGACGCCTCCATGAAAGCTCTTATCATTAAAGCCAATTCAGAAGCTAACACGGCTTCGGCGCCAACTCTGATCTCAATAATCTACCGGCTATTACCGTTCCAATTTAATAGTTGTAGTGGCAGCGACTTTATGAGACAAAGGTTCAGCCTAGTGATCTTGTGTTCATTCATTGACTCGCGGGCAGGAAATTGTTTCACTGGTAATAACATGCAAGGGCGTCTTTGTCGGGGCTTGAAACGACAATATAAGCCAGACGTTCGGCGCGGATAACCCAATGAACACTAGAGGTGAAAGAAAAGTGTTGTGCGCAGAATAATGCTGGTGCACTATGGAATGTGCGCAACTGAGCACGGAAGACGCGATATGCCGCCAAACCACCCAGGAACTGGATGGAACGCCGGCACGACACACAGCGCCAACCTAGGCGTTGAGCATTTGTAACAAAAGGTGGAGGTCGGGATGAACTGCGGAAGCGCCAAGCAAGTCAAAATTTTCGATATAACCTTACGAGACGGCTCTCAAAGCAAAGTCGCCACACGTATCAAGTTGGAGGATTTGCTGAAGGTTGCTCGTAAGCTGGCGGACTCGGGAATATACGGGGCCGAGACCTGGGGCGGTGCGACGTTCGACGTCTGCGTGCGCTATCTGAGGGAAGACCCGTGGGAGAGGGCCAGAATCCTCAAGGCTGCGATGCCGAACGTCAAGAGCATGATGCTCATACGCGGTCAGAATCTCGTGGCATATTCCAACTTTCCGGACGACGTGGTATTCAAATTTGTCCATGTCGCTGCGCGTAACGGAATTGATGTTTTTAGGATTTTCGACGCCCTTGATGACATGCGCAACCACGAAGCGGTCATCAAGGCGGTTAAAGAAGAAGGTAAGACCGCCGAAGGCGCTGTTTGCTATACCATCAGCCCGGTCCACACCATAGAGAAATTCGTATCCAAGGCCAGGCAACTCGAAGATAAAGGGGTTGACCAAATTTGCATCAAAGATATGGCCGGATTGATTGACCCATACACCACCTTTGAGCTTGTCACCAGTCTCAAAAAGGCCGTCAGCGTGCCCATCCATTTGCATACTCACGACAATTGCGGAATGGGAATGATGTCCGCTCTTAAAGCAGCCGAGGCGGGCTGCGACATGATAGATTCAGTGCTCAGCCCGTTTGCCGGCGGAACGGGGCATCCATGCAGCGAGTCTCTGGTCCACGCTTTGCACAGATTCGGCTATGAAACCGGATGCGACCTCCAGAAACTGACTCTCGCCGCCGAAGAAGCCAAGACGATGAGGTCCCTGTACAGCGAATTCGAAGCGCCGTACAGCGGAGTAGATTGTAAGATGTTGGTTACCCAGATTCCCGGCGGAGTTATGTCCAACCTTTCCAGCCAGCTTAGACAGCAAAACGCTCTTAATCGCCTTAAGGAGATAGTGGAAGAAATACCTAAAGTCCGTGAGGATTTGGGTTGGATACCGCTGGTCACACCCACATCTCAAATCGTGGTTTCGCAGGCCACATTTAACGTGCTGCTAGGTCGGTACAAGATAATAGCCAATCACACCGCCAATCTATTAAGAGGGTTGTACGGAGAAACTCCTGCGCCTGTGAATAAAGAGCTGCAGGATCGAGTGCTGAAAGGCGAAAAGCAAGTTACCGTCCGACCGGCGGAGTTGCTGTCGCCCATGTGGGGGGAATTGGAGAAAAAGCTCCCGGGTCTGACCGACGAGGAAATATTGATCCACGCTATTTTTCCCCACGAAGCTCCTGGCTACTTTGCGGAAAAGAAGTAGAAGAGGAACATTTTTAACCACTTGTAGGCCGAGCATAGTATGCAGTCATCTCGGGGGCGCGGTTCGGAATAGGATCGCGCCCCAATTAATTATTGATAGGTAAAATTGGGTCAATCTGAGAAGAAAGCAGGCGTGTTACCTGAGCAGGCGGAGACAGGAATTCCCGGCTCATTTTGGAAAGGAGCCATAGTCATTTTACTGGTCTGGGCGGTTGCGGTATCTTTTATCGACCCCCGAGGCGAGTTCATGGTTAATGATGACTGGAGCTTTGTAAAAATCTTTGAAGGGCTCGAACACGGCAAGATGATAGCCACAGGCTGGGGGCCCGGGGGGCCTTCAGCGATAGTCCACGTGTTGTGGGGGAAACTCTTCACCTCAATCACCGGTTTTTCCTTAACCAATCTAAGATTATCGGTCATATTCATCGGAATTATTGGATCTCTTGGCATCTTTCAGCTACTTCTTCTGGCGGGAGTGTCCTCGCGAATTGCGTTGACCGGGGCCCTTACCGTGGTTCTCAACCCGCTGTTCATGGCGGAGAGCTTTTCTTTCATGACGGACGTGACCTTTGCGTCGTTGCTGAGCTTCGCTGTTCTATTCGTCTATCTGGGCGTCGAGAACAATCAACCCGCGCTCCTTATTGTTGGGTTAGTCTTCTCGCTTATGTCTATATTAACCAGGCAAATCGGAATTGTGCTTCCTCTCGGCCTGCTGCTCGCAAGCGTTTTGCACCCTAAAGGCCGGCGCATGGGAGTGGCGAAAATTGCTTTGCTCACAGTCTTCATAAGCATAGTGCCCTGGCTGATTTACGAATTCTTTTTGCACGAAGTGGGCAGCACTCCGTTGACGGAACACGATGTCATACGGAACATAATCGCAATTCCGATGAAGATGGGCTTAGAAAATTATCTTACTCGCTTGTTTTCATTATTCATCTTGGTGGGAATAGGATACACGAGCTTCTTCCTGTTTCCTTTGGTTGCGGCCGGTTACAGAAGATTCGCCAAAGTCAGACTGCTGCGCGTCGCAGTAGTCGGCGCAACGGTGTTTTTCGTCCTATTCGAGCTTGGTATCATTTTAGGAACAATCCACCCACCGGTGACCCTCCACCGAAATGTAATATTCGACTTTGGTATCGGCCCAATATTGTTGAAGGATACGTACGTTCTCGGGATTCAACGGACTGTCACACTGCCGGCTACCCTCTATTACTTGATCGTCTATGTATCCGTGATCTCGGGAATTGTGCTGGTTTATAGCGCCATAAAATTCTGTGTTGACCTGGTGTCTTCCTATCTGAAGAATCAAGATTGCCCTTTTACTTTTGTATCCAGTCTGACTCTGGCGTGTAGCGTCATTTATTGGGGCATCATCGGCATCACCGGTTTCCATGACAGGTATCTTATCCCGCTGGTCATACTGCTTGTCCTGTGGCTCTCGTGCGCCTATCTCAAGGGCGCGGAGGTCGTGGAGGACCGGCGGGCAATCGCCGTCTCCGCTATTGCGCTGGTTATACTTGGGGGAATCACGCTGGTCGCTGTCCATGATTTCATGGAAACCAAAAGGACCATTCTTAAAGCCCAAGATTATGTAATCAACGAACTCCACACACAGCCGTGCGATTTTGACGGGGGATTTGAATTCAACGGATATCACTGCTACGACAAAAGCTATAATTCCGGTTCGGACAGAAGCTGGTGGTGGGTCTTTCGCGAAAATTTTGTTATCACTATGGGACCTTTGCCCGGATATGATGTCGTCAAGGCTTTTCCTATAGCGCGCATACTGGAAAAGGACTCCGCAATATGCGTATTGAAGCCCTCTAAGCCTTCGGGGAGTTGACGGTCCGCGACCGAAGCGGACTCATTTCAAACCGAGGCGCGTTCATGATTCCCCGGCCCTATTGCGGCGCCCTGTAACTTACACCAATAGCTATTGGGAGATAACGATGGACAAACAGATCCCGTTACAGGACTTGATAGACAAGCGTTCGCCCATCCGGAATTGCTACGGGTGCGGAGCAGATAATCACAGCGGCATGCGACTCAAGACTTTGTTGGCGGGCGATGAAGGCGTAAGCCACTGGACTCCCCAGCCACATTATTGCTCCTACCCGGGTTTCCTCAATGGAGGCGTAGCGTGCACCCTGATCGATTGTCACGCCGCCTGGACCGCTTTTGCCCTGGAATGCCGGGAAAAGGGCTTGGATCTAAGCGCTGACCCTGAACTTCCCACCGGCTGGACCAGGGCCATGACTGTGGAGTTCCTTAAACCTACCCCGATAGAAAGTGAGCTTACGCTGAGAGCTAGAATAATAAAGAAGGGTAATACGAGTCGGACTCTTACGTGTTCGATTTACGCGGAGGATCAGGAATGTGTCCGGGGGGAAGTCACCATTATAATGATTTAACGCCCGTCCTGGTCCTGAGGTGGCGTCGATTGCACGAAAAAACCCGCATGCTTTAGATGCGGGTTTTTGTCTTTAAGCTATACCGGCTTATTTACGGACGCCGTTGAACGGACTATCCCGGTTTACTTATCGTAGCTCTTCTCCATCATGGTGGCGTGCGCCGCTGCCAGGCGTGCGATGGGCACGCGTGGACCGGAGCAGGATACGTAGTCTAAGCCGACGTGGTGACAGAAGCGAATCGACGCCGGATGACCGCCGTGCTCGCCGCAAATGCCGATCTTCAAAGAGGGTCTGGTCTTTCTACCCCTCTCGATAGCCATTTTCATCAATGCGCCCACGCCCTTGGTGTCCAAGGACTCAAAGGGGTTGTCCTTAAGAACTCCTGTTTGTTGATAATACGGGAGAAACTTGTTTTCGGCGTCTTCACGGCTGAACGAGAAGGTAGCCTGGGTGAGGTCGTTGGTTCCAAACGAGAAGAATTCGGTTACTTCAGCCAATTCATCCGCGGTCACACAGGCTCTTACGACTTCGATCATCGTGCCGAACTTGAAGTCCAGCTTCACGCCGTAAGACTGTTCAACCTCATTCCGGGCCTCATCTACGTATTTGCGAATCCACTTGAGTTCTTCCACCGAACATACCTGGGGAATCATCACCTCGGGGTGAACCTCGATACCTTCTTTGACGCACTCCGCTGTAGCTTCCAAAATGGCTGTTATCTGCATAACATATATTTCAGGATTGGAAATGCCCAGCCTAATTCCTCGATGGCCCAGCATGGGATTAACTTCTCTTAGGACGCGCGCCCTTTGGAGCATCAGCTCGTTCTTGGCCAAAGCCGCGTCAATCTCTTCGAGGCTTACATGATCGAACGGGCCAGGCAATGATCCGTGTGATTTTACAAAATCGGCGTGCAATGCCGGATCCACAAGCTTCAAGCTCTCGACCAGTTTTTGAGTGGTCAGGGCATGCTGCCTCAAATCTTTGAGATCCGCAATCTGATCCAGTAGTTTGCTCTCGAATGGCAGGAATTCATGAATGGGGGGATCAAGAAGTCGTATGGTCACGGGCAGGGGGGCCATTGCCTTCAAAATTGCTGCAAAATCCGACTTTTGGATCGGCAGCAATCTGCCCAACGCTTTCTTGCGATCCTCCAGGGTATCGGCAAGAATCATGTCGATAACACGGGGCAATCTATCCGACGCATTGAACATACGTTCTGTTCGACAAAGCCCTATACCGACGGCTCCATAGGATCTGGCGCGCTCGGCGTCTTCGGGAGTGTCGGCGTTTGCCATGACCCCGAGCCTTGCGAACTCGTCGGCCCAGCCCAACAGCGTGTTCAGTTGAGGGCTGAAGTCAGGCTCCACCGTGGGAATCTCGCCTTCATACACATTGCCGGTGGCGCCGTCAATCGTAATCACGTCACCCTCGTGGAGGACTCTGTCGCCGATAATCGCCCATCTGTGCTGGGTATCCACTTTTATCCCTTCAGCGCCGGCGACACAGGGTTTGCCCATACCTCTGGCGACCACAGCAGCATGCGATGTCTTGCCGCCTCGGCTGGTCAAAATTCCTCGAGAAGCAAAAAATCCGTGAATATCTTCGGGTTTGGTCTCCTCTCTGACAAGAATGACTTTTTCGCCGGTCATTCCCATCTTCTCGGCAGTATCGGCGTCGAATACGCACTTGCCCGAGGCTGCTCCAGGAGAGGCAGGCAATCCCTGGGCCAGAGGTTCAGCCTTGGCGTTGGGATCCAAGCCGGGATACAGTAGTTGTTCCAGATGCTCGGGGTTAATGCGCAAGAGCGATTCTTCTTTAGTGAGAAGACCCTCTTCCACCATTTCCACGGAGGTCCTCACCATGGCGGCGGCGTTCATCTTGCCGTTGCGCGTTTGCAGACAGTAGAGGGTGCCCCTCTCAATGGTGAATTCGAAGTCCTGCACTTCACGATAATGCTTTTCAAGCTTGTCCCGTAGGTTTTCGAGCTGGCGGTACAGATCCGGCATCTCCTCGGCCATGCTCTGGATAGGCTTAGGAGTACGAATACCGGCGACCACGTCTTCCCCTTGAGCATTGGTTAAATACTCACCGAACATCTTGTTTTCACCGGTAGCAGGGTCACGTGTGAAGCCTACCCCAGTGCCGCTGTCATTTCCCATGTTGCCGAACACCATGGCGACTATGCTTACCGCAGTCCCTTTGGCTTGTTCGGGGGTGATGTTGAACTGGCGGCGATAATCCACGGCGCGCTTGCCTAGCCATGAGTCGAATACTGATTTGATCGCTATTTCCAGTTGTTGCCACACATCCTCAGGGAAGGGACGAAAAGTCTGCTCTTCCACTACATGATGGAACAACTCGTTACAGTCCTTCAGGTCGTCAACAGTCAGGTCCACATCTGAAATTGCTCCGGAGCGAACTTTCACCGCCTCGAGAGTTTCATCGAAGAACTTGTCGGGAACGCCCATGGCGATCTTTCCATAGAGCTGAATGAACCTTCGATGCGCGTCATAGGCGAACCGCTCGTTGTTCGTCTGCTTGATGAGGCCCTGGAGACTGGACGAATTCAGACCAAGATTCAGGATCGTGTCCATCATTCCCGGCATTGACAAAGCAGATCCGGAGCGAACTGAAACGAGAAGAGGATTGTCGGGATCACCGAATTTTTTCCCTGATTTCTCCTCGAGCGCTTTCATATGTTCCCTAACGCTGTCCATGAGCCCTTCGGGAAGTTCTTTTGTTGGAGAATCAAGGTAAGCCAGACATGCTTCGGTAGAGATCACAAACCCCGGCGGCACGTTGATCCCAATTTGCGACATTTCGCACAAATTGGCTCCTTTGCCGCCAAGTAACTGTTTGTTTCTTGCCGTCTCCTTCCGGGAATGAAAAGACATATTTTACGCTCATGGTGCTCTCCGTTAAATGTTTTTAGCTGCATGGCACAGCCGGTAATTGATCATCTATTAGGATAAAGATTGCATCGAGTATGCTTATGAAATTACTACGGATTCGTAACGATCTTAGATTTATAAATAGGGATGGAATCGAGCCGACTATATAACTCTAGTAATATTAACAACTAGCCGTTGCTGCCAATTTCGTAAAGTGTAATTATATGCTGCCATCTTACGTATTTGCAATGAAAAATATTTTTGTGGCCGCTTTTTTGACTTTGGGTTATAGATGGCGTTAGACCCGCTGTAAACCCGTTTACCTTCAGTTACAATGAATCGCTATGACCCAACATGACGGCGCGCAAAATCGGAATCTTCTTTTTATCTTGTCCATATCCGCTTTAGTCCTGGTGTTTGCGTGGCGGATATTTTTTTCTTTGCAGGTTAACCTTATCCCCGATGAGTGCAGTTACTGGTCATGGTCCAGACGACTTGACTGGTCGTACTTCGACAACTCGGGGATGGTAGCTTACCTGATACGCTTATCTACGTTCATATTCGGCTCCAACACACCCTTCGTGGTAAGGCTGCCCTTCCTGATCCTTTCTCTGGCAACCACAGTCGCCGTGTACCGCTCCACAATCATTCTTTTCAATGAGAAAAGATGGGCGGCCGCCGCGGCCGCTCTGTTCAATGTCACGCCGATAGCGTTGCTGGGCGCGTCATGCGCTATGCACGACAATGCGCTTGTGTTTTTCTGGAGCTTGGGATTATGGGCCACGGCAAAATTGACGAAGACCCGTGATAGCCGTTGGTTTGATGTTATAGGCGTCGCAACGGGCTTGGCCGTGCAGAGCAAGTACACCGGCGTGCTCTTGGCGATGTCGGTTTTTGTTTTCCTGGTGTGGACAAAAGAATATAGAGGTTTTTTAGCTTCAAAAGAGCCTTGGTTAGGGCTCCTGGTGGCGTCCGCTTTTGCGGCGCCCATAATTTATTGGAATGCGGTCCACGATTGGGCCACTGTGGGACACATTTTGTTTATAGGTTCCGGGTCTGTTAATTGGATTAGACGCTTCACTGACGGGCTTGGCTATCATGCGGCGCAATTCGTATTGATCTCACCCATATTTTATGCGGCTCTGGCGGTAAGCGTTAAGGATTCGCTTCGACAAAATCTGGTGAGACCAGGACCTGAATTTTCACTGCTATTGAGCTTCTGCCTGCCCTTGTTTCTCTTCGGGTTAATGGCGTTTAGAGGGCACGTGGAGGCGAATTGGGCCATGATGGGGTACGTTTCCGCCGGCGTCTTAGCGGTGGAACACATCGGGAGCAGGCGTCATGGAGCTACGGGAGGTCGGTTCACCAATGGCGCCAAATTGCTTGCGATCGGGACCCCGTTTGCAGTCATCCCCGTAGTGTTGGTTGTCCTGCACGCATGGATCGGACTAATTCCCGCGTCATGGGAGAAAAGAATAGCGAAGGACGATAGGATAATCTGGGAGACAAGGGGATGGAACGGCCTGGGCAAACATGTGGGCATGTTGCTCAAATCCGGAGATGTGATTGCCGCGGACAGTTATCAACTTTGCGCAGTATTGGAATTCAACGTCCCGGGCAACCCACTAGTTCGATATCTGGCTCCATGGAGGAGACCCACCCAATTTGACGTGTGGAACCCATCTTTCGACGATTTGCAGGGAATGGACATAGTCTATGTTTCTCCTGTAAAGCTTCAGCTTTCCTCTCCGGTTCTCACAACTATTTTCGAGAATTTCACGAGCGTCGAGCAGTTAGAGACTTATTCGGTCATGTATCACGGTACCGCCATAAGAGAGATCTACGTATATCGGGGGCACAAATTCGATCCTTTCTCTCCTAGACGCTTGGGCCCAAGATCTTTGCTTTATAGGGAGGGTTAGCGTTTGGTTCGTCAAGGTGTAGGGAGCCGGACTGTTACTGCGGCAAGGGGGGGCCCGAGGCGCCGAACGAGGGGCCGTGGAAAAAATGGGCCGGCGCCTATCATTAGAGTTGACTTGGGCCGTGCCCTGAAATATCATTACTCTTTTCAGTAGGCTCTAGTGAGGTGGAAGATGGCGTCAAAATCCATGGAGACCAAAGAACTCCAGAAATCTAAATTCGTTCAGGAATCTGAGGCTCGGAAAACCGTTCTGCAAGAGAAGGGTTTGACCGATAAACAAATAGCGAAAGACCCCAAAGTTAAGCATCTCAAGGCGAGAATTAAGCAGGTGGGTAAGGCGGTCGCTCGTATAAATTTCCTGGAAGAACAAACAGAAAAATTGAAGGTCAAGAAAGAGGAGCGCCTCGCAGAGGCGGCGGCAACCAGGGCCGCTGATATGATTTCCGAAAGGAAATCCAAGAAGAAGGTTGTCGAAGAAAAGGCCCCGGAGCCCAAGAAAAAAGGTGGCGCAAAGGCCCCGGCCAAAGGCGCGAAGCCCGACGCAAAGAAAAAGGGCAAGTAGTAGCTGCTAGGGTCACTCACACTCGCTGCTTCGAGTCCTTGCATTAAATGGCATTTGAGCCCCGGCCCAAAAATCGATCGGCGTACTGCAACCGGCTGGGACCCTCCGATGCGCCGAGCCGGCGCGGCGTAGTTTCGAAAACCTGGTTGATATTTAGAGGGAAACGGCGAAGACGCTGTTTCCTTTTTCATTATTCCTCCGCCCTATTGCCCGGGCTGGATACTACAGTTCCAGCGAACCGCATTAAGTTAAGCTTCCATTGACGCGGGGATTGCCCGGCTACGTTGGCGCCGCATGCGCGCCTATCCTTGCGAGAAGCGGAATCTCCTTCAAAGAACTCTAACAATTGCGACAGCATGCGAGTCTCCTGCCGATAGACCATGGCGAAGCCTAATGAGCCCAGGGCGTGGAAAATTCTGCTGGAAGAAAGGCTACAACCATCTAACAGACTAATATGTTAAGAGATGTTGGGAAGGATCCGGGCCCCGCGGAACGCGGGGTTGCAAAAAGTGGTTTCCCGGTGAACTATTGCGATTGGTTAGTTTTTGTGCGCATTTCGGCTTACGTCTACTGCTTAAAGGGAGCAGACTGATTTGCCTTCTGGACAAAAGGGCACAAGCTGTTTAATGTATTTCCAAATCAAAACGAGTTGCGCGGAATAAGCTCATGGATTTCTCGGCCATAATCAGTTCCCTGATACTTGCGGTTCCAGGTTTTCTCCTTGCCATAACTGTCCACGAAGCAGCCCATGGGTATCTGGCGTACAGCTTTGGAGATCCCACCGCCAAGCTCCAGGGCAGGCTTACTTTCAATCCTATCAGTCACTTGGACCCCTTCGGCACGGTGGCGTTACTACTAACTCAGACAATCGGATGGGCAAAGCCCGTTCCTGTTGATCCTCGTTATTTACCCAATCCTCGACGAGACATGATTTGGATCAGCTTGGCTGGGCCGGCGGCCAATATGGTCACCGCCTTTGTTTTGTCGCTACTTGTTCACGGAATGCTTAACGTCTTCGGGATCGTTGCGATTAGGGCGAGTTTCTTCCTGAAACCCTTAATTTTTATTCTGGTGACGGCAATACAGATCAATGTCGGTTTAGGGATCTTCAATTTGTTGCCCATTCCTCCTCTGGATGGATCCAAAATCCTGTCTGGTCTGCTCTCAAGAGATCTGGCTTACAAGTTCGAGCAAATCGAGCCCTATGGAATGATACTGCTTTTGATACTAATTCCTACAGGCATTTTGAACTCCGTCATCATGCCGCCAATTCGGCTGATAACGAACATCTTGCTTTGAAACCGGACGCCGACGCCGTCACATTACGACCGCTTAGAAACTATTCGGATGGGAAGGCGAGGCTGCCCCTGATTTAGCGACCGCAATGTCGTACGAAGTAAAGCTGGAAGTATTTGAGGGTCCACTGGACCTCCTTCTGCATCTGATCCACAAGAATGAAGTCAGCATTACGGACATTCCCATTGCCCTCATAACATCCCAATATCTAGAAACAATCGAATTGATGAAATTGCTGAACCTGGATGTGGCCGGTGAGTATCTAATGATGGCCGTGTACCTGACGCATATCAAGTCGGAGATGCTATTGCCGAGCGGCGCCCGACAGGATTCTCAGGAAGAATTGGTCAGGGACCCCAGAAACGAACTGGTGGCCCATCTTCTCGAGTACAAACGCTACAAGGAAGCCGCTGAACAGCTTGGTTCATCCAAAATGCTTGACCGGGACGTATTCGTGAGGGACGCGTCCGACGATTTCGAGGAGCAGCCTGAGGACCTTCAGGCTTTGGAGGTGTCGCCGGCCGATCTTGTGGCTGCGTTCAAGTCAATCATCGACCGGACGGCCAGATGTGATTTTCTGGAACTTGAACCCGAGCGGCTTCTTGTCAGGGACAAAATTACAGAGATTCTCCAGCTCCTGGCGGAACGTGAATCAATCACCTTCGAGTCGCTTTTCGTCGGCGACTGTTCAAGGATTAACGTGCTGACCTGCTTCCTGGCTCTATTGGAACTGGTCAAGTTGCAATTGGTCCGAGTTTATCAGGAAGCCCCCTTTGGCCCGATACTGGTGCGGCAGAGCACGCCGGATAGGAATTCTTAGCGCAGTCGCATAAAACAAAAGCTTAAGAACGAGTAGTCGGGGAGGGACTTTTTGCAAGAAGTCGCTCCCTGAACCCTCAATGACGATGACTTAAGGAATTTTGATTCGGTTGTAAAATCTGCAGGCTAGAAGAAATTGTCTCAAAAAACCGGCGCTTCGTACTTCGGAGCACGATCTTTATCTGAAACATGATACACTCCATGAGGATTATTATGCCTGTCCTCGCTATAATCTCGCAAAACGTTTGTAGGGGCGGGGTTTATCCCCGCCCGATATTCACAAACCAGTTAGGCGGGCGGGGATAAACCCCGCCCGTAAGATCACCGTGCCACGATTCGCGACAATTTGGGAGTTTTGAGACAGTTTCAGAAAGCCTGCCCCACATAGGAAGCTCCGGGTTCAACAACATTGCCCCGGTGAATGGTTACAAGAGACTACTTGGATGCTCCCTTTTCCATTTCCTGCTTCTTAAGTTCTTTCCTCAAGATCTTTCCCACAGCGCTTTTCGGTAGTTCCTCGACGAATTCCACAAACTTGGGAACCTTGTATTTTACGAGATTTTCCTTGCAATAATCGATGATCTCAATCGGCGTGGCTTTTTGGCCGGCTTTTAGGACAACAAACGCTTTGATGCGCTCGCCCGAGTAAGCGTCCGGAACACCGATCGCACATGCCTCCAGGACCTTCGGGTGGGCGAACAGCACTTCATCCACGTCTCGCGGGTAAATGTTGAATCCTCCGGAAATAATCATGTCTTTCTTTCGGTCAACAATGCTGAAGAAGCCCTCTTCATCCATTATCGCTATGTCTCCGGTGAGCAGCCAACCGTCGCTGCAATGTAATTTCCGTCTCTTCAGGGCGGTTTATATAGCCCTTCATCACTTGCGGTCCTTTGAGGCAAAGTTCGCCGGGCTTATTGAATTCCGTGATCTCCGTATGATAGTCATCGACTTCGACCAGCTTTGCCTCAGTGTTACAAACGGGCAAGCCGATAGTGCCCGCTTTGGTCTTCGCTCCATAGGGATTTATGTGTGTGACCGGGGAAGACTCAGTCAAACCGTACCCTTCACAAATCTGCGCTCCGGTCAGCTCCCGGAATTTCTTGATGGTTTCCAGAGGCAGCGGAGCTCCTCCTGAGAAACAGCCTTTCAGAGAGTTAATATTGTACCTGTTCAGTTCCGGGAAATTGATCATCCCGTTGTAAAGGGTCGGGACCGCCGGCATAAACGAGGCCTTGAATTTATCGATAGCTTCCAGAATCGCTTTCGGCTCAGGCTTGGGAATCAACACATCCGCCCAGCCGTAGAAAATCGCTATATTCATGGCCGTGGTCAATCCGAAAGAATGAAAGAAAGGCAAAGCCCCTATGGTGACTTCTCCGCCGGTCTGAAAGTCGGGGAACCATGCGCCGCATTGCTGCACATTGCTTGACAGGTTGCCGTGGGTCAACTGGACCCCTTTGGAAACGCCCGTGGTTCCACCGGTGTAAATCAACACCGCCGTATCGTCCCAATCCGCCTTATGTGATTCCGCTATGGGTTTGCTCTTCTTCAATACGTCCATAAATTCCACGACGTCTTTGGCGACAGGGGTCTTGAGGTACATATCTTTTCGCACAAAGGGAAAAAGCTGTTTCAGAGGAAAGCCCAGAAAATCGGGAACGTGGCATGAAATAATCTTGGTTATCCCTGTCTTTTCCCTCAGTTTGATCATCCTGGGGACCAGCTTGTCAAAACAGATCAGAAACTTTGAGTTCGAATCATTGTATTGATGCTCCAATTCCCGATCGGTATAGAGCGGGTTGTTTAGAGCAACCACCGCCCCCGCCCGAAAGCAGCCGTAAATCGAGATGACAGCTTGGACCAGGTTGGGCAGAAGCAATGCCACAGTATCTCCAGGCTTGATCCCCAAGGAAATCAATCCTGAGGCGAACCTAGATACGAAATTGTCTAATTCTCTGAAAGTAATGGTTTTGTTTTGGAAGTAGAGGGCAGGGTTGTCAGGGAATCTGTTCGCCGTCCTAGCGAGCGCCTCGGCTAGAGTGATTCTTTCGAACGCTATTTCATGGGGGACTGCGCTGGAATAGGACTTAAGCCAGATCTTGTCCATGAAAGTCTCCTTGTTATGTAATCTATTTCACTAATTTTTAGGGTAAATGTAATAGTCGGAAGAAGCTGGATCAGAAACGCCAAGCGCTCAAATGGCGGTTGTGCGCTGGAGTAAGGCTGCCTCTCCGTTTCGAGCTCACTTGGAGAGACTTTTTTCTCCATCTTTAGCTGGAAAGAATTGATCGGGCTCCTTGGCAGACTTTACACGATTGTGGCGCAAAGCCCAAGAAAAAATGCGCGAAAACTATAATTGTTCACTTACGGTTAAAGAAATTACCGGCGTCATCGTAAAGCCCACTTTTCCGTCGACGGTTGGACGCTGTTTGCGGGCGACATAACAGACAGTATGCGTCACAAGATCGAATGTTTCTTGTATAGGCCTATCCGGTAGCGTGTCCGGTACGGGGGTATTCCGAAATAATGTATCCGACGAGTCGCAGGTGGTTGGTGTTGTGAGCGACTGAAGCGCCTTCGGCCCGTTAACCACTCAGTCACAAGCCACGAATCCGGAGATTGCTTCGTCGTTTCACTGTAGGCAAAAAACTTTTGCCATGTCGTTGTGAGCTCGGTGAAGGGGGCTTCCAGCGCGTAAGCGCGCGGCCCCGGAACGCTGCTCATGGGCCCGGGAAATCGGCGGAGGACCATGCCGGCTTAACGGTTGTCAAATAATGCGTTGATGCAAGAGAGCAATAGCTGCTAATGTGTCGTACAATGCTGCCGATCCCTCTTCGGCTGAATCAATTTATTGTCCCCCTCGGGGAATGGGAGAAAAACCCTCGCCTTCAGGCGAAGACTTTAGTAGGCCCGTAGGGCCGGAAACGGATCAGTCCCGATCTGATCGAAGGCTAGTCTGTCGTCCCGTTGACGTTGTCTGGGACACGGGGTATTTCCTGGGCGGCGGCGAAAGTCGAATTTATTCGACTGAGCGGAAAGCCGCCGAAGCCACCGTCTTTAGACGGTTGGAGCCTTCACTTTCGTCTCTTTCTGAGTGTGAGAGGACACACGTCCTGCAAAGGCAAGCCCGCGCCGAGAGAGGGCCTTCGTGGGCCTTACGTGGGAAGGCGCAGTGGCGAAAATGATTGACCTCCATGGCAGGCGGAAAACAGAACAGCCTCAAGAGGGCCCGCGCAGACTCGAAAATACAACTTGGGAACCAGGATCATAGGATGCCGAATTTGCTCAAAGTGATCGTTACAGAGATTGTCCTTTTTCTAGTTTCTCTGACCATATTTCCAGCGATAATTCTGGCGTTGCTGGTTTACAAGCTCGGGGACACGGAATCCGGACTAATGACCCTTTACGGAGCGGCAGGCCACTTCGCATATTTCTGGCTACACCTGATCAGCCCGTATCTCGTGATCCAGGCGATAAGGGCCAGGGCTTGGTCTCAGCGCAGCCTGTTGGGGCGCAGGTTCGCCTATTTATACTTCTTTGTCCTAAGCGCGGGCGTCTTCTGGTGGGCCTTTTACAACGTATGGGACCTTTTTTACTTTATGTACACGCTGGGAGACATACCTGCCGAGCTGCGACAACTCGTGGAAATTGAGTGGAAGAACATTCTTATTTCTATTACGGCTCTTGTAGTAGGGGCTTATTCTTTTAGAGTTTTTCTCAATCCTGAGAGGAAGAAGAATGCCCGCTCCACCGAATAGTCGCTGCAAGCTCCGCAACGGTCTTGACTTAGATCCCGGGCCTGTTAAACTAACCAATTCAATCAAGGTCACGCCTGTTACCGCGCTCATGGCGCCCGGCGATTAATTACCGCGGCGCCATTACGGGTTTACCCTTTGAACCGGCATAAAGGCAAACGGGCTGGAGGAAAAATGGACTACAAGGATACTCTTAATCTTCCTAAAACTTCTTTTCCCATGAAAGCAAACCTGCCCAAGCGCGAGCCTGAAATAATCAAGAGTTGGGAATCAGAACACATTTACGGCAAGATCCTTGAGACAGGCAGGGGCAGAAAGAAATACATCCTCCATGATGGCCCGCCATACGCCAATGGTCACATACACTTGGGCACGGCGTTGAATAAAATACTCAAGGACATGATCGTGAAATCAAAGTTCATGGCCGGGTACGACTCCGATTATGTTCCTGGGTGGGATTGTCATGGTCTGCCCATAGAGCATCAGGTGGACAAAGAGTTGGGCTCAAAGAAACTGAACTTGTCCAGCGTGGATGTGCGGCGGCAATGCCGGAAGTACGCCGAGAAATTTATAGACATCCAAAGGGAAGAATTCAAACGTCTTGGCGTGCTCGGAGAATGGGAAGATCCGTATCTTACGATGAAGTATAAGTACCAAGCCACAATTGTGCGAGAGCTTGGTAAGTTTTTTGAGTCCGGAGCAGTGTACAGAGGCAAGAAGCCCGTTCACTGGTGCGCGTCGTGCGTCACCGCGCTGGCTGAGGCGGAGGTAGAGTACCGCGGATTCTTCCTCACCCTCCATATACGTGCGGTTTCCGGCTGTAAGCGATTTCTCCAAGGTAATTCCCGAAGTGGCCGGTAAAAAAGTATTTGTGGTCATCTGGACCACGACTCCGTGGACCATTCCAGCTAACTTGGCCATAGCCGTTCATCCCGATGAGTCGTATGCGGCGGTCGCCGTCAAGGATGAGGTCTACATCCTGGCCGAGAGGCTCGTCCCCATAAATATGGAGACTTTCGGTTTCAGCGATTACCGCGTTCTATCGGTGTTCAAGGGAAGCGCCCTGGAAGGCCTGAAATGCAAGCACCCATTGTACGACCGGGAGTCGCAGATCATTCTGGCGCCCTTCGTGACTTTGGATACGGGAGTCGGCTGCGTTCATATCGCTACGGGTCACGGACAGGAAGACTATGAAGTTGGCTTGAAATACGGCATTGATGTTTACGCACCAGTGGATGACAGAGGGGTTTTCACCTCGGAAGTGGAATTCTTTGCAGGCAAGTTCGTTTTTGCAGCAAACAAGGACGTCATCGCAAAACTTCAGGAGGTTGGAAATCTACTGGGTTCAGAGACGATTCAGCATAGCTATCCTCACTGTTGGAGGTGCAAAAAGCCTGTAATCTTCAGAGCTACCCACCAATGGTTCATTTCCATGGAAAAAACAAAGCTTCGAGAAAATGCTCTGAAGGCGATTGACACCGTTCAATGGATTCCCAAGTGGGGCAGGGACCGGATATATGGAATGATCGAGCACAGGCCGGATTGGTGCATATCCCGACAGAGAAGCTGGGGCGTGCCCATCACGGCTCTACGGTGTTCCAAATGCGACGCTATCGTGGCCCCACCTGAACTCTTCGAGAAGGCTGCGAGAATCTTTGAGGAGAAGGGCGCTGATGTCTGGTTTGAAGCCGATGTGAAGGAATTGGCTCCGGAAGGGCTTCAATGTCCGTCCTGCGGAAGCTCCGATTTCATTAAGGAAACCGATATCCTTGACGTGTGGTTTGACTCGGGGGTGAGTTGGGCGGCAGTTTGCGAAGAGCGCCCAAACCTTGCTTATCCTGCTGACTTGTATCTGGAAGGTTCCGACCAGCACCGCGGATGGTTCCACAGCGCGTTGTTGACCTCAGTAGGGACAAGACACAGGGCGCCGTATCGAGGAGTGCTCACGCATGGTTTCGTCGTGGACGGCCAGGGAAAGAAAATGTCCAAATCCCTGGGCAACGTGATCCAGCCTGACACCATAATAAAGAAATACGGCGCGGACGTACTCCGGCTGTGGGTTTCCGCCGAGGATTACAGAGACGACATAAGGATTTCTCAGGAGATTCTGGACAGGTTGTCCGAAGCCTATAGAAGAATACGCAATACCTGCAGATTTTTGCTCGCGAATGTTTCGGACTTCGATCCTCAAGCCGATGCCGTGCCTATATCGGAAATGAGAGAACTGGACAAATTTGCGCTTGACAGGCTCAATTATGTAATCGAAAGGGTTTGCAAAGCCTACGAGACTTTTGATTTTCACGTAGTCTTTCATACACTTTACAATTATTGCACCGTGGATCTGTCTTCGCTGTATCTGGATATTCTCAAGGATCGTTTGTACGTGGAGCTTTCCAATGGCCTGATTCGTAGGTCCGCTCAAACAGCGCTTTTTCAGATATTATCGGCGTTGGTGAAATTAATGGCGCCAATCCTTGCGTTTACAGCGGAAGAGATATGGACCGCTGTCAATTCCGCTCCCGGCCGGAGCATTCATATGACCTCATTTCCCGAAAAGCTCGATTGGGTGAAGTTAACCGACGAGGAGCGGGCTAGATGGGACACGATGCTGTCTGTTCGCCAGGAAGTCTCAAAGGCGCTCGAAGAGGCTAGGGCGGCCAAACTAATCGGATCTTCCCTGGAAGCCAAGGTGGTGATCGAAGCGGGAGAGGAAATAGCGAAGTCGATCAAAAATACGCAAGATCCTGAGGGCTTCTTCATTATTTCTCAACTTGAAGTTAAAATTGTGGTAGAAGGGCCATCCGAGGGTGAGGGGCTGTTGACTAAGATTGTAGTTGAAAGGGCCTCAGGAGAAAAATGCCCCCGTTGCTGGACCTGGAAACCCGAGGTAGGCTCCGACTCCATGTATAGAGAGGTGTGCCCCCGGTGCGCCGGCGTGCTCAGGGAATCCGGCGTGGCGATCGACGCTGATTAGAATTCAGAGGGACCGATGACATTTAGTAGGAAAAAGCGGCTGTTTATTTTCCTTGCCATCGGCCTGCCGGTGCTCATATTGGATCAGGTTACCAAATACCTGATTAGCTGTTCCTTGGCGCTCAATAGTGGTTTCGAGGCTGTGCCCGGCTTTTTGACTATAGTTCACGTTCGGAATCCGGGCGCGGCCTTCGGATTATTTTCGGAATCTTTGCCGCCGCATCTGAGAACCTATTTCTTCCTCACTATCGCCCTAGCGGCAGTCCTGAGCATTCTGCTAATTGTGGCCCTGAGCCGAGAACTCAATCTCGTGGCCCTGCTAGGCTTTTCATTCTTCTTTGCCGGCGCTCTCGGCAACCTTATAGATAGAATTCGCTTCGGAGAGGTCATCGACTTTCTCTATTTCCATGTAGGCAGGTACTATTGGCCCGCCTTTAACGTGGCGGATACCGCTCTGTGCGTGGGGACGGCTTTTTTCATTTTTCATTATTTGATTAGCCCCCAATCGGATTTAGCGCATGAGCGGGAGGTTAACGGTCAGAGACCGTCTTGAATATAAGGAGGAGCAAAAATGAAGAAGTGGTTTATCCTTGCCACGCTTTTGTTAATTCCTTTCTTGCTGTTATCTCAGGGGCATTCCACTGACAGGAAAATCATACGGGTAAATGGAGCCGCCATGTCAGCGGATCAGGTGATGGTTTGGGCAAAAGAGTTCATGGAGAAGAATCCCGACTGCAACATAATCGTCACCGGTTCCAGCGCTGGTAAAGGTTTCCACAGTCTTTTTGAAAAGACTGCCGAGATAGCGTTGGCGAGCCGCGAAATTTCTGCGAGTGAAAAAAGGACGGCCCAGGAGAAGGGGCTGAAGCTGGAGGACAAGCATATAGGTCTTTCAGCCGTCGCCGTGGTTACCACCTCGAGCAATCCGGTGGACGCGCTCAGCGTCGACCAGCTGCGCAAGATTTATCTCGACGAAATCACCAACTGGAAAGAAGTCGGCGGTCCCGATTCTCCGATCAGGACGCTCACGCGACGAATTCCGGAGTCAGGCGGCGCTGTGTTTTTCTGGGATTATGTTATGAAACAGCAGCCCTTCGGTCCCAATACGACGTACGCCGAGACCTGGCAGGCAATTTTGAAGGTATGCTCTGTTGCTAAAGACATACCCATAGGAATCGTTCCGGTCTTTATTGCAAAGGGTAACATCAAGATATTGGCCGTGAAACGTGATGACGCTTCTCCCGGCGTGTTGCCGACCGGTCAGAATATTGCCGATAAGAGCTATCCGCTGGTTCTCAAATTCAGCATGTACTGGGATGCTCAGGATCGGGATGAAAAGCTGTCGAAGTTCATCGAGTTCTGTGCTGAAAGAGCCAAGACAGGGCAGTAGTTTCCAGGCTTGATAATGTAGGGCTCCGCGTTGAAAATTGCGGCGTTTTTCGCATTGGCGGAGCGGTAAAGTTGTCATTATACTCGTTCCCAGGCCGGAGCCTGGGAACGAGACCAACACCCCTGATAGACCGCACTTAAGGTCATTTAGTCACAAACTTCAGGCCATCTCCCTCAGCTATCGCCTCGATTGTCTCTCCCCGTTTAAGCCTTCCGGAAAGGATTTCCATAGCGAGCGGATTCTCTATCAGGCGTTGTATGGCGCGCTTCAAAGGCCTCGCTCCGTATGCGGGGTCAAACCCTCTGGAAGCCAAAAGATTGCGTGCTCCGTCGCTAAGGATGATGGTGATCTTGTTTTCAGCCAGTCGCTTGTTAACTCTGCCGATTTGGATATCGACGATGCTCTTGATTTGCTCTCGATCCAACGCATGGAAAATAATTATGTCGTCCAGCCGGTTGAGGAATTCGGGTCTGAAATGACGTCTCAGTCCCTCCATGACGCGCGACTTCATGATGTCTTCATCTTGTCCGGCAAGCTCACGGATTTCCGTTGATCCGATATTCGAAGTCATGATGATGATGGTATTCCGGAAGTCCACAGTACGACCTTTGCCATCTGTAAGCCGACCGTCATCAAGGATTTGGAGCAGAGCGTTGAACACTTCGGGATGAGCCTTTTCAATTTCGTCGAAAAGGACGACCGAATATGGACGTCGGCGGACGGCTTCGGTTAGGTAGCCTCCCTCCTCGTACCCCACGTATCCCGGCGGCGCGCCGATGAGGCGAGCCACGGAGTGTCGCTCCATATATTCGGACATATCCACTCTGATCATAGCCTGCTCATCATCGAACAGAAACTCCGCCAACGCTCGTGCAAGCTCGGTTTTCCCCACCCCGGTGGGCCCTAGGAAGACAAAGGAACCTATGGGTCGGTTGGGGTCTTGCAAACCGGAGCGCGCTCTCCTCACCGCGTCCGCTACGGCTGTTATGGCCTCGGACTGCCCAATCACGCGTTTGCCGATCCGCTCTTCCATCTTGAGGAGTTTTTCCACTTCACCCTCAAGCATTTTGGAGACCGGTATACCCGTCCATTTTGCGACCACCTCGGCAATATCTTCGGGACCGACTTCCTCTTTCAGCAAGCCGCCGTTTTCTTGGACTCGAGCCAACTCCTGATTCTTGCTTTCGATGTCCTTATCCAGGGCAATCAACATGCCGTATTTAAGCTCAGCGGCTTTGTTGAGATCCCCTTCGCGCTCGGCCTTCGCCGCATCGGATTTGGCGCGTTCATATCTTTCTTTGAGCTCTCTTATCTCCGTAATTACGTGCTTTTCCTTCTGCCATTGAACTTTGAGTTTGTCGGATTCCGCAGTCAACGTGGCAATCTCCGTCTTGACCTTTTGGAGTTTCTCTTTGCTTGCCGGGTCGGATTCCTTGGTCAGGGCTTGTTGCTCTATCTGTAACTGAATTATACGTCGATCAATCTCGTCAATTTCCGTGGGCATCGAATCTATTTCAATGCGCAGCTTGGATGAGGCTTCGTCTATCAAATCTATGGCCTTATCCGGCAGAAATCGGTCGGTAATGTATCTGTGCGAGAGAGTCACTGCGGCTATGATGGCTCCATCTTGAATTCTTACGCCGTGATGGACTTCATATCGCTCCTTGAGACCGCGTAGGATCGATATGGAATCCTCCACTGAAGGCTCGGCGACATAAATTGGCTGAAATCGGCGCTCGAACGCCGCGTCCTTTTCTATGTGCTTTCTGTATTCATTTATGGTGGTCGCTCCGACCGCCCGCAGTTCTCCTCTTGCTAGGGCCGGTTTCAACATATTCGAAGCGTCCATGGCGCCTTCGGCGGCTCCGGCGCCTACGAGAGTGTGCATTTCGTCAATGAATAGGACTATTTCGCCAGCGGCCGCCGTGACCTCCTTAAGAACAGCTTTTAGTCGGTCCTCAAATTCGCCCCGATATTTGGCCCCCGCGATAAGTTGGCCGATATCCAACGCCAGCACTCGTTTGTTTCGCAGGGTTTCCGGGATGTCTCCGGAAACTATTCTTCCCGCCAGCCCTTCCACGATGGCCGTCTTGCCGACTCCGGGGTCGCCTATCAGGACAGGGTTATTCTTGGTCCTTCTTGAAAGGACCTGAATAATTCGCCTGATTTCGTCATCTCGGCCAATGACCGGGTCCAGTTTGCCTTTGCGCGCAAGCTCGGTGAGGTCCCGGGTGAATCTCTTGAGCGCCTGATATTTTTCCTCAGGGGACTGGTCCGTAACGCGCTGGGTTCCGCGGATCTCGGTGAGCGCCGCATAAATCTTGTCCTTGGTGACCCCTTTGCCGTTCAGAATTCGGGCCGCAGCCGACCCTGACGCCTCGGACAAGCCTATGAAGAGGTGCTCTACGGACACATATTCGTCCTTGAGCTGTTCCATTTCTTTGAACGCGGCTTCAAGCACTCCTCGAAGCTGATTGGAAAAGTATCTGTCCGAGATTGAGCCGGATTGTTTGGGAAGCCGTTCGATCGCATGGAGGGCTTCGCTGCGTACCCGTTCGGGGTCCACGCCCAGTTTCTTCAGAATTTCAACGCAAATGCCTTGATCATCCGAAAGCAGGGCAAGGAGCAGGTGTTCAGTATCCACTTGCGGATTGTCCTTGCCTGCGGCGGTATTTTGAGCAAGCTCAAGCGCTTCCTGGGATTTGAGAGTGAATTTGTCGGCGCGCATGTTTATATCCTCCAAAGATACACAAGAGCCTCAACAAAGGCTTTGAGATTGCCCCTGCCCGTCGAACGCCAATGATTTAGCGACTGCAAAAGTATATTCCGCTTGCGGGAAGAATCCAGAAAAAAATGCCGTTCGATTTGACGACGGGGCAATGAGTAGCCAAACTAAGTTCAATAGGTTATGCTGATTTGTACATCCCTTTTATCAGGTAACCACGGTCTGCGATGTGTCAACCCGTAGCTCCGCCTAACCTCAGGTCAGACTCCGGCAAAAGGCGAAGGCCATTATGGGACAAGCGACTAATTGTCCATAAATATGTTGATCTTGCAGAAAATTAAAAGTAAAATATATAATGTATAGCGGAATTTGCTTTCAATGAAACCTGAATCTTGCCGTTTATTGGACTGAATCTTCAGGCTCGACCAGAAGGCGCACTCAGCCCCCTAGACGGCAATTGCGCCTCGGGACTAGCTCGTTACTGTCTATATTCCTTCAAACATACCTGTCATTGAGGCGGTATGGATGATCCGACGAGTGACGGTTCCAAAAGTCAACCAAATCGAGGCCATTGGGTCAAATAAGAACGCGCATAGAGTGTATGCGCGACTCTGCCTGACGTCCGCCGCTTGAGTCTTTTTCCAGCCTTCTGAATGGCGGGAAGCGGCTTTGTCTATCGTGCGCATTGCGATGACGAGGTCGCTGAGGCGCCTTGGGAACGGCGCCTGAGGTTTGTCCGTCCGGATCTCTAATAGTGATCGCACTTAAATGATTTTCCGAAGAAATAATCCGTCAATTATTTCTTTCAGTAACTAACAGTGTAAGAAAACACTACCCCTGGAACGACTGGAGGTTGCACGGTGCTCCAAATATCTGATTCAAATGCATGTACCCGATCTAAAGGCCGCGTTATGATTTTGGGGGCCGATGGGTATCTCGGATGGCCGACGAGTCTTCATTTCAGCGCACGCGGATATGACGTGATGTTGATTGATAATTATTCGAGACGTATGTGGGATCTCGAATTTGAAACGGAAAGTCTTATTCCTATTGCCGGTCTTGCCGAAAGGACAAAAAATTGGGCGGAAATTTCCGGCAAGCACACCAACTACGCCATAGGGGATATCTGCGACTATGATTTTCTGCACAGATGCTTCACTGACTTTCGTCCCGACACAATAATACACTACGGGGAACAACGTTGTGCCCCATTTTCAATGATTGACCGGAATCATGCCGTATTGACACAGGTTAACAATGTCACAGGAACTCTCAACGTATTCTACGCCATTAAAGAAGTCGTGCCCGACGCTCATTTGGTCAAGTTAGGAACGATGGGAGAATACGGCACTCCCAATATAGATATAGAGGAAGGGTACATCGAAATTGACCATAACGGACGTCGTGATTGCCTTCCTTACCCGAAACAACCGGGCTCCTTTTACCATCTGTCGAAAGTCCATGATAGTCACAACATAATGTTTTGCTGCAAAATATTGGGTCTCAGAGCTACCGACCTGAATCAAGGCGTCGTATACGGCTTGTCCACCAGAGAAACAGATATGGATGAACGTTTATCCACACGCTTCGATTACGATGGCATTTGGGGAACGTGTCTGAATCGGTATTGTGTCCAGGCTGCAATAGGGCATCCCCTTACAGTCTATGGTCTTGGGGGACAAACGCGCGGGTTCCTTAACATCAGAGATACGTTGGGGTGTGTCGAACTGGCAGTCTTAAATCCGGCTGAAGTTGGACAATTTAGGGTCTTTAACCAGTTTACGGAACAGTTCACGGTAAGCCAGTTGGCAAAGATGGTTCAGCTGGCCGGTGAACAAATCGGACTGAAACCGGAAATACGGCAGGTGTCGAATCCACGAATAGAGAGTGAAGAGCATTATTATAACGCGAAGCTGTGCGAGGGCGCGGAGGACATTTTGAGCGAGTTCGAGTATTTGTTCCCGGCGAGCAACCGTCCGGCGTCGCCGGGCGAAACCGGCGTGCTGCCCGCGCTGGAATTATCCGAAAATGAAAAACTGGTTTATGACTCGTTGAGCAACGAGGAATCGTCCATTGACGAGGTCATCCGGCGGAGCGGTTTGCCGAGTTCGGCGGTGATCGGTGGCGTTGTTGGGTTTGGAAATGAAGCGCGTGGTGAAACAATTGCCGGGGAAATTGTTCGTGCGGAACCAATGAAAACATCGGGTTATCTAAAATGTGAACTATTCGTGGCGCTGTTCGCCTTGTGGGCGACGAGTGCAATGGCAGTTGAAACAAACTTCGTCCACGGCGTTTATCTCGAACCCGGAAAGGCCGCCGCTGATTACCGCAACGTGGCGTTGAATCCGGCAGACACCACCAATCGCGAGCCGGTTTCGTTTCCCCACGCCACCAGCAACAGCGAATACAATCAACAGCGAGTTTGCCGCCCGCTGCGCCATTGACGGCAACCGCCGCAATGACGACGTGCACGGCTGCGGCTCGTGGGGACCGCAAAAAGAAACGAACATCTGGTGGCGGCTCGATTTCGGCCGGCCGGTGGAAATTGACAAAGTGACCCTGTTCCTCCGCGCCGCCTGGACGCCGGAAAATGCGCCGCACGATTCCTACTGGCAGGAAGCCACCATCGAATTTTCGGATGGTTCCGTCGAAAAACTGGCATTGAAACAGGTCGCCACCGGCCAGGAATTTTCCTTTGCCAAACGGACGGTGAGCTGGCTCGTGTTGAAAAACCTGAAGCCTGCCGCCGACAAATGGTGCGCTCTCTGCGAATTTGAGGCTTGGGGTCATGATGCGCCCGAATTCGCCTATGTGGCCGATCGACGCCTTTGCCGCCGAACTCCGGCGCGACCCGCTGGTGACCAAGGCCATGTCCGCCATGCTGGGATTTCAGCGCGCGTCCTGGGAACAGGGCGTCGCCGGGCAGGCGTTGCTCGAAGCAGGCGAACGGGATGCCGCCATCGCCCTGGCCCGCGCCTCGCTCGTGCACGTCAACAAAAACGGAGTCGTCGCGGCCACCGGCGGTTCGACCGCCGATCCTCTCATGCTGGGCGATTGTCTCTGGTGGGCGTCGCGCCAAACTGGCGACCCGGCGCTCGCGAAAGCCGCGGATGACATGCTCCAGTTCGCGCTGAAAGGCGCGCCGCGCGCCGAAGACGGCACGCCGTATCACCAAGCCAGTTCGCGCGAAATGTGGTCCGACGAAAGCTTCACCACGCCGCCTTTTCTCGCCGCCGCCGGACAATATGACGCGGCCATCGCCCAATTGCTGGGTATCCATCGCCGCCTGTGGGACGCGGACAAAAAACTGATGCACCATCGCTGGTCGGAACCGAAGCAGACCCTGGCCGATCCCATGTTTTGGGGCGGCGGCAACGGCTGGACCGCCGCAGCCTTCGCGCGGGTCATCCGTTCGCTGCCCGCCGACCGCCAGGCTGAACGCGCCCAACTGGCCGCAATGCTTCGGGAACTGCTGGATGGCTGCCTTGCGCATGAATGCCCGGACGGCCTGTTTTATGACGAGGTGGACAATCCGTCCTCGTATGTCGAGACCGACATGGCGGCCATGCTCGCCTACGCCATTTATGAAAGCGTGCGCGGCGGATGGCTGCCGGAAGATTATCTGGTCCACGCCGACCGGATGCGCGCCGCGGTTCGCGCCAAGGTGGATCGGTTCGGATTTGTCCAGGGCGTGGCCGGCGCGCCGAATTTCAATCAGCCGGGCGTCTCCACGGAAGGACAGGCGTTTTTCATCCTGATGGAAGCCGCGGCGCGGAAGGCGGGGCGCTGAAACAGGCTTGCGTCATCGCGGGCGATGGACTAAAATCGGCAAGCACGCGACAAAATTTATGGCGACCTACACCGTCATCGGCAGTGATCAAAAACAATATGATTCAGTCACGGCGGACAACATCCGCAGTTGGATTACCGATGGCCGGCTGAATGCGCAATCCTTGATGCGGGAGGAAAATGACACGGAATTTCGTCCACTCTCGGCATTTCCCGAATTCGTCGACGCGTTCGCGGTCAAGACGTCCGCGTCGATCGCGCCACCGCACCTGCCGGCAGCCGCATCCGCCGCACCCGTGAAAACCAGCGGCATGGCCATCTCTTCGCTGGTGCTGGGAATTTTGGGCATGTTCACCTGCGGCATTACGGCGTTGATTGGATTGATTTTGGGGATCATCGCCATGGTCAAAGTGAAAAACAGCGGCGGGAAACTGGGCGGGGATGGCATCGCGCTTGGCAGGAGTGATCGTGTCGGGAATTTTTCTGGTCATGATTCCGATTTATGCCGCGATGATGTTGCCGGCGCTGGCGGAGGCAAAGCAAAAAGCCCAATCCATCAATTGCGTCAATAACTTAAAAGCAACTGGCCCTGGCGATAAGGCTTTATTCAGGCTGACAACAAAGATCAACTTCCTCCCGCCGCGACATGGTGTGACGCCATCAAAGCTGATGCCGGCACGGAGAAAATTTTCAAATGTGCCGGCGTGAATTCCGGCAGCCGTTGTGATTATGCCTTCAACGCCAAACTCGGCGGCATGGATGCAAGCAAAGTCGATCCTCAAACCGTGATGATTTTTGAATCGGACGGCGGCTGGAACGCCAATGGCGGTTCCGAAGTTGATGATCAGGAAACCGCGTCACGCCCGCGTGTTCGTGGTTGCCTTTGCGGACGGCAGCGTCCAGCAATTGCAGGAATCCCAACTCAACACACTGCGTTGGGATCCATGAATTTGAAAACCGGAAACAATCCAATCCCCGTCTAACCAAAAAAGGCAACCATGTACAAAATCATCGGAGGCGACCACAAACAATACGGCCCGATTTCAGCGGAAGATGTGCGCAAATGGATTGCCGAGGACCGGCTGAGTGCGCAATCGCTTGCGCAAGCGGAAGGCGACATCGAATGGAAACAACTCTCGACGTTTCCCGGAATTTGCCGGCGCATTCGCCAGTGAATCCGGGACGCCAAATGTGCCGGCCGGCCGCAACTCTCACCGACCTGCTGGGACGCGATTATGAACTGGACATCGGTGGTTGCATCAGCCGCGGGTGGGATTTGTTGAAAAATAATTTCAGCCTGCTGTTCATTGGTACTTTGATTTACCTCCTGATTGAAGGTGCCATCGCCGGATTCGGAGCAATACCGTTCATTGGCCCGCTGTTTTCGATTGCCAACCTGTTTATTGTTGGCCCGTTAATGGGTGGTGTTTTTTACATTTTTATTCAAACGATCCGCGAGTCAGCCGGCAAGCGTGGGCGACGTCTTCACAGGGTTTCGCAAGGCTTTCGTACAACTTTTTCTCGGCTACCTGGTCCCGGCATTATTGGCAGGGCTTTGCATTTTTCCGGCGATTGTTGTGTTGGTTATCAGCATGATTCACGCCGGCGTTGGGTCACGCCCAAACAAACCCTTTCTTGGGTCACCATCCATTTCCAATGGGGATGCTTTTGCCATTCGTGATGGTTCTCCTGGTGTGTATGATACCGATGGTTTATTTGCAGATAAGCTGGTCATTCGTCCTGCCTCTCATCATTGACAAGCAAATGGATTTCTGGCCGGCGATGGGAGCAAGCAGGAAGATGGTCAGCAAACATTGGTGGCATGTTTTTGGGCTGATGATTTTAATCGGACTGTTGAATGTCGTCGGTGTACTGGCATGTTGTGTGGGTGTGTTGTTCACCATTCCCATCGGCATCGCCGCGCTGATGTATGCCTATGAAACCATCTTCTCTCCGTCGCAAACCAGTTAGCCGCGCTGCCGCCCGCAACGCCGCGCTGGTAAACCAACTTGGCCACGCCCGGCCTCGGCTCGCTCTGGCCGGCGCTGGCTTGTAGGCGTCCGGCAGCTTCTTGTATCCCTCGCCGGGTTTTGTTTGGTGTGCGTCTGGTTTTTCCAGAAAATCGCGCAGTATTACGGACTGATCTTCGGCGACGTGCGAAACCGTTCAACCGGTGGCGCTGGACTGGCGATGAGTGGCGGCGCATTTTGTTCGCCGTGTCGTGGTTTTGGGCGGCGGTGACCAGCTTCAGCTTGTTGCGCGAGGTCTCAAGAACAGGTTTGCAATCGCTTGAAAGTTTCGCCGCCGGACAATTGAAACTGGACGTCGCTCAAATCCCGATCGCGCTCGCCACCGTGCCGGATTGGAAAAGGCAGGGCGACGTGATAACGCGCACTTTTGAGTTCAAGGATTTTTCCGCCGCGATGAAATTTGTGAATGCTGTCGCCGAACTTGCCGAACAGGCATGGCATCATCCCGACGTTGATATTCGGTGGAACAAGGTGACGCTCACACTCACGACGCACAAGGCGGGTGGTTTGACGGAACAGGATTTTGCGCTGGCTCAAAAGGTCGACCGGTTGCAAGTCGCAAAGCGCTAGAACACCACCGGCACGCCTTCGTCGAGAATCCGTAATTCCCGTGTGAGATTTTCCTTTGCGGCGATTTCGCGCATCCAGCGCGGCGGTTCGTCCATTTCCTCAAACGACAATTTGAACGTGCCGTAGTGCATCGGCACCAGCCAGCGCGCGTGCAAATCACGGAATGCCTTCACCGACTCGTCCGGCCCCATGTGCATGCGCCGGAACGATTCAGGATGGTATGCGCCGATGGGCAGCAACGCGATTTCCGGCGCGAGCCGTCTGCCAATTTCCTTGAAACCGTCGAAATAAGCGCTGTCGCCCGCGTGATAAATCCGGCGGCCCTGGTGTTCCAGCACGAAACCGCCGTAACCCCGATGCTGGTCGCGCAGCATCCGCGCCCCCCAGTGCTGGCTCGGCGTGAATGTCACCTTCCATTCGCGTCTGCGAGAAACTTTCCCACCAATCCAGTTCGATGATGCGGGCGAAACCGAGGTTTTGCGCCAAATCGCCGACGCCGCGCGGCATGACGCCGATTTTCGGCTGGGGCAGCCGGCGCAGCGTCCGCTTGTGAAAATGATCGAAGTGCGCGTGCGTGAGCAGCACCAGATCAATCGGCGGCAGGTCTTGGATTTTCAAGCCGGAGCGCTTGATTCGCTTTAAGCAGGAACAGCCAGTTCGCAAAATTCGGGTCGATCAGGACGTTCAAGTCCGTGAACTGGATCAAAAACGACGCGTGGCCGATCCAGGTGATGGCGACCTGGCCGCGCGCAAGTTTCGGGAAAATCGGGCGGCGTGATCGTCCGATGCGCGGCGTCAACAGCGCTTTCCAAACCAGCTCGCGGAAAAATTTGCGGGGATTGAAATGTTTGGACGGCGTCAAATCCTTGAACGAGCGCGGCAATTTCCGGCGCGTCGGCGCGGGCTGATGTGAGGCCGGTCTGGTCATGCGTCATCCCTACTCTAACACAAGGACGCACCTTGAACAAATTTGAAAAACCGCACCATGCTCAAATTTTCTGGCAGCGCATTATGTGGAAAACGGAGCGTATTGCCTGAAACACAAAATCAACGTGGGCGGGCCATTGCCGAGCTGATTTCACGCAAAGGCGCAAAGACGCGAAAGGAAACAAGAAATCTCTTTGCTGTCTTGGCGTCTTTGCGTGAGACCTTACCTTCCCAACATCCCCGGCAAACCGCCGCCCATCTTGGCCATCATCTTCTGAGAACTTGCCCATTTTCTTCATCATCTGCTGCATCTGGCCGAACTTGTTCAGCATCGTGTTCATTTCCGTCACGCTCACGCCGCTGCCTTTGGCGATGCGGATGCGGCGTTTGGCGTTCAGAATCTGCGGACTGCGCCGTTCCTTCGGTGTCATGCCGCAAATCATCGCTTCCATGCGCTTGAATTCCTTTTCCTGCTTCGACAAGTCGCCCTGCTGCTTCAACATCTCCGCGCCGCCCGGCAACATGCCGACAACGCTTTCGAGCGAGCCGAGCTTTTTCATCTGACGCAACTGTCCCAGAAAATCTTCGAGCGTGAACTCGCCTTTGCGCATCTTTTCTTCCATGCGCTTCGCATCGTCCAAATCCACCGCTTCGGCGGCCTTTTCCACCAGGCTGACGACGTCGCCCATGCCCAGAATCCGCGACGCCATGCGCTCCGGATGAAACGCCTCGAACTCGTCCAGCTTTTCACCGATGCCGGCGAACTTGATGGGTTTGCCGGTGACAGCTTTCATGCTCAACGCCGCGCCGCCGCGCGCGTCGCCGTCCAGCTTGGTCAGAATCGAGCCGGTGATTTGCAGCGCCTGATCAAAATGCGTGGCGACGTTGACGGCTTCCTGGCCGGTGGCGGCGTCGAGCACGAGCAGAATTTCCTGCGGCTTCACGCAGGTCGCGCAACCGCACCAGTTCCTGCACGAGCGGCTCGTCAATCTGCAAACGGCCGGCGGTGTCGAAAATCAGCGCGTTGCGATTGTTGGCTTTGGCGAAGTCCAGCGCTTCGCGGGCGATTTTCAGGACATCCGTTTCGCCGCGCTTCACGAACACGGGCAGTTCAAGTTGTTTGCCGAGCGTTTCCAGTTGGTCCATGGCCGCCGGGCGGTAAACGTCCGCGGCGATGAGCAACGGCTGCCGGCCCTGTTTTTGGAGCAGGCGCGCGAGTTTGCCGCTGGAAGTGGTTTTGCCGGAGCCGTGCAAACCGACCATCAGGATGCAAGCTCGGATTGCCGGTGAGATTCAGGCTGGCGTTGGTCGAGCCGAGCAGGTCCACGAGTTCGTCATGGATGATTTTGATGATCTGCTGGCCGGGCTGGATGCTCTGGACGACTTCCGCGCCGAGGGACTTGGTTTTGACGCGCTCGATGAAATCGCGCGCGACCTTGAAATTCACGTCGGCCTCCAGCAATGCCATGCGGACTTCGCGCAGAGGCTCGGCGATGTTGGCCTCGGAAATTTTTCCGAGCCCGCGCAGGTTGCGAAAGGCGTTCTGGAGTTTGCCGCTTAACGAATCGAACATTCGCCTATTTTAGCGCAGACCCAGGCTCCACGTAAAGGCTGTGAGCCACAGATATGCACAGATGGACACAGATTGCCAAAAATGAGCAGCAACTTGTCCGCCATAGTCCCGCTTTGCGGGACGAAGGCGGAAGACGCAGCAAAATTGACAATCGAACGTTGGCATGGCTTACTATGCGGCCTTACGCGGTTGGTAGGTTACCCAAGTGGCCAACGGGGGCAGACTGTAAATCTGCTGGCTTACGCCTTCGATGGTTCGAATCCATCACCTACCACCATCCTTCGCTCTTCGAGCTACGGATGGCAGGCCAGCCTCGCAACGCTGCGCAGCCGGGAAAGATTGGCAAGCCGGCAAAATTTTACAGCGCTGCCGTTTTTTAATCTGTGTGCTTTTGAAAACTTCTTTGGCAGTGTGTAAACCGATTAACCGGCGCGAATTTCTTCGTTGCTTCGCCAGACGTTTTGCAATAGTTCCCGGAAAAAATCAACGAAAGAAAATTTATGGAAGAGCGCAATTTATTGCGCACGGTGATTGATAATCTGCCGGATGTCATCTACGCCAAAGACAGCGGTGCGCGCAAGATCATGGCCAACCCGGCCGATTTGAAGAACTCATGGGATGCAAAACCGAGGCCGAGGTGCTGGGCAAGACGGATTTCGAGTTTTTCCCGAATGACATCGCCGCGAAACTTATTTGAGGACGACCATTCGGTGCTTTGGAAAGGCCAATCAATCATCAACCGTGAGGAGAAAATTATCAAACCCGACGGTGAAGTCCGCTGGTTGCTCACCACAAAAGTTCCCTGGCGCGATTCCACCGGCAAGATCATCGGTCTCGTCGGCATCGGTCGCGATATCACGGATAAAAAACGTTTGGAAGAGCAATCCCAGCACGCCCAACGAATGGAAAACATCGGCCAGCTCGCCTCGGGCATTGCCCACGACCTTAATAACATTCTCATGCCCATTTTGACTTCCGCCGCATTGCTGCGCGAAAAGATTCAGGATAAGGAATGTTTGGAATTGCTGGATTCGATGGAGGCGAGCGCCAAACGCGGCGCGGATGTTGTCAAACAAGTCCTTTGGTTTGGCCGCGAGCTGGAAGGCAAGTGCGACCCAATCAATCCCAAGCAACTTCTCGAAGGTGTCATTAGCATCATTTCCGAAACATTCAACAAATCCATAGAGGTCGAAACTGATATTGCCATGGACGTTCACCCTATTATGGGCAACCAGACGCAATTGCATCAAGTGTTGCTCAATCTTTCCGTCAACGCGCGCGACGCCATGCCAAATGGCGGCAAACTGAAGTTGGGAGTGCGCAATTTCATCGTCGACGCCCAGTTTGCCAACTCGAATACCGAAGCCAAACCGGGGCCATACGTGTTGTTTGAAGTGACGGACACGGGCCATGGGATTCCGCCCGAAATTCGCAATCAGATTTTCGCGCCGTTCTTCACAACAAGAGAACCCGGCAAAGGCAGTGGTTTGGGATTGTCCACCGCCTTGTCCATCGTCAAAAGCCATGGCGGCTTCATTCTCATGGAAAGTGAAATCGGGAAAGGCTCCACATTTCAGATCTATTTGCCTGTGACTGTAAGTTAACCCCGACCTGATTCAGATAAAATTTCAGAACAGAAAACCGATTAACCACCGTAAAATTCTTGTCGTTTCCAACACTCGGGAAGGCAATCGCCACTCAATTCCCGATAGACGATTTGCTTCCAAGGTAGCCGAAAGGAATAAAAAAAGAGGCCGGACACTACTCCGGCCTCAATATGAGAACTAAATACTTAAGCTGTCATAAGCATACGCGACATGGCGTTCCCTGCCAGTCACCAGTTCTGGGGACAAGGCTTTGCGGGATTATATCGTTCACAAACCCATTTTTATGAGAACAACCAATGAAAGTGCGGGTGAAAGTGATAAAATTCAGGGCTGCATGGGAATCGGCTCATTTAGGAGATTTGTGCTTAAGGTGAACGTAATTTCCACAGGCTATGCGGCCAGTCATATTAGATTTCCCCGTCGTGGACATGGTTATGTATTTGGAGGACTCTGGTTCAGCGCAAAGTTGTCTTAATTCATCCACTTTGTATTGGAAGAAATACGCGGTAAATTCGGTGCGCCCATTTTTAAATTGCGGCCAAATTCGTTTATCCAAAACATCCAAAAATGTCCTTAACCTTTCATCAAAGGGTTTTGGCA
>CAVVHK010000101.1:0-27846 GCA_963747865.1 uncultured delta proteobacterium | reverse complement strand
ATGTATTGCTCCGGAAGTCGTCGCTTTCGAGTTTGTTACGGCGTAGAGCCGCTATGGCCTCATCCGTTTTGTAATAACGCATCCATGCCAGGGCCCCTTTTCTAGGCTCCTTGGAGCATTCCCCCGCCCCTCCGAATACGATTATCAGCGGATATTTCTTGTTCCGGTTTTTGTAATAATCTAGCGGCAGAGTGACAACCGTCGTCCCATCATAGTTTTCGGATTTGATCGAAAAGTATTCCGCGGGAGTTTTGTAGCCTGATATTTTTTCGCAAACCGGGTCCTGCGGCGTGTATTTTGGCTTGGGAAGAGAAGCTGTCTGAGTACCTCTTCCGTAACCTGGAGGAAAAATCTCTGTCCGTGGCGGCTTCCGGGATTGGAGCGGCGGAGGCCTCGTTTACATTCCGGCGCGGGCCGGTTTTCTTTTGCGCTACGGGAGGCTTCGAGATCTGTGGCGCCTTGCCCGCCGGTGAATTCTCAGTGCCGGAGCATCCAACGAACAAGCCCGCACAGACCAGCACAATGATTTTTTGAGCAAATCTCGGAAAGCCCATGGGCGCTCCGTTCTTGGTGAGGATTCACCGGAAGGAATTTTTTTTGAACAAAGGCTCCCATGAAGTGTGGGCTACAGCAAAGAATACAAAAGCCATTATAAGATCGACGCCCCCGGGGCGTTCCCGAATGACGACCAGTCGCTTCGCCTTTTTGAAAGTCCGTGAAGGGCGCGTTCGGAGGAAATCTCTTTCAGGAAGTTTCCCTCCGGCCGCATTCACATACGATGGGTTTTCCGGTGGACTATTACGTTTCCTATCTGAGCCCCCCCGCTCCTCGGACTACCACAATCCTGGAAGAACAGACGCTCCCGGTCGCAATGCGGTCGCCCCCGGCGAAGCTCCGGAGTCGGATTGCCCCTGGCGCTTGGGCGCCACGGCCACCTGTTCTATGCTTGTATTCTGATTGATCCCCAGAGCCAAAGCGTTTCTTTTGAAATGCCTTGAAAACCAATAAAATGACTGGTGTCCATTGGGGTATCGATACGCGCAGTAACCGTGGCCGCAACTTTGAAACACGTTAACATCAACCGGAAAGCCCGAGCCGCGCATATCCTGGACCATTTCGTACAGCCTACCGTAATTGCTGTAGGAATTACAGCCATCCTTTACGTTGGTGTTAATGTTGTAGGCTATTCCCCCGGCTTTCTTGATGCGCTGCGCGTTACCGTGCCATACGTCCGGCGTCATGGGATAACTACCTAGATCAGTTTGCTGCCCACCGCAATAAGCAAAAATATCAGGCCGCCTAGCGGAAATAATGATGGCTTGAGCAGCTCCTGCGCACGCGCCGTCTATTCCGCGAAATCTCCTGTCGGGGACGGTCCTGTAATGCGCGTCAATATACGGAATAACTTCGTCAATCAAGTATTGCTCGTAACGGGCCGTATTCCCGCCCCCCTGGTTCCAAAGGGAGACCAGGATAAATTCCTCGAAAGGATCGTCTTTCAGCCATTGATTGAAGACCCTAAGCTCGTCGTTGTTGATATTGTCCTGGAAGCTGGCTGTCGTTAACACCCCGGATTGCAGATTATCCATAATGAGAGGGGCTTTACACCACACGGACCAGTAAGTGGCGCCGCCCAGTTCAGGCCCATTGTCCCACCCGGACTTGCCGCCCAGCAAGTAAAGCACCCCGTATCTTCGATTCACATTTTTTTCATAGTCGTCCGGAAGGATAACATGGACGGGAAAGGGACCCGGCACGTCTTTTCCACCCTTGCCCTTCGCGCTCGTGAACGCGTCGGAATGGACGCGCACGGCCTCAATGTAATGCCTTGTGCGCAGGAATTTCGTCCTGGCCTCGATTTCAGACCATGGTTCTTCCTTTGGAGCGGCGCAAGAAGCCGGGTTCAACAGAAAAGAACATGTCATCAGCGATAAAACCAACCCCAGTGTGAAATAAATCCTCATTGGGCCTCCCTGAAGCAAACAAGAACTAAACGATCTTATTATAAGGCCACCCGGCTTACCAGGCAAACACACGAACCGGATTCCTGTGAAAAGGCGGCCGGAGGGAAATTTCTTGAAAGAAGTATCCCTCGGGCCCTCTTTCAGGAACTTCAGATATGGCTACGCATGCGCTATCCATTCACTTGCGCGCCGGTAGATTCCCGCCTTGCGCTCGTAAAGACAAGTCTGAATGTCATTGCGAGGAGTCGAACGACAAAGCAATCTCTGAACATGACGCCAATGACTGAATTGTTACGCATCGGCTTTCACGTCACTTGACGGTTATCTGGTATACCTGAACCGGAAATCCTTGCTGATCAACTACTCCGCCTGTCTTGGGATCCATCAAAACCACGCTGCTTTTCACGTTAACGCCTCTCAACGCGCTCCTGACATACAGCGGATAAACCCCCGGCTTTCCGGCTTGAATTTGCACGGCAAGGTCGTACGCCTTGTTCTCGCCCCACAACTCGATCCACCGCTCGGCCATAGGGACCTTTGTCTTGATTTTGTCCGTGGTGATTGAAAGTACGGGGCTACCGGCTCCATACACTCGGCCTGGTTTGGCCCCGACGATTTTGAGGCCCGACGGTTCGGGGCACGAAATCGTAATTCCGCCGTAATCGGACTCAGCGCCTTCGTTAATCGCTTCGACATGAACCTCGAAGGTCTTGCCGGCCTGCACAACCGACGGCGCCTTAACATTCGTAATCCTGGGTTGAGCCTCCCTGGGTAAAGAAACCTCAAAATAATCCGCCAACCACTGTTTGCCATCGATGCGGATGTCAGTAAGGTATTCGCCCATCTTCAATTCTCGAGACACGGTTCCGAAATCATCAGGGTACTTCACCCGCAATATTTTGCCTTCGGGGACGCTTCCCTTGTATCTGCGATTGCCCGTCAGGCCCCTTCATGATGATTTCAAGATTCTTGGGCGTGGGTCCACGGTTGGCGAACTCCAACTTGAGCGCGGGTTGTTCTCCCTTTGCAAGCCTGGGAACGGATGTGGTCAAATCAGGGACGCTGTGAAAGACTTTCCCCGACAGGTGATTGACCACAATCTCGGGCTCGTTTTCCGGTGACGGCCCCGGTTCAGGCGGCGCTTCCGAACGGTTTTCTTGAAGACGCTGAGTCCCGGATTGGTCGGCGAACTGACTATTGCTCGGATGGCCGTTCGGTCCACCCGAACTTTTGGAATTCAATTCCGAGGGTGGATTGACCGGTTGAGCGTCCGCATATGACTTCACCTGAGGCAGTTCCGCTTCCACCAAGAGGATCTTTTTCGTATCACCCCGGGCGCCTTTGAACTGACCCATGAACTTGTTCATGCCCTGCTGGGTATTGATGTTGATCTTGTGAACCTGGCTTCTATGAGTCGCGTGGTAGAGCCATATGCCGCCCTTTCCGTCCGGGAGAATCAAGACCACGTGATAATGCATGATCTTGTAACCACGCGCGGTCCCTGGCTTACTGATGCTCCCCAGGTAAACGTGACCGGTTTTCATCTGTGGGAGAATCCTCGACCAGGCGTCATGATCGTGCAAATCGAAACCCCTCAGGGTCATGCCGTTATTGTTATCAATCGAGTAATTTCCCCCATCAGGCATGACTATTTTCTGGGCGCGGCCTTCGCTGAGATTGAGCACCAAATCCCAGCCAAAATCCCAGTCTTTCCCCATTGGGGAATTTTCGCCGCTGTCACCTAGACGGTCTTTGGTAGCCTCTTCCAGATTCCAGTTCTTATTGAAGAGGAATCTTGAAATAGAGAGGACGAGGCCGCTGCAGTTTAGGCCGGGATTATCGAAGAAGCGCTCCGGATCGCTGAAAACCGTAAAACGACCCTGATCATCCAGGGTTCCGTCATCGCGGTATGCGATTCCCAAATGGGTATCAGAGATGTCTACAGGGTCTGTTTTGTTGGCAATTCCTTTGTCCCATAGGTATGGCGGGGCGTAAATCTGATCTGCGGAAGCCGGCAAAACCCACAAAATTGTCAGAAGCAAAAACCAAATTGACGTTTTATTCAATTCGTTTCGTGTAATTTTCACCAAGCCTCCGGACTTAATGCTTATTTTATTGAGATATTTTACCAATAATTTTGGGACAAAGCAAGAAAAGTTAAGTTCCCTATTTGGTTGGTTCTCCTCCCGAAAATGAGACCGAAGTGTAGAAGGATTGGCTTACGTGGAACAGTCCTTGGAGATCACGACGGGGGAGATAGGGAGACAAGTCCCTCCGGCGCCGCAGGCCGAAACCAGCAGCTCATTTTATGCCGTAAAGGGCTCCCTTTGGCGCCTCGGGTTGCTGGTCTCTCTGTCTGATCCGCTCCTCCACCGGGGGCCTGCTCAGCAGTCTGGCCGCGTCGAGGTAAATTTTTCTGATGGTTTTTGAACAGTCGGCGTAATCCGTGTGGAATTTGTAAATGAAGCCTCCCCAGGTACCGTTCGGATGGATTTTCTTGAAATAGGCGTAATCTACAGCGGCAGCCTTTCTGGCTTTGCGAGGAGTTTCGGGGCAGGAAACCGGCTTTCCTTTTTCTTTAGCGGACCTCTTCACGGGATGGAGCTTCGCCGCGCCGGCCTCACGCACAAACCCCACCCCTCCCAAGAACGTAGCTACAACCAGCAATGCAAATAGCGTTTGGGCAAATCTTTTCACTTCTTCCCCTCGGAGTTCAAGCTGAAGCGCCTCGTGAAAATCATCGGAACCGCCGAGGAGGAATCCCCCTTCAGTCCTCATCTCTATCTTACGTTATTGATGAAGCTGGCCACCTCCGCCACCGTGGTGAAATATTGTTCCATGAAGATTCTCAGATCTCTCACGTATGTGTTTGGAACATAAATCACGTCGTAGGGTTTGACAAGAATGGCGGCGGACATGTCTCCGATATCCAGGATGCGCTTGAGATCGAGACGTCTCCCAATGGGTTTCCCGTTTATGTCTTTGGATATGAGAATAACGCTGGTGAGGTCGGCAGTGTCGGTCCTGTGGCCTCCGGCGAGAGCTAGAGCCTGTAAGGCGGAGATAGGTTGCCTTATGTCGTACGCGCCGGGAGTTGTGACCTCCCCCAACACATAGACCTTCCGGGATTTTGCCGATGTCAGTGACAAGGACGCGACTACGTTCTTAAGTTCCGTCTTTCGATACAACTTGTTTACCGTGCGCTCCACATCGGAGACTGTAGATCCAACGGCTAAAATTCTGTCCTTGAGCATGGGAAGATCAATGGTCCCATCGGGTTTCACCGTGATTTGCACTTGCTGCCCGTTGGTAAGCGTGGTCAAGGAATCCACAAGACGCTTGACTTTTTGATAGAACTGACTTACGGAAACGGTGACCATCTTGTAACCCTTGAATTTGGAGTCGGAGTCCGAATTTCTGAGAATGTTCGACTGACGCAACCGCTCCTCAATTTTTTTAGCCAGCTCTTCGGGCGCCAGACCCACAGCCTTCACGTCTCCTATGCCGGGGAGAGTGATCATTCCGTCCGGTCTGATTACCACTTGCCTGTCAAGCTCGGGGTCCAAAATGAACTCAATGTCAACGACGTCCAAGCTATCGAGCTTGTAGCTACCGGCGGGAATGGTCCATTCGGTTTGAAAATTCACGGAGAGCTGGTCGTCGGGACCAAGGCGATAATTTCTGCAGACTATTTCGAAAGCGTCTGCGAGATCCTTCATTTGTGGCTGCCTGGCCGGTCCGGGAAACGGTCTGAATGGGGAAGGAATGAGCCCAATGCATCCGGACATGGACAGCAGAGACGCCGCCATAGCTATTATTGTTATTTTCTTTATTAAGTTCAGCATGTTATCGAGCTCATGATATCCACGACTTTAACTTTTGATCGCAATATAGCATGATGACTGAATAAATGTCAATCACTGTTTTGTGCGCTCCCTCCAGCTACACAATTTGCTCTCAACACACTTCACTATTTTCTGATACAATGCCTTTTGAAGCGGTTATCCCACACGCTTCGGCCTCGCCCGTCATTTTTCCGTCCGCGAACGCTCTGGTCCGCTATCCCGCATTCTTCGGGCAGCTACTTCCCAGGGCTTGCTCCGCAGGCCGGAAAACGGGCGCCTATTCTCCATCGGCAACTTAGGATTTCTTGGTTCGTTGAAGGTCGGCCTCAATGATAGATTTACATTCGCATATATTGCCCGGAATTGATGACGGCGCTGCGGACTTGGCTCAAAGCCTGAAGATGTGCCGTATCGCCAAAGAAGACGGCATCAGGTCGATAGTGGCGACTCCCCATTCATTCATGGGCGATTCCCTTACTTCTCCAGAAACCGTGAAGGAATTGGTGGATCTATTGAAGCGGTCCGCCGCGTCCGAACATTTGGGGCTGAAGGTTCTGCCCGGAATGGAAGTCAGGCTGATGCCCGATTTGCTGGAAAAAATCATTGCTAAGAAGGTAATGACCCTGAATTGCGGTAGATATATATTACTTGAACTTCCCCCGGCGCACATTCCCGCTGGTTTTGAAGGTCTTATCCAGAGGATATGCTCCATGGACTACGGCGTGGTACTGGCCCACCCTGAAAAAAACCTGCAATTTCAGGATAACCCCCAGATGTTTCTGGATTTGAAGAAAAGGGTCAATTTTTGGGATCTCGTCGGTCAGGTTTCAGCGGACAGCATCCTTGGAGACGCAGGCAAAATCCCATTTAGGACCGCCAAATGGTTTTTGAAAAACAACGCGGCCCACATTATCGCTTCGGATTGTCATTCCGACACCGAGCGGCCCCCGAAGTTATCCAAAGCCGTAAGAGTCGCCGCTAAGTGGATAGGTAAAGACAAAGCCGGGATGCTGGTTGAAGATGTTCCAAGAGCAGTGCTTACTGGGCTGGGGTTCCCCGCAATGGAATACACTGCGCCGCGGAAATGGTGGCAAATATTTTAGTGATGGTTTTGCTTACGTTCGCTCCCGTGAGACGCCCCAGAGACTCCTTATTGGGTCAGTCGGGGTATCCCGCCGTCCTTCAGGGGCGCCAAGAGATTCAAAATGGGAATACCGCCGCATAATTGCAGATAATACCAGTCAAGAATAAACTAGCGGGACGTTCATCGTACAATCAACTGAACTTACGGAATTTATAGAATATTTTGATTGCAGGTAGGGTGTTCATTCTGGGGGTTGAAGAAATTTCATCAATCTTTGACAAGTTTCAGCTGGTCTGTCGCAAGGAGCTTTAACCATGTTTAGGACGGCTATATTCGTTTTTGCAATATTGAGCATGTATGCCGCGGAAGCAGTCTCTAAATCCGCCGAGTCCACTGATGACCCACAGATTGCCAAATTCGCTGATAAGGTCTCTCAACAAGGCGCCGAATTATTCTTCCGATTGAAGGACGGTAGGGTGATATCGAAGAAAAGCGCGCGCGATTGGTATGGATATGATGATTGCGACGGCAATACGAACATTTCTTACACCTTTGACGACTTTATAGATCCCTGGTTCATAGTCCATGAACACTATTACGAAAGCGCCGGAACCTTGTTCATAAATTGGGAAACCGGCAAAGAAGAGCATGTTTCCGGCGCTTCAATATTCTCGCCGGAGAGGACACGATTTTTTACGCAAGGCTACGGCGGCGAAGGCGAACATGACGTGGAGATGTGGAAAGTGACACCCGAAGGCGTAGTAAGAGAATGGGTCCTGCATCAGGGTATTTCCTTCGATTTGCGATGGCTTGATCCAACCAAGGTTGAGATTGCAGACTACGACTTTGAAGTGGCTGCGCGTGTGACGAGAAATGGCGCTTCTTGGAAGTGCTTAGGAGCGGTCGGGGCTTGCAATGCGTTGAAAATGTCCAAGAGCCCGGGTGATAGCGCTGGGGAAGGCGCCCGCGACAAGGATCTCAAAATCGATGATCGGAGCGCCATAGACTCCGACATCATGAGAGGACTCATGTCCCATCGGGGGGAAGTATTGCGCGTAGATCCTGAGACGGGCAAACTAGTACATGTTCATGAAGACGATGAGGACGGAGCAAAAAGCGCGGAGCCTACTCTCATATCCGCTGCACTAAAAGGTGACGTGGAAGCGGTGAAATCGTTCCTCGACAGAGGCTCTCCAATCGACGCAACTGATGAGAATGGCCGGACTGCGCTGGAGGCCGCTGCCGCTAGAGGCAGGTCGAATGTTGTCAAATTGCTTTTGAGCAGAGGCGCTCGGCCAAATTCGAAAGAGTACCTTAACCCTCCAATCGTGTATGCAGCCGAGTGGGGCGATGCCGATACCGTAAAAATACTGCTGGATAACGGCGCTGATCCCAATGCGCGGGGCGCCAATGCTCGCACGGCTCTGATGGCATCTGTCGCTAGAGGGCGCATCGAAGTAGTGCGATTGCTATTGGAAAAGGGGGCTGATCCCAATGCCAGAGACGCATATGGCTCAACGGCTCTGACTGTTCGCGGCAATTATCGGTGGATGGGCACTCCCGAGATAGTAAAGCTGCTCCTGGATCGAGGCGCCGACCCGAATGCGGGGGACGGCAAATCAGCACTGCAATCTGCGGCAGGCGAAGGCGATCTGGAAATGACTAAGCTGCTCCTGGATAACCACGCCGACCCGAATGCGCATAAGAACGACGAATCGGCACTGAAATCTGCGGCATACAATGGCAATCTGGAAATGATTAAGCTGCTCCTGGACAACGGCGCCGACGTCAATGCAGAGCTTGGTGATGGATGGACCGCTCTAAAGGAAGCCGTCTTTCGAAAGCAGCCCGCCGCAGTGAAATTACTTCTGGATAGAGGCGCTAAACCGTCACGGGCTAAAGAGAGCGATGACCCCGAAATCGTGAAAATACTGCTGGAGAACCGCTCAGACGTCAATTTGCCGGGCAAGGATGGAATCACTGCGCTAATGGACGCGGCCGGCGGAGGCTATGCGGATATTGTGAAAAGGCTTCTGGATCGGGGAGTCGATGTTAATGCGAAAGATACACACGGCTGGAATGCATTGGCATGGGCGGCTCAAGCTGGGCGCAAGGACATAGCGGCGCTGCTTAAAAAGCATGGGGCCGTAATGAGTTTGATGGCGGCAGCTTGTCTGCCGGACATGCCGGAAGTTCAGCGCAGCTTAAGGAATGGCTCCGACGTCAACGCAAAGGGCGTAAACGGCCGTACTGCGTTGATGGGGGCCGCTGAACTGGGACATTCCGATGTGGTGAAACTACTGCTGGACAAGGGCGCTGATGCCGATGCAGAGGACGAGAATGAGGAAACCGCTTTGATGGCCGGCGCCAAAAAAGGCCATCCGGAAGTGGTGAAGCTCCTACTGGAAAAAGCCGTTGATCTTGATGCGACAGACCGCAACGACCGGACAGCTTTAATGATGGCGGTAAGCGAAGGTCACTATGAAGTTGTCAAATTGCTTCTTAAAAAGGGCGCGGAGGTAAATATAATGGGCGACTACTGCCGAACGGCGCTCGATATTGCAAAGGAAAGAGACCGCAGCGAAATTGAAGCGCTTCTGAGAGCCCACGGAGCCATAGAATAGACCGTACGTTCGGTTTTCTCCATATCGGATGCCCGTCTACAGCTATTTTCTTCTTATATGTGTTCGGGAAGCGCTGATCTGCTTTTTGCTGAAGCTCGCGGACTGAAGCAATCACAGAACTATAGCCGTAATGAATCCTGATTTCAGGCATAATACCCTATTATTCGCACGGTAGTCCGTTCTATTGATTCGAGCGCGGATTCGCCATATGGGTAGTTCTTGAAGGACGGCGCCGAGAAACCGTCATTCCAAACCGGCGCCCTGCCCCGCCGTCACCGCGTTCGCCAAGAGGGCGAAAAAACTCTTGGGGGTTAAAATTCCTCTCACGGAATCGTACCTCCATCCAAGATGCTGGAAACAGACTTCGCAAGTAAGGAATCGCCATCCGTACCCTGAAAACCAGCAGTGTTGAAAGAAAAGGTCGGGATGCGCAACGGCGTTCTCACAGTGCGAAAAGGTTATAAAATTGCACCGTATTCCTGACGGATTGATAAAGGAATGCTCCTTGGATCCGTTGACTTCAATAATGAGCCCCGAGTGACTTATTACCGCGCCACAACCGGAGCATCTATAGACAATTCGGTCCTTTTCATCTTTACTGAATTTGACGAACGCAATCATCTTGGCGTTAAGAGCGGCTTTCTGGAGCTCGGATAGAGCTTGGATAACGGACAGTCATTGGGGGGCCTAATCCGACAGGTATTTATCGCGGACCAGATGTTCCCTGACTTTTTGGCCCAACCCCTTCGGGACTCGCAAGAAAGCTCCGGCGCCGGCTCTTTTGTCATTCATGGATAATACTCCGGATGCCGGATCCACTCCAGGGTTAAGCTCCCACAAAGCCCTGGGGACCATTCCGCACCATTTGGCGACTACATGGATAGGCAGTTCCTTTAGCAGCTTAAGGCGATCCAGAGAATCATATTGAAGGGGGCTATGTTGTGACACGCTCAAGCCGTAGAAGTCTTTGTGGGTGTCGATGATCTTCAGGGCCACCAACTTCGGTATGAAAGTCTCGGAATAAGATGGGACCACCAGATCCCAGTATCCAAAACCTTGAGACTTGTTGGTAATCGCCTCAATTTTGTCCGCGCCATCCAAGTAAGCGCAAATTGTCAGCAGCCAGTCGTTCGCACTATTGCGTTTATGGAGATTTTGAAGAATGCCACATGCGAGCCTTGTGGAAATTACTGGATCTCGCCTGTCGTCCCAATCACTGTCGCTCACCCACTGAGCGTTGCTCGATCCGTTCTTTTCCTTAAGCGGCCCAAGCCCCCACCAACCGATTCCGCCTGACTTGTTCTTGGAGACGGGATTGAAATGCCCGATTAGAGCCGCCATGTAAATCAAATCTATGGGACATTTCTCGTCTTCCAGGATTTTATTAACGAGCCCACCATAAACGGACATGCGATCCATTGACTCCAGGATCACAGCGCGGTGGTCCATGAGTAGATAGTTCAACTGTTCCAGGACCCTAGCCGCCACTTCGGGTCTTTCCAGGGGTATACGAACTCCGGAAAAGGTCGGATTGCGTTGCTGAGTTCCGGGGGGAAATATGTAAGAACCGTTCGAAAAGCCATTGACTTCGCTGGAGGCGAGCGCGGGACTTGAACAGACAATGTGCGCCAGGACGACGAACACAATAATTAACGCATATCGGCACATGAACGTTCCCACCAGCAAGAACAGTCGGGCCGCCGGTGATTGTGACGGCCCGCAGTCAATTAAAACGTGAACACAGTGGATTCGGCCGCAAGCGCTATCAGCGTCTTAGCGGTATCCAACCGAGCGTTTTCCATTAGGTCTTTTTCCTCGATTTGACGAGCTTTTGCGCATGGGGTGCAAACGAGGAATTTGACCTCATTCTTCGCCAGCATCTCCATGTGATTTGCCATCTCATCGCCCGTCGGCGCTATAACATTTTCACTCATGCCCTTTTTGCCGTAGATCACAGCGTCATCCACGAGAAACACCGTCACCTCATGACCCTCTTGCTTGGCCACGCTGGCCAATTGCATACATCTGACGCTTCGAGACGGGTCTTCCAGCCCTCTACTCAAGACAAACAAGAATTTCGCCATCAAGAGACCTCCTGAATTTCAGCGGACACGTAATAAGCAGACCAAAATTCAATTACCATCGCTTCTGTTCGGTTACGCGCCGGGAGATCGCTTCCTTCGCTGGAATCCGGGTCGCAAAGACAAGCTCGCGTTTCATCGCTAGGAGCGAAACCACTAAGCAATCCCCCAATTTGCCGCTTATAACTCAATGGTTACCGAACATCAATGGACTTTTCGGACGAGGCGGCCCTTATCTTCCTTCGCAAGTCGGCCAAATCTTTGAGCACATTTGATACTCTGGGGTCATCCGACCCGAGATTCCTCTCGAACAGCAGCAAAGCTCGCGAATAGAAAGCTTCAGCCTTTTGGTATTCCCCGTCCGAACAGCATAGAGCGGCAGAAACATACAGATTTGCCGCCAAATCGAACCAATCCAGATTGTCACGGATTTCCCGCGAAGTTTCCTGGAAGGCCACCACGACCCCTTTCAATCGCCCATTTGAACTGGTGATGGGCGACACATTGCTGGTAACGTAAATTTCGCTTCCGTTTCTGGAAAGGAGGATGTTCTGGAAAGTTCCTGAAATGCCGCCAGCTCTTAGTGGCTTCTGAATCGGGTTGTCGAGCCTCTCCCCGGTCTTCAGGTCTTTGAGTACAAATATATCGGCAAAGTGGTTCCCAACCGCGTCTTCGTTGGTCCATCCCGTCAGCACTTCGGCGACCCTGTTGAGGAATTTCACTTCTCCGTTTTCATCCGTCAGAATGATTCCGGCGCCCAGGAGTTTGATGGAAGTCTCGTAGCTGTTGACCTCAGCCTCAATCGACTTGAACTGATGATGTTTGGCCATGGAAATTTCTATAGTAGTCCTCAGCTCAGCTTCGGAGAACGGTTTAATGAGATAACCGAACGGATGCACTCGTTTTGCGCGCTGCAAAGTCGAGTCATCGGCATATGCGGTTAAAAAAACCACAGGAATATCCTGACGATTCACAATCGCTTCGGCGGCTTGAATTCCGTCAATATCGCCATGCAGCCTGATGTCCATAAGGACAAGATCCGGCATGGTTTCCTCCGCCCTTTCAACCGCCGCCTCACCGGAAGAGACAATGGCAGTGATGGTGTAACCCATGGACCGGAGTTTCTCTTCCAGCTCCATGGCGACGACAATCTCGTCTTCAACTATCATTACCCTCGCGTTTGCCATTTGCGCTCCTGCGATTAGCAGCTCGATTTTCTTTAAATATAATGTTTATCTCGGCGCCGGGGCCTGACCCGACTTCCATTGCGCCCACTAACTGCAATTCCGTCAGATTAGTCACCAGCTTCATTCCGAGAGACTTTGATTTCTTGTAATCGAATTCCGGAGGAAACCCTTGCCCGTTGTCCCCCACCGTTAAATGGTAGACTCCTTCTCGGCTGAAGAAACGGATCCAAATCTCACCCGGAGTGTCTTTGAACGCATGTTTGAGTGAATTGGACACCAACTCGTTTATTATGAGACCGCAAGCCAAAGCGGTGCTTACACTCAAAAAGACCTGTTCTATTTCCAAGGCGAGCCGGATACGCGCCCCTGATTCAGGGTAATATTGCAAGAGAGTCCCGGTTAAATCACGGACGTAATCCGCAAAATCTATCTTTGCAAGATCTTTGGACACATATAGCTTTTCGTGCAATGACGCCATGGATCTTATTCTGGTCTGGCTCTCACGGAAAATTTCACGGATCTTTGGGTCGTCGAAGTTACCCTCCTGGAGCGCCAACAGACTGGAAACTATTTGCAGATTGTTTTTCACCCTATGGTGAACTTCCTGCAGGAGAGCCTCTTTTTCTCGTAAGGATTCTCGCAGGCTCTCTTCCGCTTGCTTTCTTCGGGTTATGTCCCGCGCTACTCCCGTAGTGCCGATAACCTCCCCATGCTCATCCATGATGGGAGTGCGGATTGTTTCCATCCATTTAATGTTTCCGCTGGTGTCGGCGAACAATTCTTCCGCTCGCTTGACGCATCGTGTCTTACGGACAAAATCGTCATCAGCTACGTATTTTTGAGCAACGTCACCGGTCCAAACGTCGAAATCGGTTTTCCCGGCCAAATCCTCAGGCAAGAAGCCGCAGGCTTGGCCAAAAGGCTGATTTACAGCTATGAATCTGCCTTCTTTGTCCTTGAGCCAAGCCATGTCGGGAATATTGTCCAATAGAGCCTTTTGCCTCCGTTCGGTCTCCCCCAGAGTTCGGTTGGCAAGCATGAGCTCTTCGGTGCGTTCGGTAACTCGCCTCTCAAGTTCGTCTCGCGCTTTCCTAAGTTCATCTTGATATCTTTGATTGATGATCAATTGCTTCTTCTCAGGACTAAGATCCTCTATCAACAAGAGAACGGATCTTACTGAGCCTACTCTCAAAGACCGAAAATTCATTCTCGCCCAAATCCTGCTGTCGTCGAGCTGTAGCATGGATTCAACCACTTGAGACTGCCTGCTGAGAAATATGTTCTCTATCAAGGATTGGGCTTCTCGGACTGATGAAGGGGTCGGAAAAAGGGATGAAAAGGACTCGCCCAGTATTTTTTCGTAATTCGGGCTGATTTTGCCGCACGATTGATTTACGAAAATGATCTGGAAAGACGATCCGATAACCATGGCCGGAATCGGCAAGGCTTGAAGCAACTTGCCCAGAGAGCTCGTGTGCACCCCCCGCAAGTCGAAGCTACCTGAGCACGTCAACCCCGGATTGAGAAAACTCTCCAAATCAATCGAGTCAACGGCCAATTTCTCCCGATGTAAGAACAGAGGGCTTCTTGAATATTCCTCCAGGTCTTCAAGTAGAGGATGCTGGTCTTCTTTCATGACACACCCCACTGGAGAACGGAACTTGGCGTCCTTCTAGCAACTCCCCAACCTACGGCGTTCCGGAAAACGTTTTGTTAAAAAACAACTTTCGACTCTGCGCGGTCCAGGATAAGTTGATGAGGAACACATTGCTGTAGCGTTAAATTCCCGCCCCGATCACAAAGGCAAAATACTATGCCGATATCCATGACGATGGGACGAAGCGACGGAAAGGCGGCTCCTTGAGACGATTACCGGCCTTAGTAGCCCGTGCGTCTCGATTCACCTTTGCCTCTTATATCGGCGTAAATAGAGGTTAACTCAATTCGGCATTAATGAAAAGACTAATGGCCGGAAATTTCAAGGCTCATCATGAATTCGCCACACAAGCATGTCCGCGACGTGCCCAAAAGAGGAGAAAGAGGATCTCTCGAACCGCCAAGAACGGTCCAATCGTGCGGCGAGAAGACAATTCCATTGGAGGCAATTACGAGGAACTGTTCACCCATTGGCGAACAGGAGCGAAACAACGGCAGATAATTTCCGATATCCTCCTATCATCAGGATTTCCCGGCAAGATCCTGCACAACTCTAAAGAGAGCAAAAATGTCCAGAGGCTTTTCAGCTATTTCGTCCACCCCGGATTCGGCTATCCGCTCTGATTCGAGCTCTTGGCCCGACCAGCCCGTCATCAGGATAAAAGGCGGCTTTGGACGGGCCGAATCTCTGCAGAAATCTTTTATTGCTTTACCTACATCCCATCCACTCATTCCGTCCATTCCCAAATCGCAAATCACCACTTGGGGCTTGGCGGTCTTAAAGACAACCAGGGCCTCTTCTCCTGAATGGGCTGTCAGGACGGTTTGCCCCAATACGGTCAATCCGTCCCTGAGCATTGTTGTGACGGCGGGCATGTCATCAATTACCAGGACGCTGAGTTTAGCCCAATTTTTTACGGTAGGGGCGCTCACCGACAGCATTCGTCCAACAATTTCCCATGACTTCTCGGCCATGCATTTTGATTCCATGAAGTAGAATTCACTCCTTGTGTCTAATTGGTAACAACCATGCTCAACCCCTTAAATGCTGAGCAATATATGTGCCGTGCGAGCCTGTAATATCGTGTATGGCCTTAACCTATCATAATGATGAGATTTCACCGGCGGGCTTCGCGCCGGCCGCCTCAGCCGAATTCTTTCCGAGAGCTGAAACCGCACAAGATTCTTTAGTTGGATGCCGGTTCGGCAGGTTTTCCCGGGTTTACAGCGCGATCCTGCTACATTTCTAATATGAGGGCGCCTGTTTTCCATGCGCTTCCGGAAATGGAGATAGAAAAAGTGAGCTTTAACCCGGAGGAGACTTTTCTTGCGCAAAAGGTCTCCTCCAGGCCTCTCATAGGCGCTAACTTAAAGATGCGTTGTGACCGGCGCCGTCATTCCCGCGCAGGCGGTAATCCAGTGTTTTCAATTCCTTCCGGACCCCCGCTTTCGCGGGGGCGACGTAATTCTGCCGGCGTTAACTATCTGAGATCACGTCCGATAAGGTCAAAAGTTAGCGCCTATGTCCAGAATCCTCCTTGAAAAAGCTCTAAATGTTTCGGCGAAATGCCAGGCGCGTATCGTTGCGCTGTCTCTAGAGCTGACCCGGCCTAAGTGAGCAAAAAGAACCCTGAAGGATCTGCTTAAACATGGTTGTGACCCTTCAAGAGAGCTAAATATTAGGAGGTTTTGGGGAAGGTTCAGGACCCTCCACCTTTTGCAAAAGCGAGGTTTCCCAGGCAACTAGCACTAAGAGAAGCCTCTCGGATTGAGTGATTTTCCCTCACGTCCATCTATCGCCCCATTTGGACATAATGATCTCCGTACCGGAATTTGCACGGCAATCGCTCATTAGCGTGGCGCAGCGATCCGCGCGATTTTGGAATTTGCTCATTATTGGCCGATCAAAGGCCTACTAATGTTTTTTAAAGTTCATAGATGTGGTATTTATGTTGGTAAGCTGTAAGAATTCAATTCATTCCCCCTTATTATTTGATTTTGCAGGAGAGGTGGGCGCCGAAACCAGGCTGCTCGGGCCGACGCCTCCGCTACAAAAAAAGTAAATGGCGGCTGAAAGAAATGCATAAAGTTCTGACGATTGCCGGCTCCGACTCCGGGGGCGGTTCAGGAATACAGGCTGATCTGAAGACTATCCTTTCCCTCGGCGGATATGGCATGACTGTAGTAACCGCGGTGACCGCGCAAAACACCATGGGAGTGTACGGTCTGACGCCGATTGACCCAGCTTTCGTGGATTTACAGTTGGAGACCGTGCTCAGCGACATCGGCGCAGACTGCGTGAAAACCGGCATGCTTGTTAATGCGGAAATAGTGGACGTGGTCGCCCAGAAAGTGTCCAAATATAACATCGACAAACTGGTCGTGGACCCGGTCATGGCTTCCACATCGGGAACTGTTCTACTTGACGAGGAAGGCCGGAGAAACATGATCCAGAGGCTTTTCCCTCAGACTTATTTGTTGACCCCGAACATAGCGGAGGCCGAAGTCCTTTCGGGCAAGAAAATCGAAGATGTGGCCGACATGAAGAAAGCGGCCAAGAAAATCCAGCGGATGGGCCCCAAGTATGTCATGGTCAAGGGCGGCCACCTACCTGAGTCTCCGGTGGACGTGCTCCATGACGGTATCCAGAATTACGAATTCACCACGCAGAGAGTAAGGACCCGGCACACCCGGGGGACGGGCTGTACGCTGGCTTCGGCCATAGCCACTCTGCTCGCTAGAAACTTGCCTTTGATGGAGTGCATTGACCAGGCAAAGCGTTATCTTTACAGGGCCTTACGCTTTTCCTTGAACATCGGCAAAGGTAGCGGTCCCACAAATCACCTGGCATCCTTGACACGGGAGATTGCAAGAACACATGTTATAGAAGAGTTGGAAAAAGCCCTGGAAAGGCTAAAAAGGCTCAACATAGGGCATCTGATTCCGGAGGTCCAGTCGAACCTGGCATATGCCATTCCGTTCGCGGAAACCGTAGACGACGTGGCTTCCTTCCCGGGAAGAATTATCCAGATGGTGAACACGGTGGCCACTCTATCTTCCGCAAGATTCGGCGCTTCCAGACAGATACACCGCCTGGTGCTGGCTGCGATGGAGTATGATTCGGAACGACGCGCGTGCATGACGATACTGTATTCCGACTCGCTTGTGAGACGCATCCGTTCCCTGGGATTCGTTGTAGCCGAGTTGGACAGGACGAGGACCCCTCCCGAAATACAACAGGAAGAAGGAAGCACTTTGGCCTGGGGGGTCCAGGATGTAATGGAGGAACTCGGAAGGGTTCCGGACGCGATTTTTGACAAAGGCACGTGGGGAAAGGTCCCCATGATAAGGCTATTCGCAAAGAACCCTGCTTCGATTGTCAATTTGATTGCCAAGCTCTAGGGGTCGGCGTTCCGAGGAGCAGTCGCACAGTCTTAGTGCTTTGAGAAGAAACGGCGGGTAGGACCTTTTGCAGAAAGCCCGTACGCGGCTCCACCCCGCAGAGAATGCATGCCCGGAGATATAATGTCCGATTTGCTATTGGACTCGCATAACAGAATCATAGATTACCTGAGAGTGTCCATAACGGACTTGTGTAACCTCAGGTGCGTATATTGCAGGCCACCTGAAGGAGTTAAGTTAGTTTCTCATGACGATATTCTGCGTTACGAAGAAATCCTTACTCTCATAGGGCTTGCGCGGGACATGGGTGTCAGAAAAATCCGCGTCACCGGCGGGGAACCCCTGGTCCGCCGCGGCGTACTGGATTTTCTCCGCAAATTGGCTCAGATGAAAGGCATCGAGGATATAGGCCTGACCACCAACGGGATCCTTCTGGCAGGTATGGCTGCGCAGCTCAAAGCTGCGGGACTTACCAGAATAAACATCAGCCTGGATTCGTTGCGGCGAGACACCGTGAAAGCCATCACCGGATTTGATTGCCTGGACCGAGTGATGGATGGGATAAAAAGCGCTATCCGTCACGGTTTATCCCCCGTAAAGATAAATGTGGTCCTGCTCAAGGGAATAAATGAGGCCGACGTCCCGGCGTTTGCAGCCCTTACTCTGAAACATTCAGTTGATGTGCGATTTATTGAGAGGATGCCTTTCGGAACCGAACAGGTCGCCAACCCGCCCGCCCCATTCAGCGCTTTGGCGGCCCTTGATATGATCAGCGACCGGCTCGGCACGCTTGAGTCCCTGGAAAGAAACAGCTTGGATGGACCGGCCACCATGTTCAAGCTTAAAGGCGCAAAAGGCCGCATAGGAATAATTGACCCCGTTACCGGTCACTTTTGCGGCACGTGCAACAGAATGAGACTTACCGCCAGAGGCGCCTTGAGACCGTGCCTGTTGAGCTCCAGAGAAATTGACATAAAAACGCCGCTACGAGCCGGGATATCCAAAGCCGAGCTGGCCCGTGTCCTTAGGGAAGCGGTCATGTCCAAACCCATAGGCAAACCGACTTCAGCTCCGGGCCTTTACGACGCCATGAGTATGATTGGCGGATAAGCCGCATATGCCTGAGGCGTCTTTCATCATCGTAAACAGAAACACGGCGGGATTGCTCCGGGATTGCCTGAAACATATCTACGCGTGCGACCTGAACGAGAAGCCGCAAGTTATACTGGTGGACAACGGCTCCACAGACGAATCCGTGCGAATGGTCGGCGAGACTTATCCAGACGTGATCACCATCGAAGCCGGACGTAACCTGGGATTTGCAGCGGCCAACAATCTGGCCGTTACAAAAGCCTCCGGAGATTACCTGATCCTGGTCAATACCGATGCCATGCTGGAGCCGGATTGCCCCCGCAAGCTCATAGATCTCCTAAAATCTGATCCCAAGATAGGTATGGCCGGACCTCAGCTTCTCAACGATGACGGTTCCAAACAGACTTCTTTCGAAGCCGTCCCGGACCTGGCCACTGAGATCCTCAACCGCAGTCTGCTCAAGCGCCTGTTTCCGAAAAAATACCCGGGGAAGCATTGGACATTCGACGCCCCTGGGCCTATTGACTCGATCATCGGCGCGGTCATGGCCATCCGAAAGACGGCGCTTGACGCTATAGGCGGATTTGACGAAAGGTACTTTTTCTTTCTGGAGGAGACGGATCTCGCCCTTACCATGCGAAAGGCCGGATATAAAGTCTATCACCACCCAGCCGCCAAAGCGATTCACCTTCAGGGCGCGACGGCAAAAACTTACCGATCCGAAGCCCGCATAGAATTCTACCGATCCCGATATCTATTCTTTGCAAAGCATTATGGGAAAAGCTCGGCCGGTTTTCTCAAAGCGGCCCTATCCTTGAACCTTGGGCTCAATGTTGTAGCGCTCGGGATCGGCGTCGCCGTCACGCTGGGACTTGCGGATAATCTTAAAGCCAACCTTCGCCTTAAGTATGATTTGCTCAAGTGGAGCTTGCAGGGATGTCCGGCTGGGCCGGGGCTGCCGAGGGATTAGGAGCGGCGTGTAAAGTTAAACGATCCATTTGGCAAGTGCGGTCGTTTATTGTTGTAGGATGCTGTGAGCCTTACGAACCGCATCGGCGCCGATTTCGAGTATCGAAGAACGGCTCGTGAGGGGAGGCAAAATGGGTTGGTTGCATGAACATTTTAACGGCGTTATGAACCTCTTGTTAGGCATGTCCTTAGCAGTGCCCGCTTGGCGGGTTTATGCAGAACACAAGAGCATCTTCGCGACTGTCCTGCGGCTCACCTTCGGCGTTGCGATTGCCACGGTGGGCTTGCTCGATTTGTGTGGGCTCTTTCCGCGAGTTCTCTCGGTACGACAGTGGGCATCTTCGTCATAGTAATGGGCACATCCGCGCTTGCCGTTCCGACCACGCCGATGTTTCCAAGATGGACTCAATGGACGATTGTAGCTTTCGGAGCTCTTGGTCTGTATCTCCACTGTTACTGGGACTGAACAATTAGTTGCGCTTAGAAACGGCAGCGTTGGGTTTCCTGCGTGGGGCAGGCTTTCTAGCCTGCCGATATTACAACCAAACTAATCGCAGGCTGGAAAGCCTGCGCCACACCAAATTTACTTACCCTTGTTTATGAGGTTAGTCGGATGCTGTGAGCCTTGCGAACCGCATCATCACGTGCGGAGGCGGAGTCTCCGGGCTGGCGTTACCAGGCCGGAGCCTGGGAACGAGAGCATCCGCGATCGTGTGCTTATCAGGCTCATCCGAAGACGCTTCATGATGTCGGATCCCAACAACGCCTGCGCCCCTACGCCGAACATAGAGTTATTTCGTACTGCTCCTGAAACAAATTCAGGTCCGGAATCAATTGGATCTTCGCGCCGTATCTCTTCTGAATTTCCTCCAATTGGTCGCTCTCCTGCTCGAACAGAAGCTTTACCACCTCGGGATGCGCTGTAACCTGAATGCACGGAACATTCTCGTCGGCCATATCTCTGGAAATGGCCCTAAGGATCTCATACGCCACCGTAGTCTGGGATTTTACGAAGCCCTTCCCTTCACAGTACGGACATTGCTCGCACAACGTTCGAGTCAAACTCTCACGCGTCCTCTTGCGGGTCATTTGGACGAGCCCCAATTCAGAAATCTTCAGAATATTCGTCTTCTGTTTGTCCCGTCTCAAGGCCTCTTGCAGAGCGTTTGTCACCTTCTCACGGTCGGTTTGCCGGTCCATGTCTATAAAGTCGACAATTATGATGCCGCCGATATTTCGCAGCCGCAATTGATAAGCGATTTCCTTCGCGGCCTCAAGGTTCGTCTTCAGGATCGTCTCTTGAAGATTGCGCTTTCCCACATATCGGCCGGTGTTGACGTCAATGGCTACCAGGGCTTCGGTAAAATCTATGTTGATGTAGCCGCCCGATTTCAACCACACTTTGCGGCCCAGCGCCTTGTTCAACTCCATTTCGATTCCGAAGTAGTCGAACAGGGGTTCTTCGCCTTCGTACATTTCGACACAAGGCTTCAGTGACGGCATAAACGAATCCATGAAGTCCAGGATACGGTGGTAATGCTCTTCGGAGTCCACGACCAACCGCGTAACGTTTTCCGTGAAAAAATCCCGGACTCCTCTGAGACACAAGTCAAGGTCTTCGTATATCAGTGAAGGCGCAGGCGACTGGTTTTCCTTATCAAGGATTTTTCGCCATGAGCCTTCCAGGAAGGTCAAGTCGTCTCCCAGTTTCTCTATGCCTTCATGCTCGCTTACGGTTCTAACTATTAGCCCGCAGGACGGCGGCTTGATCTCGGCAATGATTTCCTTTAGACGCTGTCTCTCGGATTCGTTCTCTATGCGTCTCGATATGCCTATGTGGTCGACCGTCGGCATGAACACCAGGTGTCTGCCGGGTATGGAAATATGTGATGTGATTCTGGCGCCTTTGCTCCCGAGCGGTTCTTTGGATATCTGAACGAGAATATCCTCACCCTCTTGAATGAGGTCCTCTATGGGAGTAAATGGCGGAATTTGGTCGTTAATATCCCCTGGGACGGAATTGTCTTCCGACTCTCTCCCTTCGTCTTCTTCCTCTTCGTTGACCATAAAATTAAGGTCACGGACGTGATGGTGGATGTCTCCCACGTAAAGGAAAGCTGCCCTGGACAAGCCAATATCAACAAACGCGGCTTGCATGCCCGGAAGAACCTTGATTACGCGGCCCTTGTAGATGTTCCCCACAATGCCGCGCTCTCCCTTACGTTCGATATGGAGCTCAACAACCTGTCCATTTTCGATCAAGGCCAAACGGGTTTCACGCAAGGTGAAATTAATCATAATTTCACTGGCCATGACAGGATCCTTCCGCTCTATCGAACAAGATTGATTTTTTCGTTACGTTCAGTTCCCTGGCGTCTTCACGACTTATGCCAAGTATTGCGGCCAATGCCTCCAGTGGATGAACGGAGTTGTTGACGTCGGTGTCCAGAGTCATCAGAAATCCGTCGTCATTCTCCGTTAGATCCAGAATGCTTTGTTTCAAATCACGGGTCTTTGTCTTGCCCTTTTTGATTTTGGTTATTTCGTATGTCGAGGCTAACTTAAACGCAGTCAATTTGTCCAAGAAATTAAAAACTAGTCCATCAGCCCCATTACGGATTTCATAAGTAACACCTTTGATTTTACTAGAAATATGTTGATCTTGCAACGTAATTTCCTGAAGGATAACCGGATCTAATCCGTTCGGCAACTGCGCTTTGAGCCGTTCGATTATCTCATTTTCATCCAGGGGGCTATCCATCAGGTCAAAATCCAAAAGTTCCGCGACGCTTTCGATGCCCACTGCCGTCGGCGGCGAAAACCTCAATTTTGGATGAGGGTGGAATCCTTTCGAGTAATCAAGATTCAAATCCGCTCGTTTAAAAGCGCGTTGGAACACTCGAACTATATCGTGATGACCAAGGAGACTCATTTTCCCCAGCTTGGAATACTGGAGCCTAAAGCGTCGGATGGCTTCAGATAATGGTTTAGATTGCCCCACGCTTCCTTCCAGCGGCACGGAAGCCGCAAATTTCGGTTCTATTGTCTCAAAGTCGCAGACTCCGCACCCCGTGCATCCTGCGCTGCGGCAGTCAGGGGTAGCCTCCTCACGGACGGCTTTTGCCCACTCTTCCTTGAGAAAATCAGGATGAAAACCTGTATCTATAAATCCCCACGGAAGAGTTGAATCCGTGGCTCTGGGGCCGATGAAATCTTCGAGGCTGACATTTAGGTCCTCGCAGGCCTTCATCCAGCGGTCAAAATCGAAGTTCTCCTCCCATGCGTCCAAGCGCGCGCCTTGCCTAAAGACATTCAGTATGACTTCAGAAACCCTGCTGTCTCCTCTGGCGATAATGCCTTCCACCAGAGACATCCTGGAATTATGGAACTTCACCCTGGCGCGTCCCTTCTGGAAGTATCTCCTGATATACGACTGCCTGCGTGCGGTCTCGTCCAGGCTCATTTGTTCCGCCCATTGAAAGGGAGTATGCGCCTTAGGAACAAAGGTGGAGACCGACGCCGTGATGGCTCCGCCTTTCGCCCACCGAGCCGACCTGAAGATGAGACCTATGAGTCCGTCCAAGTCCTCATCCGTTTCAAACGGGAGCCCGATCATGAAATAGAGCTTGAGTTTTTTCTGGCCGGCGACGAACGCGGACCTGACTGCGTTTTCCAGATCTTCCTCCGTGTTTCCCTTATTTATTATTCGGCGGAGACGATCTGTTCCCGCCTCGGGCGCCAGAGTCAAACCCGTCTGACGAACCTTTCTGATGTAATCGACTATTTCAGCGTCAAATGTGTCGGTTCGTAGCGAAGGCAAGGAAACCGAAGTGCGCGAAGCTTTGAATTCGTCTATCAGAGCTTTTACCAGCGGCCCCAGACAGGAATAATCTCCTGTGGAAAGGGAAAGCAAGGCCAACTCTTCCCAGCCGGTTTGGGAAATGGCTTCTCGTGCAATTTTTAGCAACGTTTGCGGAGACCTCTCTCGGACGGGACGGTAAAGCATGCCGGCCTGGCAGAAACGGCAACCGCGCGAGCATCCTCGGGTCACCTCGATACCGATCCGGTCGTGAACCGTTTCACAAAACGGCACCACGAGGCTTGTGGGAAAGGGCGCCGAATCCAGGTCCGCGGCAATGCGTTTCTTGACCGCTGCCCCTGCCGCGTGGAGGCTTGGCACGTATACACCGGGTATCTTCTTCCAGGCCTCTAGAAGCTCCTCTCTCCTTCCCGTTCCCTGAGAGCGCCATCCAATGTGGGCTTCGGCGATTTCAAGAATCACCTCTTCTCCGTCGCCAACCACGCAAGCGTCAAAAAAGGGAGCAAAGGGAGCAGGATTGAACATCAGAGGGCCGCCCGCAATGACAAAGGGGTCCCCTGGCCTGCGCTCCTCGCTTTTTAGCGGAATCCCTCCCAGCTCCATCATTTGTAAGATCGCTGTGGCGCACAGTTCGTACTGCAGCGAGAAGCCAACCAAATCAATCTCTGAAAGCGGAGTTGCGGTTTCCAGAGTGCGGAGGCGATCTCCGGATTGGCGAAGAAGCTCCTCCATGTCGGCCCAGGGAGCAAACACACGTTCAGCGTATAATTCGGGCCTTGAGTTTATAACCGAATACAAGATCTTGAGCCCCAGATGGGACATGCCGACTTCGTAGACATCGGGAAAACATAGAGCGATCCTGAGCTCTACCTTGGACAAATCCTTGGTCACAGAGTTTATTTCCCCTCCCAAATATCTGGAAGGCTTTTGTACCCGCAGTAGGGCGCTATAATTGGCTTTCCGATGGTCATTGTTCTGGTCTGAAAAAAGATGCTGAGATTTTAGATCCATAATATGATGGAATCGCTCCTTTGAATATTTCCTTTTTGAGGGACTATGGTAAAATCTTGAGATGATGAACCGACGAACCATAGCGTTGGCAATTGGGACGATTATAACCTTTTCGGTGTTCTTTGCAGCAATAGTCCTTCTGGTGTTTGGAGAATACTTCAGTAGCCGCGACATGCTTGTTTATTTGTCGATAGCGCTGGGACCCGTGGCAATGGTCTCCGTGATGTTCGGGTATGCGGCCTGGTGGTTGGCTCTTTTCTTGATGACCCTCATTCTGCCCGGGGATGACTTGACCGGGGTTAACGACAAGACGGAATGATGACTCGTCGCGTCTCCATAATGGGAGTTCCTGGGGCGAGGTCCGAGGGGGAGAACTTCCAGCAAGAAGCTCCCCTTTGGCCTCGTCTCCCCGGGCGCTCCTAGACTCCGCAATCGCTTCTTACGTGTTCCAAATTGCGCTTCGACTTCAGTTTAGCCTCTGGAGGTAATCTTGATGGACGGTTTCGAAACCAACCCGCTTTATCGAATTATGCACCCCAAGAGCATAGCTTTCTGGGGCGCTTCGGGCAATCCCATGGGAATGGGAACCGTGCAATTGACTCAACTCCTTTCCATGGGCTACGAAGGCCCGGTATATCCAATGCACCCCAAAGAAATGGAAATAGCGGGCCTCAAGGCCTATCGTCATGCAAAAGACCTCCCGAGTCCTGCGGATCTGGCTGTTTTCGTGCTCCCCACTCATGTTGTCTCCGAGGTTCTGGAGGAATGCGGCCAAGCCGGAATAAACAGGGCCATTATCGTATCAGCCGGTTTCGGGGAAGCCGGGCCGGAGGGGAAAAAGCTCCAGGACGAACTAGTCGCGATAGCGAAAAAATACGGGATTCATTTTATAGGTCCGAACTGCATCGGGGTCGTAAATCCTTACGAAAAGCTTAATACCACTTTCTTTCCCTATCAAGCCTCCGCGGGGTACATAGGAATGGCCTCGGAAAGCGGAAGTTTCATTACACAGATGTTTGTGCATCTCGAAAAGTTCGGCCTTGGGTTCAGCCAGGGTTTCAGTATCGGTAATGAGGCCATGGTCGACATTACGGATTGTCTCGAGTACCTGAGCCATTGTCCCAATACCAAAGTTATCGGTCTATATATAGAATCGATAAGACGCGGGCGCGAATTCTTTCGCATAGCGCGTGAGGTTTCCAAACGAAAGCCCATAGTAGCCTATTATGTCGGCGGCTCCGAGTCCGGCGGCAAAGCGGTTTTGTCCCACACCGGCGCCTTGGCCGGATCAGACCTGCTTTACAATGGAATCTTTAAGCAGTGCGGCATCATAAGAGCTTCGTCAATTGAGGAGCTTTTCGATCTGTGTTACGTGCTTGGCACTCAACCCCTGCCTGGCGGGAACAAAATGGCTATTCTCACGCATTCGGGTGGGCCCGGGGCGGCAGCGGCGGATTCGGCCGAGCGAAGCGGCCTGGTTCTAGCCGATTTCGAGCAGCACACCATGGACGCTCTCAAGAAATACGTCCCCCATACGGCTAGTGTGACAAATCCGGTGGATCTTACTTTCAGTCGTAGTCCGACCGATTACACCGAGGCGCTACCAAAGATACTATTGCAGGACGGAAATGTGCACGGCATGTTCATGTACATGCTTTTGCCTATCCATCGTATCCTGGAGACCATTCAGAGTCAGGCTCCGGACCCTGTTCAAGCTTCTGAAATGGCAAGAGCGTTTGTAAACTCTCAATGCCGGGCGGTGGCCGAGCTTTCTGCCGCATTCAATAAGCCGGTCGTAGGGGGCTCGTTTTGCACTAGAAGTGAACCGTTCATAGAGACGCTCCAAGATATGAATTTCCCGGTGCTGGCAAGCCCCGAGCGCGCAGTGCGGGCGTACGCCGGGCTGGTGGAGTACGCTGAAAAGAGACGCGCTCTGCTTGCGGATGATTAGACCGTGAAATGAGATTGGAGGGAAACTTCTTGAAAGAAGTTTCCCTCCAGACCTCCCTTCAGAAACTTCTAATATGGCTATGCCACACTTTGCCTTAGTTCCCGCCGGAACGAGGAGTCCCCTTGGGAATCAACAGAATCGGAAAAACCACAAATTGAAAAGAATCAGCGGTAAGACCAACAAGTGGTGGATGGGTAAGATCAAGTCTCAAGACGTGGGAAAGAGGCTCCGCATAGTGCCGTTCTGGGAAAGGGGTATGACCGAATCGGATCGAATCCAAATCATCATTGATCCCGGTCCGTCCTTCGGGGCGGGTGACCATCCTACTACTACCATGGCATTGGAGTTGCTGGAAGAGGCGGTCGATAAATGCGCTTGTTCCGCGCCGAGTATGCTCGATGTCGGAACAGGAACCGGGGTCTTGGCGATAGCGGCGCGGCTTTCAGGAGCAGGCTTGATTGTGGCCCACGATATAGACAAGGCGGCTGTGGTTGTTGCGCGACGAAATCTTCAACTTAACGGGATAGATTGCGGCATTGGGGAGAACGACCCTAACTCCGTCCACCTTTTCGTCGGAGGAGTCGATTGCGTGAAAGGCGAGTTCCCGATTGTCGCGGCCAATTTGGCGGCCCCAACTTTGCTACGCGTTCGCGATCAACTCACTCCGCGGGTCGGCAGATACCTGGCGCTTTCAGCGTAGGTGGGTGGGGTGGGTGGGTGGGTGGGTGGTTGGGTGGGTGGTTGGGTGGGTGGGTGGGTGGGTGGTTGGGTGGGGTGGGTGGGTGGGTGGGTGGGTGGGTGGGTGGGTGGGGTGGGTGGGTGGGTGGGTGGGTGGGTGGGTGGGTGTGGGTGGGTGGGTGGGTGGCGTGGGTGGGTGGGTGGGTGTGTGGGTGGGTGGGCGGGTGGGTGGGTGGGTGGGGTGGGTGGGTGGTGGTGGGTGGGTGGGTGGGTGGGTGGGTGGGTGGGTGGGTGGGTGTGGGTGGGTGGGTGGGTGGGTGGGGTGGGTGGGTGGGTGGGTGGGTGGGTGGGTGGGTGGGGTGGGTGGGTGGGTGGGTGGGTGGGTGGGGTGGGTGGGTGGGTGGGTGGGGGGGTGGGTGGGTGGGTGGGTGGGTGGGTGGGTGGGTGGGTGGGTGGTGGGTGGGTGGGTGGGTGAGCAATTG
>CAVVHK010000100.1:0-17135 GCA_963747865.1 uncultured delta proteobacterium | reverse complement strand
TCCGGAGTGGCGGTTCCACGTGAAGCGCTACCTTTTAGGCGCAATAGGTTCCAGAGAAGTTTACGAAGCCGTTGCGCCTATGATGAAAATGAGTCGAGAGACCCTCGAAGAATTTGTTTTGAAACACGCCGCTTTAGACCCAGGTTTCCCTTCATTTATGGAATGGGCCGGCCGAAACGATATCGACGTGAAGATAGTCTCCGACGGGTTTGACCAAACCATAAAGGCGCTATTGAGGAGCCACGGTATCAACGAACCGGAAATCTATGCCAACAGCCTGATTTTCCGCGAGGACGGCTCAGTTGTCATCGAGAATCCTTTTTCGAATCCGGCTTGCGGAGTCTGCGGCACGTGCAAGCTGGAGATACTTCGCAAATTCAGGCCCTTGTATGACAGGATTATCCTTGTGGGTGACGGGGAGTCGGACAGGCATGCGGCCTCCGAAGCGGACCTCGTGTTGGCATTGAAGGATTTGTTCATTTTCTGCGCAAGGCAAGGTATCCCCGCCATTGGTATTCAAGGTCTTAATGAGATTCCAAGACTTCTCACTCGCCGCGTTGAAGCGGTCGTATTCGATATGGACGGCACGCTCGTGGACTCTCTGGACTCGATAGCCGCGGCCTGTAATCACATGTTCAGGACGCTGGGTTACCCTGAGATGACCACCGAGCAAGTGGCCGGGCGTTCTTCTCTGTCTTTGATGGATTTCGTAAAGTCGTTCTTGAGGCCTGATGAGACGGAAGTCGGGGTGAAAATCTTCAGGGATTTTTATGAAAAAATCTACTTGGAGAGCACCCCTATGATTCCCGGGGCCTCGGAAACTATTTTTGCCCTTGACGGGACCGTGGTTCAGGGAGTAATCACGAACAAAAGGGGCAAGTGACGCTAGAAAACTGGCCGAACATCTCGGGTTCGCGAGGAAAATGGTTCGAATTATCGGCGCGGAAGACGGCTACAGAGCCAAGCCTGCCGCCGACATGTTTGAGGAATTCATTCAATCTTCCGGGGTCAGCAGAGAGAACACCATTTACGTGGGTGACTCCCCGGGCGACATTGAGGCGTCACGTAATGCCGGTGTAGACGCATACGCAGTAGCGGGACCGATGTTTTCCGCCGAAACGTTGGCTCTGCGACGACCAAGGCGTGTGTTGAAAGATATCGGCGAGTTACTGGACGCAGTCAGGCCTGTGTTGAATTGACAGGCAAGTCGAACCTGTTTTCCGAAATCCTGATGACGAGCCGTAGAATTATTGATCTCCACGCCCTGCCTTCTATTTGCCTCCACGGAGAGACACCAAGCGCTAAGAAAGAAAATGGGGCGCCGGCATGTTGGCGTCAGAATTAGATTTTTTTGAAGGAGGGTCCGGGAGGATACCTTTTGCACAAAAAAGTTTCCTCCCGGCGCCGCTTACGCATGGATTCATCATTCCACAACCGTGGACTGCTTCATCGGGGTGAGGCCCTGGGGCGACTCTTGATCCGCCCCTTTCACGCCTTTGCTTCGATGGAGACTTCCGGCGGAATTGTGCTGTTAATCGTGACGATTGCGGCGCTTTTGTGGGTGAATTCCTCGTGGTCTGAACTGTACGATCGCTTGATAGGCTTTCATGTAGAAATTCGCACGGACGATATCGTATTGGCCAAGTCCATGCATTTCTGGATCAATGAAGGTCTAATGACCATTTTCTTCTTCGTGGTCGGCCTGGAAATCAAAAGGGAAGTGCTCATAGGTGAATTGGCCTCGTTTCGTCAGGCCGCATTGCCGATTTGCGCCGCTGCCGGAGGAATGCTGGTCCCAGCGCTCATCTTTTACGCTTTTAACCACCATAGCCCCACCGAAAGAGGTTGGGGAATACCGATGGCCACCGATATAGCCTTTACCATCGGGGCATTGAGCATTCTTGGTTCACGGATTCCTTACGCTCTAAAGGTATTCCTGGTGGCTTTGGCCATTGTGGACGATATCGGCGCAGTGCTTGTCATCGCAGTATTCTACACGCCACAGTTGTCTTTGCATCATCTTCAACTGGCGTTTTTTTTCTGGTTGATAATGGTTGCCTTCAACGTGCTGGGCTTTCGTCGCCCTTGGCCTTATATGGCAATCGGGTCGATCATTTGGATAATGGTCTATTTATCGGGTGTGCATTCCACCATCGCCGGGATTCTTGTCTCCTTGACCATACCTGCCAGATCACGTTACGACACTGAAACCTTCGCGGTCCATGCTCAAGAGACTTTGCACGAGTTCCGCAGCGCCGCAAATGGAAGATTCAGTATATATACCGACCAGGCCCGTCAAGAGGCGGTGCGCACGCTGGAGACTCTCTGCCATGGTGTGGAAACACCCTTACAAAGGATTGAGTATTCTCTCCATCCATGGGTGGCCTTTTTGATCGTGCCGCTTTTCGCCTTAGCTAACGCCGGGGTAAAGGTTGACTGGTCCACTCTGGCCGCCGTCTTAGCCACCCCAATATCACTGGGCGTTACTTTGGGGCTGGTATTGGGCAAGATGATCGGAATATCCTTGGCCACACTGCTTGCGCTGAAGACAGGGATTGCGGCCATGCCCACAGGGACCACGCCGGGTCAAATATTCGGGGGGTCAATACTATGCGGCGTGGGCTTCACTATGTCCCTTTTCATAGCGGACCTGGCCTTTGGAGGGTCCACGTTACTTGATTCGGCCAAGTTGAGCATTTTGACGGCCTCTCTCATTTCATTCCTGGTGGGTTTGTCGGTTCTCGGGATCGCGTGCAGAAGAAGCGGAGGGTGAAACCGTATGGGGGAAATCCGGAGCGTCATCGCTTCCGACGAGGTTGCTTACCGCCCTGCTCAGGCTTCGAGGCTGCTCCCTCCGACAGCACGGAGAATTTCGGCTCCAATATCACCACATGACCATTGAACCCGCCGGCCTTTAGCGTCCTGAAATTCAGGGGGTCCGGCCCGGCGTGTAGGACTACATCGTCCTCGCTCAGAAAGCCATCCTTGTCCGCGTCGGCGAAAAGAGCGCCGATGTGTTGATACTGTTTCTCCCCCGGATATTTCACCGCTATGAGATCCCCTGGATTGACTTCTTCTCGCCACTTGATCGCCTTGTCCGGCTTGCCGCCGACAATGTCGAATTCAGCCAGTTTGGGCAGCAGGCTCACAAGGGAAGACACGTTGTAAGATTTGTCAATGGGCTTACCCTTCCATTTGCCGTAAGCGGCAGCAAGGACTTTGGAACAGTCCGCGCCGATGTAATTGTTCGCTTGCCCCATCACCGACCCGAACAACCCGGGGACATTGAAAAAGGACGTCAAATACCCCACGTACCCTTCGCCATCCCGGATGGAAACCCGAAACACTTTTGGAGACAATCCCATCTTGTCCGATTCTTCAATACCGGCTGACCTTTGGGTTTTGCCGTCCTTTTCAACTTCGACCTGAAACCAGAAGCTTCCGACATCGTCATGGTAATGTGAGTCTGCGCCAAGGCTATTCAGGCCGGGAATCGATGAGGCAAGCTTGCTCAGGAAGCTATCGGAGTTTGTAGGACGGAAGGGCTCGATCTCCCACTGACCCTTAAACTGTGTCAGTTCCTTGCGGGAGTAGTCGATCTTGGCGAGCCCGATCCATTTGTAGGGATCTTTATCCCATGGAAAATTAGCATTCTTGTATCGTTTGGATAGATCCGGCAAGATCTGGTACCATCTTGTGACGGCTCCAGGCGCTCGATCTACCTTCAAGACCACTTTTTCGCCTTTCAGCGGATAGATCGAACCGTCACTGCTCCAAGCGCTTCCGTTGACGCTCGATTTGATCGTCAGTGTCGCAGGCGCCTTTCTTTCTTCGGCCTTCTGGCCTATGGCGCAAGTTAAGGCCAGAACCGATAGCGCCACACATGCCAGGCACGTTGAGACAATTGCTCTTGATTTTGGAGTCCGATGCGCTCGCGTCTCACCTTGCCGTTTCGGACATGGGTTTGTAGCGTACATCTGAAATCTTGAAGCATTCTTACGAATCGAGTTTTCTCCTCGGACATGGCGGATTGTAGTGGATCAAATCACAAATGGGTTTAGACTGTAAAGCTCAAGTTAAGGGAGGGTGAATTTTTTGGTACACGGCCACCGGGAAACCACCTTTTGCGAAAGAAGTTTCCTCCCGGCGGCGCATACATTTTTTGAGATGGAGTAAAATTCTTGAAGATTAGAGCTTTTTTCAGGGACGCTCGACCAATGGCGGATTCAGCCCATATTCCGGCCTCGGGAGTGATCGTTCTAGTCTTGCTGTGTTTGCTCTGGGGAGGAAACATGGTGAGTATCAAGATCAGCAACCAGGGGATTCCGCCTATTCTTGCGGCGACGGTTCGGTCTGTTGTCTCCGCCATGCTTTTGTGGATCTATGCGTCCTGGAACGGCCAGGCGGTTTTTCTCGGACGCCCGCGACCTCAAACATGGAGCGGCTATAGGGGGCTTTTTCGGCGTTGAATTCCTTATGCTCTATTATGGGATCGATCTTACAAACGCTTCTCGGGCCATTATCTTTCTGTATACTCAGCCGCTCTGGACGGCTCTTGGGGCTCATTTCTTTCTTTCCGCAGAGCGCCTTAGCGTGACCAAGAGTATGGGACTGCTCCTATCGTTTGCCGGTTTGGTAACAGTTTTCGGCTCCAAGCCGGGAAATCTCGGCCCTCTTTACTGGGTCGGCGACCTCATGGAGGTTGGAGCTGCGGCATTGTGGGCAGCGACCAGCATTTACATCAAACGGTTCATGCTGGACAAGCCCATAACCCACTATCAGACCTTGTTTGCGCAGCTTTTCTTTTCTATCCCGGTGCTAGCCGCGGGCTGGATACTATTCGAATGGGGACGGCCCATCAAGCCGGACAGCGCTCGTAATAGGCTCTCTGGCCTTTCAGAGTGTCGTAATCGCGTTTGCGAGCTATCTTGTGTGGTTCTGGATGATCCACAGGTATCAAGTGAGCCGTTTGGCGGCCTTTACCTTTCTTACGCCGTTGTCCGGGGTGGCGCTGAGCTGCCTGCTGCTCAAGGAACCGTTAACCGTTTTCCTTCTGGCCGGGCTTGTTTTGGTAGCCGGCGGCCTTTACCTTGTGAATCGACCTGAGAACGGTAGAGGCAAGAGGTAGGATAACCATGCTGAGTTGTATTGATTCCAGGCTCGGGTCTGGGAACGCCTATTCTTTGAGCTGTATCCTTGCTATCGTCCACGAAACGTCAGGACATTCGGATCGGCCTCGCTGAAAAATCGTCACCTTCGTCTCCGCTAGCCTAAGGTCAGCGAGCGGTGTGAAGACCGATGCTGTTTTCCTAGGTCTCCTCAATTTCGAGCGTGGTACAACGGATTGTCAGGCGCTATCCCGGGGTTGTACAAGTGACGGAAGATAAACGTATGGCTGCAGAATAGCAGGTTTCCATCCTGTAAATTCTTGAATAAACCCACCTTTGTTGGCCCGGCATTGGTTCCATAGTTTGTCTCTCACAGGGAGATCAAGCCAATTGAGGGGGGTTCCTGTTCCTTTGGCCACGGGCCAAGTGTAAAACGTAAGGAAATCTTGCCTTAGCTCAAAAGACTGAAATTGGAACGGCATGAATTCAGGTTTCATGTCTTTGGCAGTTACGAGCCAAAGAATGGGAATCAATTGGTTCGGGTGGTATTCGTTCACTTGGTCAACCCACAAGCCGAATAAGTCCTCAGCGCTAATATCTTCCGGCTTATAGTCGTCACTTATTGGATCTAGATTCACTTCCCAGGACGCTACCAACTCACCTTCCCATTCACGACCTGAGCGAAAGCCTTGCCACGTCCATGTTGCAGTTTGGGATGCTTTTATCATGTTTTCTCTCCTTTGGTTTCGAACACTAGCCCCTCAACGATTTTTAGGTAACTAGCGGCGGCGGCCGGAAGTATGCGCTTCCGGGTACTCTGAGACCACCCACTTCTACTTTTGCAGGAAGAAGGCTTCAATCTCCTCGCTATAAGGTTTACTAGCCTTCCCAAGCCAGCGGATGGGAAAGAGACAAGAAAGGAGGGCCAATTTCAAATACGAAAAGCAATCTGCCTCCTCATCCCCCCAACATCTCTCGAATTCCATTCATCCTTTCTTCGTGCTCAATATAAGCCCGGCGCGCCGCAGCCAAATCGCAGCGGACAAACCGGACGCCGTCTCCCGGGCGGGCCTGAGCCGGCAACCCCAAATCGGCAGTGATGACCGTGGCTATTTTCGCATATCCGCCTACGGTTTGCTCCGATAGGATTATGATGGGCATGCCATCCGGGGGAATCTGCACAACGCCGGCGATGCTGGGCTCTGAAATTATGCTCTTCGGGGAGTTTTCTTCAAAATTCAGAATCGGGCCGGAAAGCCGATAGCCCATGCGGTCGGCATTTTCGCTCACAATGTATTGAGAATTAAAGAACGTGTCCAGGCCGCCGGCAAAGTAATCGTCCTGAGGCCCAAGGATCGTCCTCAGCGATATTTCATGTCGGAACTTGGGTCTGAATTCTTTTGGAAGTTTGCGGAATTCCTGCGACTCGGCGGAAGGCCCTTTACTTATCACGTCGCCTTGGACAAGCTTGCGGCCTTCCATGCCTCCGAATTTGCCTCCCAGCGAGGTGGATCGGCTCCCCATGACCAACGGAACGTCAATTCCGCCGGCTATGGCCAAGTAGGCTCTCACTCCGGCTCGCGCGGGTTTGAAGCTCAGCAGGTCGCCGGCAGCGATTGACACGGTTTCCCACAGCCGCCCTTCCCTGCCGTTTATCAGAAACGGAGCGTCAGCGCCCGTCACAGCTATGGTCGCATCGGACATGGCCCTCAACTTGGGTCCGACAAAAGTGATCTCAAGGGTTGCGCAATTCTCGGGGTTCCCGACCAGGATATTGGCGATTCGGTGGGAGAAACCGTCCAAAGACCCTGAGACCGGGACGCCGAACCTCTGATATCCATATCTGCCGAGGTCCTGAACGGTTGTGCACGGTCCGGGTTCCAAAACTTCGAACGTCGGCGCTGGGAGGTTTATTTCTCCAAAGTTGTGATTCATGGCCGTGCTCGTTGAGACGGCAAGCAACCCGGCTCATCAGGCGCCAATCGACAGGTACTCTTCCTCTGTGATCGGCGTGAATTTGATAAAATCTCCAGCCGAATAAACAAACGGCTCGTCGCTTGCGGGATCGAAAAGCTTGAGCGGCGTCCTGCCGATGATCCGCCATCCACCAGGGCTGGAAATGGCGTAAACTCCCGTCTGATTATTGGCGATCCCCACCGACCCGGCTAGGACTACTGGTCTGGGGGTCTCCAACCGAGGCGTATGTAGAGCCTCCGGCAGACCGCCAAGATACGAGAACCCTGGAGTGAAGCCAATCATGTAGAGCTGATAAGCGGTCCCCGAATGCATTCGGATCACGTCGTCAACGGTTAATCCATTGTGTTGGGCGACGAATTCTAAGTCAGGGCCAAACTCACTCCCATAACATACAGGGATTTCGATAGTCTTGGGGGGCGGCAGATGTAGTTGAGGAAGATCGGCCTCCAAGGATTCTACGGTTCGCATGACCGATTCGCAGTCCAAAAGCAATGGATCGTAAACCACAAGCAGGGACTTGTAAGCGGGTATGACTTCTATGATCCCGGCGGGTCTTTCGTGATCGAACGCCGAGGTCAGCAGGCGGACTTTCTTGTTAATTTCCGGATCTATCCGGTCTCCGCACTCGGCCAGGAGTCCTCTGTCGCCCATAACGCGAAATTTGGGGAAGCCGCTTCCAGGCATTCTCACAAGAGCCTCTTAATTACACTACTTCATCAGAACGGTCGCAGATTTCCGATTTTGGTGGGAGAGGCGTCCCGCCTGTCAATGAATGACGGGCGAGACGCCCGTGGCGCCAAAAGGCCGCGAACGATGCGGTTCGCAGAGCCTCACCACATCCTACGGAAAGGGGACGGACCAGGACTTAGCGATACCGTATTTATGAAATGACATACTAAGCGCTTTCGCTCATAGGCTTTATCGCAATACCTTCCGACTCAAACAGCGTCCTTATGCGCCTGACCAGATCAACGGCGGTAGGGTTGTCTCCGTGAAGGCACAGGGTTTGCACGTTCAGGGCAATCATTGAGCCGTCCGTAGCGACAACTTTGTTGTCTCTCGCCATCATAAGGGCTCGGGAAGCGACCTCTTCGGGGTCGGATATGACCGCTCCAGGGAGTTGTCTCGGGAGCAAAGTTCCGTCGGGTGTATAAGCCCGGTCCGGAAAGCCCTCGTATATGACTCGTAGTCCGGCTCTCTCTGCGGCTTTGCCCGCTTTGGCGACTGCTGTTCCACCAAGGCTCACGTAGAATACGCTTCCGTCAACGCCTGCAATGGCTTCGGCAATGGCCCCGGCCACTCCGGGATTCTTGCAGGCCAGGTTATACAATGCGCCGTGGGGTTTGACATGGCTCATTTTGACGCCGTTGGCACTGCAAAAGGCCATAAGCGCCCCAATCTGGTAGAGCGCATAATTCTTGATCTCAAGCGGGGAGCAGTCGAGCGAGCGTCGGCCAAATCCCATCAGATCGGGATATCCGGGATGCGCTCCGACCGCGACCCCGTTATCCGCAGCCATCCGAACCATGCGAGCCATCACCATGGGGTCTCCCGCGTGCCAGCCACAGGCTATGCTCGCGGACGAAATGAACTTAATCACCTCCTCGTCCATGCCCAAGCGGTATGCCCCGAAGCTCTCGCCCATGTCGCAGTTTAAATCTATGGTTCTGTTCATCTATTTTCCCAAAAAAAGCGCCCACGCTTGAGTCTAATCGGCGACCATGGGAGCAGCCATTATGTATCCATTCTCTTAGCAGCCGGAGATTGCTTCGCGACGCTCGCAATGACATTCCAAATTGGCGTTGCTAGGAAGGGACGACGAAATAAACTCAGTCTCCACAACTGATAACTGAATGGTTACGCCACGTTAAAAGTTCTTGAGGGGAGGTCCGGAGGGGAACTTCTTTCAAGAAGTTCCCCTCCGGTAACATCATCATACCTTTCCCCGGCTTTACATCCCCAGAAAAGCTTTTCTGATCTCATCGGATTGCAGCAGCTCTTCAGCGGGCCCGCTCCGGGTTATTCGCCCGGTTTGCAGTATGTATCCTCGATCCGACAGTTCCAGCGCTTCTCGCACGTTCTGTTCAACAAGCATAATTGTTAGACCCTGCTCCTTGAGCTTTGCCACTGTGTCCAAAACCTGGTCCACCATCATAGGAGCCAAGCCCAGGGAAGGCTCATCCAGCATCAGTATCTGCGGGTTGCTCATCAGCCCCCGCCCTATAGCGACCATTTGCTGTTCTCCGCCGGACATTGTCGCTGTGGGTTGGTCACGTCTGTGCGCAAGAATCGGAAAAAGCTTGTAAACCAGCTCAAGGTTAGTCTGAACCCGTTCTTCGTCTTTCAACGCATATGCGCCCAGGAGTAGATTCTGCTCCACCGAAAGCGGCTTGAAGAGCTTGCGGTCCTCGGGCACATAGATTAGTCCCATCCGGACGATTTCTTCCGTCCTCTTGGACTGAATTTCTACGCCGTTAAAGATGATTTTGCCCGCGGCAACCGGTTGAGCCCCCATTATGGCTTTCAGCAGTGTGGATTTCCCGGCGCCGTTGGAACCCACCACGGAAACAGTCTCTCCGGGGAATACCTCAAGGCTTACCCCTTGCACTATTGCGGCCCTGCCATAGTGGACTTCAACATTTTCGAGCTTCAGAATCGGCTGCGGTTCAGAAATCATCAGGTTAGGCTCTCGTATCACAAAGGGTTTCGGGTCTGTCAGACCGCTCTCAGGTAGACTTCCGATTCACATAACGTTCGCCCAGATAAGCCTTTATAACCTCCGGATTGCGCACAACCAGCGACGGGGCGCCCTTCCGCTATCAGGTTCCCGCTGTCTAATACCAGGACTCTGTGAGACAATTTCATTACCAATTCCATGACATGTTCAATGATAAACACGGTTTTTTTCAGATCTGAGTGAATCCACCTTATAACGCTTATCATTTCTTCTATTTCACTGGGATTCAGACCGGCCGCCACTTCATCGAGTAAGAGCAAATCAGGGTCCGTCGCCAGGGCCGTGGCCATGGCCACACGTTTCTGGGCGGCTATGGGCAAATTGGCCACAGCTTCACCGGCAACAGCCTGGAGGCCAAACTTATTCACCAGTTCCCGAGCCTTCTTTGTGGCCTCGGAACGGGAACCCGTGCGCAGAAAACCGCCCACGGTTATGTTTTCCAAGACGTTCAAATCCCCGACAGCCGCGTACACCTGAAAAGTCCGAGCCAATCCCAGTCGGGCCATCTGGAAGGCCTTGAATCCTGTGACATCGCGGTCTTTGAAAAAGACCTTGCCGTGAGTCGGAGTATAAACCCCGGCCACGCAGTTGAAAAGGGTCGATTTCCCCGCCCCGTTTGGTCCTATAAGACCAACCATCTCACCGGAATCCAGTTGAAATGTGACGTCCCAATTGGCCTGCAAGCCCCCGAATTTCATGCAAAGCCCCTGGACTTTCAGTAGAGCCATCATCCCCCCCGATTCCGACGCAAGCGGGTAACGAGCCCCCATATACCCCGAGGCTCCCATGCCGCGACAATCATTATTATGGCGGAGTAAATGATGAGATCCAGTCCCATCAAGCCTGCTCTGGCGCCAAACCAGGCGCCGAGGTAATTCTTCATGGGAACCATGACCGCGGCTCCGATGATCGGGCCCCAGAGGCTGCCCGCGCCGCCCAGCATCGCCATCAGGGCGATGAGGACGGAAAGATCCAGGCTCATCGTGCTTTCGGGCTCAATGTTGAAATTGTAGCAGGCATGAAATGATCCCACCGCCGCGACAAACGCCGTGGCCACAGCATAGGCCTTGATTTTGGCCCAGTGTGAATCTATGCCGAGACTGCGGGCGACTTCCTCGTTATCCTTTATCGAACGCAGTTGATATCCGATGCGGCTGCGCCTGAACCAATTGATGGAGAGTAGTCCTACAATGAAAAAGCTGAGGATGACGTAGTAGTAATACTGATCTTCCCGGAATTGCAGATATGCGAAGTTCGGCATATTCGCTTTTAAAGGGATCTTGAGCCCGGCGGCCCCTCCAACAAAAGACCAGGATTCAAACACGTCTTTCAGAATCAACGAAGCGGCGATTGTGGCTATGGCAAAATAATGGCCCTTGAGACGAAACAGAGGGTACCCTATGATGAAGCTCCAGCACACGGCCAATCCCATGCCCACCGGCAAAGACAGCCAAAACGGCGTATTCCAGCGTATCATCATGACGGCGGTCGTGTAGGCGCCGATGCCTACATACTGCCCTTGCCCCAGATCCACCTGCCCGCCGTATCCGCCTATGGCGTTCCATCCCATTCCATAGATTGCGAACATCAGAAACTGAATCATGGTGGCCATGGCAAAGCTCGAATGCGGCAATACAGGAAAGATAAGGAGGAATATTCCCAGGGCTCCGGCAATGTAGAGGTCAATCCTGGGGGAGTCGGAGAAGTCTAGAGCGTTCTTTAATATTTCCAACCGAATAGCCCTCTAGGCCTGAATATCATGATAAAAAAAAATGCCATGTACACGAAAGAATACTTAAACTGATGGAGGTTTACGCCCCTCATAAACTCGGCGCCCCAATAAGCGTTTACAGCGTCCCACATTGGAGCGATGTTGATCATAAGTCCCACGATCAGCCCCGCAAAAGCCGCTCCAGGGATTGATCCGAAGCCTCCCAGCGCTACGGTGGTAAACGCTATCATGGTGAACAGAAGTCCTTCATTGGGTTCAACCGGCCAGAAGTTCACCAGGAGCGCTCCGGCGACTGAAACCGTAGCCCCTCCAAGACCCCAGGCAAAAGCGTTCATCCGATCCGTGGAAATCCCCATGTACCGGGCGGCCTGAGCGTCCAAGGCCGTGGCGGTCAGAGCCTTCCCGATTTTCGTGCGGTTCATGAGCAACCAGGTCAATACAAACGCCAGTAACGATAAAACTCCGGCCACCATTTTTGTCAGCTCTATCACTATACCTGGACCGACTACAAATGATTTTCCCACAAGAATGCCTGCCTGAACCGTGCGTGGGTCCGGCCCCATGAACATGAGCGCAAGATTTCGCAGGAAGAGCATAAGACCGAACGTGCCGAAGAGTTGGGCCACCACAGGCCCTCGCAGAAGCCAGCGGACCAGGAGGTAATAGCAGGCTATTCCAAGCAGGAAACCAACCACAGCGGAAATCGGCAGGCCCACCAGAGGATCAACATGCAGACCCGTAGCGGTAAGCAAACCGCAATACATGCCGATCATCAAGAACTCGCCATGGGCAAAGTTTACTATGTCCATGACACCGAATATAATGGTCAGGCCCAAGGCTATGAGCCCGAAAACCATGCCCATCATCAGTCCTGCGACTATAGCCTTCGTTAACTGGATTATCAGTGTTTCCATAACATCCCTGATATCAAACGAACCGGACGACCGAGAACGGCTTTCTTAATGAAGGCGCAGCCGGAGGGGAACTTCTTGAAAGAAGTTCCCCTCCGGACCTCCCCTCAAGAACTTCTAATGTCCCTGTAGCAAGGGTCGCTCTTTCAACACGATCCCAGATCCATTCACAAAACACGAATTATTGCAGTCTACCCCAGACGCTTCAGGAAGCGACTCGAAAGAAGTCTTGCAACCGGGTCTAGCGGTTTACCACCCTTTGATCGGATAAATCATGTCCGCCGTAGCCAGTTCAAACGGATAGACTATTTCTAGCGTGATTTTCCCGTCTTTGCCCTTTTGATACTGACCGATCATTCCGGTCCCGAGTTCGTTTTGTCCTATATCTGTGCCTGTAACGGCAAACTTGACCCCTTTCCAGGGAACGATGAGCTGATCCGCGTCAATTTGGATTTCGTTGGCCGCTTTTTGGATCGCTTCAGGTTTTGTTGAGCCGGCCTTTTCCAGAACTGCTACCCATGTTTCAATGGCCGTGAACGATCGAGCCGAGGCTCCACTAAAATCGCGGCCTGTCCTGGCTTTATAAAGAGCATTGACTTGCCCGGCGATTTTCTTCACTTCGCCGATTCGCGGGCTGAAAACGGTCCTGGTCAGGATGCCCTCTACGTCGCCGCCAAGGGTAGACACAAATTCAGGGCTTTCGAAACCTGAGTCCTGTCCCCAGATTATCTTGGGCTTGGCCTTCATGGCTCTGAGAGTCTTAATCATGAGGATAGCGTCGGCTCCGTATCCTGCGAACAGCATTGTAGCCGGATTAAGGGCCAAGAGGCTCTGAACCTCGGATGATAAATCCGGGGCTTTGGCCGCATAGAGCAGAGCCAGTTGCGGCTCGAATCCTTGGGCCTTGCCGATTTCTTTGATGGCTGCGTCAACATTGGAGCCCCATTCCGTTTTCTCACACGTGGAAACCACGGGTAACAGGTCTTTCTTCTCCACGGGCTTGACCCCTCTGACCTTCCCTTGCGTCAGACCTTCAAGGAACACGAACAAATCCGTTGTAAACGTTCCATCATGCGGAGTAGTCCGCCAGAACCACTTGTAGCCCTCTTTCGTAAGGGCCGGACTTGTGGAGGATTCATTGATCATGGGCACGCCGTAGCGTTCGGCAACCGCCGCAACGGTCTTCGTGACCGCGGACTGATAACATCCTGATATACCCATTACTTTGTCGTCTTGAATCAGTTTCTTGGCAAGATCCGCGGCCAACTGCGGGTTACCCTGTGTGTCCTGAATGATAAGTTTAATCTTGGCGCCGCCCAACGCTTTGATCCCGCCGTTCTTGGCCATCGTCATGTCCAGATCGTTGTGAGCGTTGTTGGCGATCTCAGCGGCCAGTTCCGCTCCTTCTCTGAGTTCCTTGCCTTCCCCGGCGGCTCCGCCGGTGAGGGGATAGAGCACACCGATCTTGATCTCGTCCGCCGCCATGGCGGGTATTGTAAAAGCCAAAACTAACGCTGTAGCCAGCGTCACAACCAAAGAATTGCGCAGCATGCCGAACCTCCCTCTGAAATTCCGGATGTAGCCCTGAGCCGTCTGAAATCGGGTAGACCGATTGACTCTACGTGACTCAATTTCACAGTGTCAAGGCTTTTATACTTGGGCCGGTATCTATTTGGGGATCGCGCTGAATGCCGAGAGCGCTTCGTCGTTTCACTCTTCGCAATGACATGCGAATCTGTCATTGCGACCCCACTTCCAGGAGGGCGCCAATCTCCTTCGACTCAAATCAACAAATGATTGCTGGAGCAGAGCGCCTGGTCCATACCCTAAAGGAGGGTGCGTTTGGTCCGCAATTGCAATTCCAATCGGGCCAGTTGCTCCGAGTATTGGTTTTCCGCAAACAAAGATCCGCACAGTCCCAATTCCACCTGTCCCGCCGCAAGCTTCAAAGCAAAGCTGAAACACGTGCTTTCCCCGCATTCCTTGCAGTTGGTCTTTGGAAGGAGACGATAGAGCTCCAGCGGTTGAAGATTTTCCCGCATGGTTGAGTCGGGTTCGATTTCAACCCTCTTTTCCCACACTTCGTTAACGAGTTTGACCAACTCTTCGATCATCTCCTTGGCCGCTTCTCGGGTTTCAAAAGGCTCAACCGCTATCCGATCCGGCCAAATAGCAATCTCATGCCCATCTTTTCGCCAGGAAAACGCTGGATGGTCGGGATGGTAGATACCGTTTCTCAAAACCGAGTTCAAATAGGGCAACACCGCTCTGATATCTGAGGGAAGATAGGCTATAGCCTCATACTCGAATTCCTCCGCACTGTGCTTTGAGGCCTGAACTTCAAGATTGTAGGATTGGATCAGCATTAGAGCTCCTTTGCATTTGACGGAAAAGTCACTGTCTCCCAAGAACCGCTTTGAACACCAGTCAAAAGATATTCCTTTTCACATGCGTTAAGTATATGATTATACTCTCTGAGGTAATCACATGCAAAAACCTGTAGTGGACGCATTGGAAGCCGCTGCGAACGTAAAAGCCGGAATGAGCGACGCTCAGTTGATGAAGAAATACTGCATTTCCGCCGAAGGATTGCAGAGCCTCTTTAGAAAACTCGTCTCATCAGGAATGCTTAAGCCGTCGGAGATACAAGCACGATTAGCTGCGGAAACGGTATTCATTGACTTGGCCACGCTGGACAAAACCAATTCCGCAGAAGAATTTCCCATAGTCCTCGGCTCACAGAACGCATGCTTGCTGGCGATAACCACAAACTTGACCGTGCTGGGATTGGCTACAGCTTGGGCCCACGAGCACGGCATGCAACTGGTCAATTGCGGTGATGGAGGCCTCGGAGCCGGAATCTCCAAAATGCTGCGCCCGACCATGGTCCTGGTCGAACTCCTGCTATCAAGTCGGGCCGACCTGGACGCCTTGCATGAAGCGTGCGCGGATACGCCTATTATACTCCTATCTCGGACAGATGAACGGGATCTCCTAGACCAATGTCTGGAATCCGGCGCACATAGTTTTGTGGACCTGCCCTCAAGCAAAAAGGCTTTTATCCATACGCTCGACCGGGCTCTAGAATATGGCAAATTGCTGGCGTTGAAGCAAGACGCCGAAAGCCTTGCCGAAGAGGGGAAGAAGATGGAGATCGCCGGGGCGGTCAATCCGAATGATTTGCCTCAAACAATTCTGGACAGCGTCACAACAGTATCCGTTATCATGTGTGATCTTGATCATAATGTGCTCTATTGGAACAAAGGAGCCGAAAGAATTTTCGGATACACGTCCGAAGAGATGATAGGGAAAAAGATAACCCGGCTTTATCCTCCCAACTCATCGACAAAGGATTCCTTGGATGAGATTCACAAGCGGGTTGAGGCCAAAGCAGGCCCTATTCGCGCCAAAATGAAGCAGGTCACCAAAGATCACCGGCTATTAACCATTCTTTTAGCCCTGTCCCCTGTTTTAAGCGAAGACGGCGCCGTTAAGGCAATAGTGGGGATTGGTATGGATATCACTGACAAAGTCCGGAAAGACACCAAAATATTTCAGGTCATTAGGAGCAAGAGAAAGATAAAAACTGAGGGGGCTGCCTGAGGTAGACGTCAGGAAAAAGCGCTGACGGATTTATTCGTTGCGCCCGTAAGTTTGGGAATGACGACCCCTCTTGTCGCTATTTTGAAAGTTCTTGAAGGGAGGTCCGGAGGGGAACTTCTTGCAAGAAGTTCCCCTCCGGAGAGTTCTCTCAAAGTCCCCACGCCCCGGCGACCGCTTCGAATCATACTTGCCAGCGCCGATCGAGAGAGCGGTATTGTATCGCTTCCGCTACGTGAGGTGGGCGAATGGCCACCGAATTTTCGAGGTCCGCTATGGTCCGGGCAATCTTCAGGATACGATGATAGGCCCGAGCCGACAAGCCCAGCCGTTCGACAGCCTTTTCGAGGAACCCCATTGACTCGCGGTCCAGGGCGCAATGTTTCTTTATCGAGGCGGATTTCATCTGCGCGTTGGCGAAAACGCCTTCAACGTTGAACCGGTCGAGTTGTATCCGTTGCGCGGCGTTGATCCTGCCTCGAATCGCCTCTGAAGGCTCTCCATCGGCAATTGCGGTTAGGTCCCTCCACTGTATTGAAGGCACCTCAATATGAATGTCTATGCGGTCCAGCAAAGGCCCTGAAATCTTGCCCCAATACTTTTGAATCGCAAGTTGAGAACAGTTGCACTGGTGTTTCGGATCTCCACGATACCCGCATGGACAAGGATTCATGGCGGCGATCATCATGAACCGAGCGGGAAAAGTTATCGCGATTTGAGCGCGGGAAATGGTGACCTCGCCATCCTCCAGAGGCTGACGAAGCACCTCGAGCACATGCTTGCGAAATTCGGGGAGTTCATCCAGAAATAGGACCCCATTGTGAGCCAATGAGACTTCCCCTGGTCTCGGGATCATCCCCCCGCCTATGAGGCCTGCGTCGGAGACCGTGTGATGGGGCGAACGGAATGGCCGTGTGGTCATGATCGACCCGTTTCTCCCCAAAAGGCCGGCAGCCGAGTACACCTTCGTGGTTTCCAAAGCTTCCTCAAAAACCGGCTCAGGCAAAATGGTGGGCATTCTTTGGGAAATCATTGTCTTGCCCGAACCAGGGGGGCCAATCATCAAGACA
>CAVVHK010000099.1:0-6493 GCA_963747865.1 uncultured delta proteobacterium | reverse complement strand
ATGTATTGCTCGAAGCCACACATTCTGGGGCGACCGGCGGGTGATAATCCTAATAGGTGTCGCACTGTCCCTGAAAACAAAAACCGTCGAACCGGCTTAGCCGACTCGACGGTTCTATTGTTCTTTTCGGTGGTCGGGGCGACTGGATTTGAACCAGCGACCACCTGAACCCCATGCAGATGGGAATGCTGAATAGTCATTAAAGTCAATATGATTGTCCGGAACACCGTTGCGCCTGAGTCACTACGAATCACAACTTGTCACGACCGTGTCCCGCAAAAGTCCCGCACGCTTCGCCATCGCTATTCCTATTGGATGCGCGCCGGACCTTCGGCGTCAAACGGCTTCAATCAATTTCAACCCTAACCATGAAACCCGTTATGGCGGGTCCATGATTCGGAAAGGACATTTTTCATGTATAACACAAAGCCCCGGCCGACGCTAATACTTGAGTCTTTAAACTCGAATGTCCCCGATAGGGCATGGACCGCCATCGAGCAGTTGGGGGGCAAGCATTGGAATAATGATAGGGACAGGCTGTTTCCTTGATGATGCGATGCTTCAACGAATTTCCACTATGGGAAACAAATTACCGCTGCCGTCGAAGGACATCAGGAGGCGGCGAGAATCAAACACAACGGTCTTGCCAAGGAGGTTATCGTGGGATCATTACGAAAACTGCAAAGCGAGGCAAAGACGGGAACACCCGAAGAGCAACAGCTTGTCCTCTTTTGGCTTTATTCCGGTTGCTCCAGCGTCAGTACCGATATCGAGCTGCACCGGCCTAAACCTGCACGAAGTGGAAGCCGCTGTTCGTGGTCTGTGCTACCGTAAGCTGATAGAGCCTCACTGTGGTCCGCGTGGGCGAGTTTTGTCCACAAGACCGACCTACTCTGTGACCGAGTTGGGCGAATCAATACTGGACGAAAAGCAGTACAGGACGCCTTCGGGCTGGCTGGAATGGGCTAGACGCTACAAGTTAGTGCCTATTGAATATCAGGAAGAGTTTTTTCAGGGGGTCCTGGAGCAATATGATGAGATTCTAGCCTTGAACAAGGTGGAGGATGGCCAGATCCTTATCAATCGAAATGTATTCATTCTCTTACACGACATTTGCGCGGGAACCGTCGAGACGGGGTGGAGCGCTCGATAGTCCGCAAAACATGCGCTCGGAACTAAGATTGGCGACGACGGGTGAAGCCGCCACCTTCAGACGTGGAGCCCTCAATCCCTCCTAAAAGATAATTGTAAACTCCAGGCCGTTAGTGAATTCAGTCATCCCATCCACTTCAGCGATAACCCGGTCCCTATCAGAACGGCTCTCAACCCAGGCCAAGCAAGCCGTACACGCTTCTGCATGAGTATGATAGAAATCACTTCCCATCCAGTATTCGGCGGCGTCTCGATGAACAGGCTCAAATTCCCAAGGACCCTCGTAAGGCCAATTTGGGTCTTTTCGGGCATCGTAGTCTTCAAAAGGCAATGTAAAGATCCTGAAACGTCCTAGTGAGGTTTCAACAAACCGATCTTTAGTTGATCCGTGTTGCAGCCCTCTGCAACTACCCATTAAACATACTCCCCGCCATCATTGTACATAGCTGGTATACGCGAAGGAATTTCTCCATATATCGAGGCATCCCCAGAGCCACCGTAAAACTAACTGGGCGGCACGAATTCGGATTCTGGGCTCTCGCTGGGGCGAACTGGGATATTACTCCATCGGCATCCATTGGGTCTTCCGGTCTTTAGGTCACGTTAAGGCCGGCAAAATGGTCTGAAAGTGCGAATACCACGAAATTTCCCGGATTTACTAACGCTCCGTACATTGACGTGCCTCTGATATTACGCAGCATTTTAAAGATGATGCGCCACACCTACGTGCGATGTCAATAATCCTTCTGTTAAGCCTGGACCTGGGTCCGCGCAAATCTGAATAAGCCATTAGAAAACGGGAGGCCCTGTTATGCGAACGACGGGCAAAACTCCATTTGTAGAAACGCCCAAGACATCGGCCGGGTATTCTGCCGTATGTAGCGCCTTGATTTCCATGAGATATGATTAAGCTTCCTGAGCCAAGTGTATCCGTTTGAGATTCACGAACAAATGGTCAACAGGGGCTGAAAATTTAAGGTCATCTTCGCGCACAACGCACGTCTCTTATGAACATTATCCCGATACCTCCGCCTTGGTGACGATTCGCACAAAACTTTTCAGCCGGCTCATTTCAGTCTTAATCAGTGCGACAAGAGAAATTACGGCTCTTCCGCTATTGTGTTCACGTCTTCGACAAAACTTTTGTCAAATAGGCACCCGTTAGGGCCTGTCAGGAAATAACCAAAGAATGACACGCCAACGGCTTTGCCGGGTCACTCCCGAAGGTTTGACTGAGCGCTGCAGTAGTGATCGGCGTTGGTGGAAATGACCAGTGCGGAATCCATGCCTGGAGTTGGTAGGGCAGAGTGTCTGTTCAAGACGACGTGGGGATGACATCCTTGCATCAGGGAATACTTCGGGAACTCCCCCTGGAGCGGCATTACCCAAGGACGGGCCACAACACACCTGGCCTGACAATCAGCAGGACGACCCACGCTCCCGTCAGGGTGCCCTTTGAGCGGCTAACAGAAATAAGCTACAGGCTTTGCCGGGGGTGACTTAACTTCGAGGGAGAACCCTTTATGACAACCGAAAGTCGTCCAGTCCCGGCCCGCATCAACGGCAACGAGTTTCTCGTGTGGACCAATCCCGTCCCATCCGACTTCAGTTCTATGCCTGAACGGGTCAGATTAACGGCGGATCGAACGACGCAAGCCGTATATGTTTGGTATTCTTCTTGCGCCATGCATCTCGGATTACATGATCCTTACTCTTCACCGGACTTACTCAAGGGCGCAGCCAAAAAAAGGAGTGATGGACTATACCGTATGTTGGAATCCCATTTTCTCCAGTCTTTTAAGCGGAATCGGCTGCGCAAGGAAGAGCGAATTATCTTGGAGAACCTGTTGAATCAGGCCTGGTCCTGGCTCGACAAATATGTGGACATTGCGGGGTGGTTGGAAGATTACCGAAAAGCAATGGGCATATCGGCGTGAAGAGAAGCGGCTACACCGACCATCCTGTGCCAATTGGGAATTCCTGTAATTTCTTTTTGAGGAAAGCCATACGTGGCCAACAAGCCCGACCCGCCCCATGTAAATTCCCGCGATTCCTTTGAACTACCGTTTCTTTCCAACCGTTACCAGGACTATGGGCTTCACGTCGGCAGGAAGCTTCAAGGCCGGACAGTTCGGCGTCTCGGATTCCACCCACCGTGTTGGTCTCAAGACCAAGGGCGCGGGCCTGAAGTAATATATTCTGGTTGGCGTTCCCTGCTTCCATCACGCCGAAGTTGATACCTCTTTCAGGTCCCGACGTGGCCTCGGCTCGCTGAGAAACTGCTCCAATGACCACAGAAACCGGAGCTTCGGCTACCCAGGACTGACCCTTGCCCGCCTTTGCCATCGGCTTGCGTTGAGCCTAAGAAACAGGCTCGGTTTAAAAGAAAAAAACAGGCCGCTCGGTCTAACGGGTCATCGATGAGAGAGATACCAGCCTGCAATCGCCGAAAAAATAGGGCGCCCATCCGCCGTAATTTCGGCACCAGTAATCGCTCAATCCTGCGAGCCAGCCCCTCCGGATCTCGCAGCAGCATTTGCCAAAAAGTCACGAGAGCGGAATAGTTGTCGTAGCCATGGACTTGAACGCCAGACTCGCATAGTGCGAGTTCAACGCTCCCTCCACCTAAGAAAACCGAAACCACTTCCGCTTCAGTGGTTGGAAGGTAGGGAAGCATCTGCTTTAGCGCTTTACTTTTCCCGCCAGGGTACTCTGAGAGGGCTTTTTGGTCTTGAGAAACTGCGCTCTTGGTTATCATCTATCATTTCTCTTGTCCTTTCACGGTCTAATGCCTAAAGCGTACCCATGTTGGTCATGGGCGCGAAGCGGCGAACTCTCCCACGGAACGAAACGAAATATAGGTGATGAACATATAATTCAAAGTCTGTCACTCTCCCTGCGCCGTTTGAAGGTCGGACTCTGCCGGCAGCTCGACAGGTAGGGCAATCAGTCTTCACGTCGTTGCGCTCATCTTCCTCCGAGGTATGGATCCAGCCCTCCCCGTCACAATCTGGACAGAAATCTCCGGTCCGAGCCATCCAGGCCGGAAGCTTGAGCTTTAGTTGGTCCCAATCAATTCCGCCTGAAAAATTTGTCTCGGAATCGTCAGAAAGTTCGTCATCGTCTCCTTTCCCGTCAACTGTGTAATGGGCGGAAAACGTATTCTCATTGAACCGCCACGCGATCGATACGCAGTCCCTCCGAACAGGATCGTCGAAGAATAACTCCACCATATGGTTTCCTTGATCTACATTGAATCGGTAAGAGAGTTCCAGACCATATGGTTGAAGGATCGGCGCTAGCTCATCCTTGGCGCGTCCGTGGAAAGCTACGATTTGATCCTTAGGGGGCGGAATCAGACCAGGGGCCACTGACTGGTCCAGCCACAGAGCCAATTCCACCTTGAATCGATCAAACGGATAGGCTGGAAGAAGTCGGATCTTCGTAGAGTATCCGAAAACATGTGAGGCGGTGTAATTGTCCTGCTCAGGGTAATACGCGATAGATATGAAATCGTCCGTCCCTTGCCGGAAGAAGTCCCCATATACACATATCGTCGTCCTGTCTTCAGAAATATCCGATGTCCATTTGGGTTTTAACGTAAATCCATATTGGGCCAGCACGTGCGCAAGGCTTTTCGTCACCTCACTTGTGAAGGCCATGAAAGCCTCCCGCCTAGCATGCCTATACTTCTTATATTTCGTTGAAAACTTGCTTATTCTCGACAAAAGTGATTCCATTTTCTACACCTATTTCTTTGCGCCAGCTATGGTTAGTAGCAGAACTCTCTGATTGGGCTTAAGTTTTCCATCCCAAAACAGGGCAGTTCGGTGCTTAGGCTGTCTGAGATAAATTTCTACGCCAGCCTTTAAAAGGAGATTGACCAAATCTGGACAACCTGAGAGGACCCCAAATATTGGAGGCGTTTTACCGGATTTGTGGTCTACGACATTTACGTTGGCATCGTACCGAAGCAGCAAACGGGCGGTTTCGTAAGACCCCACCATGCAAGCATCGCACAAATACGGAGCCAAAAACGAAGCTCTGTCGGCGATGAAATCGGGCAGTTTTTCGATTACCTGGGTCGCAGATACTAGATCATTGCTCTGGATCGACTTGTTCAACAATGAGGACAAGAATTCCAGGATTTTTTTCTGCTTTTCTCTTTCTCTGCGACGTTCCTCGATTATCGGCTGCCCCGCTGCAGTTCTAAGTGATCGAAGGGTTCCCATGCTCAAACCTTTCACTCAATTCTTCATTCTTCCATGACGCCTGAATTGAATGATTCCGCGACATCGGCCAATAACGGATTTCCAACAACATCTCGATCATCAGTTCTACTCAGCGCCATATCAGACCAGTAGCATCAGTAATGCCAGTGTGGCATACCAAATGTCCATTGTCAACAGTTTTGTTGAGACAGTCTCTTGGAGTCACGACCGTACGTTGGACGAGTCTTTACAAGCTGCAAGCCATCCGCTTTCTTGTGGGGACGTTCGAAAAAAAGAAAAGGCGTGGGGGAAGCCACCACGCCTTTTGGTCCACATAATATAATAGCTTCAGATGTTTTCCGACACGTCGATTACCAGTCCTTCATTTGCGGAATCCCATTCGGCGTCGTATCTCGCTGTTTTGTGCCCTGTTAGTCCCAGTCTTGCAATTGCCGCCTTGGCGCTTAACAGCATTGTGTTGCCCGATGAATGAATATGACGCGCTCCTATGGCTTTAGGAGGGCATGGGCATATCCAAACGGTTCGAGGATATTTGGCGCTCATCTTCAACTGAATGTATTCCACCTTTTGTCGGGCGCCTTCACACATTGCGGCGTACACGCTAGAGTAAAGAACGATTCGCCCCATCTCACCGTTAATCGACACGGCTTGTCTTCCCCGCCGCCTTTCGTCAGCTACTACTTCGAGGTCGTCGAGTTTTACGTACCGCCTTTCTTCCGGAGGCGTCAGGGTGTTCAAGATGTCCTGCTCGGTAATCTCTTTGAGAAGCTTAGGTTTTGGGCCGCTTTTCTTCAGGTCACGGAGTCTTCCCGTCTGAGTCTCCTATATCTATTGAGCTGATAATAAATTAGTTTACAAACTGCCACAAGCCAAAAAACAAGTGTCTCCATATGCCATCAGTCGGATCAGTATTATATATTATTTTGACCTTCAATTTCTAAGAGTTTACAAAGTTACGAGTTACAGAATGTCAGGAATAGAGGTCCAAGGATACGAAGGACCAAAAATCGGGACAAAGTTTCTTATGGGTGAACTTCGGGGTAAAGACTATGTCCTCGATACGTCCGAGCTTCGAGAATGGTGCAGAATTCTCGAGGTGCCGACGCGAG
>CAVVHK010000098.1:0-83405 GCA_963747865.1 uncultured delta proteobacterium | reverse complement strand
GGTGTTGCTGTTTATTTGGCCGTGGCAGCGGGTCTCAGATCAATCCGCCCTAGATCCTTAGTCTCTCTATTACAAATGGAATAATTTCTCCTTCTAGGGAATACAAATAATTAGCCGAGTTCCTGGCATTTAACTGCCGGATATGAAGGTGAAAACATTTACAAGCTTAAAAGAACTAGTACAAATTTCTACAAATTTCTAAAAAGGCTTTCAACAGTACCTCTTCAATTTCATCAAAATCGATGAAATTGACTACACTTACTATATTAATCCAGGAGAAGCCTAAGACAAGAGCGATAAGGGCCGACATAAGTCCCAGGAGTTTTAAATTTGTCCATGAAGGTCTGCGGATCGCCCACAGCGCCATAAAAGCCGTTAGAAAGGACAAGCATGCATTAAGCGGAGTCATGTGAGGGAAGCAAAGTGTGCTGACAGGCAACGTCGCAAAAAAACGGGCAGTCTCAACGGTAAGCCAGCAAAGAAACTCCCCGGGTATCAAGATGAGCCGACCCAGCTCGGGGACCGCCAGGCCGACCATGGACGCGATTAAGCCTATGCAGAGTCCCGGGCCCATAAACAACTCCGCCAAGAGATTGGCGGGCAGCGTATAAACTGGAAAAGAGTGAAACGTCTGGAGGATAATAGGAGTTACCGCCGTGGTGGCGGCAATCGAAGTGACGAGAACTATAGCCACTGCCATAGCCTTTTTTCCAGTGAAGGCTGAAAGTCGCTTTTTTCCAGCATCCCCATGGGCCTGATTATCGTGCAAAATTTCGGCGAACTTGGGCGCAACGAAGAGTATGCCGGCTACTGCCGCGAATGATAATTGGAAACTGACGGTGAATAACGAGAGCGGATTAATCAGCAGGATTATGAGAGCTGCAACGGAAAGAGCGTTCAAGGAGCGCCAATTCTTGTTCAACAAAATTGCGCCGGCCAGAATGAGGCCCATTATCATGGATCTGATGGCAGGAACTCTGGCTCCTACTAACAGGCAGTAGACTATAATTCCCGGAATCGACACCATGGCCCCAAGTTTTCGGAAAGGGACCCAGAGCATGAGGTTTGGAAACAGACTAGCGAGAACTTTGGCCAAAAAGAGAGCGAGCCCAGCCACTATTGCCACGTGGGATCCCGAAGGAGACCATTGGTGCGCCAAACCGGAATCGGAAAACCATTTCCTGAGCGTATAATCCATCTCTCCAAGGTCGCCCACTATAATAGCGCTCATGAAGGCTCTGGTCCGAGTGGCGGCCTCTTCCGGATAGAGAGATCCGAGATGCGTCTTTAGGAAAGCGCCCGAGTGCGATACCAGAAAATCGAGCATATTTTTGCGGAGTCTGAAAAGAATCGCATTCGGCCAAGCGCCGGCGCCTCTGCTCAGTATCATGACGGAATCTGCGCCCTGAACGGACGCCATCCAGAATATTCCGCTGCTTATACAATCCATTTCCCAATCGTATTCGCCGGGATTTCCTCGATTGCTCGGCTTTCGTATCTTGGCTGAAAAGGAAATTTTATCCCCCGTGTACAATGGGATATCGTTGTCCCTGAGACCCAAACGGCCGCAACCGGGGAGAGGTTCGCCGATAGCTGCATTGTAACCGTCCGTCAAAAGAAATGTCCGGAAACCGGGAGCCGTAGACAAAGCTGAGGCCACTTGAGCGTTTATTATCCTCTTCCCTGAGCCTGGATCAAAAGTCGCTGCGAGGTTGAGATTCCTCGACGCAATGTGAAACCCTATGAAAATGAACAGCAGAGCCAAGGCTGCTCGAAGAGGCGCTTCCCCGGTGAATCTTAGGGACGCTGCAACAGCGGCCAAGCAAACCAAAACAGGCAAAGCGGACCACTCAGCGCCCGCCCCCTCGGTCGCGGACGCGGCCCAAATACCGACGACAAGCGGCAAGAGCGCCAAAAAGGATGGGGAACGTCGGCAGAATTGTTGAACGGCTTTCTTAAGAAATGAGGTTTGAGATTGAAATAAACTCTTGATCATTGTAGCTCGGTACTGATAATCGATGTGCGAACTAAAGGTACATTAAATTGGAATCGGGAAGCAACAAATCATTTCAGTCCCTTGCCGGATGCCGTTTGGGCCGGCTCTCCGACCGTGTGAACGCTTCCGGCTGAGCCGACGGGACTCTTCAATGAATTCTGTGGAACCGAAAGGCGTCCCCTTTTAATACAAGGTTTTTTCAACAATGGAATCATTCGGGGAATATTTGAAAAGTCTTCGGGAACAGAAAGGCAAGACCCTCGAGGAAATTGCCGAGAGCACCAAGATAGCTGTTCCAAATCTGGAATCCATTGAAAAAGATCGATACGATCTGCTTCCCCCCCGCGTTTTCGTGAAAGGATTCATTCGCTCCTACCTACAAGAACTTGCAATAAAACCAGACGAAGTTCTGCAAAGATTCGAGGCTTTCACCAGGACGGGGGAACTTGCCGACTACCATGAAGAAGAGAGGCTGGTGTTCAACAAACCGCCAAACTCATTTGTAAACAGTCCATTGTTCACGGTGATTCTCTCCGCAGCCGGCCTTTTGTCGCTGTGCGTCTTGCTGCTTACCGGATTTACAAGATTCCTATTGCCGGCTAATAAGCCTGCTGCTGTGCGTTCCAACTCAACCTCAATCGAGACCACGGTTCAACCGACAGGATATGATGTGTCCGCGGGCAAAGGAGCGGCGTTCAATTCCATTGACAAAGATATTGACCAGAGAGCCAAGTACCAGGCGCCCAAGAAAACGTTGGAAATCAAAGCGGATGCAAACGCTTGGGTCAGGGTTGAACCCGATAGCGGACCGGCTGTGGAGCTTGCCATGGTTCGAGGAGAAAGTCGTACTTTTACGGCGAAAGAAAGTTTCTATCTGCTGACCGGAAACGCCGGAGGCATAACGCTGAAGCTGGACGGAAAAGAACTTCCGAAATACGGAAAAAGGAATCAGTCCTTGTCCATCACACTGCAATGAAATCCTTGCATGAATCCGTCGCTTGTCCTACACTTTTGGAGGCTTTTGGAGACAAATCTTGCGAGAGCCTGACGATTTCCATTTCCGGTTGCGGCGGAAACAGGTATTATAGGCGCCTTGCAAAATACCTTTGAAACAGTTTGAAGGTGGCAATTGCCTATGAGGGAATACAGCATGAAAGAAGAAATCAAAAAATTGCTACTGGTTATTCCAATTAAGCTTCAAGAAGACTTGGAACCCGTAGTGGAATCAGAAGGCTGGCACACAATCAAGGATTTATTCACAAAGACAGGAACGTCCTATAACACACATTGGAACGGCAATTACGTGCTGGATCAAGATGAGATACCTTGGAAAGCGACTCAGGAGGAAATAAGCTCGCTGCAGCCGACCAAAGGAAAGGTGGTCGTGCTAAATGGAGCCGACTATTCCATTTCCGACAAACTGACCCTGTTGACCGACACGGATGGCTCGGTTTACGTCTTCGAAGATGATATCCAGTCTCTGATCCAATAGGACCCAATCGGCGTTGGCTGTAAGATCATGCGACACACGAAACCTAGATTCAAGCTGAATAACAGACGGCAAGGCATAAACAGAAGGAGAAAAGGTGTTGAATTCCTGGCGGGATTATCCTCCAATACCTTTTTCTTCTATAAAAAAAGGAATCCCATTATGCATCGCGATACAGACGACTCGCACCCCGAAATTCCGGATGAGTCATCATCGCGAGAGCCAACGGAATAGTATTGGCTGAGAAGGCCGCAAAGGCCGTCCTATTTGCCGCTGCCTTGACTTCCTTCCAGAAGCATGTGAGTTTCGACACTTGTATCGAGTTGTTGTCCCACACGGCCATTGATTCTTGCGGCGAAGAAGAGATAGTTGATGTTCTGGCCCAATCTTTGGGTCCCAGACGAAAAGTGTGGCGACAACAATACCTTAAACGCTTGGATGATGCAGAACTCTGTCTCAAGCCTGGCAGGATGAGGAAATTTCCGCTTTGGAAAACCCTGCGTCGCATACCAGGAATTCTCACAGGGCGCCAAGATGGATATTTTGCAAGGGAAAAACGGATTGGTGGGCTCTACGCAAAGTAGCCATTCTCTACTCCCGATTCGGCGGCAGTCCGGCGTCTATCGCGCAAGCAGCGAATTTCATCAAACAAACCGTCAGCGATATTCAGCAGGGGGGAGCGGTAGTCGTTTCGAGCTATGGAACGACTGCGCATCACCTCACGAGTATCGCGGCCAAGGGGAACGCTTTAGTCATTGTTTGCCCTGAAATTCTTCCGTTCATGTCGGTTGGTCGCTCCCGTGATTTCCTTAAGGAATACGCCGATTTTTTCGATCTCGAAAACACGTTGTTCATATCCGGATTACCGCTCGGCGCGAGGCTATCCAGTTCTGATAGGCTGCGACTAAGAGATGAGTTGGTCTGCGATCTGGCGGACGCAATCCATGTCGGTTTGATTCGTCCGGGCGGCAATATGGAAGAATTACTGGATCGTGCCGTGAAAGAAAATGTTCGGGTCCTACGGGGCCCCACGCGATCAGGCCGCGCCGGAGACCCTGTAGTCTCTCGCCCATCCGCTCCCGTGGGGAAAAGCGCACAGACTAGTTTCCGCGGCCGCTCAGTTGTAAAACGCTCCGAATCGGCGCCCTGCTATTGGCTGAGCGAACTGCCCCATGGCTATATAGTCCACTACACCAGATCTTCGCGAGGACCGTGGCCCGGCGAAACGCTTGCCGAATATTATTCCGGCCTGCTGAACCGTCCTTTGGACCCGACGCACTCGGCGTTCGGCACATTAAAGCGGATACTTGCCGAAAGGAAAATACGAGCCGGCGCCAAGCTCTCCCGCAATGCCGTTCCAGTCGTGTCGTTTACTGAATGCGCGCCCAGTCAGGTGGCCAAACTCAGGCAGTGGCGCAAAGGCCTTATGCGTTGGTCCTTCGAGCCGTACGGCGTAGGCTTTCCTAAGACCGCTCTCCATGAGCTTGGAGCAAGACCGGTGATTTACGCGCCTGAATCGTGCTATCGGGACCTGGGAGACGAGCTTGGGTATTTGTTTCACAGTCACGGCAAAGAAGGCGCCGAATGGTATTTGGAGAGAGAGTGGCGTATGCGACATGATATGGACATAACGCACTCGTTGTGGGAAAAAATCGTGGTCATTACGCTATCCGCCGAAGAAGCCCGGGGGATCTTCGAGACCTTCGGATGCGACGTATTTGTAGCCGACCGTGTGTTCGCGGACGAATCCACAAGGCGGCCTGGAGGAAAACCGGAGTGCTGAGTATTGACCTTCAGTCATTTTCCGTGGGCGATTGGTATTGGATGGCGAGCGCCTTTCTTCTAGGGGCTATAGTGGGGAGCTTTCTGAATGTGGTTATCGCAAGATTGCCTCAGGAAGGAGAATCCATATTCCATCCGCGATTTTCGAAATGCCCCAAATGTGGCCATCCAATAAGGTCTTATGACAACATACCTATCCTCAGCTATCTCATTCTAGCCGGAAAATGCAGAGACTGCGGGGAGCGAATCTCAATTAGGTATCCGCTGATTGAATTGAAAATGGGCATAATTTCCGCGGCCCTAATGTTCCGTTTCGGACCAACGCCGCTTTTTGTGGTATTCTTTTGTTTTTCTGCGGCAATGATAGCGGTGTTTTGGATTGACCTGGATCACATGATAATTCCCGACATCATTACATACCCCGGCGCCGGCCTCGGGTTTCTCTGCGCACTGTCAGGGAGCCTTCCCGAAGTGACTTGGAAGGCGTCGTTATGGGGGATATTGCTCGGTATTGCTATATTGTCGATACCGGCTCTATTGTACCGCCTTCTCAGGGGCGCCGAAGGGTTGGGAATGGGTGATATCAAACTATTGGCAATGATAGGAGCTTTCTTCGGGCCGTATAGCGTGGTGTTCGTTCTTTTTCTAGCGTCTTTCGTCGGTTCGCTGGTTGCGCTACCTAGTTTGCTATTGAAGCGCTCCGATGTCGGGACTCCCATACCTTTTGGCCCTTTCATTACCGGCGCCGCCCTCGTGTACCTATTCATCGGCCAAGAAATCGTGGATCATTTTTTCGGTATTGCCGCGCCGCCATTGTAATCATTGGAAGTAGTCGAAAAACCTAAGAGGTTCAGGAGCGGCGCAGGGGCAATGCTTGTGACCTAAGGATGACATTGACAAGGACGGTGAGTCGAATCGTCTCCTTCGCGAAAGCGGAGGTCCGGGAAGCGCCGAAAAAACTGGATTCCCGCGTCCACAGGAATGACGGGTAGCGCGGTCTTCGTGCCGTCTGGACTTGCCTTAAACCCTTGGGTCACCGAGATTGAGGCGCGGTGAGAAGCTGTTTGCGTCAATGTCTTCATCCGATCCCTCCCCGAAAGGCCGTCATTATTGCAACCACATCCGGAAGTCATCCGATTTTGGGAAGAACAGCGATTGCTAGCCCTCAGGCCGGCGTACGCTTCGCAGCCTGCTTTAGTGCCGAACGATCACAATGCTGTCCGCAGTTTACGATTTTTTGTTTTGGTCCTAACAATTTCCTAACAAAGCGTCTGCATTCTAGAGGCAGATTCCACCCACTATTGGTTTGCTCGGGACTCCGAAATAGATGCCGATACTATGCGCGATTGCGAATAACGGGCTTGACGGATGTCTGCGTACCCAACCTATGGGAGACCGCATGCAAATTATGGCGATTGCCGAAATAAATCTCCGTTCGGAACAGGGCGCTGATACTGTGTACATACGGCGTCATTGCCGCGTGGGGCTTCACTCGTTTCCGCAAGAACAAGAAATTTGAGAAGGCTGCTGGTTCTGTGAAAGCAGGAACCACGGAGATGCCGCCACCAATTAGTGAGAATTGTGAAATCCGCCCGGACAGATACAGGCGAATCGGCATTAAAGGAATTTGAATATGGCGAACTTAGATGGTAAGGCGCCCAAACACACCAGGCGATGGGTTCTTATTGCCGACAAAATTGCAGACCGCGTTATCTCAATAGGAGGAGTCCTGGTCATAGGCGCCGTCCTCGGAATGATGGTCTTTCTCATTTACGAGGTGATTCCGCTGTTCAGGGGGGCAAAAGCGGACTTTAAGAAGGTTTACACAGTAAAGCCGACCGATGGGCCCGTTTTGGGCTTGAGCGTAGATGAATACAAGACCGTTGTGGCTGCGATTCATAAAGACGGCTCCGTAAATGTGTGGCACGCCGAATCCGGATTACCCCTTCAATCCGAATCGTTTAACCTGAAAGGGAAAACGGTCACGGCTTTCTCAAAGACCATGGATAATTCCAGTGTGGCCTTCGGTTTTTCAGACGGCTCCGTCAGATTCGGGAAAATACTGTTCAAGAGCGATGTGCTTCCCCAAGACGAAGAGCCTCGAGGTCTCCAGGAGATAAACGAGAACGACAGCACGGACGGTTCGTCGATTTTTTCCCACATTCCAGGGAAGCAAGTTCGAAGGATCTCAGTGGCTATCGAGCTTGAAGAGGAAGTCAAGGTTTCGGAGGCAGGCAATTCGATAATAGCTCTTGATTACCGATACTCCCAATTTGGTGAACGCCCCAAGAAGACCTTCGTAACCGTAGACGGTTCCGGGGCCGCGGCAGTCAATGTGGCCGAATCCAAGCTTAACCTGTTTACTCGAAAAGCGACCACCACTGTATCGAAATCCAGTCTACCCCCTGTGCCTTTGAAGCCATCAATAAAATACGCTGTTGTCAACGATGCGGGTGAAGAAGTCTACTTCGCGGCCAAAGATTCAACCATATATCGGTATAACGTCAGAGATTTCCAGAACCCTTTTCTGGCGGAGACCACCAAGCTATTACCCGCCGGAGTTGAATTAACCGCATTGGGCTTTCTCGCTGGTGAGCGATCGCTGGTAGTTGGAGGGTCTGACGGTTCCCTGAATATCTTCTTCCTACTGAGACGTGAGAAATCACCGAGCAAAGACGGATACCAACTGGTAAAAACACGGGAATTAGAATCTCAATCCGCTGGGATTGCCGCATTTGTCCCCGCAATGTCGGGTAAGACATTTGCGACCGGCGATACGAGAGGAAATTTATGGCTTCGATACGCGACCAGTCCCTCTGCGCTGCTGAAACTCAAACTTCCCGAAGAAGTGACAAGCAACGAAGCCGTGACTTTAGCGCCTCATACGGACGCCGTAATAGCCCTCGTGAACGGCAAAGCCGCCACCATGTGGGGCCTTAAGATTCAACATCCTGAAACCTCATGGAACACGCTTTTCGGAAAGGTCTGGTACGAAGGGTACCCGGAGCCCACTTACACTTGGCAATCGACAGGCGCCACGGACGACTTCGAGCCCAAACTTTCTCTCGTGCCCCTCATTTTCGGAACGATAAAAGCCACATTCTATTCACTTTTATTTGCCATTCCCATCGCGCTTTTGGGGGCCATTTACACATCCGAATTCCTGCCGCTCAGGGCCAGGAACAAAGTGAAGCCCGTGATGGAGGTGATGGCGTCCATACCTTCAGTAGTCCTCGGATTCGTCGCGGCGCTCGTGCTGGCTCCGATAGTGGAGTCCTGGATAGCAGCGTTGTTGTTGGCGTTCGTTGTCGTTCCGCTCAGTTTCATCGGATTTGCGTTTCTATGGCAGATGCTGCCCCCGCCTCTTGCGGTGCGTTTCCAGGGCATGCCCAAGTTCATACTCATGTTTGTAGCAATGGGAGTGTCTCTTTACACTAGCTATAAGGCGGGGCCTTTATTTGAAAAAGTCTTTTTCAATGGGAACTTCATCTCTTGGGTAAACGGCTCGACGGGACAAGCGGCTCCTTTCCTCTTTCTGCTGAACCTTCCCGGAATGGCCGTGCTGGTCAGTTGGGTAACGGCAAGACTCTACGGATACCAGTTTCACTCTTACATACGAACCGTTCCTATGCCTTACTCCGCCATGCTGGATTTAGTGCGATGGCTGGGCATCGTGGCTATGACGGTGATTCTGTCGTACGCGCTTGCATTGCTCATGCAGTATGCCGGCTTTGATCCCCGAGGTAGTTTTGTAGGAACGTATGTTCAGAGAAACACTCTGATTGTCGGGTTCGCAATGGGCTTCGCCGTTATCCCCATTATATATACCTTGGCCGAGGACGCTCTGAACGCAGTGCCTGATCACCTGCGCTCCGCGAGTCTCGGATGCGGGGCTACACCTTGGCAAACAGCCAAGTGGATCATATTACCCACGGCGGTCAGCGGTGTGTTCTCTGCCATCATGATCGGAATGGGCCGCGCTGTGGGAGAAACCATGATCGTGGTCATGTCCGCCGGCAACACCCCGGTAATAGACTGGAATATACTGAATGGCCTCCGAGCCTTGTCCGCAAACATCGCGGTCGAGTTACCGGAGGCCCCAAAGGACGCCACACTATATCGAGTGCTCTTTCTCACGGGTCTGGTGCTGTTCGGAATGACATTCGTGATAAACACGATTGCCGAACTCGTGCGAATCCATTTTCGGAAACGGGCCACTCAGCTTTGAGGTAGGGGAATGACCACTGGGAAGGATCGCTTGAAAGAAGAAAACACATCGGATGAGGACACCGCTACTTCGGACGCGTTGCGGTTGGTTGACCCCGACATGTTCAAGCGGGAAGGAGCCGCTTCGGACCAATCCGAAAACGAAGAACCGATTTCTCCAAAGGGGCCTGTCCGCGATTCAACCGTTTGGGATTTCAAGTCGCGCGGAGAGCCCTTCGTGTGGGGACTGGGCGGAGCGCTGACGCTAGGCGTCCTGATGATAGCCGGATTCTTGACCCTGATTCTGTACAATGGTGTAGCCACATTTTGGCCTCGACCGCTGTACGCGGTGAAATTGGCGGACGGCAAGACGTTGGCAGGGGAATTGTCCAGAACGGAACATTTCCGTCCCGGGCCCGAGCAGATTTCCGTTCTGGACGAGGGCAAACGCAAGGAAGTCGCCGACAAGGGCGGTTTCGTCGAGAGGAACTTGTACAAGATAGGAAATTTCGACCTTTATAATGAAGACTACAAATGGGTTCCTGAATACGAAATTCGGGAAAGCTCGACGCCACCCGATATGTATTATGTCGAGAGAATCGAATGGGGTCCCTTTGTCGGCGCTGTGAAGTCCGTCCAGTTAAACGGAAAGAACATTGATTACAAGGAGCTGGGCAAGCAAAAACTGGCCGCGGCATTAAAGGACGCCACCGGCAGAAGGAATAGAATCTACGACATCGAGCGCAATGATATTTCAAAGATAAACAACATGCTCGATGGGGAACGTCTTCGCCTGCGCAAGGTCGGCTTAAAAAACGCCAAAGACTCGCCCGAATACAAAAGAGCTCAGGAAAAATTCACATCGGAAACTGAGAAACTAGACGCCAACTACCAGGAGCTTTCAAAGGAAGCCGCAATTGTAAAAGACAGAGACGCGCAGTACACCGTCACTCTGGCGGATGTAACGGGACGGGAGAAAACCATAAAGCTCTCGCAGATTGTCCGGATGTACGCCGCAAACTCTCTGACTTTCGTTGACAAAATAGGCATATATCTTTCGCGATGGTGGGAATTTCTCACCCAGGAGCCTAGGGAAGCAAATACCGAAGGCGGGGTCATGCCGGCGATATTCGGCACATTTTGCATGACGATCCTTATGGCTCTGGCGGTTGCTCCTTTTGGGGTTATTTCTGCGCTCTATCTTCGGGAATACGCCAAACAAGGACGGCTGGTGTCGCTGGTGCGCATTTGTGTAAATAACCTCGCAGGCGTGCCTTCCATAGTCTATGGCGTGTTCGGATTGGGGTTCTTCGCTTATATGCTCGGAGGCAGCATAGATCAGTTGTTTTTTCCGGAAAGACTTCCCAACCCCACCTTCGGGACCGGCGGTTTGCTGTGGTCGTCGCTTACATTGGCGTTGCTTACCGTGCCCGTCGTAATTGTGGCCACTGAGGAGGCCCTTGCGGCTGTTCCCAAGTCGCTTAGAGAGGGATCGTTGGCTTGTGGCGCGTCCAAATGGCAGACAATAAAGTACATCATTTTGCCCAGAGCGATGCCGGGCATAATGACAGGCCTGATTCTGGCCATGGCCAGAGGCGCCGGTGAAGTTGCCCCGCTGATGCTGGTTGGCGTGGTAAAGTTGGCTCCGGAACTGCCTATTGACCATATTTTCCCCTATATTCACCTGGATCGCAGTTTCATGCATCTCGGATTCCACATTTTTGACGTGGGATTTCAGTCCAGAAACTCGGAAGCTGCAAAACCCATGGTCTTTGTAACCACCTTGCTGTTGATCACGCTGGTCTTTGTGATGAACGCAGCTTCGATAATGGTGAGAAACAGACTGAAGCGGAAATTTTTCGCCGGCCATTTCTAGGAGATAGTTATGGTTTCATTGCCCGCTAGGGACGACCGCATCCAAACGGTTTATCATACGCAAGAAGGTCCTCAAGGGACACTGCTGGAGATTAGCGACTTTTGCCTTTGGTACGGTAAGGCGCAAGCTTTGTTCGACATAAGCATGACGGTAGAGAAAGGCTTGGTTACTGCTTTAATCGGTCCTTCGGGATGCGGCAAATCTACTCTACTGCGCGCGATCAATCGCATGAACGACTTAATTGACGGCCTTTCGACAAAAGGTCGAATATCCCTTGACGGCACGGATATATACAGCCCGAATGTTGATGTTATCGCCCTTCGCAAGACCATGGGCATGGTGTTCCAAAAGCCGAACCCTTTTCCCATGTCCATAGCTGAAAACGTGTCCTATCCACTGAAGGTGGATGGGATCAGGGATAGAAAAATACTGGATGAAACCGTGGTGAGAGCCTTGGAAGCCTCCGCCCTTTGGGACGAAGTTAAAGACAGGCTGAACGACAACGCTTTGGGCTTGTCCGGAGGCCAGCAGCAGAGACTGTGCATCGCTCGGGCCATTGCGGGCGAACCCGAAGTCCTGCTCATGGATGAGCCTTGTTCTGCGCTGGATCCCGTCGCTACCGCGAAAATAGAAGACCTGATAGACGATCTCCGTGGACGCTACACTATTGTCATCGTCACCCACAATATGCAGCAAGCTGCACGAGTCTCGGACAATACAGCGTTTATGTACTTGGGGACGTTGGTGGAATATGGAGATACTTCGGCAATATTCACCAATCCCAAAGTTGAGAAGACAATGGAGTACGTTACCGGCAGGTTTGGTTGATTATATAGTCGCAATCACGTGTCGAGCGGAACAATTAGCGCTTACTATAACGCCATCCTCACAGGCGGTCGGGACGGCGCATGGAGCGTTCCCGCGATAGCGGGAGCTTTTTGAAGGAGTAGCCGGGAGGCCCCCTTTAGACAAAAAGTATACTCCCGACGCACGCTTGCCACAGATGCGACATTATCCGATCAGGGTTCTTGGCTGGTTGCGTAATTGGGTCCTCGATGCCTGTGAATTTGACCGCTGATCATGTAGATCACATCCTCCGCAATATTTGCTCGCGTGATCTGCGATGCGTTCCAGATGACGCGAAATCAAGAACAGATCTATCAATGACTCCACATTCTCGGGGTCCTTACGCACTTCGTCGGCAAATTGGTTCTGCATCATGTTTTTCATGAAATCCACATCGTCGTCTTCAGCGCATACTTGGTAAGCCATGCGCAAGTCCATGTTGACCAGAGAGTCTAGACTTTTCTGCAACATCTCCCCGGTTTTTTGAGCCATGGTGAAGTAATCGAAGGGGATCTGGTATCCGTAGTCCTCGGTGATTGTCGCAGCTCTTTGGGCAATGTTTACCGCCAAGTCGCCGATGCGCTCCAAATCGTTGTTCATCTTCAGCACGGCTACGATATATCTAAGATCATCCGCCACAGGCTGGTGTAGGGCCAGGATCTTCAAGCACTCTTCTTCAACATCGACTTCAGCTTGATCTATATCTATATCTCCATCGATGACATTCTGGGCCAATTGGGCGTTTTTGCATTCAATTGCCTTGACCGCCATGTGAAAGCGCTCTTCGACAACCGCGCCGAGGCGCACAATCCTCTTCTTGAGCTTGTCAATGTCTCTTTGTAACCGCATTCTCATCGATTTACCTCTTTTCGGCCGAAGATGTCGCATCATCCACGGGCAAGAATATGGTAAACGCGCTGCCTTTGTTGGGTGAGCTTTCCACTGAAATCTTGCCGCCATGAGCATTAACAATATGTTTGACGATTGACAGACCCAGACCGGTTCCCCCGACATTCCTACTACGCGCTTTGTCAACTCTGTAGAAGCGTTCAAAGATCCTGGAAAGATGTTCTCTGGAGATCCCGCAGCCTTGGTCTTTCACTTTTATGGCTATTTGGCCCCCCGAAGCCGTTGCCTCTATGTCCACGGGAGTCCCCGGAGCGCTGTATTTCACCGCATTGTCAACGAGGTTGACAATTGCTTGCTCGAGCAAGACCGCGTTAATTTTTGCCGTAAGCCCGGGTTCAACCCACGGCCTCAGTTCATTACCTCGAAGCCCGGCTTTCCTTGTGCAAGCCTTGACGACTGAGTCTACAACATCTCCAATGGAGCGTGTTTGAAGCGCGATCTCTCCTTTTTCAGCATCCCGCTCAATGCGCGACAGGCTTAGCAGGTCCTCTATGATGGAGTCCAAACGATCGGTATGCTTCATAATTATGTTAAGAAAGCGTATTGCGTTTTCCGGGTCGTCCATAGCCCCTTCTTTAAGGGTCTCAAGAAAACCTTTGATTGAGGTAATGGGCGTTTTCAATTCGTGGGAGACATTTGCTACAAAATCCTTGCGTATGTTCTCCAGGGTCTTGAGCCTCGTAACATCATTTAATACCACGAGGGCCCCTATATTCGTTCCATGGGCGTCCTGTAAAGTCGCCCCATGGGCTTGAAGGAAACGCTCCGGATCCCCCCTGAAGACTATGTCGCCCTCCAATGGCTTGTCGCTGGATAAGGTCTTGGAGACGAACTTGTGCAGGTCTGTGTTTCGAATAGCCTCCTGAACGGTGCGCCCCTTGACTCGTTCGTTATTGATCCCGAACAGGTTCTCCGCAGCCTGATTGAGGCTTAGAATTCTCTCGCCGTTGTCCAGCACGATCACCGCTTCCATCATGCTCGATAGAACGGCTTCGAGCTCGTTGCGTTGCTGAGTGACATTGCTCAGTTTGGATTTGAATTGAGTGGCCATCGAATTCAAGTCTTGAGCCAAGTCGCTGTACTCCTGGATCTCAAATCCGGATAGCCTATAATCCAGATCGCCCTCGAAAAATCTTCTTGCGGCGTAGCGGACTTCTCGGATGGGGCGGGCCATTTGGCGGGACACATACAAACTGACCAACGAGGCCAACCCAAGCGCAATCATCGCGCCAAAGCCCATGCGTAGGTAATTTTCAGTGATCACCCTGTTGGTGTCGGCGACGGGCAATGCGGTCCGTACTATGGCTACGACCTTATCATCCAGCTTGAAGGGCGTAGCGACGTAAGTCAGTCTGGCGCCGGAAATGAAGCTATGGCGCGTATAAATACCGGGTTTACCGGAGATGGCTTCCTTAATTTCCGGTCTCAGGGGAAAATTCTGAATTCTTGAGACATCCTCCTGGGAATCGCCGAGCACTTTTCCGTCAGGCAGGCACAGAGTTATTCGGCACGGAATATGAGGACCGATCTCCTTCAAGGTTGCGTCTATTTCAGGCGTATTGACAATATCGAATTTCCCTTGGAATAATCGTTCGACCAGCATGGCCTGAGCTTTCGAGTATTCTTCCGATTGTCTATTGAGGTAACCGTTGAAAATGTCGACCAAGTAGTAAAAGCTGATAACCATGGCAAGAAGGGCCGCGCCTACGAAGGAGGGGTAAATTTGCCGACCCAGTGTTGTATTCTTGCGCATCTGAACTCCTAGTCTCTGTCTGGACGTACGCTTGGGTCAAGCGTCAACTAATCAGACTATATATCCGGATGTGGTTGGGCGGCAATGCTTCGGCCACGTGGGACCGCTCCGGCAATCCGTACAATCATCATTCCCGAAAACGGTAACCCACCCCTCTGACAGTTTCAATGTTTTTTCCCGCGGCGCCCAATTTCTTGCGCAAGCCGACGATCTGGACATCCACAGAGCGTTCGGTAACGGGGTAGTCTTCTCCTTTAACTGCGTTTATGATTTGATCCCTGGTGAACACCCACCCTGGTCTTCTCGCCAGGAAATGCAGTATACGAAACTCAGTGGCTGTCAGGACCAATTGCTGATCACTTGCAAGGACTTCACAACGACCAGGGTTGATGACAAGTTCATGAATCTTAATGATGGCGGTGTCTTCGGTCTCTTCCTGCTTCCGCCTCCTGAGCACGGCCTTTATCCTTGCCAACAAAACTCTGGGGCTGAATGGTTTGGTGATGTAATCGTCGGCCCCCAACTCCAGTCCGCTGACGATATCGGCGTCTTCGACCTTTGCGGTGAGCATGATCACGGGAGTGGCGCTGGTATTGGGATTGTTCTTCAGGTGACGGCATACGTCCAGCCCATCCAGGCCGGGCAGCATGAGATCGAGCAGAATTACGTCAGGATTGTCTTCTCTCGCCCTCGTCAAAGCCTGCTCACCCGACAGGGCGGACACGACCTGATATCCCTCTTTGGCAAGATTATACTTGACCAACTCCAGAATATCTTCTTCGTCATCTACGACTAGTATTTTTTCTTTGGACATAGCACTTTCCATGTTTACTGAGAATCGCTGCGCTTTCGCAGTTATTGCCTGAACAGTATGCGCGAGGAGGCGCTACAAATCCAAGGTCTAATTTTTCAATCGTTAACTATAATATGGCCCGACAGCGGAGTACACGTACAAGAAACGTCCTTCTGACGCCGTTAACGCATAGGGTAAACACGCCTGCCGATTTCACAACCTAAGTCACCGCAGGCTGGAAACCCTAGCCCACATAGGAGTATCAAAGTCGAATTCTTGAGACACAAGCATAGACGCCAACCTCACCGTCCACGGGTAGACCGCTGTTCCCCCCGTTGACGGGGGATACGGGGCGTGTTTTGGGGCGGATGAACGGCCATCTCCGTTATTGGTACGGTAGACATGGGAAGCCCCTTCACAATTAAATGAGAGTTACCCGAATCTGCGCGAATTATAAAGACCCGCTCAGTCTAGACACCACGTGGAGCGATCGATTTTAGGACAGGTTTAATGTTTGCGTGTTAATTAGAGGTTAGAAGTGCGTTAGGGATGAGCTCCGGGAATCACGTGATTTTGTTACCGGGTTGACGGTTTTGATATGATTTCAGTCAATATATTCAGAAGATTGGATATATCAATCGGCTTTTCGAGGACCATGTCCACTCCGAATCCAGCTAGCCCGTCATTGTCGTCCAGATCACATCCCCAGCCCGTCAGCAAAAGAAAGGGGGTCTTCGGTTTATCACGCGTTTCGCATATTTCCTTCACGGCAAGCCCCACGTCCCAGCCGCTAAGCCCCTCCATTCCAAGATCGCAGATCACCACATCAACGTCCTGGTTTCGAAAAACCTCTATTCCGTCTTCCCCCGAAAAAGCCGTAAAAACGGTCAGGCCGGAACGCTTCAGGCCATTCTCCAGGATCATAACCAGAGGTTTCATATCATCAATAAGCAATACGGAATACGCGGGATGACCCGTCTTCATAAACACCACCGACACGAACTTTTGGGATGCTCGAAGGTCTTACAAAAAAAGAGTGGAAATTGACGCTTCTTAATAATTATCATACAAACAGGGATTAATTACTGTGTTTATATGATAATCTAACTTAGCAGGCGAGCGCGGTCAACTCTAAAAAAATTGATCCTTTCTTTGAATGGTTAGATGAGCCACCGCAAATAAGACCTGTTCAAAACTTTCTGGAGATGCTAACACCATCCCGAATTAACTACCGAAAGAGAGAGAGTCGGATGCAAATCTGATGAGACAAGCTCAACATGGAAATAGCAGAAAAAAAACGTAGGAATTCACCAAGATATTCAAATTCCAACCGCAGACGTGATCGCAACCCGCAGAGAGAAGAAGTTTTCGTTCCCCCCATCAATAAATTGAATAAGGCGGCCGAGAAATTATTATCCGATATCGGAAAACCCGAGCCTGCGCCATTTAAACCGGATCCCTTTCAAATTGAAGCGCTTAACAAGATCCTTGAACACGACGTCCTGGTCAGCGCGCCAACCGGGTCTGGAAAAACATGGATCGCCCTGGAAGCCACCAAGGCTTTTCTGTCGAAGCCCGGTTGTGGCATTTGGTACGCTACCCCCTTGAAAGCCCTGTCAAACTCAAAATACGAGGAATTCGGGAGCGCTTTGGGAGCTGAAAATGTGGGCATCTTGACAGGAGATCGCAAAGAGAACCCGGATGCTTGCGTAATTGTCGGCACCACCGAAATACTGCGTAATCAACTTTATGACGCAATGCAATCCGGAACCGATCTCCGGGTGGATCTGGTCATACTCGATGAAGCCCACTATTTGGGCGATATTGACAGGGGAGTGGTCTGGGAAGAAGTCCTTATCTATCTCCCCCAGAGAGTGCGTATCCTTTTGCTTTCAGCGACCATTTCAAACTCTCGCGAGGTCGCAAGATGGCTTACGCATATCCGGGGCGCTTCTTGCGCTGTGGTCCAGTCGGATGATAGACCGGTCCCCTTGCATATCCTTTTCCGGGCGCCGGACGGGGAAGTCACACCGTTTTTTCGGGGAGCGAGACTCTTCCCCACTGTTGCGGATTTCCTGAAAAAGGCCAAGAGTCGATCCAGGTTTGCGGACCCGGCTCCGGACATGAACGAAATAATCGACACTCTGCGGGAGTTTGATCTGCTCCCCGCAATCATATTCCTCAAATCGAGGGCTGAATGTGACAGGGCTCTGGATACCCTATCCCCTTCTCCTAAGCATCCAAAGGACGGGGGGTTTGCCGACTTTATCAGAGAATTCCTCGAACCTTATCCGGAGCTTCGTAATCAAAGGCAATTAAATAGATTATTGGCCTGCAGGGGAGGGTCTCACCACGCTGGCCAGTTGCCCGGATGGCGGCTCTTAATAGAAAGATCGATGGTATTGGGTCATCTGGAGGTGATATTCTCGACCTCGACCGTGGCCGCGGGAGTAAATTTCCCGGCCAGAACCGTTGTCTTGCTCCAAAGCGACCGGTTTAACGGGCGAACCTTCGTAGACATGACAGCTACGGACATCCATCAGATGACGGGTCGAGCGGGCCGGCGGGGCATGGATAAGGCCGGTTTCGCGCTTGTGGTTCCCGGGAAGTTTCTAAAGGTTACGGTTGTCAAGGAATTGCTCTTATCACAACCGGAGCCTCTCCAATCCCGGATCGCAATCAACTTTTCCATGGTGCTCAATCTGTTGCTCTCTCACGATCCCGCAGGCGTAGAGAATCTTTTGGGATTCTCTTTTGCGGCTTTTCGACATAAAGAGCGGTCGGTTCAGAAAATCAATGCCCGATTGACCAAAGATTTTCAGAAGCATCTTAACGTGCTGCAGGAGTTACAGTACATAGATGACTCCGGCGTTCCCACCTATGACGGCAGATGGGCCGCCCAGCTCAGACTCGATCATCCTCTTCTGATTGCAGAGCTGATCAGAACCGGCGAATTCAAAGGTCTTGCCCCGGAGGATCTGGCCGCGCTCATAGCCCCTTTCGTAATTGATAAAGATAAGGATATAACTATCAGCAGAGAGGCCTGGGACAGGACTCGACACTTGTGGCAAAAATTCAAGAGCATGATACTCGGCTTGAAGCCGTTGGCCCAGTTCATGATTTCAAGGGGTTTCGACATACCGGCCATCATGTTTTGGCCCGCGGCTTCAGCTTACCTGTGGGCCAAACAACTCGAGTGGGAAGAACTGGCCAACCACATCGGCGCGGATGAGGGAGACTTGGCGATGCTCATGCTCAGGACGGCTGACCATCTGAGGCAAATTTGCGCATTGCAGAACGAAGAGCCTCAACTGGCTCAGACGGCCAGGCAGGCCATACAAATGCTGGTTAGACTGCCGCTGGTTTAAGAAACTATCAGAAAACTCTAACTATGGCGGCAACATGTCAGGCGCGGGTCAATGCGATATCCCGAAGACCCATGAGGCCTGCGACGGCACAAAGCGTAGAGGGATCTCATCGAAGCACGGCCGGGGTTATTTAACCAACCAATATATTAGGAGTTTTGGCGGAAGGGTCCGGGAAACCACTTTTTGCAAAAAGTGGTTTCCCGGTAAACCATTATCCGGCCCCGGTTTTCGCCGGCTCACTTCAACTCATCGAAGTTGAACTTGAGAGAAATTGTCCCGTTTATGAAGCTCTTGTGCAGCACATAGGGTAGTTTCTCGAATACCTTCATCATTGAGCGGTTGGTCGCCAGAACTTCGGCTCTGAATCCTTTTATCCCGATTTCCATGGCTAGGTCGATAAGATAGTGCAGCAAGGCTCCGGCAATGCCTCGTCCCCGGTAGTTCTCATCGACCATAAAAGCCGCATCCGGGTAATCGTCACCGGGGTTGATCATATAACGCACCTCGCCGACTATCTTGCGATCCTCCCGAGGGCCTACCAGGGCGACGAGAGACAGACCGTCCTCTTCTTTCAAGTTCACATATTGCTCAAGGCTATGGTGAGGCATGCTTCGCCGGGCCGAAAAATAACGGAAATAGACGGACTCTTCAGAGAGATTGTAGAACAGATCTCGTAACAAGGATTCGTCGGTGGATCTGATCACTCTGATGTGCGTCATCAGGCCTCCCTTGAAAACGCGGTCGGTTCTGATCCGCCGTCGCAACTCCGGTGAACAAATTCTGTAATAGACTTGGTCCGGATAAACATACCCCATTTCTCTCGCCTGCTTCATCAGTTCTTCTCTATGGTCCGGATGCGCGACTTCAATCAGAGACATGGCGCGGTCTCGAATGGACCGGCCTCCAAGATAGGCGATTCCATACTCCGTTACCACGTAGTTGGTCTCCCCTCTGTTCATCATTACCGCCGCTCCGGGTCCAAAACTGGGGACTATGGTGGATTTGCCGTTCTTGGGTGATGTGGAACGCAGGCAGATTATGGATCTGCCGCCTCTAGACAGATTCGCGCCCCTCATAAAGTCGCAATCTCCGCCTGAGCCTTCAAAAGCGGTCCAGGTGGGATTGCCCTGCCTGATCTGGCCTCTGAGGTCCACTTGCATGGCCAGGTTCACGGCTACCATACGCTCATTCTGAGCGAGAACCGTGGGGTCCATGACCATGTCCGACGGATAGAACTCGACGAGCGAGTTTTCATGGACGTAATCGTAAAGTCTCCGTGTGCCCATACAGGATGTCGCCAGCGACTTTCCCCGATAGAGTTTCTTGGTGCTGTTGTCGACCACGCCGGCCTCAATGAGCTCAGTGAGAGGATCACTAAAAATCTCGGTATGGATCCCCAGGTGCTTATGATCTTTAAGAAAATCCATGAGGCCACGGGATATTCCCGTGAAGCCGAACTGTAAAATGGACCCGTCGTCGATTAACTCACTGACATAGGCGCTTATTGTCTTTTCTTTTTCTCCAAGGGATTCTTCATGCAGTTCGGTTAATGGTTCCGCAGCCTCCACCAGGTAGGCGATTTTATCTACAGGCACATAAGTGTCGCCATGTGTCCGGGGCATGTTGGGATTGACCTGAGCTATGACAGTCCGGGCCGCGTCGATCGCCGCAATCGCCAGGTCCACAGAAATTCCCAGGCTGAATCGGCCGAATCGGTCGGGCTCCGACACCTGAACTATTGCAACGTCGATGGGGATACGACGATTCCTCAAAAACAATGGGATCTGGGAATGAAATAGAGGAATATATGTGTACTCCGGGGGGCGCTGGCCCTGGTGGGAGGCGCCTCCGAGGAAGAAAGTTTTCATCCTGAACCGTTCCCAGTCCGACGCAACCAACCTTGAGGCTTCCGCGCCCCTGATGAACTGAACGATCTCCACATCCTGAGCCAAAGACGCTTCCAGTGCCCTGATTACTGTTTTTGGTTCGGAGCATAAGCTCCCAAGGTAAATCCGGTCACCGTTTCTTATTTTACCGGCTGCTTGCTCCGCCGAGACAAGTTTGCCGGCGTATGTGTCTTGCCACCGGTTCATTCTAGTTGCCCCCTTTGCTGCAAATCATGAGTGAGAGGTCCTGTTTGGTTTATGAAAAATATCCAATACCGAAAAAGTTTAGCCGGTTCCGCCCTGTGCTGCCGTTTTATCCGGGCGTCCTTCAGGTTGAGACTATTCGAGCGCTTCTGTCATCGCAATCGCAGAAAACGCATGCTCATCCGCATTCCCTGGCCCGTTTACCAGCCAAGAGAACCTTGGGACCGAAAATCGCAGTCTCCATATTGAGAGAGGGGAGCATGCGGATTCATGTTCCACACCTGAACAGTTACGTTATTGCTAGTGTAGTCCAAGGGGGGTTACTTCTCAATTGAAGTTTTGATTGGAAGCGCGGATGGTTGAAACGAAGGAAATGGGCCGCTTTACCCTGCGATGCGGTCTGAGCCGGTCCGCGTGTGTGAGCGAATTCACAGAGCGGCCGGCGTTTTGAATAACAGCCCTCCCTCCGAACGCTTTAGCGCCTATTCGGCGCATGAAGGTATCACGACGACCCGCGGGAAAATTGAGCGATCACGGAGCGCTCGCAGTGTTCTTCAAATAATAACCGGCTCCTACGTAAACGTTCTCGTTTGGAACCTTGCCGTGAGAACAAAGGATCCGTCCAACATTCTCCCAGGAGAGTGGCTTTGTCAATCCGAAGTAAATAAACTAACGTGATTCTCACGGGGTACGAAGGCGCAAAGACGCACTTAAAACGCCGCGGCGTGAACGCGGTTACGCATTCCTTGAAGTCGGGGCGTCTTAACAGATACGGTTCGAGTAAGCCCCGCATCCTACGCAAATCCTCGACTGAATTTCTGGAGTGGCCGCTTGGGTGGAGAAGGTATAGCGCTCCGCGTTGAAAATTGCAGCGTTTTTCGCATGCGCCGGGCGCTAAAGCTGTCATTGCGAGCGCAGCGAAGCAATCTCTAATCGCAAATAACAAGGATTGCTTTCCCGCGGAACGCGGGACTTCGCTGCTCGCAATGACGTCGTTAGCTTTTCCCTTTGAAGCAAAATGTTAAGTCTCCCGCGAAGCTCAGGCAAGGCGACTATAGTCCTGCCGTTGATTGAGTCGGTGTTTGCGCGGAGCCCTGAAGTAGTCGTTTGCCGGGAAAGTGAAAAACATGTTATGTTATGGTTAGCGCGCTCGACCAAACGAAGAGAAAGTCGGGTTTAACAAAGGAGGCAGCTACTCCCCGCCGGCGGCAATGACCAAATTTCCGGTACAGGAGTCTGCGATGGATGGCGGGCCGCTGATTCCGAATGATGAGGTAATTCCGTTTCCGCCCTTGAGGATGAGGACTAAGCGTTTTAGCCGGAAGGCCGGAGTGTGGACTGTTTTACACCCTTCGTAAACTTTCAACGACTTCATTTTCCACTATTTAGGAGGATTCCCATGAAGAACCTGCGATTATTTCTAGCTACAATTTGGCTTCTTGCTTTGCCGGGCATAGCATTGGGCGCGGACAATCTGACCATGCTTGTGGGCGAAGGAAAAAAGAAAATCGAGGAATACAAGAAGCAAATAACAGAGCAATCCAATAAGGAATTTCAGCAACTAAAGCAAAAAATGGAAGATGAAAGGAAATCCCTACAGGAAACCGCCAAGCAGCAGATAGAAGAAAAAAAGAAAGAGCTTGAACAGCTCAAACAGAAGTTTGAGACCGAAAGAAAAGCCTTCCAGGAAAAGACCAAGCAGCAGTTAGATGAAAAAAAGAAAGAACTGCTCGAAGCCGGAAAAACCCAGTTAGAGAAAATGAAACAGGAACTTAGCGGGTCAAAGAAATAGCTGGTCCCACGCAGGCGGTTCTCATCGGAAAAAAGAATAATTCGGCGGATTCCGTGAGGACCTGATTCAACTCGGGCGCCAGGCGCCCACAGCCCTATCTTCTGCGAACCTTGGGCGCCGCATCCTGGAACACTACTGAGCGCTGCTTGGGCATAGGGGCGCTCACGGCGGCAATTCGTAATAGTCCTCTGGGAAACCCGTTCCCATGAAAATTCGATCGGAAGGAAACTTCTTGAAAGAAGGGTCCTTCCAAACCTCCCTTCAAAAAAAATCAATATGGCTGCATGTCGGCCTCCTTCTCTCCTTCAGAAAGGGTTTTCCCGGCAAACTGTCGCCATCCTTCGTTGTGGTCCACCGCGGTTATGGGCCTCATGAAGTTGTTCTCCGGCTTGATTCGCGATAACTCCGGCAATATCGGATGGTTTAAGTGATCGTTACGGCATTTAGAGCGGATCTCCAAGGGTTTTTGCTTTGCCTGGCCTAGAAGTGTTAGAATTATTCTGATTCAACTTTTTGCCAAGATTCGACTAATTGCGGGAGGCACGAGAAATGAAGAAATCCCTGGGCGCCAAGACAATCCTTTATCCTACGCCGGTGCTCCTTGTCGGCACTTACAGCCAAGATTCCAAACCTAACATCATGACCGCGGCCTGGGGCGGTATATGCTGCTCCAATCCGCCATGTGTCTGCATATCGTTGAGGAAGGCGACCTATACGTACGGAGCCATTATTGAGACCAAAGCGTTCACTATCAGTGTCCCCTCGGAAGGCCAAATAAGAGAGGCCGACTTTGCGGGAATGGTCTCCGGCAAGAACGTGAACAAGTTTGCCGCTACCGGCCTAACGCCGGTGAAGAGCGCTCTAGTAGATGCTCCGTATGTTAAGGAGTGCCCACTCGTATTGGAATGCCAAGTGACCCAGGTTCATGAGCTTGGTCTGCACACCCAATTCATCGGGAAAATATTGGATGTAAAGGTAGATGAGGAAATGATGGAAGGGGACAAGCCGGATGTGAACAAAATCCGACCCATGACGTACGATCCCGCTTCCAGCCGGGACTTCGGCCTAGGCGCGTTTCTTGGCGCAGCGTTTTCGGTGGGCAAGGACATTAAATAGAGGCGGTCGGCGTCGCAATGATTCAGTCGTGGGTGGCAAATCTGGAGGCCGCTTAGTCGTTTCACTGGCGGCAGTGACATCTGTGTAGGTTTCTGCGAGCGTGGGGAAGTAACCTCTCGGCGGTAAGTGAAAGCTACCTGGGTGTAGGCGAAATACATTGACATTGAGATTCTTGCTTTGTATACTGATATGATTATCTTTCTTTTTGGTGCAATCAGGTCCGCAAGGACGCCGTCTGGAGACGCCGGCCATTTTTTTTTCCGAATTTGAAGGAACCTTCAGCATTGAAAGAGAACTATATTAATTATCAGGTACGAAGGGGTGAATCGATATGCTAAAAATGGATGGCTCAAGGGTCCGAATGACTCCAGAAAATGTTCACCATATGCTTAAGCAGGGGATGTCCTTTAAAGAAATTGCCGCCAAGTGTGACGTTTTTGAAGACGCAATTGACGCATCGCTTGTAAGGTGGCTGAACCAAGGACGTTGGCCGGTGGAAGATGAAGTCGCGGCGTAATTGGACCATCCAAGACCGCGTCTGTAGATACTCAGTAGACACTGCCGGAACGAGCACGATCTCCCAAATTTAGCGTCGGCTCTGAAGTTTAACAGGCCGGGGCCCAAAATCTGCAACCCTGAGCAAGAGCAAGTGTAAATTATCTTTACCCGCGCCGGGGATCGGTATATAACCCCAGTCGGTATTAGCTCCGCTCAGGGGTGTTTTTTTATGGGATACGCAAAACAAACCTGTTTCAGGGCCGTGCTCGCATGTTTGGCGCTTACGTTTCTGGGGGGGGCGGCTTGGGCGGATGATCCGTTTCGACTCTCTTCAGTGGCTCGCTTCTCATTCGGCATGAATTCGGGTAATCTCTGGCTCTGGGGGGAGACTCTGATACCAGCCGGGGGGCGGCCGGGTTCCGGCTCAAAGCTGGATGCGCAATCGGAATTAGGCATAGACCAGAGCGAATTCACCGGCTTTTTTCTAAATGGCGAAATACTCTCCAAACATTTCATAGACTTCGATTATCTTTCTTACACTCCCACCGGTTCCCGGATACTCAAGAATACGATTCGCTTTCATAATCGCACTTATGAAGCAGGCTCCTCCATAGAAACCAAGTTGGATTTTAACTGGTCGAGATTGTCTTATGGATACAAGGTCCTGGATAGGCAACAATTTTGGGTGGCTCCCAAAATAGGTGTTCATTATGTGAGAAATACCACGAGCATAAATGGACTGACGGCCGAAGAGGGTCTCGCGTCCATTACGAGAAGTCTCGATGGCACATATCCGGTCATCGGGTTCGATATGAAGTATCTGTTACCCTTCGGAATCGATGTGGGTATGGATATGGAAGGAATCCATCTCTTATCGAGAGGATTCCTTGGAATGGTCAGATTTAACGCAAAATGGGAATTGCATCCGGAAATGGCGCTCCTTCTGAGCAGTTCCCTTAGGACCGTGCAGTACTTGGAAGACAATCAGCCTCTGAATAATGAATGGACTTATACTCTACTTGGATGGTCTGCCGGAATTGCCTTCTCCTTTTAAATATTTATATTTGTCGATGGGGCTTGCCGCCGCTCGGCGCCACGTCGCCACAGTGGCGGGCAATTTCCGTTCTATATGACGCGCGTACAAGCTCTCCATTTTTCTAACCAGCGCCGGGTTGTTGTGAAGGACTTCAGGAAAGCAGATGGCGTTATAGGTAATGTCCAGAGAAGTATACTCCTTGCGCTCCAGGTCGATGACCCTTTCGGCATTCGTGTAATTGGGATCATACACCTTGATTAGGTTTTGATCCGCGATATATTCGTATGCCAAAACCGCGTGTAGAATAGCCCCCTTGGGACCCTTGTTCATTAAAAGGACGATTCTTGGCTCGCCTTTGACCAGCCCTTCAGCGAATCTCTTGAATGATTCCTTCTGGTTATCGTGAAACTTGTTGCAGTATTCCGCTTGCAGCGTGATCAGGTTCTTGCTGTAGTAGGACTGTATTTCGCGTGCGATGGCTTGCTGGGCCCTCTTGTCCAGCACCTTGCGAAGAGGTGGCTCACCCTGATGCATAAGGTAATACCATCGTGAAAAGGCAGCCATGGCAAAGCAATAACCAGGCGAATTAGAAATGGAAAACGAGTCTTCACAAACTTGAAAATCGGCTTCCACTCGCTGGACCGGCGCCAAAAGAACTACCAAACTCAGAACAGCAACAAACCCCAGGGGTCTTCCAAAAAGATAATTAATCATAACATTACCCTTGAATAAAGAGCAGTGATGAAGCGCAATTATATACAAAATGTCCAAAAATGACAAGACCTGGACTTGGAAATACCGAGAACCCACTAAAAAAAGGCGAAATTAGCCGTGTGGATGATGCGAGCTGCCGAAAGGCTGAGGAACTTCCGTTCTGGGCAAGAAACTGTCTCAGCCTTTAATCCCGCGGGTAACTGACTGAAATAATGGAGTGTTGCTCCAAAAAGGCGATATCTGGCGTGTATCGTGGAATGGATCGGTCCAAGGCATGGTCGTGACCCCCTTAAGAGGCAAATACATTAGGAGTTATTGGATAGCGGCCGGGAAACCCCTTTTCGCAAAGAAAGGGTTTCCCGGTGAACTATCAGCCTATGCGCCCGCCCGGGTATAATCATTTATCCAACAGGTGCGCCTGGACTTCTGCAGCAAGTCAGAGTTGTTTTAGAAAGAGATGCCGTTCGTTAGAATTACTCGACTCCGCGCCGGATATTATGGGCCGTATAACATAGGGACTTACCAGGCTGGAATAGAGGCGCTCGCCCCAAAAAAAAAGGGAATCCTGCGAAGGGATTCCCTTGATACGCAAGAAAGTCAATCGGAAAATCCAACCATTGAGGCCAACTATTGGCTCATATGGCGAGATGGCTTCGCTGCGCATTCAAACCTACTATGCTGAGGTGCGGCTCAGTTCACTTTCTTTTCCCGACCCGCCCACTCTTTGTTCCTTAGTTCATATTTCATAATTTTTCCTGTGGCGGTCTTAGGCAGTGCGCTGAATTCGATCGCTTTGGGGACCTTGAACCTTGCGATGTTTTCTTTGCAGTACTGGATTATTTCTTCGGCGGTGGCGGTCGCGCCGGGCTTCAGCACTATAAACGCTTTGGGCACTTCGCCCCATTTGGGGTCGGGCACGCCCACTACGGCAACTTCCTGAACCGCTGGATGGCCATAAAGGACATTTTCCACTTCCACACTTGAAATGTTTCTCGCCACCGCTAATAATAATGTCTTTGGACCTGTCTTTAATTTCGATGTAGTTGGTCGGGTGCATGACCGCGAGATCGCCGCTGTGGAACCATCCACCGGCAAAGGCTTCTTCCGTGGCCTGCTCGTTCTTGTAATAGCCCAGCATCACATTGTTGCCCCTCATTACGATTTCGCCGATCGTCTCCCCGTCTTTGGGGACCGGTTGCATGGTAATGGGGTCCACTATGTCCATATGTCGCGCCAAAACATTGGCGACACCCTGGCGGGCCATGAACTTTACTCTTTCATCCACGGACAGGCCTTCCCATTCAGGCTGCACGGCGCAAATGCTGTGGGGTCCGTACACCTCGGTTAGCCCGTAAACTTGAATTACTTTGCAACCGATGGCTTGAGCGTTCTTTATCACTGTGGGCGCGGGCGGCGCGCCGGCGGTCAGGACATAGAGCGGCCGATTCATCTTTACATCCTTGGCGCCCGGATAAGCCGACATCGATATCAAAATTGTCGGGGCCGCGCAAAGATGGGAGACATCTTCCTTTTCGACCAAGCGGTATATTTCTTCCGGCACAACCTTCCTTAGACAAATATGCTTCCCTGCCACGGCGGTCACTGCCCACGGAAAGCACCATCCGTTGCAGTGGAACATAGGCAGAGTCCAGAGATAGTTGGACGTGTAATTCATGCTATGTTCAAGGGCTTCGCCGATGGCGTTCAAGTAAGCTCCGCGGTGGTGATACATAACCCCTTTGGGAAGCCCGGTAGTGCCGCTGGTGTAATTGATGGTCGCTATCTCGCGTTCGTCCGTGACGGCGCAGGGAACAGGGTCATCCGACGCGGCCCCGATAAATTCCTCATATTCGAGGTTGCCCAAGGGCCTGTCCGGACTTATGTCACAAATGTTGACCAACAATTGAATGTTCGGGAGGTCTTTCAAATTGTTGGCAACAAGGCCGGCGAACTCGTTGTCGCAAAAAAGCGCTTTCGAGTCGGAATGGTTGAGAATGTGAACCACCTCACGGGGAGAAAGACGAATATTGATGCTGACCAGAGCTGCCCCGATCATAGGCACGGCGAAATGCGCCTCAAGCATGGCCGGAAGATTGGGGCAAATGAACGCGACTTTGTCTCCTTTGGCTATACCTGACGACAGGAGGGCGTTCGCCAGTCTGTATACTCTTGACTGGAATTCGTTGTAAGTGTAGCGGATGTCGTTGTAGACAACAGCTTCCTTGTCCCCGTAGACCATTGCTGATCTACCCAATAAGGTAACAGGAGTAAGCACATCGTAATTAACACTATTTTCCGGCAAAATCAGGCTCCTTTCTCACAGGTGTGTGGACACGGATATCTAAACCCTTCGTTCCGACGAAGGATAGAATCTCTATTCATGGGGCAAAAAATGGATTCGGGGGCTTTGAAATTGAAAACAACGAATTATACCATCAATATCATCAACGAATCAAACTATATGATGATCGATTCGATAGGTTGGTGATAAAATAAGCGCGCCCGGCGCGAAGTGTGAGTGTTCACTACAATGAACCCTCGCGTCGCACTCACAGTTATTCCGTGGCGCCGGTCGGAACCCATAGGAGTTTAAGCTTGAATATCAAGCCAAAGCTAATCCACGTTACCACCGTTCCCATGACCCTGGAGTTCTTCCTGCGGGGCCAAATCGGGTTCATGAAGAGCAAAGGCTTCGAGGTCATGGCGGTCTCGTCGCCGGGGCCTAGTTTGGATAACGTGGCCAAACGGGATGAAATCACAGTGTTTCCGGCCCCTATGAACCGTTTCGTGTCTCCATACTCCGATGTTATGGCTCTCATGAGATTGTATTGGATTTTCAGGGAGCAAAAACCCGCAATCGTCCATTCCTCCACAGGAAAGGCCGGAGCTTTGGGAATGTTGGCGGCGGCCCTAGCGGGAGTCCCGGTGCGAGTCTATACCGTAAGGGGAATAATGTCCGACAGGGCAGTTGGATTGATGAAACTAGCTTTCTGGTCCGTGGAATGGCTTTCCTGCGCTCTGGCCCACAGGGTTTTTGCTGTGAGCGCGTCCGTGGCGCGGATAATCACAGGCTTCGGTATTTGTGGCCCTGATAAGATTACGGTACTGGGTAACGGCTCCAGTAATGGGGTGGATGCGGAAACCCGCTTCAATCCGTCCACGGTTGAGGCTTCAGACATTGCCGACCTGCGTCGGGAATTGAAAATCCCGGACGATTGTAAAGTAATAGGCTTTGTTGGAAGAATCGTGAACGGCAAAGGCATTGTGGAGCTTGAAGGCGCGTGGCGAAAACTGCAAAAGCAGTCTCCGGAGGTTTATCTCATGATGATTGGGCCTACCGAGCCTCAGGACCCTGTGCCTGCGGATGTGATCGGATCCATTCGCCGGGACCCGAGAATTATTCATGTGGACTACGTGCCCAATGACAAGATGCCTCTGTATTATGCGTTGATGGATCACCTGGTGTTGCCCACATATTCCGAAGGTTTCCCAAATGTCGCCCTCGAGGCTGCGGCCATGGAGAGACCGACAATAGCCACGAAAGTCAGCGGATGTGTGGACGCTGTAGTCGATGGCGTGACAGGCCTGATTGTGCCGGCACGTGACAGCGATTCCCTGGCCGAGGCCATGGATTACTATCTGGCGAATCCGGACGTCAAGAATAGACACGGAACTGCGGCCAGAGAGAGGGCGCTTAAGGATTACAAACCGGAGATCATCTGGCAGGCGTTGTATGAGGAATACGAGGATGCCGTTAGAAAACGGTGTGGTCGATCTTAGCCGGTCTGGGCCTACGATTCGGAATGAGCAATACCTTTGACAAATCCGGGTAATGTGTGCGATTCTAATAACGTCGAGAACGTGTGGAGCTGCGGGAATGCCGGCGCTGCAGGGGAATCCTGATACGTTGACCTGCGAAGTCTTTCCGTCAAGCTCAACTATGTTTTGAGAATATGCCCAGTGGGAGCGTCACGCAGGTGCATTTAAAGTTCATAGCCATTTCGGATACCCACCTCGGAGCGGAACATTCAATTCTTTCGTATATTCCAGGTGTTGACCATCTATGGGAGTCTCTTCGAGCCCAATTCGGACTATCGAGCAACGAAGTGTTGGAGGTGGACGAGCTCGTCCTCCTAGGGGATATAGTAGACAGGACTGTTTCTTCACTGAATAGAGTTCAGGCGCAAATGAGGACCTTTCTCGACGGCCTGAACGGACGAATAAGCAGCCGCAAGCTCGTTTATGTGCCGGGGAATCACGACCACACCATATGGACTAATTACCGGGAATCCAAGTATGGGCCAGGAAGCCCTTACGGTATAACGACCCCCCATGGAGAACCGGTGCTTAAGAAGGGCAAGATCTGCCAGGTAGCGACCGGCGCGAAGGAGTTGGTCTCCGCAGTTCTGGGTTACCCGGACGCGGCAATTTGGCAAAAAATCAATGGATGTGTGGCTCCGGATGTCGTCTGGGCAAACCCCCTCTACGCAAAACATACGGGGGATCGGACATATGTGTTTGCCCACGGGACCCATTTTCGCCACGAGTTTACTTTACCCAAGTGGCTTCTGGAATTAATCAAAAAATTCTTTCAGTTGGAACAGCGTATAGAGATGGGGGGCGGGTTAAGTAAAATACACCCCCTCGAAGAGCTGGAAAGACTGGTCAGTCCCATCGTGGACGCGGTCTGGCCCGAAGCAAAATTTGATCACTACCGGAAAAGGACAAGAATTTACTATTTTCTGAGCACCCTGCGGAGCAAGCTGCTGGGTCTCAGGCCTATCCCCGAGGATAGTCAACTGTACCCCAGAGAGGGTCTGGAGAACGCCCCTGAAGCCAGGATCAACCGGCTCACATCAGACGGAAAAGTGCGCGATGGGGGCATAAGAAGGTGGAAAAAACATTTCCTTCCCCATGTGCTCAGCTATTTGCGACTGAACAGTATACCGCAAAATAATATGACTTTTGTATACGGTGACTCCCATCACGGCGGATGGGGAGAGTTGCCCATGGAATCCGATCGGATAAGAGTGTATAATTGCGGTAGCTGGGTTGTTTACAACCCCATCGATCATCCGGCGTGTCACGTGTTCGCTGTTGATCAAAATAACGAAGAATATTTGGTAGATCTTTCCTTTAAAGGTGTAAAGGTCGGCGAAAAGATGTTGTTGGAGGCGGCTACGGGCTCCAATGTGAGTATCAGGAGCGCGGCCAATTCCCTATTGACCCTGCTGCTTAAGATTTCGTAGTCTTGGGCTAAGTCTGTCTGTAGACGCCGAAGGTCCACCGCCGGATCAAACCAAAATGCTCATAGAAGCAAGGTCCACCAAATTTTCAGGGGGGATGCAATAATGAGAAAAGTCGCTTTGTGCGTCGGACTCCTGGTGTGCCTTATTTTAACAAGTCCTGCCATGGCCGCCGAAGCTTTATGTTTCAACTGCGGTGAATTGCACTACGGGGCCTTAAACCAGTGCGATAAATGCGGCTTCCAACCCGATACGGACAATTTCCAGCTTTGGGTCACTTTCAGCGATCAGACGATGCCGGTTCCCATCCTTAAGCAGTTCGGCGAAGTCACCAAGAAAATTAGAGGGGCGTCGAACGACTTCGAGGAAAGATTGTGGGTGTTTTTTCAGTACCTGGTGGACAAATATCCGGATGCGAAAATCGTAGACCCAAAGAGCGTCAAAATCCCCGATAAATACAAGGAAACGGTTCCAAAGATACTAAAAGAGCTAGATCTACCTGTCATCAACATCCCCAGGCAATGACGCTATCGCCAAATATCCATGGGAAATTTCCACAAGCTCGATTCTAAAGCGCGCTGCGCGATACAGTTCCGTTAAGCGCTGCGAGCTGTAATAGTATATCGGGCATTTTTTGAGTTTGTAACGCAACCCCCTTTGCCACGACCAAACCGCGCTTTTCCTGGGAAATGAAGCCAGAAAGACTCTTTGGGTCAAAGAGCTGATTTTCTGTAATACGGGCAGAGGGTCTGAAATATAGTCAAAAAAGCCCATGGCTATCACGATGTCGAACTTTTCCTCAAAGTCCATGGACAAGAAATCTCCGCATCGGAAATCACAGTTCCCGGCTACGCCAAGGGATTCTGCAGTTATACGGGAAAAGTCAATCATTGGTTGGGCGAAATCCACCCCCACGACTCCGGAAGCGCCCAAGCGGGCAAACTCCATAGCATACCTTCCTGTTCCGCAACCCACGTCCAAAACAGAAGCTCCGTCGATCTGACCGCAGCGCTCAAAGGTCAGATCGTAACGCTGAAACAAGCCTCTTCGAAACAGCCGGTTAAAAAAATACTTGAAACGATTTTCGTGTGAGTACAAAGCGTCCCATTCCGAGGGAACTTTGGCAAAGTATCGTCTGGTTCCCTCAGAGTTCATTGCTGAAGGCCTCTCTAATGGATGTGAAACTGAATTCGCGCAGGAGCGCGGAAAGCTTTCCGGGCATAGTGCGCCTGAACAGATTGAATCTCAAGCCCTTCAACCTGGCCTGGATTTGCCCAACAATTTCGTTGTACTGTGAAAAATCCAGATTATCGCGTCTGAATTCGTAAGGGTGTAAGTACGTCACGAAGGGCAAGCCATCCTTGTTGACGACGCGGACAGCCATTCTTATCAACGCCTTAGGAAGTAAACGAAAGTATCCGCCGCCGGCGACGGGTAGTCTCATTGAAAAGAATTCCAAGGTTGATAGCGGAATCTCCAATATTCGAGCGCCGTTCCAAGATATCCGGGCCGGTCCTCTTGGAAAATTAGGAAAGACGCAGTGTTTTCCGGATGCAGGGAAAATACTGCTATCGTACTTTATGCCGTTTTCCAGGAGGATGTCAAAAAACCAAGGGGTGGAGGTTCGCACGCTGAACGCGGGGGCTCTGTATCCCAACACCGGTTTCCCTGTGATATCCGACAGGATAGATAAAGACTTCGCCAAATCGGTTGCAAATTCCAGAGGCGAGCAATCGTAAATTCGTTTGTGCGCGTAACCGTGAGAGGCGATTTCATGGCCAAGAGCATCGATCTTTTTGATTAACCCGGGGAATTCCCGCGCCAGATCTCCGACAACGAAGCAAGTGGCTCTCGTATTCGCCTCGGAGACCATTTCCAGCAGCCTTTCCGCATCGTTGCGGCATTTCTTGCATGGGGCCCGGGTTCGTCCGGAAAGCTCGCTAAATATGATTGAGTCCCAGCATTCCAAATCCAGGGACAAGATATTTCCGGGATTACGGATTTCAATCTCTGCGATTTCAGTGGAAGACGAGAAGCTCACTATTGGTTCCAGTTGGCGCTTGACTTAGTGATGGTTTTCATAAATACGGTGTCGCTCGGTTTGGGCATATCTTGTTCCCCGTAGGATGTGGCGCCGGCATTGACCTGTAGGGGCGGGTTTTACACCCGCCCCGTCGCAACTGCCATGACCATGCCCTGCGAAAGGGGGAATCTCTGGACACAGTCGCGCAATTCATGCGGCCAAACTCGGCACACCTGGGTTAGTGGATCACGCGTCCACCTATGCATGGCCTGGTTCTTTTGTATAGCCATGGTGGAAACAGTTCCTGCTGTAGATGGCGGGCGGGGATAAACCCCGCCCCTACGCCGCGGCCGTACGAACCCCGTATGGCAATGCCGACGCCGCATCTCACAAGAATCCGCGACCGCGCTTACGAAACGCATCACCCAGGGTTAGTCGCCTCCAACCGACGCCACTCGGTCCAATAGTTCCAGGGTAGCCTCTCTCGACAGACCATTCTCCTGAGGCGCAGGAACCTCGTCCCAGTCTTTGGGGCTCAAAATTCCTAGCTCGCCGAATCTTGCGGCGGCGTTGCCAACAGTGACCACGAAGACGGGCGGACTCAGCCTCGCGTTGGTTTCTTGCTTTTCCTGGCTCAATTTCATCAATTGTCTGGCCATGGCCCTGTGGGACGCTCGGCCCGAGTCGACCTCGGTTCCACGCTCCAGGACCCATTTGTAGGTGAGAACTATGTCATGAAACAGTCCTGCGTAACATGCCAACGGAAGCGGGTTCCTAACGGAGATTCCTTGTTGGGAGTCCGTGACCACCATTTGTCGGCTGCGGAAGAAACTCAGCGCTCGATCTACGGTGGTCGCGTCTTGTTCCAGGGGATTGTAGATGACCTCTTTCAGGAAGACCGTCTTGAGCCGTCCGAAGTCGTCCACTAAAGAAGAGAGCGTGACAAAGTCGGGTTTCGCCAACAGCAATAAAGACACGAACGACTCAGCCCAAAGGTAATTTAGAAGGGCGTTTCTTGTAAAAGAACAAATTCGGCTTTCTATTCTGGTTCACCGTAAGCGCATCACGGCCTCCCTCAGGTTCTTTCAGTAAGAACTTTCTACCGTAGAAAAGGGAAAGGGCTTCCTGCAACCCGGTTTCGATCTCCTTCAGATTCTCGCCCAATTCAATATTGTTATTGTTAAGGGCTTCCACGAGATAGGTCGAGTTCTCCCTGAACGATTGCCTCGGGGACTTACACATGCCATGAGACACAATTGAGGCGGCGCCGAGTTCCACCGCTGTCACCACTCCGGATCTGGCGATGCAGTGCATGAGATAGTATGCCAGCTCTTGCACAAGCTTTCTTTTGTCTCTCGTGTGAAAGTCGTCCACGCTGATCCCGGCTTTTTGACAGAAAGACTTGAAACTAACCGGTTCGTGAAATCGCACGTATACCTTTCCGAAACTCCTTTTCAGGATTTTGCGGGCACGCATAAAGGAAAAAAAGGATTCCTTCTGCTTGTCCTTGCCGGCAAGCTCCTTTAGGTAAGATTTTTCTTCGGGAATTTGATCATAGGTGGCAAAATTCGGCACAAAACACAAATCATTCACATCTTTGTCTTCCAAGGTTTCCACCAATAATCCGAGCATGCCCAGTTTGGGCGGCATGAGTTTGCCTGTTCGGCTTCTTCCTCCCTCGATATAGAAGTTTATGTTTATTTTCTGTTGGATCAACACCTTCAAGTACGCGGCAAACACGTCAGTGTATAAGGACAATCCTCTGAAGGTTCTTCTAATAAAAAATGCGCCCGCGCCACGGAAGACAGGCCCTATCGGCCAGAAAGATAAATTTTTGCCGGCCGCCATATAGGGAATGGCCATTTGGTTGACAAAACAGAGGAAACCTATGAGTAGATAATCGAAGTGACTCTTGTGTGAACAGACGAATATAATCGAACTTTGGGAATTCGCCTCCTTGAGCTCGGAGAATTCCGATTCCTTGGTCACGACTCCATCAAAAACTTTGGAAAATATCCAGTCGAGCAGATAGTACAGAAAATGATGAACCTGAGAATACTGATTTGCCGCGATCTCATCTACGTAGGACTCGGCTTTCTTTCGGTTATCCTGTTCGGAACCCGCTCCCGCGGCGCAGACGGCCTTCTGAACCCTGGGAGTCTGAAGCACCCTCTCCTTGATTTCCGTGCGGGATATTTTCTCGGGTCCCCGGTTTACTCTGATTTCATTATTTATAGATTCAGTAAGTCTTTTTCGGAGCTCGTAAGGAAGATCCTCCCAGTTGGTTTCAGCTCCAAACTCTTCGAATTCGGCGACCATGTGAACAGGTTCTCCCACGAGCAGCGACGGGACTGTCCATCTGCGCTGGGAAAGGTAAACTCGCGGTCAGCGGGCCGGGTTCATCGGAATCTCCCAGGACGCTCTCCCAGAAAGGTCGAACAGCCTTCTTCAGGGCCCGGTCGTATAAGAAAAACATAGGGACAACCGTAATCGACGCGTTTATATGCCCCTGGACACTCAGAAGGATGCTCAAGGGATCTTCTTCAGGGTGAATGTACCTATTCCTCGATGTTTTTTCGTCAACCAAGAAAAAAACGCCGGCCCCGCCTTTTTCGAATATTTCTTTTACCGCTTTTTCGTTAACCGGCTGTGGCATGGCATGCTCATGGGTACAATTCCGCAAATTTGTGTTTCCACAATTTGAAAAACTTGGTTGTAGATGAGACCGCCAGGGACGATAGGCCAAAGGCAAAGGCTGGGAGAGGGGCGCCAAGGGTAGCCAGACGCATTCTCAGCAAATGCAGATCATAAATGCTCCTGTATTTCATAGCATAGACTACGGGTCCGGCTTGCGCCAAGTCTTGCAACTTCTGAACCGCGGCCCTATCGACGGCTATTTTGGGGGTCAACAGAGTGACCATGAGCTTGACCAGCCACGACGGTTCTTCATTCAATACGCCCTGTATATGATCGAAGGCGCCGTCTTTAAGGAAATCCGGCACAGTCTTGACGTTTTTAAAGTCCGACATATTACTTATTTACCTCCTGGAATAATGCGAGGGACACCGCGCTTATCCTATGCCTGATGGAATCGGAAGGAAGGGAGCTTCAGGCCTAAGGTTTGAGCTCCATTGGGAGGTTTCGCTACCGAACCGATTCACACTCACGGATTACTTTCCCGCAACAAAGCTATCAGATATGAAGGAGCAGGGGCAACCGGATAAGTTGCTGAGCGCCAAAAACCCCGTTAGAAATTGATGTTGTCTCGTATGAATTTGTGGTATTGTATGTCCTTTCGAGGCAACGGACCGAATCATGTGCAGAAGCGCCCCTTTTACGGCTTTAATTTTAGTCCTGATAGCTCTCACGTTTCTTCCCTGCGACAGTGGGGCGCAGGATTACTGGGACTATTATGAACAAGGCGAATTCGCTTTAGCTGTCGAAAAGTGGAGCCGCGCAGTAGAGCTTTTCACGAAGTCTATCGAGGACAACCCCAAGTTTTTCATGGCGTACAATAACCGGGGCATCGCATATTCCAAGTTGGGGGAATACGACCAAAGCATAGAAGATCTCAAGAAAGCCGTGCAACTAAACCCTGATTACGCCGACGCCTACGGAAGAATGGGGTTGGTCTACGAGATAAAAAAAGAATACCCCGAAGCGTTGAAAATGTACCAGGAAGCCCTGGCCCGAGAAAAGCGGCCTACTGTCCAGAAAATAATTCAAAAATATATTCAGGATATTGAAGCCAAGATAAAGAAGAAGTGATACAAAATGCAGAGCCTGACAGCTTTGCGTCCCTGCCCGTGAACCTCAAGGCGCTCAGGTTTGGTGTGAAGAGAAACTTATCACGCGACTTTTAGCATTGGATTCTTTGGCGTCCGGCCAGGCGACGTTCCATCCCGACGCCGCAGCCCTCACTCGGACTTTTAGCCCTGTACGGGAAAGATTTGGAGAAAACCCTTTGCTGCGGCGGAATAGCTAAGGGTGTCAGGTAGCCGGGTACGCCGAGGAATAATTATGATTTGCTATTCATGCAAAAACAACTTGCAGGTTGTTTTTATGTTTGAGTAGTGATAACATCACTAAGATTATAAGATTTGCCCGGGCGCCACCCGGCAAACTTGACATAAAGGAGGTCGCTCTTATGCCTACACTGGAAATCGAAGGCAAAACCTTTGACGTTGATGAGGACGGTTTTTTACAGGATCCGGAACTCTGGAACGACGAAGTTGCTCGGCTCTTCGCAAAAACCGAGGGTATCCAGGAAATGACCGATGAGCATTGGAAGGTGGTCCATTACCTGAGGAATTATTACTTGGAGTTCAACATCGCCCCCATGATCAGAAAGGTCTGCAAGGACACCGGCTTCAAACTGAAGAAGATCTACGAGCTTTTCCCTTCAGGGCCGGCCAAAGGCGCTTGCAAGGTCGCAGGTCTGCCCAAGCCAACCGGTTGTGTTTAATTCGCTTCTCCGCATCCCTCAGGAGTGCTCACTCAATTGCCGGCCCAAAGCCGACAGTTTAATGCCACTCCTGCGGGTGCGACCAATTTGGTGAATCGTCCGCTAATTTAGGCTGTTAGCCCTTACAACATCACTCGTCATCATCCGTCTTCAAGACCGCTAGGAATGCCGATTGGGGGATGGAGACGTTCCCCACTTGTTTCATTCTTTTCTTGCCTTCTTTCTGTTTCTCCAGGAGCTTCTTCTTTCGAGTGATATCGCCTCCGTAGCACTTCGCCGTAACGTCCTTCCTCATAGCTGAAACGGTTTCTCTGGCTATTATTTTGCCTCCTATGGCGCCTTGAATCGCCACCTTAAAGAGTTGCCTGGGAATCTCGTTCTTTAACCTTTCGCAGGACTTGCGCGCTCTCATGTGAGCCCGCTCCCGATGGACGAGCATGGAGAGGGCGTCTACTTTTTCGCCCGCCACGAGTATGTCCACTTTTGCCAAGTCGGTTTCTCTATATTCGAGGAATTCGTAGTCGAATGAGGCGTACCCGCGGGAAACGGATTTCAGTTTGTCGTAAAAATCAAATAGAACCTCAGCCAGCGGCAGGTCGAAGGTAAGCTCGACTCTCCCGGAATCCAGGTAACTTAAATCCTTTTGAACGCCTCTACGATCTATGCACAGAGAAATAACGGTTCCCAAATATTGCTCCGGCAAGATTATTGACGCCCTTATGAAAGGCTCCTTTGCCTTCTGTATGTACACGGGATCGGGGTACTTGGCCGGATTATCAATCATGACTTCTTCTTCGTCCTTCAAGACGAGCACGTACTGGACTGAAGGAGCGGTGAGGATTAGAGAAAGGTCGAATTCCCGTTCGAGCCTTTCTTGAACCACTTCCAGATGCAGGAGCCCAAGGAAACCGCATCTGAAACCGTGTCCTAGAGCCGTGGAGTGGTCTTTCTCGAACGTGAGGGAAGCGTCGTTTAGTTTCAGTTTTTCCAGGGCCTCAGCCAGCTCCTGATAATCATCAGAGGAAATGGGGTAAAACGAAGAGAAAACGACAGGTTTAACCACTTGAAATCCTTTAAGCGGGGCTAGGCACGGTCTCTCATCAAGCGTTACGGTATCGCCGATTCGGGTGTCGCTCACGGTTTTGATCCCCGCGATCATGTAGCCGACTTCTCCGGCCTGGAGCGTCTTCCTCGCCGACCGCTCCATCTTGAAGATCCCTACCTCTTCAACCTTGTACGTAGCGCCATTGTGCCATAGTCTAACTATGTCTCCAGGTTTGAGCCGGCCGTCGAACACGCGGAGGTGAACAATGGTGCCTCTGTAGGGGTCCCAATGCGAATCGAAAATCAGTCCCTTAAGAGGAGCTTCCGGGTCCCCGGTCGGCGGCGGGATGTTGGTGACTATGGTTTCAAGAATCTGATCGATTCCTATTCCTTCTTTTGCGGATATGGCCACCGCCAGGTCGGAGTCCAGCCCCAAATCCTTGTCTATTTGCGCCTTCACACGTTCGACATCCGCGGAAGGCAGGTCGATCTTATTAATTACAGGGATAACCTCCAGGTCTTCTTCCAAGGCCATGTAAAAATTGGCGAGTGTTTGGGCCTGCACGCCCTGGGTTGCGTCGATTACCAGTAAAGCGCCCTCACAAGATACAAGGGCCCGGGACACTTCGTAGGAAAAGTCCGCATGGCCTGGGGTGTCAATCAAGTTGAGGACATAGTCCTTCCCGTCCTTTGCCCGGTACGGCAAGGCTACGCTTTGACTTTTGATAGTAATTCCACGCTCTCGTTCAATGTCCATGGTATCAAGCATTTGCTCACGAAATTCATGATCAGCGACAACGCCCGTGATCTGAAGCAGCCGATCAGCAAGGGTGGATTTGCCGTGATCGATGTGAGCTATGATGGAAAAGTTGCGCAAATTCTGCATTAATTTCTCCGCTACTGATTTTGTTCGATGGCGTCGGGTCGTGAGTGCGACCCCAGGACCGCTTTTAGCGCTGTCCTGTAAATTTGGCCGGAAGGGGTTATCATCACAAGATTGTCTCCTTGAATCACCGGCCCAAGGGCATCCGTGGTGGGGGGAGCGAAAGACACGGTAGCCGCCTCGAGAAGTGTATTACCCGCAGTCAGCTTCTTCAAAGGGGCGATATAGATGAGTGACTGAAACGGAGACTTGTTGTATTCCACCACTATGCCGTTTTCGGTTGTCATGCCTGACGGGAAACCCGCATTAATGTATGATCCTACGATTCCACCAAGTAATTTTCCTTTTTTGACGGCCTTTGCCGGATCGACCATATAAGTCTTTCTAGTGTACAAGTAATTCGCCGCGAACCATACGGACTTTGTGTCCAGGACTCCTTTGCTCATAGCCGTGACCCGCAAATAGTCCAACGGTAGCGTAAGAACTATAACGGCGCTTTTGGCCGCAAACGACGCCTTCAGGTCAAATCCGAGCAATAGCCTGGTGGTGGTGTCCGCCAAAACCATAACGCCGCCGTCTACGGGAAATGTTGTCAAAGCCGGAGTAACATATTCCGGGAGGAGAAAGCTATCTGCTTCAAGAGCTTCTTCTTGAGAAAAATGCTTGATTTCGATCGATTTTTCAGGGCTGCTCGTCATCACATACAGGTCGCTATCGTCGGTTCCGAGACCTATGACTGTTTCGTCACCGGACAGGATTTTCTGCCCAAGCGTCCAATTTACCTGAATTTTGGGGCTGTCCAGCATGGAATTTATTGGAGTCCAGTTCGCGACTACCACAATCGCAATGAGAGTGACCACGGGCACCGCGACATTAAGCGCATAATTTAATCTGCCGGAATACTGATCTCCTTCGCTAAATCGCACTTGGGCGTCAAATTTTCGTCGGATGCCTCTCTTCAGCCTCAGATATCCAACTACAACCTCAATTGCCATGATTACCGAAAAGAAAGACATGAGCAACGGGAAGAAGTTGATTTTCTTCCACGCCCAGATCAAATAGACTATGTATAAGAAATACTTGCTGGTTATGGTTATCCTGGCTCCGAGGCCCATTGCGTTGATAATGACCCCGAAAACCACCACAATCAAATACAGTGAAATGTACACGGCGCCGAGGACCGGATACACCATGTGGTGAAAAATCGCCGTCAAAGAAACTACGACCATACCCAACTGATCGCAAACGAGATCCGTAAAAGCCCCGGATTGAGAAGCCTTGCCGGTATGCCTTGCAAAGGCGCCATCCATGCCGTCGCAGATCACGTGGCCCAAAAGGAACAAAACCGCTACCAACGGCCTTCGCACAAAATACAGAATGACTCCGGATAGCAACGAAATTCCGACGTAAGAAATCGTGTCCGGCACCAGTCCGATTTTGACGAAAGGTGGAAAGACCCTTGATACGAATCTGGTCCTCTTTTCGGCAAACCACTGGTGCACCCATCTGTCCTTACCGAAGTAGTTCAGGTAATCGTGATAAGGCTTGTTTCTTGAAGCCCCTGTGGATTTGTCTTCAGAATTCTTCATTGCGTCCTTGGGAAGGTTCCTGATGATAGAGATATTATACCACAGGTCTAGGGCTGAAAAGCATTCGGTTTCACGGTATTCGATTATCGGCGCGCTCAAAGGGAGCCCCGCTCGAGCCCAGCGCCCCTCCGAGAGCCTAGTGTCAAGGAATTTGGACCAATACTAATTCCAGTTCAAAATAGCAAACACAAAAGTATGGGGTGACATCGCAGCTCATGGCTCAACGCCACACGGCGTTCGGTTCTTGACATACAGGAGGAAATATATTTAGATGACTCTGGGCCCATGTGTTTACCCATGCGTGGATTAGGAATACATGGCCGTTGATTGCAGAGGTTCGATAGCTAGGCGCTCCGTTGGAAGCCCCTTTGCCCGAAGCCGACCAAGTGGACTCGCGAACATAACTCCTTTCCGGGTCTGAAAGAAATCTGAAATCAACACAACTAGGGCTTCCCCGTTATCCCGAGGTTCTTGCCGAAACAGGCGAGGCCGGCTTGTAAAAGTTAAGTATTCAGGCGTCGGAGCTGCTATAAGTCCATGAAAGGGGCGGACCTGAGCCCGAGGCCTTACAATAATATCTCAGAACGGAGAATAGTATGCCCGACGAAGTGCAATCGTTGACGGAGCGCGAGCTCTGGACGCTTAAAGAATTCGTTGAAAATACACTGAGGAAGAGCGGCGCAATATTGATGGAATTGTATGGCCGCGGCAGTCGGCTTCTGAAATTCGATGACGAACTGGTAACTGAAGCCGAGAATTCGGCCTGGGAATTGATCTCCGAAAAGATCAAAACCGGATTCGCCGGGCACGGTTTTCTCAGGGAATTGTCCGACGAACAGATCGGCGGCGAAGATTGTCCGCGGTTTATGTGGATAGTGGACACTCTGGACGGCGCAGCCTCATTTCAAGCCGGTATGCCGGTATGGGGGGTCAGCGCCGCCTTATTCGAAAAGTTTTGGCCGGTCATGGGATTCTTATATTTACCGGTCACCGGGGAGTTGTATTCAGCCTATGCGGAGCGCGAAGCGCTCTTAAACGATAAGCGTATTGCGGTAAGGGAGGATCCTAACGTGGATAACGAGAGCCTTGTGCTCGTATATTCGCGTTTTCACCAAGATTTTACCAGCAATTTTCCCGGGAAACTGCGCAACTTCGGTTCATCGGCGGGCCACATGGCCTATGTGGCCAGAGGCGCGGCGGACGCCTGCATAATCAAAAACGTCAGCGTGAGAGACATGGCTGCGGGCAGCATAATACTGCAGGCGGCCGGTGGGGAAATAAGATTTCTCGACGGCAGACCGTTTCACGTGGGCGAGTACTTGGACGGAAGGCGTGTTGACGATCCGCTTATAGCATGCCCTAAGGGATCGTACAAGTCTTTCATAAAGTATTTCAATAGAATAGGATCCTAAGCCGTCAATCCCCACATAGGCCCATGCTTTAAATAGGGTTGGGAGAGAGCCTGAGCGTATCTTTTCATGAGTCGCGTCGCTCTCTTCCGAGAATCTTCAGTTTTCATTGACCCGCAATCGCTGGTCGCCCATAGACCCGACTCCGAATTCTTAATCTCCAGCACGATTGCGAGGCGTTGCAGTCCCCATGGGTCACTTAAGATGAAGCCGGGCTTCCGTTATGCGGGTGATTCTGATTCTTGAAACTCTGTGAGCATAACATATTGCTTTCGCTTGACTGACAGCTCTACCAACATTAAATTAACACTCGTGATGGCGGAGTCATTACACGATTGTGATATCAGCCCCGGCCCAAGTGGTCGGTGGTTTCCGACCATAACTCTTTATTCAGATCAATGAGTCATTTCTGAACTTGAGGAACGGACATGCGCGGCTTAGAAAAGCGTTCCGAAAAAATCCTCGCAGCCATAATATCTGATTACATATCCACGGGTGAGCCCGTAGGCTCACGGACCGTCTCCAAGAATAGAGATATCGGCTTATCGGCGGCGTCAATCAGAAACATTATGAGCGATTTGACCGAGCTAGGCTATATCGTTCAACCTCATATCAGCGCGGGCAGAATCCCCACGGACCTGGGGTACCGCTTTTACGTGGATACATTGATCCAGTCCCATGCGCTCTCTCCGGAAGATCAACTGGAGATCGAGTCTTCTCTGAAGGCGGAAGGGTGGGATTTCAGAGAAATTCTCAAACAGACCTCCCTCGTGCTCGCCGGTTGGTCCAAGCAGGCCAGTGTGGCGGCGGCCATCGCTGCGGTGGATCAGACCTTCAAGACCGTTGAATTCATCAAAATAGCGGATGACAGGATTCTGGTGATTCTGGTTTCAACCACCGGGGCCGTCCAAAGCAAGATTATCTTCGATGAGGATGGAATCAAGCAGGAGACCCTTGAGCGCTACAGCCGAATACTGAATGATATGCTCAAGGACTTGGACCTTCCGCAGGCGCGGGAGCGTATCGAGCAGGAGCTGACCAGAGAGAAAACTCAATTTGACGCCATGCTCGCAAAGGCGTTGCGACTTTGCCACATGATTCTGGCAGTTTATGACTCTCGTGAGGTTTTTATTGACGGTCAGATTAATTTCCTCGACGAGCCGGAATTCGCTCAGGTCGAGAAGCTCAAGTTAATTCTGACCACCTTTGAAGACAAGACCAGGTTATTGAGAATTTTGGACAGGACTCTCAACGAACAAGGTATTCAGATACTGATAGGGGCGGAACACGGAGTTAACGAAATAGAGGGGTGTTCCATAATAACTTATCCCATCAGAACCGAAGAAAAGATCTTAGGAACCATAGGGGTTATCGGGCCCAAACGAATGAATTATCAGAAAATAGTGGCGGTCGTGGACACCACTGCCAGGATTGTTACCCGTTTAATGAAGCGGGTTGTGGAGGACATGGTATAAGCAGCCGATTAATCGAAAGCTGTGACCGTAAATCCGACACTGTCCTTACGATAATGAAACGATTGTATACCCTTGAGCCGTTCATGTTTTTTCCCCAAGACTTGAGTTTGAGAAACGTAACTTCTTTAATCACAGGGCAGATCGTCCTGAAAAGATAGCCGCTCTTTATTTCGTAAAGTTTTCCTGCCGTCCTGCAACGGGCCCATTCCCATTAGTTCGATGATGACCGATCCGCTCGGTTTCCAATAACGGAGGCGCCGTTCATCATCAATCTCTCAATGCGGTCGCAAGAGGAGTGGTAGTAATGTTCATTGCCAGGCAGTCCTTTATCCTTGTGCTCAAGAAGTCGTCCTCGGATCGTTCGGAGCATGCCGTATTCCCGAATAATTACTCACTGATCGCGCCAGCCCGCCGGCCGCCCCGAAATATCTGCCCATCGCCAACGAAAGGAGTTTTCCCTTATGCGCGTGATTACGGTATGCGTAGGTAGCGCCTGTCATTTGAAAGGCTCTCACGAACTAATAAACTACTTTAAAGACGCCATCCAAGAAACCGGTCTGGAAAAAGAAGTTGAACTCAAAGGCACATTTTGCATGGATAAGTGCACCGATGGAGCCAACATACTGATTGACGACCAACTCTTCCACGTTGGTTCAGTGGACGAAGCCAAGCAAATTTTTGAAACCGAAATACTTCAAAAACAATAATAGGGGGTAAGAACAATGGCCCCAGCCGGACCAAAGAGAGTCCCGTGGAGAAGTTGGAACGATTTCACCGGATGGGCTCAAGATTTTTCCCTGATGCAAAAGGTCATGGGAGGATTCTTGGGCGTGGTTGTGCTCGTGGGTTTGTTGACAAGCCTTGTGGGGACCCAGTTGGCCAGACAAACGATCATCGAGCGAGCCAGAAGTCGGGTGAACAGCGATTTAGCCACAGCCGATTTCATCCTGAAAACCATGCTGGATAAGCTGGAATTAAAGATACGCTTCGCGGCCGGTTCGGAGAAAATCAAGGATATGCTGGATAAAGGCGATTATGCCGGCGTTCACAGGCGCCTCACTCAAATCGCCACAGACGGGCGCCTGGATTTTCTTACCTTTACCAACAAACAAGGCCAGGTTTTGGCCCGAGCTTTCATTCGGGATGCCAAAGGCGACGTATCTAATGATCCCGTAGTGAAAGCCGGGCTCGCAGGCAAAGACAGGTCAGGCATTCGTGTTCTTCCAATGACCCAAATCGCGCAAGAAAATCCCGCTCTCCGGGAACGTATCGCGGACAAGTCCGTTAGCGAATGCATGATCCTGGAGGCGATCCACCCGTTAATTGTAGACGGCAAGATAGTCGGCGTCATCTACGGCGGGGTGCTCGTTAATCAAAACAAGTCGATTGTAGACACGATATCCCAAAAGCTGTTTCAGGGTGAACTCTACGAGAAAGTGGAAGTCGGATACGTAACAATTTACCAGGGAGATGGAGCGGTTGCGACAACCCTGCTGGGAACAGACGATAAACCGATGTTCGTTAAAGCGTCGGATCAAATCCGAAAATCCGTTCTGGGAAAAGGCATTACTGAGATAACGTGGAATTACCATCGGGATTCTAAATATTTGTCCGGCGCCGAGCCGATAAAAGATTTCGAGGGCAAAATTATCGGGGCCATCGAGTTGGGAACCCTGCAGCAGCCCATAGAATCGGTGATTCGCAACCTTGTCGGGGCCTTCCTGATGGTTGGTCTTGTAGGCGTCATACTAATGGCGGCAATTTCCTATTTCATAGTAAGATGGATAAATAGGCCGCTCCAGCAAATGTTGCATGCCGCTAAACGGGCTGCGGAAGGCGATCTTACCCAAGAGGTGCCCGTTATTGCCAGGGATGAAGTCGGCCAATTGGCGGCCACATTCAACCTTATGATCAGGAACTTGGCTGAATCTCAGAGGCAACTGGAAGCATGGGGCAAAGAGTTGGCCTCCAAGGTGGCCCAGCAGACCGGCGAATTAAATTTGGCCATAGAGCAAGTGGCTCGGGTAAAGAAGCTGGCTTCCCTTGAAAAAATGGCGGACGGAATGGCCCACATAATGGCCCATATCTCGGATCCTCTGCTGGGTCTGGACGGCGGGGAGGACGCATCCGGAACAACCACCAAGATACTCGTCATGGATAACGATGAAAGAACTCTTGAAATATGTCAAAGGATTTTCGAAAGCGAAGGCTTTGACGTCAGGCTGACCCGGGCGGTGAATGAGGCCCTTGACGAGCTGGAAAAAGAGTTTTTTGACGTCATTATTACGGATATTGACATTCCCGACATGGGAGGGCAAGAACTTCTTAAGGAGATTAAGTTCAGGCAACCCGACATACTGGTCATCCTGACCGCTCCCTTCAAGGCTACTGAAGAGGCTGTAGAGGGGGTCAAGATGGGAGCTTTCGACTACATCCCCAAGCCCTTCGGACCTCATCAGATACTGCTCATGGTATACACGGCCCTTCAAACTCAACAAATGCTGAAAACCACCCGTCGTCAGCATGCCGAACAACGAGCTGAGAAGATTTTCCAGCAATTGCCCGTCGCAATCGCCCTGGCTGATGACCAACACAGGGTTGTCTATCACAATCGAGCTTTTGTCGAGCTGGCGTCATTGGACGGGGACGAGCAAATAAACGGGAAGACATTCGGACAGCTGTTCGGGGTGGATCCGTTGGACAAGACCAGCGACGAAGAAGGCGCCTTCAGGTGGATGCAACTGGAAAAAGTAGGCCGCACCGCAAAGCTGTATAATTTCGAGCTCCATGAGGAAAACCTCAGGGTGCTTATGCTCCTCGACATTACCGACACTGTAATTAAAGACCAGCAGGTTGACGTGTTCAAGGCGGAAACCATCAGCAAGGCCCAGCAGGTTATACATCAACAGATGAGAGTCGCTCAGGAAATAGCCGGTTTGTTGGGAGAAACCACGGCTGAGACCAAGGCTGCGCTCTTCGAGCTGATAAAACTGGCCCGTGAGGGAGTGGCGAGATGAGCGAATTATTCATCGAGTCCGGGGCTGCGAATATTTGTAAGCACGGAGAAATCTTGTGCGGTGATTCTTTGTCAGTCGCTCCCGTCAACGGCGGAAAACTGATGGTCCTGTCCGACGGTCTGGGGAGCGGCGTTAAAGCCAATATCCTGGCGACCTTGACAACAAAGATCGCCATGAGACTCCTGGAACGCGGCCTTCCACTGGAAGAAGTCGTCGAGACCTTGACCGACACTCTTCCGGAATGCAAGGTAAGAAAGATTGCGTACAGCACGTTTACCCTGCTCAAAGTTCTCAGTGACGGCAGCGTGTACCTGGCGGAGTTCGACAATCCCCCTACCTTCTTCTTCAAGCGGGGCTATTCAAGCCAATTAAAATACAGGGATCGCGTTATCGGGACCCGCAAGATAAGAGAAGCACGCACCCATGTGCAAGAAGGTGACTGGCTGGTGACCGTGAGCGACGGCGAGATTCACGCTGGAATCGGCGGTCTCTTGAATTTGGGTTGGGATTGGGAGAAAATCGCTAAATTCTTGGAAGTCCAGATATACGAAGACGTTTCTGCTCAAAAGGTGGCGCAAGTGTTGGTGGATCAGGCTAATCAGCTTTACGAAGGCCGCCCTGGTGACGATACAACGGTTGGCGTGCTCAAAATCAGACCCAAGAGGTTTGCCGCTTTCATGATAGGGCCTCCCGTAAAAAAGGAATCCGATCAGAACGTAGGTGAACGGTTCCTGGCCATCCCGGGACGGAAAATAGTCAGTGGAGGCACAACTGCGGGAATCGTGGGGAGGATGTTGGGCAGGGACGTCGTGGTCGATCTTTCCACTATGACGAGCAAGATTCCTCCGACAGGAAAGATGGAAGGCCTTGACCTGGTCACCGAAGGTGTACACACTGTGAATCATGCGCTTGAAATACTTGAAAAGGTGAAAGATATAGAAAGGCTTGTCGGCGCCCGAGACGGGGCAAGCAAGTTAGCGTGGGAACTTCTATATGCGGATAGTATTTATGTCTTTTTGGGCCAGGCAATTAACCCTGCGCATTTGAACCCTAATTTGCCGCAGGAAATGGGCTTCAAGAGCCGCAGCGTTCAGGCAATTGTGAATCTATTGCACGAGCGCGGCAAAGAAGTTCATGTTGAGATACATTGAATTGAATTCACATAAGGAAGAAAGGGAACCTTATCAAATGAATGAAGTTTTTCCAATTTGTCATCTCGAAGACAGAAAAATTGACGGTTTCGATTTAATTGGCGTGCTCGGTCTAATGAAGGAATACAATTGGAAAGAAATTTGGCGCAGATACCAGCCGCAGGACCAACAGAGCGACACAATCAGCATGTACGTCGTGGCAGAGCGATACTTCATGGAAATGCATGTCCAGAAGATGCACCGCATAATACTTTCCGAAAAATTCAACACGAATCCCTTTTTCATGCAACAAGTGATACAGCGGATTATAGCTTCCCACGACCACAATCTGATTTTAGAAAAAATCAAGAAACAGGGTATAGACGCCGGAGACAATCCCATATCGCTGGCTTGTTCAATGGGTAACACGATAGTGGACTTTGTGGCCAACAAGAATGACCCATTTCCTCAATTGAACCACAAGAAATTCGGGCCCACTTGCGTCGAGACGACAGAAAAAAGACCCATTGACATCTACGACCTTTCCTCCACTCTATATCTTTGCCAGCAAAATCTGACCAACGCAATTTACAGACGTTACGGTTTGAAGTCTCAAAACGGGGATTACAAGCCGGAAGTGAATTTACTTACAAGGGTGGGAGATTACCGAGTAGACTTGATCTTTCAGCGCTTACAACTTGCGGAAGAGGGTACTGTTCCCCAGCCGGGCAATATCTCGGTCGCCACCATGCATCACATACTTCAACGTATGAATTTCAGACATGCCGATAATCTGATACTCAAAGAGTTGCAAAATGTTGGAGTGGACCTGCCGGGAGACAAGCTGGACACGGAATTCAGTTTATGTCGATTTATTAACAACACTGCGCTTAAGCTGAACTTCAGGAAAATCTCCGTAAACTGACCCCCGTTGTGCGGCCAGACTGCTGATCAAGGCAGTGCGGCTTGCGGACTTCAGGGGCAGACCCGCTTTGGGATCATGCCCCTCCTTGACTGCTTCACATTAATGCCCGTGATCGTGAGCCTCTGTTTCATCTCCCTCATGCGTGTGTTCGTGGGAGCCGTGCTCTCCGGGGTGTTCGTGCTCGTGGGTCGGGTCATCGTGATGATGCTCGTGTTCATGCTTGTGGGGATGGGGGTGAGAGTGGCAGTGACAATGCTCATCCGCGTGCTTTTCCTCTCCGTGAGAATGCTCGTGCGCATGGGCATGTTCATGTTTATGCTCGTGTTTGTGTTCGTGATCATGGGAGCCTTGCATGTCGCATATCCTCCAGATTCAGTTTCTTAGTATAGCTTAACGATTGCCGGGCGGCGTATCAAGTAGATGCTACGCCGTGGATCTTCGTATTCACGTCGGAGCAAATCCACTAAAAACCGTGGACTCCAACGATACAAGTTTTATGATTCTGATGCGCATCTTGCGACGTTTCGGCTGAAAACGGGTGGAGCGCGCCCGCTGGAATTCCGACTGAACGCTGAGATCCGGCTTTTGGCATAGCACGAGCATGATAGATTAGGATTTCCGTAACTAAACAAGAAACGGCATTGGGGTTCACAATGCTGCGGTTGAAAATGAGGAACCCATGAATGGCGCGTCCACTCCAATCAATTCAACATGCCGGCGGTCCTATTGGAAATTTGCATTTGCGGTATTCACTTTCATCTTTTGTTTCAATTCCCTCTCCCTGGCTGCCGATGATGAAGTATCGAAGGCCGTGCGTCGCGCCTCTCCTCAAAGCGAATCCGTCCCAAAAATTCAGAAGAGGATCGCATTAGTTATCGGAAACAATGATTATGCGGATGCCCGTTTGAGGAATCCGGCCCATGACGCGCAGGACATTTCCGACGTATTACGGGCATTGGGGTTTGCCGTGCAGACAAAGACAAATGTCAACCAACGTGAAATGGAAGACGCCGTCAAGGAATTTGTTCGGGGGATTCAAGACGGGGACGTTGGGTTATTCTATTTTTCCGGGCACGGGGTCCAAGTAAGCGGTGAGAATTACTTAATTCCGGTTGGAATCTCCATTGAAACGGAAACTGATGTTCGTTACAAGGCCGTCAACGCCGGATTTATTATGGGGAAAATGGAAGAGTCGAGGAATCGGACCAATATCTTCATCTTGGACGCCTGCCGGAATAATCCCTTCAGAGGGCTCCGATCAATGAGCAAGGGGTTAACCATGATGGACGCTCCTGTTGGGACATTTGTAGCTTATGCGACTGCTCCCGGTTCGGTGGCGGCGGACGGCGCCGGCCGCAACAGCCCGTATGCCAAGCATCTCGTGGGAGCCCTGAAGCTGAAGGGTATTACGATTGAACAGGCTTTCAAACAGGTGTTACGGGAAGTCCGAAAAGAAACGGAAGGTAAACAAATCCCCTGGACCGCCTCCTCGTTACATGACGATTTCTACTTCAACCCAAGCGACAATTGGTCCCCAGAACGGACGCCGTCAGTGCTTCCGAGCCCGGAACCCGTTAGCCTGCCCCAAGAAGAACACAAACTTCAACTGCGAAAAGAGCAGTTGCGCCAACAGGAACAACTATTGCGTGAGCAGGAGGAACGGTTGCGCGCGGAGAGAGAGCGGTTACGTCAACAGCAGGAGATTAAGCGGCAAAAGCAAAGCCGTTAGCGCCCGCACAATAAAGCTCCATGGCAAATGGAAGATCAACGCGGCCCATAGTCTTCGCTGACGGGTGGCGCTTTTTAGCTCCATGGCCACATTTGCCTGGACTCAACAGGCAAAATCAATTACAGATAACCATAACATAAAATAGGAATTCATCGATCATGCCCACCGGAGACCAGTTAGCCCAGTATGTAGTTTCGGGGCTTACTACCGGCAGTATTTATGCGTTGATAGCCCTCGGTTTCTGCATCATCCACAATTCCATCGGAATAGTAAATTTCACCCAAGTGGACTTCGTATCTCTGGGCGGCCTCGTGATGTACACCCTTCTGGTGGGAATGGGACTCCCCTTGATACTCGCGTTCTTCCTCGCCGTGGCCGCCGTGACCGGCGTGGGCGGCCTTGTGGAGCGATTGGCCATAAGGCCGGCAAAATCCAGAGCCGTGATTGTTCTGATCTTCATAACCATAGGCGTGTCAATATTGATGCGGGGCCTATTCAAAGTCCTCTGGGGAAAGAACCAGATGGCGCTTCCACCGTTCAGTGGAGATACCCCCTTGATATTGTTCAAAGCTGCGATATTGCCCCAGAGTCTCTGGATATTCGGCATAACCGTCGCTGTCGTAATTGCCCTCCATTTCTTCTTCAGCCGGACCAGGACCGGCAAAGCCATGAGGGCCGCTTCCTTTAATCCCAAAGCGGCCGCTCTTATGGGAATCAACGTCAACAGAATGGTCCTCCTTTCATTCGCGTTGAGCGGAGCCCTGGGAGCCGTCGCCGGAATAATGATCGTGCCGATCACAACGCTTTCGTATTCTATTGGAGTCATGCTGGGACTGAAAGGCTTTTCAGCGGCAATCCTTGGCGGGTACGGCAACAGCTTAGGCGCTGTTGTAGGCGGCCTTCTGCTCGGGGTGCTGGAATCGGTTGGGGCCGGTGTCATCTCCTCGGCGTACAAGGACGTTATCGCATTTGCCATCTTGCTTGCAGTTCTGTTCATGAAACCAAGCGGGCTCCTGGGCCACGGCGAAAAGGAGCGTGTCTGAGAAATGGCGGCCGTTTCGCATAGGACCAAAGTGTTCTTCTACTGGCCGGCCTTCGGGATCATAATGCTCGCGGCCCCGCTGTTCATCAAAAACCCTTATTATATCAATGTTGCGAACATAATCGGCCTGAACTCGATAATAGTTGTGGGACTAAATCTACTGATAGGATACGCCGGCCAGATTTCCCTCGGCCATGCCGCCTTCTACGGACTGGGAGCCTACATTTCGGGGATATTATCAGTTACGTATGGGATTAACCCATGGCCGTCCATGGTTATTGCGGTGGGCGCAACCGCTTTGGTGGCTTTGGTCATCGGAATTCCCACGCTCAGACTTAGGGGCCATTATCTGGTCATGGCTACCCTGGGCTTCAACCTGATCGTCAACATAGCCATGTGCCAGTGGGACGGACTTACAGGCGGACCCTCCGGCTTCCCGGGTATTCCCAATCTTTCCGTAGGCAAGTGGGCCTTTGATTCCGATGTGAGGATGTACTATCTCATTTGGGGAGCGGTATTCGCAGGCGTGGCAGTGGCGGTGAACCTAGTCAATTCGCGGGCGGGTAGGGGGCTACGGGCTCTGCACGGCAGCGAAATTGCGGCGGATTCCCTTGGAGTGAACACAAAGAATTACAAAATCAAAGTCTTCGTTTTGAGCGCCGTGTACGCCTCTCTGGCAGGTGGCCTTTACGCCCATTACCTGACTTTCATCAGCCCCAAGACCTTCGATATTTTCTTTTCCGTTGAGTTGGTCACAATGGTTATAGTCGGAGGCATGGGCAACATCGTGGGCGTGTTGTGCGGCGCCGCCTTCCTGACAGCGCTTCCCAATGTGCTCCATTTTTTTGATGAGTACAAAGATATCTTTTATGGTCTAATTTTGGTTTTGATTCTGATATTCATGCCTGAGGGTATATTTGTAGGAATCCGCAAGAGACTGGGAACGGCGAATAGAGGCGCAAAACCGAGGGACAAAAGCCCCTCCGACGATCCCGGAGAAGTTTCTCCAATTCTGTTTTCCGACTGCCCCCAAAACCCCGCTAAAGCGCCCGGCGCGTTATTGAGCGTGAAGGATGTCTCAATGAGTTTCGGCGGGATCATGGCTGTCGCTGAAGTTTCCTTTGACCTCGCCCAAGGAGCCGTCACCGCTTTAATTGGTCCCAATGGGGCCGGCAAGACCACCATGATCAACTTGATTTCGGGAACGCATTCTCCACGCCATGGAACCGTCGAATTTAACGGCCATATTACAAATGGTTATCCGCCATATAGGATGGCGAAGCTCGGACTGTCGAGGACGTTCCAAAACAACCAGATTTTCGCCGACATGTCCGTAAAAGAAAACGTGATGACAGGCATGCACGCATGCACGAAGAGCGACTTCCTGCGCTCCGTTTTTCGACTGCCCGGGTTTCGGAAAGAAGAGCGCCTGATTGAAGAGCGCAGTCGGGAGGTCCTGGAGTTTTTCAATTTGCGGGATATCGCCGAAGAACCGGCCGGGAATCTGCCCTATGGAACTCAAAAAAGAGTGGAAATGGCCAGGGCGCTTGTTCAGCAACCAAAACTGATGCTCCTGGACGAGCCGGTGGCAGGTCTCAACATCACCGAATCCGCTGAAATGGCGAAGCTCATAATGAAAATCCGGGCCGCCGGGATTACGGTTCTGCTTGTTGAGCATGACATGAATGTTGTCATGGGCATATCCGACCACATAATTGTCCTTAATTACGGCAGGAAAATCGCCGAAGGCCGGCCCAAGGATATTCAGCGCAACGAAGATGTGCTGACCGCTTATCTGGGAAGTGTGGCCTGATGCTCAAGATAGAGAACCTAGATGCTTTTCATGGTGGAAATCAGGCTCTGAAAGGAATTGATCTTGAGGTGCGCAGCGGTGAGATCGTGTGCCTGATCGGGGCAAACGGAGCCGGCAAGACAACGCTTCTCAATTGCATATCCGGCATTCACCCGAACAAGACGGGCGCTATTTCTTTCAGGGGCCGCGATGTGATCCGATCCGACGCCCAGGGATTGGTCCGACTCGGAGTGGTCCACGTCCCTGAAAACAGGCAACTCTTCGGACCTCTCACGGTTGAGGAAAACCTGGAAATGGGGGCCTATCTCCGGGCGGGAGATATGCATGCTTCCGACGTGAGCATGGAAATAGACAAGATATTTGAACGGTTTCCGGCCCTAAAAACCCGGCGAAAGCAAAAAGCCGGGACGCTGTCCGGTGGTGAACAGCAAATGGTAGCCATCGGGCGGGGTTTGATGGGGGATCCCAGGCTTTTGCTACTGGACGAGCCTTCTCTGGGATTAGCCCCTTTGGTTGTCCGAGAAATATTTCGGATAATTAAAACGCTGCAGAGGGAAGGCAAGACCATCTTGTTGGTCGAGCAAAACGCCCTTGGGGCTTTGTCGGTCTCCAACAGGGCATATGTGCTTGAAACCGGCAGAGTTACGCTAAGCGGCCCATCCGAAGAGTTGATGCGGAATGGAGAGATCCGTCGAGCGTTTTTGGGCCAAGATGTTTGAAGAGCAATCGCCACCGGGAAACCCCTTTTTGCAAAAAGGGGTTTCCCGGACCCTTCCCCAAAAACTCCTAATATGTTGGTTTATCACGCTGTAGTGGCCGCGCTTCGAACATGTCCCGCAGCTCTCTGTCCTTACGCGGGGCATATAGGCTACCAAGATGGCACATTGGCCGGCGCCTCGCATGTTGGCGCAAATGTTAGAGTTTTTTGAAGGAAGGTCCGGGAGGGAACTCTTTTGCACAAAAAAGTTCCCTCCCGGTAAGCCCTTACTTTGAAGATAACCGAATCAGGAGGAAATGAAATGAAGAGACTAGGAGCCATACTGCTCACAATCTCAATGCTTGTCGGCGCCTCTCTTGTCCACGCCGCTGAGCCCATCAAAATCGGCGCTTTCTATTCCTTGTCCGGACCCGCCGCCGCTATCGGCACGCCAACAAAATTGGTGACTCAACTGGTCGTGGAAAAGATCAACAAGGAAGGCGGCATTAACGGCCGACCAATCGAATTGGTCATCGGAGACACCGAATCCGATCCCACAAAAGCCGCAATGGTCGTGAAGAAATTCATAAATGTCGATAAGGTCGCGGCCATAATCGGTCCTGATCGAACCGACCTGGGCATGGTGGTGAAGAAAATCGTGGAAGAAGCCGGAATTCCCACCGTCATGACTGTCGGCGGCGACCCTGTGATCATGGGCGGCGGGCCGCTGGGCACGTACAAATGGGTGTTCAAGTCTCCGCAGAGAAGCTCCACCGCAGTCGAGAAACTATTCGCACATCTTCAAAAAGACAATAAGACCAAGATCGGGCTCATCACGTCCTCGGACGCTTTCGGCAAAGACGGCAAGACCTCGATCGAGAAGCTGGCTCCCAAATACGGCCTTACAGTTGTTGCGGATGAATCCTTCAACCCCAGCGACACGGACGTGACGGCTCAGTTGACGAAGATCGCAGCGGCAAGCCCCGACGCCATCGTGTGCTGGACCATAGGCCCGGCTGGCGCCATTGTGGCCAAGAACGTCAAACAGCTCAACATCAAGGTCCCGGTATTCCAATGCCACGGCCAGCCCGGCCCTGAGTACATCGCGTTGGCCGGAGCGGCCTCGGACGGCTCGATGATGCCTTCCACCAAACTCATGGCTTGGGAACAGCTCCCTGATTCAGATCCCCAGAAAAACGTTATCAAGGAGTTTGTCGGTCTGTACACGGATGTTAGCCATCTGGACAAGCAATTCCCCATAAACACCCATTCAGGGTACGCCTGGGACGCCATATACCTGGTGGCCAACGCAATGAAGAAGGCGGGGACCGAGCCCGACAAACTTCGGGACGCCATCGAGCAAACGAAAGACTATATCGGGATCAGTGGAGTCTACAACTTGACTCCTGAGGATCATAACGGCCTGGGAACGGATTCCATGATTATGGTCCGCATCGAAGACGGGAAGTGGAAGTTGATTGAGTAGGGGTGGTTTGCAGTAATGGAATGAATTTGGGCAGTACACTGACCCTGCTTCGCAGGGTCAGTGTTTTTCCTCGCTATGGGCGGTCAGCGGCTAAAAGCAAATTTTCGGCGAGTTCCGGTTAAAGGCCTTTGCAGGCCTACTCTAATCAACAGGAATAATTTTCGCTCCAACATACTTGTTCGGCCGTTTTCGCTTGGAGCGGTCAATGATATCTCTCTGGAACCATTCATCAAACGAGTCGGCTAATTTTTCGTCTCCGTAAACGTAGCTGATGGAATAGACTTTTTCGTCCTCGGTATCCAAGCACGTAATGATCCCGTCAACCCCGACATTCTCAAGCACGAGAAAGCGGTGGGGTAAGTCGTGATCCCGACGGTAATTTTTAGTGGCGCCTATGACACAAGGGACCCCGTCGTAAGTCAACAAGTCATCGCTAATTCCGTATACCTCAATCCCGAAGGCATGGAAGATGCCATACTTTTCCAGAAAAGCGGCATATTGCTCGGGCACTCTTACACCCAATTCTTGTTCAACTATTTCTTTTCTTGACAGCATGGTTAGTCCTCCAAAATGAAAAGGTCGGCTCGGAAAGCGCTTAGCTCTCTATTACTCTCCGCTCCACACCAAAGGTAACTTAAAACCCACTAATCCTGCCGATTTGACCCTCTCCACAAAGGGCTCGGTGACGAACACTCGGCCCACGTCTTGCGGGATCCTGAACACAAATGCCCCCGCGAGTTTTGCTTCCACAAAAGAATATCGAATGATATCCATGATTCTGCCGCTGTCGAATCGGACCACTTCGCAATGGGGCTCATCCAAGGCGTCAAGAATTTGTGTTACATTGAACAGGAAGTGACCGTTCGCTGCCTATCGATATGGGTAGTAGTTCTCCATTTCCCTCCAGCAGATCCGCCAAGGCTTCCACGGCTTTTGGATTAAACACTGGAATGTCAGTATCTAAACCCGGGGTGTCTCCTTTGGGCATTCGCCGCGGGACGAACTTGAACTGTTCTTTACCGGTCCAGGCATTGCCGATCGGCGTTCCGTTGAAACTCCGACTGAATTCGACCACACTGTTTTCGTCCACATAATAGATCGGTCTGTAGCGGTTCACGTCCGCATCAAGGATGTACACTTTCATCGTTCGCCTCCTATCTGGGAAAAGTGCCTTTAGATAATTCACGGCCTATACTTTCGAGAATCTTCACCCCTTCGTCTCTCGTTTTCGCTGTCTTGAGCAATCTGACCACTTCCCGGTAATAGACCCCGGTGTGGACACTGGGGTGATAGGTCGCCCCGCTGATATTGGCTTTATAAGGCAACCAAACCCCGTTCACAGCTTCATCTATCTTAATATCCAAAGCCTTCAGTAGTTTTCTGGCCTTCACAGCTTCCAGAAACCGGCCATCGTCCCATGGAACGATATGGTGAGCTGCATGATCGGTGGGACGAGGCTTCTCAGCGAGGACAAGATTCCGCGCAAGCTCTCTGGAGTGCCGATTGCCCAGTCCAATCTGAAACTGCCAGTTATCATAGACGCGGTTGAATCCAGCCGCCAATTCTTCCAGAAAAGTGGGGTTCTCCTTTCGGTCTTTCTCATTTTCCGGAGGTTGGGAAGCGCCGGCTGGTTTCTCGGGACTACTCGTTTCGGCAGTCTCTTCGGTCTTGGCTCCCAAGTATGCCAGCCCCAATTCCGCATATGATTCCGGCGTTTCCCCAGCCGTGCCGAACCACCTCTTCGTCGCTTTCAGCATTTCTATTATTACGGGGTTCTTTTGGTACTTGAGCGCCTCATCGACAAATCTGTCAACATCTTCCGGCGAGATGCCTGAGGACTCTTTATGGGGCTTTCGAGTCCTTTCCCCCTTGTGACTGAATTCCGGGTGGGTGGCGAACCACCAGCGCCGCTGATTTTCGGTCCCAATCAAAATTTCCTCCTTTATAACAGAACATTGGACTAGAGCCCTGGAAGGCGCACGAATAGCCGCTTCGGGCCGGCGAAAAACCGGCCTCGGCTTTAGAAAAGCGTCAAAGCAAGTTGATATTGGTTGATCGGGGGGATGCAGTACTAACTAAGTTCTATAGTACTAATTATATCAGACTGGAACATCACTTCAAGCTCTAAATGGAAAACAGCTGTCAGAGCCGACAACAAACGGCATAAATTTTGACCGATTTTGTCTGCGAAGTGATCAGATCGAAATGGTAGGAAAAGTAACGGGTTTCAGACTAAAGAAACCTGAGCGGGAGGGGAGCGCAGAGGGTTACAACGTCTTACCAAGCGCACATCGGCTGAATCGTCCAACAAACAACACACTGACCCTGCTTCGCCGGGTTGGCGCTGACCTGGGATTTCCCAAGTCAGTGTTCTCTTGGGTTCTAGGCGGTCAGCGGCTACAAGAAATTTTTCGGCGAGTTCCGGTTAAAGCCTTCACAGGCTTTCCCTAATCAACAGGAATAATTTTCGCTCCAGCATACTTGTTCGGCCGTTTTCGCTTGGAGCGTTCAATGATATCTCTCTGGAACCATTCATCAAACGAATCGGCAACCTTCTCGTTTCCGAACACCCAACTGATCGAATAGACTTTTCGTCCTCAGTATCCAGGCAGATCATCTCGTCCTCTATTCCCGTGTGTTGAAGCACAAGAAAACGATGTGGGAGGTTCTCTGCTTCCCTGTATTTCTCGGTTGCCCCGATTACACATGGAATCCCTTCGTACGTAGACAAGTCGTCGCTAATCCCGTATACCTCAATCCCGAAGGTATGGAAGATGCCATACTTTTCCAGATAGGCGGCATATTGGTCGGGAACTTTAACATACAATTCCTGTTCAACTATTTCTTTTCTTGACGGCATCGTTGGTCCTCCAAAATGAAAAGGTCGGCCCCGAAAGCGCTTAGCTCTCTATTACTCACCGCTCCACACCAAAGGTAACTTAAAACCCACTAATCCTGCCGATTTGACCCTCTCCACAAAGGGCTCGGTGACGAACACTCGGCCCAGAAGCTCTTGCGGTATCTTGAACATCACTACCCCCGCCAGCTTGGATTCCACGAAAGAATATCGTGTGATATCCATTATTCTGCCGCTGTCGAATCGCACCACTTCGCAATTGGGTTCGTCCAAAGCGTCAACAACACGTGTTACGTTGTACAAGAATAACCGTTCTTTGCCTATGGATATATGCAGGAGTTCCCCATTTCCCTCCAGCAGATCCGCCAAGGCTTTGACGGCTTTTGGGTTGAATACGGGAATATGAGTATCCAAACCCGGAGTGTCTCCTTTGGGCATACGCCGCGGGACGAATTTGAACTGTTCTTTGCCGGTCCAACTCTTGCCGATTGGTGTTCCTTTGAAACGGTATATGAAGTCGAGGACACCCTTCTCAACGTAATAGATCGGCCTATAATAGTTCACGTCCGCGTCAAGAATGTAAACTTTCATAATTTGCCTCTTACCTGGGAAATGTGTTTTTCGACAAGCGGGAGCCAATGCTTTTGAGAGTCTCGATGGCTTCCTCTTTCGTTGAGGATTGCTTGAGCAACCGGACCACCTCCTTATAATAGGCGCCGGTGTGTATGCTGGGGTGGTAAGCTCCGCTAGTGATTCCTGATTTGTACGGTAACCAGACTCCGTTTACAGCGTCGTTTACGTTGATTTTAAACTTGTTCAGCAGGTCTCGAGCGATTATGGCTTCCGGAAACCGACCATCGTCGACTGGAACAATATGGTGAGCCGCGTGACCAGGTGGCCGCGGATTCCTCGCGTTGATGAGATTCTGTGCAAGCTCCCTGGCATCACGAGTGCCTAGGCCTATCTGGAACAGCCAGCCATCGCAAACCTGATTGACTCCGTGCGCGAACGCTTGCAACAAAGTGGGCTTGTCGCTATTACGATCCTTCTCATTTTCCGTGGGTCCATCTTTCGGTTGAATCGACGGTTCCTCGTAGCGGACGTCGCCATCACTCTCAATGACCGTTTTTCCCGGCCACACCAGCCCCAGTTCCGCATATGATTCCGGCGTTTCCCCGGCAGTGCCGAACCACCTCTTCGTCGCTTTCAGTATTTCTATTATTACGGGGTTCTTTTGGTACTTAAGCGCCTCATCGACAAATCTGTCAACTTCTTCCGGAGAGAAGCCCGAGGACTCTTTATGGGGCTTCCGAATCCTTTCCTCTTTGTGGCTGAATTCCGGGTGTGTGGCGAACCACCAGCGTCGCTGATTTTCGGTTTCAATCAAGATTTCCTCCTTTATAACACGACGTTAAGTTTAAGCCCTTCAAGACGCACCAATAGCGCCTTCGGGCCGGCGCAAACCGGCCTCGGTTGTAGTAGGGGGGCAATACGAGTTGATGATAGTGAGTTGAGGGGATGCAGTAATAACTAAGTTCTATAGTACTAATTATATCAGACCAGGAGAGCGATTCAAGCGCTAAATGGAAAACGTCTGTCAAAGCCGATAATGAATCGTATGAAGTCTGATTGATTTTGTTTGCATAGTGATCAGGCGGAAGTGGCTGAGGAGTAACGGGTTTCAGACTAAAGAAACCTGAGCGGGAGGGGAGCGCAGAGGGTTACAACGTCTTACCAAGCGCACATCGGCTGAATCGTCCAACAAACAACACACTGACCCTGCTTCGCCGGGTTGGTGCTGACCTGGGATTTCCCAAGTCAGTGTTCTCTTGGGTTCTAGGCGGTCAGCGGCTACAAGAAATTTTTCGGCGAGTTCCGGTTAAAGCCTTCACAGGCTTTCCCTAATCAACAGGAATAATTTTCGCTCCAGCATACTTGTTCGGCCGTTTTCGCTTGGACCATTCAACGATATCTTTCTGGAACCATTCATCAAACGAGTCGGCAATCTTCTCGTTTCCGAACATCCAACTGATCGAATAGACTTTTTCGTCCTCGGTATCAAGGCAGATCATTTCATCTTCTAATCCCGTGTGTTGGAGCACCAGAAAACGATGGGGGAGATTCTCTACTTCCCGGTATTTCTCTGTTGCTCCGATTACACAGGGAATCCCATCGTATCTAAGAAGAGTGTCACTCATTCCATATACTTCCACCTCAATGGCATGGAAAATACCATACTTTTCCAGGTAAGCGGCATATTGCTCCGGGACCTTCACCTCCAGTTCTCGTTCAACTATTTCTTTTCTTGACGGCATGACACCTCACCTCAAATCGAAACGGACATTGTCTTTTCCTGAAATCCAAGGTGCTCCGGATCAATTGGATCAAAAAGCATTCATAGGATGCTGCCCCCACCGGGGGCAGCATCTTTAGGCACGCCTCATCTATTCAACAGGGACAAGCTTTGCGCCGACATACTTGCTCGAACGTTTTCGCTTAGAGCGTTCAATGATATCTCTCTGGAACCATTCGTCAAATGAGTCGGCGATCTTTTGATCGCCATAAACGTAGCTGATTGAATAGACTTTTTCGTCCTCCGTATCCAAGCATGTCATGACCCCGTCAACTCCGAGATGCTCCAGCACGAGAAAGCGGTGAGGAAGGTCGTCGTCCTCTCGAGACATCTTAGTAGCCCCTATGACACAAGGGATCCCGTCGTAGGTCGACAAGGTATCGGATATTCCATATACCTCATTCCCCATGGCATGGAAGATACCATATTTTTCGAGAAAAGCGGCATATTGCTCGGGCACTCTTACACCCAATTCTTGTTCAACTATCTCTTTTCTTGATGACATGCTTAGTCCTCCGTGGGCTCGTAAGGCCGTTCTCGCAAGTAATGCTCTTCAGGCTCAGGGCTCTTGATAGATGCCGCCCGAGCTTGCCAATATGTTTCTCTCACGTCTTTGGAGTCCTCCCTGTCGATCTCTGATTTGTCCCGCCGGACTCGAAGCGACCTATGCTCTGCCCTGGTTAACTCGATGATAGGTCCCTCTTTGCTCTGATTCGCGTGATGGAGTTCCACCGACTTGCCATCCCTATCCAGAGGCGCAAATCCTTGTCTCATCCTTTCAACATTAGTTCTCCCCCTCAGGATCTTTTTGTTCTCGCACGAACTGTACTGTCCCGCTCAGCAATGTATTCGCCGGAAAAGGTATTCAGACGATAATCACGGGGGTTGATTCCAGCTTTTGCCAGTTCGCGCTCGATCATATCAGCCTGCTGACGCTGGCGCAACGTCATTGGAGGCCTTTCCATTATCTCCAGCGCCCGCCGTAATGCCGATCCCCGTTGACCCGATCGGCGACCAAGCTTGCCGCCTGCTTCGGTGTCCCACGGCAGCCCCAGTTCCTCATACGATTCCGCCGTTTCCCCCGCAGTGCCGAACCACCTCTTCGTCGCTTTCAGCATTTCTATTATTACGGGGTTCTTTTGGTACTTAAGCGCCTCATCGACAAATCTGTCAACATCTTCCGGAGATAAGCCTGAGGACTCTTTATGGGGCTTTCGAGTCCTTTCCCCCTTGTGACTGAATTCCGGGTGGGTGGCGAACCACCAGCGCCGCTGATTTTCGGTCTCAATCAAAATTTCCTCCTTTATAACAGAACATTGGACTAGAGCCCTGGAAGGCGCACGAATAGCCGCTTCGGGCCGGCGAAAAACCGGCCTCGGCTTTAGAAAAGCGTCAAAGCAAGTTGATATTGGTTGATCGGGGGGATGCAGGACTAACTAAGTTCTGATAGTACTAATTATATCAGACTGGAACATCACTTCAAGCTCTAAATGGAAAACGCTGTCAGAGCCGACAACAAACGGCATAAATTTTGACCGATTTTGTCTGCGAAGTGATCAGATCGAAATGGTAGGAAAAGTAACGGGTTTCAGACTAAAGAAACCTGAGCGGGAGGGGAGCGCAGAGGGTTACAACGTCTTACCAAGCGCACATCGGCTGAATCGTCCAACAAACAACACACTGACCCGGCGAAGCAGGGTCAGTGCTGCCCAGAACGCGATCTGGCCTTCGAGCGCGGGATTAATGGAAATGATTTAATGTCCGAGATCGCGACAACAACCCTAGACTTTCCTGGGTGTCAGACTAAGAATGGTTTAATGAACTATCACTGCCTTCTTCATTATCGCCTCTGGAAAATTCAAACCCAGAGCCTTCATCATAGCCTCATTTACGCTGACTTTGGGATCGGTGTCCATTTTAACCGGCAAGGATTTGACAGGCTTACCGTTGACGACAACATCGACCACGGATTCAGCCAGCATACGCCCCAGCTTCTGATCGTCAGCGGCGATACCCGCGACTGCTCCGTCTTTCACGGGCTTCTCGGCAAAGGAGAAGATGGGGGTTTTGGCGGCGTTCGCCACCGGCAGCAGGCTCCCTAATCGGTCCATAATGAGGCGGGTGTTTGTCACTATATACAAGTCCACCTTGCCTGTTTCCTTAATTTTTTTGAGCAACTCCGACAGATCGGAGGCAACGACCTCGTTATATGCTATTGCTCGCTTTTCACACTCTCCACGGGTCCCGGCTTGCTCGATCGGTCCGCTGGGGTGCCCCTTTTCCACCAACAACGCCACCGATTTCAGATTGGGAAAAAGTTTCATTATTACGTCAAAACGCTTATCGTAGGGTATGAAGTAGGTCACCCCCGTGATCTTCCCTTCAGGGGCCTCAAGGTTCTTGATTACTCCAAGTTCAGCCGGATTGTTGCAAGCCCCGACAAAGCAAGGGACCTTGGGATCGACCGTGGCTAGATACTCCGCTCCCGATGATCTCAGAAAGACTATTCCGTCCATCTTTGATTCGCATTCATGAAAAACCATCTTGGCTTCGTCCATGGTCTTGAGTTCCCGGTGGAGGCTTATCTTGAGGTCCGGCGCCAACTTATGCGACTCCGGCAGAAATCCCATCAACAAATCCCTTACCATCGCAGACTTGGTGTCCCAGATAACGGCTATTTCTTTAGCCGAAACCGCAGACGCCCCAAGGGTTGTCACGATTGCCACGCAAACACTCAAAGCAGCGAAAATGATCAGCGCTCGTCTCATGTTTCCCCTCCTGCCCAATGTTTAAGGGATTATTCTTTATGGGGCGTAAGCAAAGCCTCGCCCCGGGAAGCCCTAGTCTGCCGATACTGTTTCTTCCGAAGGCGCCGTCTTCCATTGGCCATGCGGCGCGTTCGAGCGCATCGAGCATAGCGCTCCGCTTCTACTATGAGTTGCGCCACAAGGCAATGGGAGTTCGTACATATTTCTCCCGCCCTGATAAAGTGTCAACCTGAAATTTCCCCTTCATATTTTTCCAGCTTGTAGCGAAGAGTGCCTCTGGGCATTCCCAACAACTTGGCAGCCTGAGAAATATTCCCGTTCGCCATCTCGATGGCTTTTTTTACAAGGCCCAGGGTGAACTTGTCCACCACTTCATCCAGGTTGATACCTTCAGGGGGAATGCGAAAATCACATGTCCACGACTGGGATTCCTCGTCAGGGCTCGTTGTAAGTTTCTTTGGGAAGATGAGTTTTTGCTAACATATCGGCGTCATGCATGAGGCAAATACGCTCGATGATGTGACTTAACTCTCTCACGTTGCCCGGCCACTGGTATCGCAGAAGGAGTTCCAGCGCCTCAGGGTCTATTCCTTTGAAGTGGTGGGCATACTTACGGGTGTACTCCGACAAGAAGTATTTTGAGAGGGCTATCACATCCTCGGGACGCTCTCTTAAGGGCGGCAAATGGATAGGGATGATATGAAGGCGGTAATAGAGGTCCTCTCGAAAAAGCTTTGCCTTGACCGCCTCCCGCAGGTCCCGGTTGGTCGCAGCTATGATACGCAGATCAATCTCATGCGCTTGAGTGCCGCCCAGTCTTCGGACCTTTTTATCCTCCAGAACCCGAAGAAGCTTGGCCTGGAGCCCGAGATTCATCTCTCCCAATTCATCCAGAAATACGGTTCCGCCGTTGGCCGCTTCAAAAAGGCCGACCTTCCTGCCCTTCGCTCCAGTAAACGCCCCCGCTTCATAACCAAAGAGTTCGCTTTCAAGGAGGTTCTCCGGCAAAGCAGCACAGTTGACTTCAAGGAAAGGCCTCCCGGACCTGGCGCTAAGGCTATGGATGGTTCGAGCAATCAAATCCTTGCCCGTGCCGGTTTCTCCGGTGATCAACACTGTTGTTTCACCGTGTTTGGCGACCTCTTTGACCTGGTTGAGAACTTCCCGGGTCGCCGGGCTCTCCGCGACGAGAAATAGCTCCCCCAGGACCCCCTCGTGTTGCTTCTTGAGCGATCTGACCTCTCGCTTGAGACTCTGAGTCTCCAGGGCAAGTCTGACGATGAGTTTGATAACATCGGCTTTAAAAGGCTTTTTGATGTAGTCGTATGCCCCGAGTTTTAATGCTTCAACAGCGGATTCAACGGAAGCGTATCCGGTCATGACTATGACCAGAAGATCGGGCACGATTTCCTTTAGTTGCCGAAGCACATCCAGGCCTGAAATATCAGGAAGCTTCAGATCGAGAAAAACCAAATCAATGGCTTCTTCCTTTAGAACCCTGAGCGCCGCCTTTCCCTCCTGAGCGATTACCGTATGGTAGTTCTCTTCTATGAGAATGCGTTCCAGGTTCTCGCATATGAAAGACTCATCATCGACCACAAGAATTTTTTCCATAAGAATCGTCCGATATAAAGCATTTAAGTGGAATCGTCGCTAAGTGTGGAGCCGTCGGGACCTGAAAGCTGTGGAACTAGCGGCAAATATTAGGAGTTTTTTGGGGGGGTCCGGGGAGGAACTTTTTGCAAAAAGTCCCTCCCCGGAAGGCTCTTCCGAAAGCTCCTAAGTTTCGCAATTTCTATCATGTCGCCGCCGCGGGGCTCTGATCGGCCAAAGAGTCCATCTTATCCTCCGCAGGGTCCACTGCGCCGTTCACGATGGGTAGATCAACGCAGAAAGTGGTCCCCTCGCCCACTTGGCTGGAGACTGAAATCCTTCCCTCGTGCTCCTGAATTATGCTATGAACGATGGCCAATCCCAGACCGCATCCGGAAGGGCTTCTCGTGAAAAACGGATCGAAAATATAGGGAATATCTTCGGGAGCAATACCTTTTCCTGTGTCACCAACCACAATGCGGACCGTCGGCGACTCGAGCAGTGAGTCCTTGGCCGAAATTTCCTTCAACACTATCCTAATGTCTCCGCCTTCCGGCATGGATTGAATGGCGTTGAGGAGAAGGTTCAACAGAGCCTGTTTCAGTTTCTCGGGATCGAACCTTATTGCCGGAAGCCTTTCATCCACATGAGTGGACAGAGAAATATGCTGATTCTTGCAAAGCTTCCTTACTAGAAAGAGTGTGCTGTCCAAGAAATCGCCAAAGGGTCGCAGTTCCCTGTTGACTCGCGCCTGAACGGAAAAATCCAGAAGACCGTTAATGAGATTTTCCAGTCGATCGATTTCCTGGAGGGAACGCTGAATGAGATCGCGCTCCCGCGGTCTGTCCGACAAGTGATCGTGCAGATCGTCCATTACAAGGGATAACCCGGTAAGCGGATTCCGCATCTCATGAGAAATCCCGGCCGCCAGAACGCCCAAGCTGATCAATCGATCCGACCGCCTTATGTGCTCTTCCATTCGTTTGCGTTGAGTGACATCCCGGATAAACAGAGCGAAAATATTCTGATGAGGTCTAGTCTGCTCGATACGGGAAGAATGCACCTCGAGAATCTTTTCCTTGCCGTTTTGAAAAACGGAATGATATTCCAAGCCTGCCTGAGGATTATCCGGTCTGCTCAGGTGGCTTTCCACCACAGCGATCCAGCCGGGGAGATGAGCAAAGACGTCTCGAAAGCGTCGCCCTAGCGCATCCTCAGATTGCATGTTGAATACGGTTTCCGAGTATTTGCTGAACCAGGTTATGGTCCCCGACTCGTCCAGCGTGATGATCCCGCTCGTCATGGAAACAATAATGGATTTGATGAAGTTTCTTTCCGCCACGAGCTTGCCGTGAAGTTCCGAACGCTCAATGGCCCGGGCCGCGTCATTGGCCACTATCTCCAAGGATTCCACGTCGGTGTTGGTGATTTCCCTTAGACTTGTTTGCGTATCCGCCCCAAGAACTCCCATCACTCGATCATAGCTTTTGATCGGTGTGAAAACAAAGCAATCGGTCTTGCCGGCCTGAGCGATCTTTAAATCAAGCTGGGTCGCTCTCGGATCGGATCGCACGTCTTTAACGAAAATTGTTTCCCCGGAGGAAAACACTTTTGACGGGATACAATCATCTTCGTCCACATTGTAAGGACGCTCGATAGCTCGTTCCGACTGCTCCCTGACAAACCCGAAGGTCTGGTGACAAGTCAAGGATCGCGTAGCCGGATCTGTACAAATATAGCAAAGCCCTATCGTATCCTAAACCTTCAACGCAGATCTTCAAAATCGTTTGAAGCAGCAGCTCCCGATCATAAACCGTGCCAAGATACTGGCTCAAATAGTGGACGTTCTTGAGCACTCGCAATTGCTTTTCCAATTCGCGGCTGGACAATTCAACCGATTTTTTGGATTCCGCCAATTCCGCTACCGATCGCTCAAGGCTTTGCCTATGCCGACGGATCTCGGTGGCCATTTCATCAAAGTTGTCCGCAAGGACTTCCATTTCGTCTCCCGTCCTGACGCCGAAATAGTATGGAATATGGCCTTCGGCTATTTGTTGCGCTTTCTTGGCAAGATAGAGAATTGGACGGGTGAATTTGCGAGCGAGAACGATCCCTAGCGCCACAGCAATAAGAGAGGTTGTCCAGAGGATGGTCAGTGTGCTTCTCTTCGTTTGAGCGACCATTTCATCAATTCGGCTCTCGGCCAATAGGGCGGGCTCGCTGAATTTGGCGGCCTGCACACCTATGGTGATGCCCCCGAACACGCCGTATTTGTCGTAAGGAGTCCGATGGTAGAAAATTGGAGCATAGGCCATGACGCGGGAGACGCCTTCCACGTTGAAAGTGCTCGTGACTCCTGAACGGCCTGACCGAACCTCAGTTGAAATGAGCGGATAGTTCGAGCTGATGCTTCCAGCGTAATCAAGATTGAACGGAACCGCCATCGCAAGCAAGCTTCGTCGAGAATACATTGGAGAAGTGGGGTCAAATTCAGAGCCATCGGGCAGAATTCCCCGGATATCCGAATACTTGGGATGGCAAATGATCCAACCATCCTCATCGAACATGAAAGCGTAGTTTCCACTTGAATAGCTTGGAAAAACCACAAAACGCTCATCCGTGGGGACTATATGAAGAGTGAATTCCATAAGGTGGCGGTGATCCAGCGACACCATCACTACCCCTTCGAAGACGCCGGTGGACGAAAAACAAGGGGCGGCGAACCGTACAACGCCTTCAAATTTCTTCTCTAGGATTGGTTGCTCAGCCTCGGGAGAATCCCGATGTTTTCCGTCGGAAGGCACGAACCAACCGGTCACGTGGGAGACATAAATCTGGCCTGCTTTAAGGCGCGCCGCTTCGGAGAAATACTTCTCGGATTTGTAGGTTGTGTTCTTAGGATTGCTCACATCACGCAGCGCCTTAGCGTCCATAATTTGATCGCCTACGACGCGCACGGTCTCTGTTCCTTTTGAGTCGATGAATGCGACCTCGCGATAGAGAGGGATTTCCTTGTGAACTTCCTTGCGGTCATCGACAGCGTCCTCTCTTGTCCATATCGATTTACTATGGTTGACGGAGAACTGCCGATACACGGCAGGATCTCTCGGAAGCATCATGAGGGTGCAAAGATCTGATTCACATGTGTGGAGCAACTGAGTCACCTGGTTGGCCAATTCGATGGCGCGAAGTTCCAGAGCCTCTTTTCCTCTTTTTTCCAATTGAACGGCGCTGCTGTCGACGGCCCTCTGGCCTATGGCGCGCAAGTTCTTCAGCGTTATAATGCCGAGCGTACAGAGAGGAATGATTGACAATATAAGAAAAGCAAACACAAATTTCTTTAGAATAGAAAAGCGGGGGAGCATAGCTGCGATCCGATCTGAAAAGGTCCCGAGTCACTGTCTGGGCAGTGGTTGTCAAATGGTATTCATGCGCTCATGATAGTCGGCCCCCGATTGAATCGGTGTTTGACGATAGCCGGCGGGGATTCAAGAAGACACTCGCGTAGACGTATTATCATAACAGCTTCAATCTTGTTAGCACAAGTGGCGCCACGGATAGGGGGGAAGAGAGGCGCTATGAAAGTTTCTCCGGAGGGGAACTTCTCGAAAGAAGTTTCCCTCCGGACCACCCTTCAAGAATTTTCAAAACGGCGACATGACGGGTCGTCACTCCCAAACTTAAGAGCGCAACAAACAAATTGATGCATTTTCATGATTCGATGTGGCCGCATCGCTGTCATGGGTTGTTCGTGAAAAAGCTCGGCAAGGTTCCTTTTTTTTTTGAAATTGTTCACCGGGAAACCCCTTTTTGCAAAAAAGTTTCCTCCCAGTGAATGCTTACCTTCCTCTTGGCATCCGCGGCGGAAAATCGCCACTTGCCGGCGCATTTTCGCCGATTTAACAAATCTCAAAGAATTCTAGCTGCTTCCCTTAATATACAACCGAACCGCGCACCCCGCCAGTTGGAAAAAAGGCGGATATTCACCAAAATTTGACTAAGCCGCGCCGGATAGTATCGGCGCCTTGCGGCCAAGTCCTAATCTTACTGAATCTTCTCCAACCGCAGACATTCAGCTTCGAGCGGCGTACGGAGCGATTGCGTCGTCGTAACGCTCCCTTCAAAGATGCGATTGCGCCTGTTTGTGAGCTCAGCAAAGCAATATCTCACGTGGCGCCCAATGACAGCCCTAAATTGCCCAATTTTCCCATCAAGATGCGCGGGTGGCGCCCATTATGCAACCAGCGATCACCTATCAGGCAAACGCCGGAATTAATTAAACCCCTACACCATAATTAGCGCATCTCCCCACAATTGTTCGACATCCGGCTTCATCGTCGATCTTCGCATGAATCAGGACTGAACGGTTTCTCTAGGTTTGGAGAGATTTTAATCATAAGCGATGAAAGGAAGGAGATAAAATGGCAAAATCCGAAAGAGCGCCATTGAGCAAAGACACAAAAATGGCAATGATATCCCAATTCCTGGGTTTCATGCTGGACGCCTATGACATGGCGCTGGTCCTGATCATGGCGCCTATCTTTACCAAGCTTTTTGCTCCCCCGGGCGGCAGCGCGGCGTGGCAGTACATTTCCATTGTATTCCTCTATTCCATTACCATGGCTGCAAGGCCGGTGGGATCCGCCATTTTCGGACATTATGCAGATAAATTAGGTAGAAGGCTCCTTTTGGTGGTCACTATCGCCGGTGTCGGCCTAATGTCTCTCTTGTCCGCCTTCCTTCCCACGCAAGCAACGGCGGGCGTATGGGCGTACAGTTATATTCTCGATATTGCGTTTCGTCCTCGGATGCTTCTTCGGCGGTGAATACGCAGTCGGCCATACGTTTGCCATAGAACACGCTCCGAAAGACAGGCGCGGCGCCATTGGCGGGTTCATTCAATCGGGGTTCCCGTTGGGATATGTTCTGGCCTCATTCGTCTTTGCAGGCTTCTCGTCACTATCTAGGACAGGACGCTATGCTCCAGTACGGGTGGCGACTTGTGCTGGCGACAGGAATTATGCCGGTATTTCTGGCTATCTACATAAGAAAAAGTCTGCCTGAATCTCCTGTGTTCGAGAAAGCCAAAGCCTCCGGCGAAATCGAGAAAGCCCCGTTCTTCAGCCTATTCAAGCCGCCTGCCCTCTGGTCCTTCCTACAGGTTTTTGTTTTCATGACCGGTCTGTTTCTCACCGATTACGCCGTTTACGGCTTCCTGCCCAAAATCCTGGCAGGAGAAGGCAGATTTGACTCCTCTACCTACGCTGTTATATACGGATTTGCGCTCTTCTGCGCATTCATCGGATACAACATTTACGGTTGGCTTTCCGACTTCGTGGGTAGAAAGAAACTGACCCTATATTACTCAGTGTTCCTCGTCGTCATGGGTGTGCCGACCTTTTGCGTGCTCCATCAAGCTGCTACAGAGAGAAACATTCTGATGGCCGTAGCCGGCGCTACCATGGCCGCTATGCTAAAGCTCGCCTGGGGCATACTTCCGGCCTATTTGTCGGAGCGCTTCCCCACCGAGAACCGGTCGGTGGGTGTGGGCTTCGGATATTCCTCCGGAGCGCTCATCGGTGGGGCCGGAATTAGCATCTTCGTGTGGTGGGCTCACCAGATCCCGTTCATCAAGGCAATAGAAGGGGACGACCTCTGGCTGTCGCCTTCAGTCATCTTGACCATAGGCGCGATCATGACCTTCGCCAGCATGCTGTGCAGTCCGGAGACCAAGGATCTGGAACTCTCCCAGGTGGATGTTGCGCCTGCCGAGAGCGAGATCGAGGACGAATGCGGCGAATTGGAACCAGCAGCATAGAGACCGAACCCATACGGTTTCGAGCATTTCCGAGCAATCGTTAAATCCTCGTTCCTAGGCTACGGTCTGGGAACGGGTTCCCTATTGAGGCAATGTCGGCGCCTAAAGGCAATATGATCTGGCGCCCTCGGTCAGAAATTGTCTCAAAATACCGGCGCCTCGTAATTCGTAGCACGATCTTTATCTGAAACATGAGGCACTGCATGAGGATTATTGTGCCGGTCCTCATTATAATCTCGCAAAACGGTTGTAGGGGCGGGGATAAACCCCGCCCCTACGATCACCGTGCCACGATTCGCGACAATTCGGGAGTTTTGTGACAGTTTCGTCAGCGTCGCCCCGGAGCGCCGAGACTATTTCTTCTGGTTTGGACCAACGACAAATGAAAATAAAGGCCGGTATGGAGAGGGTCATGTTCGACGTCATAAAGAATGAAAACAAGGGGTTGATTGAAGTGAAGCGTTTACAGGCTAGCTCCACAGCCTCCTCAAGCGCAAATGCAACATCCGTAGGCCAGGCCCCTAAAGATATCTTGGCAGATGGAATGGCGGCGGGCCAAAGCGGAAAAGCTCCGGCGACTCGTCTCCCACTTGGTCTAGCGCTCCTCAGAGATCCGGCCTTCAATAAGGGCACAGCCTTCACCGACCGAGAAAGGGATCTATTAGGACTTCGAGGGATGTTGCCCCCCAGGGTTAACAGCATCGAGGAACAAATGGTGCGGGTACTCGGTAATATCAGGAGGAAAGCCTCGGACCTGGAGAAGTATATTTTTCTCATGAGCCTTCAGGATAGGAACCTGACGTTGTTTTATAGGGTGCTCCTGGAGAACATAGAAGAATTCATGCCCATCGTTTACACGCCGACAGTGGGTAACGCATGCCTTGAATACAGCAGCATTCTTCGCAAGGCCCGCGGCCTGTTCATAACCGCCAACGACAGAGGCCATGTCGCTCAATTGCTCCGAAACATACCCCAGAAGGAGATTCGTATAATCGTCGTGACTGACGGCGAGCGCATACTCGGTCTGGGAGACGTTGGAGCGGATGGTATGGGCATCCCGTCCGGTAAGCTCGCTCTGTACACCGCGTGCGCCGGCATCCACCCTAGCTGCGGACTACCGGTTACAATTGACGTGGGAACCGAAAACGAGGCGCTTCTTGATGACCCTCTGTACATTGGGCTCAAACGGAAGAGAGTGCGGGGAGCCGCATATGACGAGCTGATCGAGGAATTCGTTACAGCGGTTCAGGAGGTGTTTCCTGAAGCGCTTATTCAATTTGAAGATTTTGCCAACCACAACGCGTTTCGCCTGTTGAAAGAATATGAGAATCGGACTTGCTGCTTCAATGATGATATTCAAGGAACCGCTTCAGTAACACTGGCGGGCATTTATTCAGCTTTACGAATAACCGGAAACAGGCTGAGCGACCACAGATTTCTCTTTCTGGGAGCAGGCGAAGCCGGCATCGGCGCCGGAGATTTGATGGTCGCCGCGCTTAAAGAGGAAGGCCTGTCAGAGGCCGAGGCCCGTAGAAAATGCTGGTTTGTGGATTCCAAAGGTCTTGTGGTAAGCAGTCGCATAGGTTTGAGCGACCGCAAACGACTTTATGCTCATGACCATGAGTTTGTTTCGGATTTCCTCGATGCGGTCGAGTCGGTCAAACCCACAGCCATCATCGGAGTATCGGGCAAACCTAAAATGTTCACTCCTCAGGTCTTGGAAGCCATGGCGAGGCTAAACCACAGACCCATCGTTTTCTCCCTCTCCAATCCCACGTGCAAAACGGAATGCACGGCGGAAGAGGCGTATAAATGGACTCAGGGCCGGGCGATCTTCGCAAGCGGCAGCCCGTTTGACCCTGTTTCAATGGATGGACGCACTTTCGTGCCCGCTCAGGGAAACAATGTTTACATCTTCCCCGGATTGGGGTTGGGCGCCATCGCCTGCGTTTCCAGACGTGTAACCAGCGAAATGTTTCTGGTCGCGGCTCAGACTCTTGCCCGCCACGTATCGGCGGATGAATTGGCGGAAGGAAGAGTCTATCCGGCCTTGCCGCGAATCAGGCAAGTGTCGGAAGCGATTGCTTGTGAAGTGGCCAAGGTGGCGTATGGAAGAGGACTAGCGATAGTTCCGGAGCCGGAAGATCTCTCGGCGTATATCAAGTCAGTCATGTACTATCCGGAATATGCGCGGTACGCATAGCGCGGTTGGCGCTCTTGAGCCGGCTTCGATTGCTCAATTATACGGGCGGATAGCGTCAGACAAGCGACTCGAACCAAGTCCATCGCCATGTTTCGTGTGAACTCATCCCGGATGGCGGGCTATGTTCTTGAAGTATTCGTTTTGATTCAGACTCAGTAGGTCTTCCAGCAAGCCGGTTTCACCGGTGATCCGCTCTATCTCGCTGGCGAAAAATTGACGCAGAACTCTATTCTGCCCCGCGACGCGTCTGTCTTTATTCTTGTAAAAGGCCTTCAGGTATATGTGGATTCTGGCGTAGGAATTTTCCAACTGGTCCAAATCCTCACGTATCATTTGTTGATAAATCTCTTCCTTGGCCATATCGGGATTTTGCTCAAGCGTCAGACGCTTTTCCCGAATTCGATCACTCTTTGATAGAATGTGACCCACATACTGGTTAATTTCGGAGAAAATGCCGTCGTCAGCCAAGACCTGCAGGAGATTGTCCTGCGAACCCGGGCGGTCACCCTTGGGCTTCCCTGAGACTTGCGTTGATGGCGGTTCATCTTTCCAAATGTCCGGTTCGTCGGATAATTTGGCCAGCGAAAGCTTCTCCAATTTTTGGAGCATGCCGGGCCTTACAAAGGAAGGAGCTCTAATAACCAGTCTTTTCAGTTGGTTGGTGTACAGAGTGGTAAGAATACGGTATCCAACCTCCATGGAGCTGTTGAGCATCGAGAAAATCGCTATGGTTCTCCTGTCCTCCAGGGATATCAATTGAAGCATAATCTGCTGGACTGTGCCCGTTAAATAAAACTTGAATACTTTTCCGCTCTCAGTGACCTTTTTGACATAGAGCCTAAAGTTGTCATCATCCGCATCCGGTCTAATCTCAAATTGGAATCCCACGACGAGTCTGCCGGCCGCCTTGAGAATTTTAGTGGCGCCCGGCACATCCAGATTACTCTTTTCCAGAGCGAACAGTTCTTTTATGCGGTCATCCCGGAGGGCGTTGCCGGTGAACGATTGTATCCGGTTCAGCGCTTCATCGATGATCGCTGAGTACCTTGTCGTCTATGGTCAGATCTGGAATGATCTGGATGGCGTAATTGTTGGAATTCAACTTGTCACCGGCGCCAAATCAGTGGGTTTCATCATTCCGGCTCCTTGGAGGAATCCTTTTTTAAGAAATCTTTTAATCGTATGACGTTGTCCGTTCTAATGCCGGGCCCCTGGTCGGCCTTTCCTTCGATCGTCTCAACGTATTGTCTGAGGGCTGGATCCTTGGACAAGGCCTCTTTGATTTTTCTATCCAATTCAAGGGATTTTCGTATCAGCACATCGATAGGGCAATCAGCTCCCAAAGCCTTATTCAAGATAGCTATGATTGCGGCGACCGCTCTGGGGCTCTTGTGCAAATAAGCCGGGACATGAGCCCACAGACTGATTGCCGTTATGCCGCACTGCGCGGCTGTCCCCACCAGCCGTGAATGGATGCTTATGGGTCCGTGATACTTGGCGGGCTGAATCCCAGGCCCCAGGGCGGTAGCTTCCTTGACAGCCTCGACAGTTGATCCAACCACTGTCACCAATGGTTGCGCGCAATGAGACACGGTATCCTGCACACCACCAATGGTAAATAGTTTCTGGATTTTGAGCCGGTATATGATTTCCGAGACCGCGTTGCAGTAATCGGACCAATTAATGCTGGGCTCTCGTCCCGAGAACATGACCAAATCGTGGGCGCCTTCCACGTTTCGCGCGCCCGAGACTTCGGACCTACAAAGCTCCATCTCCCGGATCAGCCCTTGTTCTATAGTAGCCACAGGCCTATCGTCCGTCAGATGCAAAAATGCTTCTTCATCCAGCGCCGCAAGCGTTTCTGTTTGGAAGAAGTCATTCAGATGTCGCAGGCTGTCCGTAGCGACATTGCCCGCGTCGGACCATCCCCGAAAACCCATTATCAAGAAAGGGGCCTTCAGGTCCGGCGCATTTAGCCATTCCAAACATTCCTGGGATGATGTTTTGCGGACCATAGTATCCGTCCAGCTTACTAATTGTATTTTAACCTTTCTGGGGGTATTAAATCAAGGACGAATGTTTACGAAAGACTGTTGTAGCAATTATTTCCAGTCACTTTTGAATGTAATTAATAGACGTGAGTCAGGAGGGCGCTATCACAGCGCAATAAGGAGCGGACGCCGCTGATTTCAATCGTCATTGGTCCGGGCTAAAATCCACCCACCGCCCATGAGCCTGTCATCGCTATAGAGAACGGCAGCCTGTCCCGGAGCCACGGACTGCTGGGGCTCCACGAATCGTATTTTCAGCGACTCCCCGTCACTTTCCTGAATCAGACACGGGACAGCGCTGGTGGTGGAGCGAATCTTGACCAAAAAAGAATCGCCGACTTTTGGGGGCTGAGAAGCAAGCCAATTCACTTTTCCCACCCAGAAAGTTTGCCGGAAGCTTTGTTCCCTGGATCCTACAACGATGGCGCCGGATTCAGGTAAAATCTTCAATACATAAAGAGGGTTAGGTCCGCAGACACCCATGCCTCTCCTCTGGCCCACCGTAAATCTGCAGATTCCCTGATGTCGCCCTAAGATCTTTCCTTCGCAATTCACTATTTCTCCGGGGAGATCTCTAATCCCGTTTCTTACCAGGAATTCGGTGTACGACTCGTTTCTTATGAAACATAGCTCCTGAGACTCTTCCGAACTGTGAACCGCCAAGCCTTTGGCGCGCAAGAAATCGCGTATTTCATCCTTTCGGAAGTCTCCCATGGGGAACAGGAGCCTCTCCAGGAAATCACGTTTCAAATTGAACAGGAAATAAGACTGATCTTTCTTCTTATCGACCCCTGTAAATATACCCAACTCGCCGCGGGCATCCTTGATCCGAGCATAATGGCCCGTGGCCAGCCTATCGCAATTCAGCGTTTGAGCCTCTTCAAGTAGGAAAGAGAACTTCACGCGTCGATTGCACACAGGGCAAGGGGACGGAGTCAAGCCTGACACATAGTCGTCCAGGAACGGCTCGATAACGTTCTTTCTGAATTGCTCGGTATAATCAAATTTGTGAATCCGTACCGCCACCTCTTCGGCCGCCCTTTGAGCTTCCTTCCAGGCGGAATCGGAATGCTCGTGAATTCTCATAAACAGGCCGATTACCTCATGGCCTGATTCTTTCAACATAATGGCGGTGGCTGTGCTGTCCATACCACCGCTCATGGCTACTGCGATTCGCATTGGTTAAGACCGGCTTGTGTTTAAGGATTCTCTGTTAGAGCCCCGTGTCCCAGGGGGGTTTGCTTTTGAAAGGTCAGCGTGGCTCGAACGGACAAGGATTTCAGGAGGTATATGTGAACTAGGGTCATCGTCCGCCGGAAGGAAACGTTTTCGCATAATGCATTGACGGCTTAGCCCCGCAGACCGCGCCACTGCGGTCACAAAGGCGTCCACTCTATCCGTGGCCATAGATCGACCATAATCAGACACACACTGACCTGGTTTTCAGGTGAGAGGCGCCAGAGATTGGGCGCATACGGGCTCTAGTTATGCCGCGGATATTTTGGGTGTAACCTCGTGCGAAGCAGGGTCAGCGCCACGGCTACATGCTGAGCAAAGGGCATAGACCATTCCGCAAAAAGGTTTCCTGCCGGCGAACTCTAACGAACTGTGGTATCATCGCGGAACGCGCTACTCCAAACCGGTCCCGGACGAAACGTCACGCTCGCGCTGAGGCTTGCCCACGCCGGTCCGGCGTCAGACATCCAATAGATCTTCCAATGCCACGCCGAAACGTCTGGTCAAGTACAAGTTGATGAATTCCATGATCGTCGGTTTAAAAGGCTGTCTGAGAAGTCGCATACCCGCCTGTCGAGGAGTGCGTCCCCCCTTGTGCATATTGCAGGTCCTGCAGCAAGCCACCACATTGGTCCAGTCATGCGAGCCGGCCTGCACTTTTGGGACTACGTGGTCGATGGTCAGGTCACCCGAGTTCGATTCGTGTCCACAATATTGACAGGTGAAACCGTCTCTCATTAGAATATTTCTGCGGGAAAAAGGCACTTCCCGACGATAAATCTGCCGAATAAACTTTATCAATCTAATGACACTTGGAATTCTGAAAGTACAAGACTTACGGTCCTGATTATTTTGTCACTTTCCTTTATTACTTCCACCTTCCCGCTGAATAGCATCACCATACGCGCGTTGCCAGGGAACCATTCCCAGGAACTCATAGCCGGCATTGAGAACTATAACCGCCTCCATGGGTTGCTTCATAGCCTCTTTTCGTTTGGAAAATTATTTAGTTATCCGTAGGCTAGTCTTCTTGTACCGGCCTAGGGAACCGCTGTCAAGAACAAAATCGGTAAATCGTCCTCATTCATTTGTGGGCGACCAATCTCCAGGATGCTTCGTAGTTTCAATCCTCGCAAACACAAGCGAACACATTATTGCGACCGCGCCGACATCACCGACGTAAGCAAAATGCCTGCTGGAAACAGTAAACAATCAGTTGCGGTCTGAAAAATCGCTGAAGCTTCCGCGCTGACGCCATTTTGGCACGCCGTTGGATCTTGTCTGCAGCAGACAGATCGGATCGGCCATTCGGAGCCATTCCACATGCTGGAAACACGGCTTTGCATCGAGACATCCCCGCAGGCCTAACTCACCGTTCCTCCAGAATTATCTTGTGGGCGGTGAGGTTCATTTCTTTCAAGCCGGCCGATATAGTGGTCTGTTCGCCGAAAATGCTTCGCAGAATTATCTCATCTCCCTGGAGCTTCAAGTAGTCTACGCTTTCCATCAGAAGCTGTTCTTGCCCGTTCTTGAGCAGGTACGCGTTGGATTCGCACATTTTTGACCTCGTGCTTAAACTTTATTATATAATCATTCTGTTTGGAGCCACAAGTCAAGCAAGGATCGCCTTCTGATGTAACCATTCATTTGGACTAAACCGCTTTGCGGCCATGCTGAGGTTGCTTTCCCACGGAACGCGGGATTTCACTGCTCGCAAAGAGACTTTGGCCTGTTATTGTGAGCGGAGCGAAACAGTCTCCTGAGCGTATCTGAATGGATATCCCCTGAGAATTGCGATACATGTGGACTTCGAGAGAAAAATAGTTGATGATTTCTGAAAGAGAAATCGGTTAGTCGTTCCTCTATAGTAATTGCCATAGGTTGAATCTATCGGTGAACACTTACCAATTCCGATCTATTCTATGGGTGTGAATACAGAAGTGGAAGATCCCAACGGCACAATAGAAAAAAAGCTCAGAGAAGTAACTTATCCGACGATTGGCAGGTACCAAATCCTCGGAACAATCGGTCGCGGTAACATGGGTGAAGTGTTTCGAGCCCGGGATCCGATGATAGGGCGCGCTGTGGCCTTGAAGACCCGCAGATTCGACCTGGTTTATGAGGAAAAAGATCTCAAATACATAGTAGATAAGTTTTTCGAAGAAGCTAGAATCGCCGGTAATCTCATTCATCCGCATATAGTCACCATATTCGATGTGGGACAAGACGGCGACTACTGCTTCATCGCCATGGAATTGCTCGAGGGCGACACCCTTGCGATTCACAACAAGGAAGGCTCACTTCTTCCGCCGGAAAAAGTCACGGACATAATTAAACGTGTGTGCCTGGCATTGGATTTCGCTCATTCACACAACGTTATCCACCGCGACATCAAGCCGGCGAACCTCATGTTCACCAAGGACCGGCGGATCAAGATCACTGACTTCGGAATCGCGATGGTCGCTAGGGCAAGCAACACCAGCGACCTACAGGTAATGGGCACGCCCAGTTACATGTCTCCCGAGCAGACCAAGGGTCTTAATTTAACGGCCCAAACGGACTTTTTCTCGTTGGGCATTGTGCTCTTCGAACTCCTAGTGGGCAAACGACCTTTTACGGGCAGGACTCTGTATGAGCTAATGGACAACATTCGGTACGCCCCGGCGCCGTCTGTTTTGACTTACAACGCGGCGCTGCCCTCCGGACTCGATCAAGTGTTGCAGCGGGCTCTCGAAAAAGAACCTGAGCTAAGATACCGCAACACATTCTGGCCTGCGTGAAGGCCGGTGACCACGTGGTGGCGGCGCGTTCCTTGTATGGCGCCACCTACAACTTTCTCAACCGCAAATTCCCGCCCTGGGCGCCTCCACCACCTTTGTGCAATCCACCCGGGCGGAGGATTTTGCGAAGGCCATCCAGCCCAACACGCGCCTGATCTATTTTGAAACACCCAGCAATCCCATCCTGGAGATTCTTGACATCGCCGCGCTGGCGGAAATCGCCCGCGCCCACGGCATCCCTTCCATGATGGACAATACCTTCGCCTCGCCGGCCCTTCAGCAGCCGCTGAAACTGGGAATCAACGTGGTGGTTCACTCCGCCACCAAGTATTTGTGCGGGCACGGCGATGCGATGGGCGGCGCCGCCGTCGGCACGAAAGAATTACATTGAGCACCTGAACCGCGACGTCCTGCGCGACTTTGGCGGAGTCATGAGCCCGTTCACTGCGTGGTTGATGCTGCGGGGAATCCGCACGCTCCACGTGCGCATGCCGGTGCACTGCGCCAACGCGCAAAAGGTTGCCGACTTCCTGGTCCAACATCCCAAAGTGGAACACGTCAACTACCCCGGACTTGTCAACCATCCCGGGCACGAACTGGCCAAGCGGCAAATGAAAGCTTTTGGCGCCATGATGAGTTTCGAGGTGAAGGGAGGTTACGAAGGTGGCAAGCGCGTCATGGATGGCGTGAAGATCTTTCTCCGCGCCGCCAGCCTGGGCGATACCCGCTCGCTGATTGTACACTCCGCTTCCACCAGCCACCGCGCCGTGCCGCCGGAACAGCGGCAGGCCATCGGCATCACCGACGGCTTGGTGCGCCTCTCAGTGGGAATCGAAGCCGCTGAGGACTTGATTCAGGATCTTGAACAAGCGCTGGCGGGGTGATTTGTCCGCCAGGAGCGCCGGTTTGCCCTCACCGCCACCCAAATCGACGAAGTAGTTTAGGAATTATGTGGAATCACGAAGCCAGAACGGGGGGTGATCGAGGGCAGTTGAACTCGAGCGACCGGACAAGAGGTTTGAGCTTCGGGGTATTGGGTATATAATTCTGCACAATGGAATTGAATGGTGGGAGCATAACGTAATATGGCCCTTAGCATAAAGAACCCCGATACTGAACGCCTCGCTCGGCGGATTGCCCGGGTAACGGGCGAAACCCTTACCGAGACGATTCAACGTTCTCTCCAACAGCGGTTGGAACGACTTCCTCAGCGCCGTCGTGGGCGCATCATGACGGAAAAGCTCCAAGAAATCCTACGGCGAGTCGATGCCCTCCCCACCCTGGACACTCGATCGGAGGACGATATTTTGGGTTACGACAGCCATGGGATTCCTCACTAATGGTCATAGACACCTCCGCCTTACTCGCAATCTTTTTGGGAGAACCAGAGCGTCGGCGATTCCTGGAGGCAAAAACACACGCCGAAACCCGCTGGATCTCTGCAGCAAACGTTCTTGAGACAGGTATGGTGTTTGAAGCACGGCGTGGCGAAGCTGCCGGGCGGGAGTTTGACCTCTTTTTGCGCCAGGCGAAAGTGGAGGTCGTCTCGGTAGACGCTGAGCAGGTTGATATTGCGCGCTTGGCTTGGCGGAAGTACGGCAAGGGCCGACACCCGGCGGGGCCCAACTTTGGAGACTGCTTCGCATATGCCCTCGCAAAAATGTTGGGTGAACCACTGCTCGCCAAAGGGAATGACTTCGCCCGAACCGATATCAAGGCCTGCTAATGAAGGAGCGGCGAAGGGTGTCAGAGCGGCGAAGGGTGTCAGGTACCCTTCTTTTGCGACGAATATGGAAAAATAAGGGTACCTGACACCCTTCGCTCCCGTGCCGAACATTGCTGCCATGGCTAATCTCGCGATCAACCAGCAAAACGTGCTGCCGAACTGGCCCCAGAATATGGGCTCGGTTGACCTTGTCCAGGGTACCGTGGCCTACAAAGCGTTTGTGAAGAGTTTGGCGGCCGGTAACACAGCCCAGGTGGCTGTGAATGCTGCGAATACGGCAGTCGCAGCGTTTTACCCGACAATTGTCTATTCTGACCCCCTGGTCGGAACGCTTCCGCAGGTTGTCTACAAGGTCGCAGACGGAACCAATCCCAATGTGTGTCCGGCTTGCAGGTGATAACATGAAACCTAAATTGATCGTCGCACTGATTTTGTCGATCTCGCTCATGGGGTGTGTTGGCGCTTTCGCCCAAGAGCCCATACCCGTGACCAAGAACTATGTTGCGTGGGCGCGCGAGTTCCTACGGACCATGTACCCTACGCTCAACGGCAAGGGATACACTGTGACACCAGAGACGGCCAGTTGGTACGATCAACCGGGCGAGCAGAAAAGTTCATTCAACCTGTATGTCGGCAAAGGAGCCGCGTATGCTGACCTGCGTTTTGTCGGCGGCTATTTTCTGCATGATTTCGTGCCGGGCAAGACCCCCCCGCCTCCTCGTCCGGTTGATTACTACCCTGGTTGGCAGCACCCGCACCAGCTTCTAGAGGCCGGCTTTACCTTTGACGACCATGACCGGCTCAAGGCATTCGGCGCGTTTGGGCCGGCCGTCGGGGATATCGAAAGAGCTGTAGCTTTCACAAAACAGGTCCGGTCCCAGCCGGAGTTGGAACCCGGTCAGGTTGCCGATGTTCTGACACTGGCCGGTGCCGTCTACGGGCCGAATGACAAGGATTTGTTGGTGAAGCATTTCCCCTTCGAGAAACTGGGACGGTTTCTTGGCAAACTAACGATTGTCTCTGTCGGTTACGATCCGCTCGCCGAGAACCGTGACAACGCTGACCGTTGGCCTTTGTGGGAGGTGACGGCGGACGCCAAGCAGGGGGACGGAACGGTGATCACCTACAAGTTCAGGCTTGAACCGTTCAGGGGTGACCTGCTTAATATCTGGACCGGCCATGATCGCTGAAATGGGTTTGAGAGGAAGGGTGTCAGGAGAGGAAGGGTGTCAGAGGAAGAGAGGGCGGAAGGGTGTCAGGCGGAAGGGTGTCAGGGCGAAGGGTGGGGCGAAGGGTGTCAGGTACCCTTATTTTTTCATATTCGTCGCAAAAAAAAGGGTACCTGATACCCTTTTCTGACACCCTTTTCAAAAAAAGGGTACCTGACACCCTTCCCTTTCTGTACCTGACACCCTTTCTGTACCTGACACCCTTTCTGGACCTGACACCCTTTCTGGACCTGACACCCTTTCTGGACACCATTCTCCCCCACCCTTCTCCCCTTGCTTCTCACGGCCCTTTGCCGGTGCCGATGTCGTACCGCTGCCTGTACGCGTCGGAGAGCTTTTGAACGTCCAGTATTGAAGTGATAATGAACTCGTACGCTACGCCGTTCGGGCCAAATGGACCTCCATTACTTCGGAATTTACCTTGAGCCGTCAAGTGCACTCCGCCTTTCCTGCGCAGCATGCGGAGGTATCTTTTGCCACCGGCCGTTTCCAATACCTTCCCGTTCGCGAATCGAACCTGCATCGCGCCCCCGTGCTCGGGGAGCAAGCACTCC
>CAVVHK010000097.1:0-109741 GCA_963747865.1 uncultured delta proteobacterium | reverse complement strand
AGTTTGGAGCACATTTACTCCGGTTTTTTATTTCTCGGAGGGACAGGGCAAAGCGATAGGGGCGCTAAATCCCGGCTGGTTCTTCACGCTTTCCACGGTGGCGGAAATATCGGTACGATTGCTGGGAGGGTCACTTTTTGACAAGGGCAACAAATCCTTGGCATTGGCAGGATCTATGGCTCTGCTCGGATTAGGTTTCGTGGCCATGGCCAACCTCAGAGGGTCTCACATGTTTTACGGCCTGGGGATTTTCTTGGGGCTTGGCTGGGGCATGGCCATGCCGCTACTTAGCGGACTCATGTTTGACTTGTCCAAACCCCGTTTCAGGGCGCTGAATTCCAACCTGGCCATGGAAATGTTCCAGTGCGGATTCTTCATAGGCCCCTTGGCGGGCAATTTGGTGTTGGTCAAATGGGGGTACGCTGAAATGTATTATCTCTGTGCGGCCTTGGCGCTGGCAGGCGCTCTGTTGGCGGTAAGGTTGGGGGCCAAATCGCATCGGCGCATCACTTCGTAACAGAACGACGAAAGGAAGAAAATGGAGGCGGAACAAGGATTTGAAATCCATTCCTTCAAGGAGGAAGACGCCGTCGGGATCAAGAGGTTATTCGAGTCGGTCTACGGCGTCGGGTACCCGATAAGGGTCTTTTATGATACTGAAGAGCTTATTCGTGCGAATTCGCTTGGCGCATATTATTCCATTGTGGCAAAAAGCACGCAAGGTGAAGTTATAGGCGTCGAGCATCTGTTTCGCTCTGCGCCTTACGGCAGGCTATACGAGGCAGGCGCCGGCTTGGTCTTGAAAGAATTTCGCAAAGCAGGGGTCAATAAGCAGCTACTTGAGTTCGCGTTCGAGGACTGGGCGCCGAAAAATGTGGAGATTGAAGAAATCTTCGGGGAACCTGTGTGCAATCACACTCACATGCAAAAAAGTGTAGTACAATTCCGTTACATCGAGACAGCGATTGAAATAGCCTTAATGCCGGCTGAAGCCTACAGCAAGGAAACCGGCGCTTCCGGCAGGGTCGCCACTCTGATGGCTTTCCGCTGCTATAGACCCAGGCCTCACAGAGTATTCTTACCTGAAATGTATGAAAAAGAGCTGCGTTTCATATATGAGGAGCTTGACGATGAACGGACTCTGGAGGTGTCCGGTGAAGCGCTGCCCGACGCCGTTGTTACCTCCGGCGAGGTGGCCGTGTTTGATTTCGCTCAGGTTGCGCGGGTAGCAGTCCGTCAAGCCGGAGGAGACTTCGAAGAATGGCTTTGCAAGACCGAAGCCCAGCTTATTGCTAAGCGGGCGCAAGTAATCCAAATGTGGCTTGACGCCGGGACTCCTTGGGTTGGCGTTGCAGCTCAAACCCTTCGAGATCACGGGTATTTTTTCGGAGGGGCGCTTCCCCGCTGGTTCAATAACGATGGTTTGCTCATGCAGAAGGTCTTCGTCGATCCGGATTTCGACTCGATTCAACTTCACACAACAAAGGCCAAGGAGATATTGGACATAGTCAAAGCGGATCGGCGAGAGAGCTTGACGAAAGCTCTATAGCCCATTTCTATATATTAGGTGGCGGACTTGTGTAGTCTGCCACGCCCCTGGGAACCGTATCGGTCGAGCAAACGTAGGCCGACAAATCGAACGAGCTTTGGCGCTGGTTGCAATAATTGGAGTTTTTGGGGAGGGGTTCGGGGAGGGACTTTTTGCAAAAAGTCCCTCCCCGCCAACTCCAGCCAAAACTCTTAAGTTTTGCGCCCGCTTCCGACAAGTCGCGAGGAGATTTTTGTGGAGATCGTCACTAATAAAACCGAAGACATTATCATTGTTTCAGTGTCCGGTCGCATCGACACGGCCACGTCCGCGGATTTTCAAAATGCGGTGAATCAATTGATCCAACAGGGTGAAAAGAATATCGTGCTGGACTTCGAAAATGTGGAGTATCTAAGCACAGCAGGCTTGAGGGCTATACTTGTGGCGGCCAAAAAGTCTGCGGCTGCCGGTGGCAAGCTCTGTTGCTGCTCACTGCAACCATTCGTCAGCAGGATATTCGAAGTTTGCGAATTCACCCGATTGATACCCGTGTTCGAATGCGTTAAGTCGGCTTGTAAAAGGGATTAGGATATTTTGAAAAACGGATGTAGGGGCGGTTGACGGGGCACGAGATTATCAAATGTTCTTTAGATTCCGTTCTAGTATTACGGCCAAAATGACACTGCTGGTTCTATTGGGAACAGCGGCGGTGCTGGCGTTTGTTCTGGTCTATAGCGGGATCTATTCCCGTCAGATAATCTTGCACGAGGCTGAAGAGAGCGCCCTCAATCTAGTGCGCATGGTGGCCTACAAACTTGATGCGGAACTCGTCTCAGTCGCCGGTATTGTTCAGAATCTCGCCTATGCCGTCAGGTACGGCCAATGGAATGAAGAGAGCATAACCGGTCTATTGGCTCGTGTTGTGCAGGAGAATCCGAAAATCTTCGGCTCAACAATTGCTTTCGAGCCGTACCAATTCAGATCGGATGTCAAAGCTTATGCCCCGTATTTCTGCAGAGGGGGGCAAAGCTTGCAGTACGTTCAGTTGGGAACCGACTCGTACGACTATTTTTCGAGAGATTGGTACAAGAATACTATAGAAAAACGACAGTCCATGTGGAGCCCTCCTTATTTCGACGAAGGCGGCGGGAACATATTGATGACAACCTATTCCTGTCCGATCTTTGATGTCAACGCGGAACAACCTCGATCAAAGATTAAGGGGGTGATTACCGCTGATCTGTCGTTGGAAACGCTTACCGGCATGGTGTCCGCCGTTCAATTCAAGCAGACAGGTTACGCGTTCCTTGTGGCGGCCGACGGCGCAATTTTGGCTCACCCCAACAAAGATTTTGTCATGCGGGAGTCCATATTCTCAGTCGCCGAGAAATTGAAAGACCCTACGTTAGCTGAAATCGTACGTCACTTTATGACCGAACGCTCCGGTTTTCTTCCCTTGGGAACAACGAAGCTCGCCCGCGAAGATTCGTTCTTGGCCTTCGCCAGACTGCCGAAGTCGCACTGGGTCTTGGGAGTGATATTCCCTAAAAGAGAACTGTTCGCTGAGGTCACCGGACTCCACGAAACCATAGGAGTATTGGCCGTTATAGGCATATTTCTATTGCTGACGGTTAGCTTTCTGGTGGCTCGTTCCATAGCCCGACCTCTTCGCACTATGGCTATGGCTACGAGAAAAGTAGCCGAGGGAGATCTGGATCTCGATCTTTCCCAGATAAAGACTATTGATGAAGTGGGACAACTTAGCCATGCTTTCGAACAAATGACGGATGACCTCAAGAAATACATCAGAGAACTCACGGTGACCACGGCCGCAAAACAAAAGATCGAAAGCGAGTTATCCATTGCCGCCACAATTCAGCAGAGCATGCTGCCTTCGGTGTTCCCGGCCTTCCCTACCCGTGACGAGTTCGACATCCATGCGCTTATGCGTCCCGCAAAAGTTGTCGGTGGAGACTTTTACGATTTCTTCATGCTCGACGGCGCTAAACTTTGGATCGTGGTTGGCGACGTATCGGACAAAGGAGTGCCCGCAGCCCTGTTCATGTCGGTTACAAAATACCTGGTTGAAGCGTTTGTGATGGAGACCCCGAATCCCAACGAAATCTTGAGACGAGTTAACGCTCAGTTATTGCGGAATAATGAATCATGCATGTTTGTAACCATGGTGCTCGGGGTGCTCGATCTGAAGACAGGAGACTTCTTGTACGCCAACGGCGGCCACAATCCCCTAGCGCTGCTGGAGGCGGATGGGCAAGCCATCTTTCTAAAGCGTCCAGAAGGACCGGTAGTGGGAATCATTGACGACGCGACTTTTGGCATAAACAAGATTCAACTGACTCCCGGATCAACGCTTATCGCTTACACTGACGGCATCACGGAGGCTTTCAACAAGTCGGACCAACCGTTTTCCGAAGAGGGGTTATTGCAGGCCGCTTCTCAATGCCGCTGGAAAAGCGCGGCAGAAACCACCGAACTACTGCTCGAAAGAGTGGTGTCGTTTTGCGACGGAGCCCCCCAGGCTGATGATCTAACGATTCTAGCTTTGCGCTTCAATCACACTTCCGAGCCCGCCAAATGATCGGTAGGCGGCTCGAATGTAGTCGCAATTGTTAGAGTTTTTTGAAGAAGGGTTCGGGAGGTAACTTTTGTGCATACAAGTTCCCTCCCGGTGAACGCTTACCGCGTCATTTTCCGACGTCGACAAGTGTTGGGCCCGGCTTGCAAGGAATTTCCGGGTCCCCCTCATTCGGCTTTCCCTTGGATGGGGAATTAGCCTCTCTCTTACCATGCCTGACAATCTCGCCGGTGACCATATAAATGACCTCTTCCGCGATGTTTGTGGCTAGGTCGGCAATGCGTTCCAGATGCCGGGAAACCAGGAACAAGTGGGTCAGAGCGGGCAGTGAATGGGGATCCTCCATGGCTCGTTTCTCGTAATGCCGGTGGAGGTTGTGCTTCATCCGGTCCACATCGTCGTCCTCGGACAAGACTTGGTACGCGTGTTCCACTTGCATGTTCACGAACGCGTCGAGGCTTTTTTTGAGCATGCCCTGAGTTTTCTGAGCCATTATGAAATAGTCTTTGGGCACGCTGACCCTGTGATCGCCGCTGAGGTGTATTGCGGTTTCGGCAATATTCACTGCGAGATCCGCCGCTCGTTCCAGATCTTTATTGATTTTCAGAAACGGCTATAATGTGTCGTAAGTCGATTGCGACCGGCTGATGCAAAGCCAGGATCTCCAGGCATTCCTCTTCCAGGTCCACTTCCTCGCGATCGATCTCAATATCGCCGTCTATCACTTTGGTGGCCAAATCGGCGTCCCTGCGCTCGATAGCCTTTATCGCCTGTTGAACGCTCTCTTCCACCTGGGCTCCAAGGGAGAGCAATTGGTTGTTTAGCTTATCGATCTTCCTCCTAAGTCTTAAACGCATATTGGTTCTCATGATTATCTCCAGGAATAGACCTTATTTACGTAATCGTTCGCGGGGAAGCGTCTGAATCGGCGCACCCGGCTCTTCTTCAATCTTGGAGAGGAGCGCTCAGTTTCGATGCTCGTGACTTAAGAGTTCGACCTTGAGTTTGTCATGTGCGGCAGGCTTTTCAGCCTGTCGATTTCACAGCCGAATTTACCGCAGACTTTGCAGCCTACGCCACATCAAATTTCCTTAAGTCAGCGGAATGGACGCTCACTCCCCCCTTTCCCAATACTTTGGGAAAGAGGGGGAGATGGGGCCGTCAGGAGGCTGACATGCGTCGCGTTCCCAATGATCGCTTACTAGCGAGCTTGAGCCGACAAAATAGGGCTCTGAAGTAACGCTTCCAAGATAAATGATTTGAGACAATTTTCAAGGCCGTTGGGACCTGCGTTCGGTAGCGCGCGGGAGATCGCTTGGCAGTGTTCGCAATAACATACCCGCATGGGTTTGGGAGAAGCGAGCCGGCGAAGCGATCTCAAAATTGGCGGACCGTGAGCGCAAGGCTTGTGACGCTCTCAGTCCTCCTGCTCGGCCCTTCTCTATAAGGGCCACAAACCAAGACATGTTAACTCCGCTCAGATCGGGAACCACCGTGAAGCGGTTTAGCCTAAGGCAGGAGGGCCCCGCCTGGTAACCGTTCGGATGCCCTGGGAATTCATCCTTCCCCGGGCAATCAGTACTTCTGACTAACAAAAGTGGGTCATTTTTCGGTTTTGCCGTCAATTGGCCGTCCGTCGTCTTTTGCTCCGCGGGATATCAGCAATTCAACTATGTCGTCGTGACCAGCTTGCCGCGTCAAGCTCAAGGCGTTGTTTCCCGCACTGTCCTCGACATTGATGTCAGCGCCTTTATCCAACAACAATTGAACCATGTCCTTGTTTCCTTCGGCCGCCGCCACAAGCAAAGGAGTTGCTCCGTTTCTCGTCTCTTTCGCGTTCACGTTGGCGCCCTTTTCCAGTAGAGCTTTGGCAAGATCCGACCACCCCTCAGAAACGGCGCCCAGCAACGCCGTAACCCCGTCGGCGCTTGTGGCGTTTACATCAGCCCCTTTCGTCAACAGAAGCTCGACTATATCGATCTTTCCGGCAAACGACGCTTCGATTAGAGGCGTGGCGCCTTCCTCATTCTTGGCGTTGACGTCAGCGCCTTTGTCCACCAAGAGCTTAACCACCTCCGTATGTCCCTCCGTAGCGGCTACTATCAATGGGGTAAATCCGTCCACGTCTTTTGCGTTTACATTGGCTCCCTTGGCTAGCAGCGCCTCGACTTCTTTTACTTCCCCTGACCACGCGGCTTTCAACAGGTCTTCTTCCAGGGAAGCGGCCCATAAGTTCGTATAGGTAAGCAGACTACAAAGGAGATTCAGTACAAAGAAATTGCGCAGGAACTTCATGTCAAATGAGACCTCCCACTTTTTTGGCGCCACCTCGATCTCGGGAGACGCGGTAAATTCAATAACCGACCACAAACAATTAGGCAAGAAAACTTCCTATGAGCACGGCTCTGCAGAGTAACTTATCAAAATAAGTTGCTCTCCGAACCTCCCCTCAAGAGCGCGTATTACGGCGCCACCGCGGGCAATGGTTTTCGAATACCAGAGACGAGTTGACTAGCCGGGCCTCTCTACTCAAAACCCCAATATTATTTGCATGTTTCTATCTATATTCCTAGAGCGAATGCTGTTTGACAGAACTATGGGACCAATCCCATACTATCGCTTCCCCCCGCCGTCCTTAGCAGCCGCGTCAGGCTCGATCCGCTTGATCTAACTAATAACCATCAATTAAAGCAGTGAGTTAACAATAACGCTTACCGCCTCATTTGTATTGGCATGACTGTTGCATACGTTATGGATGACTGGCAATTGAACTCCGATCAGGAGGTGGATTATGAAAAAATTGGCTCTTACATCAGTCGTAATGATTTCAGTGACGCTTTTGTTTGCTCACTGTGGCTATACTCAGACAGTCCAACAAGACATGGTGAAAGGGATAATGCAGGCAGTCGGTCCCAACGGCCTCAATCCTTTACTCAAGACGGTTGCCTCTCAAATTGGGCAAATGCCGGAAGTTAGGGATCAGCTTATCAAAGAAGTGGTCAAATCCATAAATCCTGACGATTTGAAGGATATTCTCACCACAGTCGCCAAAGAAGTGGCAAACGACCCGGAGTTCAAGAGCCGTATCGTCAGAGTGATGGCCTCCGGCACGCAGCCTGTTTCTTTTGCGTCTTCTAGCTCGGCTCCGGCCACCCAAGCTTCCAGCCGCATCCCCAGTGCGCTTCAGGCGCGGCTCAGCAGGGCCTCAGAGCCCGCTTCAGCTCCTAACGGTACCGTGCCCGACCAAAGCCTCAGGATGGCGCGCGGAGACCTGATTGCCGTGATCACCCATCCATCGAACAAGATTCGTGAGCTGACCATTGATGAAGTGAAGAAGCTCGTCTCTGGCGAATACACGAATTGGAAAGAAGTGGGCGGACCGAATCTGCCGGTTAAGGTAGTCGCATGGGCCAGCGCCGTATCTCAGATCGAGGGTGTGCTCGGCAAGCCGTTTACCAAATCCGCTATAAAGGTCAATTACTTGAGTCTTATGCTTCCGAGCGTGAACCGATCCAAAGGAGCATTGGGGCTGCTACCCACCAGAAATATGGAGCAACTTGAGTTCATCATCGGACACGAGGCGGTAAGAAAAGTGGCCATTAGGAGTGACGATCACTCTCCTGCCGTGATGCCGAGCGAACGAACTCTGGTTGACGGATCATATCCGGTGAGGACCAAATCTGTGGCGTTAATGACCCTGCAAACCGGGCCGGACAGCGCCGCGAACCAGGAAGATCCGAAAAAATGAGATGAGGCGGGAGCCGGAAGAGCGCAAGAAGAGATAGAAAGGTCCGGGCAAGGATTTAGCGGCTACCATGGGGGCGCCCATGGCTACCCGAGGGGATTCCCCCTTTCGGGGAAGAGAAGTCCAAACCGTCGTGCAGCCATATTGGAAGTTTCTTGAAGGGAGGTCCGGACCCCGCGAAACGCGGGGTTTCAAGAAGTTCCCCTCCGGCGGCAATCTTCCTAGGAAGCAGCGTTGCGGGTCCAAGCAATTTGCTGCTTTTTCTTTTTGGGTTCACTTGCCTTTCGGTTGTCTCTCCCTGATCGCCACACCACGCGAGATAAACGAAATTCCTTGACCCGATCTCGGTACTGACCATCACCGATTCAATAATCGGCGCATTGACTTCCAGATCAGCCTTCCACTTAGCAATGAACTTGGCTCCCGCCCCGCCGGCGCTATCTCGTTCGGAAATTACGAAATGGGTGGACCCCAGTGGATCAAGTTTAAGGGGGCGATTGATGTAATTTACCAAAAAGTGTCCTGCTGAATCGTAATAGGCCACTTCCAGAACGGTTATCGGATGGGACTGGTCCGTGTTCCGGACACTCAAGGTGGCGGTCAGCTGGATTTCGGACTCCTTGGGCCCTGCATAGATACTGGAATAAACGGGAACATACACGCTCTGTCCTTTGGACAACTCTTGGCCCAAAGCCAAGCCGGATAACGCCAGATTCACAACAACAAGCAAACAAGGCAAGATTCGTTTGCAATTCATTTTCCGACCCCTATAGTGGTTTCGGGCTGTCTCGGCGCCCGGCGAGTTATTTCACAAAATTCTTCGTGTGTCAAAAGACTCAAAACGTCCAGGCCTCTTGAAATTAGCGGGTAATTGCTTAAAGTGGCCGTATTGGAAGAATCTTTGTGTAATGAAGCGCCGAAACCTGGTACATTGAGTTCAAAGCCCAAGGCGCCTTAACGGGTCCTATGATATGGATAACCAAAAAGTCTCATTATATTTGCCTTGTTTCAACGCGGAGCAGGTACATAGCCACCTCGATCGAGGCGATTCTTGATCAAACACGCCCACCCGACGAAATCCTTGTGGTGGACGACGGGAGCACGGATGGCACTTCCGCGGCGGCCGCCGAATATCCGGTAAAAATCGTCCGACACGAGACAAACAGAGGCCTTTCCGCAGCCCGAAACACCGGAGTTAGAGCCTCCAGTTACGAGCTGGTGGCCTGCGTCGACGCGGACTGCTCACCCCGAAAAGATTGGCTTGAAGAGCTTTTGCGTTGCTTCGAAGATGGCCGCGTCAGTGGAGCGGGCGGCAGGCTGGTGGAATTAAATTGCGCCACAGGACCCGATAGATGGAGATCTCTTCATCTGGAGCAATCCTTGGGACCCGACCCGATTATGAATCCTCCTTATTTGTTCGGCCACGGGTCTATATTCGAGAAATCCGCTTTGCTCGATGTCGGTCTGTACAATGAAAAACTGAGGACCAACGCCGAAGATTGTTACATAAGCGGTCGACTCAAGGGGGCGGGTTACAATTTAATGTACTGGCCTCGCGCTGTGGTGGACCATCACAAGAGAGACAACTTCGCTTCCATAATGCGGACAGCCTGGAAATGGGCGTTTTTCGGGTACTTGGACGACATCAAGTTCAGTGTCGCCATTAGGCACATCGGGCACAAGGTCCTCAAGCTGCTGCCGGCGTGGCTTAAGGCTGATCTAAGCGCGGGAAGACCGGACTGCGCATTCATATCGCTGATCGCGTTAAACTATAGCATATACAAAGACTTGGAATACCTTGTGGGCCATTACGGAGAGAAACGGCTCTTCGACAAGGACTAGAGCCGATCGCAAGACCTGAGAAACTCTGCAAGGGCTGCCGGCGAAGGGATTCCTAACGAAAATAGCAACCGGAGGGGAACATCTTGAAACCCCGCGTTTCGTGGGGTCCGGACCTCCAAGAACTTCAATCATTGAGGCGCAACGAGCAAACCGACGCATATTCAGTGATAATTGTGGCCGGCCTCGCGGGAGTATCAGCTTTGTCCATTACAAGTGACATGTTGTTAAGAATTCTGGATAAGTTGTGGGAAGGTGTCGTCGTTGTGGACGACGCCAAGAGAATTGTCTACTGGAACAAAGCCGCTGAAAATATCACCGGCCTGACAAAGGACGATGTATTTGAAAAGCCTTGCGACGGCAAGCTGTTCGAACATGCCGACATCGAGGGGGGTCTGCTCTGCGGGACCCAAACATGCCCCGTGCAAAGAGCGCTTCTAGGTCTCAGCACGGACGCGGAGGTCTTGGTCAAGCACAAACTGGGGTTCAGAGTCCCGATTTCGTACCACGCTTTCCCTCTCGAAGAAATTTCCGGTAGAGTAACTCGGGTGGCCCAAATATTCTTGGACAATAGACCGGTGAAAGATGCCCTCGTGGGTATGGAGCAAGCCCAAAGAATGGCTCTCCAGGATGGGCTTACGGGTTTGGGCAATCGAGGTTATGCGGAAATCCACTTGCAGCGAAGCCTGCTCGAACTTGATCGGTACGGGTTCAACTTCGCCGTTTTTTTCATAGATGTGGATAGATTCAAATCCGTTAACGACGACTTTGGACATGAGGTCGGGGACAGGGTTTTGCAAATGGTGGCCGGCGCTCTGCTCGGCAGCCTGAGATCTTCCGATGTGATCGCTCGATGGGGCGGCGAAGAGTTTGTCTGCCTGGTTCTTCATATCATGCCCGATCAGGTTCCGGCCATCGCCGACAAGGTTAGGACCGCAGTCGAACAGCGCTCGATCGGAACGGACCAGGGAATTTGCAGAGTGACCATCAGCGTAGGGGCTACTTTGGCCAGATCGGAAGACACCAGCGACACATTGATCAATCGTGCGGACTCTTTGATGTATAGAAGCAAGCAGAAAGGCCGGAACCGCGTGACCACGGACGCCGACCTTGACGCTGATTCCGAAAAAAGTTGAACGCCGGCGCCGATAGGAGTAATCGTACGGAGCGATACGCGCGAAACAAGCATTAACTTAGGAGATCCGTATAGCAATGACACAACCATTGACAGGCTTAAAGGTGTTGGACCTTAGCATGAACCTGCCCGGTCCCTATATGACCTGGCTACTTACACTCCTTGGAGCGGAAGTCCTAAAAGTTGAAAACCCGGCGGGTGGAGACTATGCCAGGGCTCTGGGCAACGGCGCGCAGGGGTCGGCCTTTTTCAATGCGCTGAATAGAAACAAACGGAGCATAAAGCTCAACCTGAAACACCCGGAGGGCCGTAAGATTTTCATGGATCTGCTGGACAAATATGATGTCCTCGTGGAGGGATTCAGACCGGGAGCCATGGACAAGCTCGGTTTGGGCTACGGAGAGACGAAGGAACGCAACCCTCGACTGATCTACGTATCCATAACGGGCTATGGCCACGACAACGATTTCAGATTACGGGCCGGACATGACGTGAACTATCTGTCTCTGGCGGGAATTCTGGCAATGACAGGCGACACAAACGGTCAACCCTGTATTCCGGGCGTGCAGATCGCAGATTTCGTGGGCGGCAGCATGTTCGGGATGATCGGCCTCTTGGCCGCTGTCATGCAACGTGAAAAGACAGGTGAAGGTCAGTTTGTGGATGTGGCCATGTTTGACGGAGCGTTGGCGACGGCCACCATGGTATTCGGGGCCGTGTCCGCAGGAGTGGAGCAGCCGCAGCCCGGGCAGATGCTTTTGAACGGCAGGTTTCCCTGCTACAACGTTTACAGAACCAAAGACGACCAGTACATGGCCCTGGGGGCTATACAGTACAAATTCTGGCGCAATTTCTGCGACGCTGTAGGCCGTGAGGATCTCTTGGACCATCACTACGGTGGCGAATACGCCGTTTCGGAGGTGCGAAAGATCTTTCTTGAACGCGATCGCCACGAGTGGACGTCGCTTTTCAGCACGGTTGACGCATGTTGCGACCCGGTATTGAGCTTGCCGGAGGCTGCTGAATCCCAATTGGTCACGGCGCGAAACATGATCGTAAAATCGAACCGAATGACGTTATTGGGGTCTCCGCTGAAGCTCTCTTCCTGCGCGATTCCTCCCGAAAAGCCAGCCCCCGAACTGGGAGAGCAGACTAATGAAGTCCTTGGGGAGCTGGGAATCAGGCCGACCGAGATCGAGAAGCTCGCCTCCGACGGCGTTATTTGAAAGGTCGGTAATAGTTCACCGGGAAACCCGTCTGGGCAAATGGATTGGCGCCTTAGCGGTCGTTCTCGTAAATACGGTGTCGCTTGGTCCAGGCGCTTCATGGAGGAAAAGCATCGGGCGGGGCCGGTCAAATCCGCGACCGTATTTACGAAACAGAGCGCTAAGAACATCATCGATCTGCAAAAAGTCGGTTCCTGCCGCTGAACGCATGCTGCCACCGCAATTGGGGTTGCATATGGTTCCGGGGCACGCTAATATACCTCGTTATGCCACGGCGGACGTGACCCCTCCATATATTGCTCCGATAAGGTTTTTAAATGAGTGAGAACAAAGATATCTCTTCTTCCCCGGCCTCCGGGATTCTGCGACTGGACCAATACAGGCGCGGCGGGACCAAGAGGGACAGCTCCGCGAATTCCCCAAGAGTTAGCATTGAAGTGGCTTGCGCCGACCCGATCGGCAGTCAAATCAAGTCTCTCTTGGCTGAACAACTCAATCGCATCGGGTGCGTGGTAGTAGATAGCGAGGACGCGGGCTGGGTCTACTCCGTGATCGGTATGCCCCATGGAACCTCAGTGGAGTTGTCCATCATTCTGCGTCAGACTTTCCACTCTACAAGTCCAGGAACTGAAGTGAAGGACCAAAACGCCGAAGGGACAGTTTCCCTGCGCCAGGGTTCATGGGTATACGAATCCTTGCGTTTTCACGGCCTATTCGGAGTCCCGCAGTGTGATTTGGAGAATTTTCTAGCGAACCTGGCCGGTGAATTCGGTCTAACGCATTATAAGCAGCGACTTCGAGGGAACAAAAGCACGTGACACGTCTATTCCCTCGGAAGGCCGCAAGTCTCATTGCACGCGACGGAAACGCCCTTCCGATTCTTCGACCAGCCCGTCTCGGACCAGCAAAGCCAAGTTCTTGGAAATCATGGCGCCTTCAAAGATCCTCTGAATGATTTTGTCCGGCATAGCGTTTCCATATAAAGGAGAGGCCACGACAAGCTCATCAAGGGTCACGGCAGCGCCGCACATTTCAAGAACCTTGCGCCGGTGATCGCCAAATTTGTGGAGAAAAGCCTCGAAGTGACGGGTGGCGTCTCCTTCGATTGGTCCCCTGTGGGAAGAGCACACCCGATTGTAGGGCAGGGACATCACCTTTTTTACACTGGCCTCGAAGGTGTCAAGGTCGGATTCCGGGTTGCCGTACCACGGGCCGAAGGAGGTCAGGTCTATATCCGAGCTCAGCAGAGTCCCTGTTCTTTCCTCCAAGAAGCAATAATGATCCATGATATGTCCGGGAGTGTGGATTGCCCGTAGCCGGGCGGCGCCTATTTCCAACACGTCGCCGTCCGTGTAAGTTCCGTCCGGGTCCCGCATGGCGCTCACTCCGTATTGGCTATCGACCCAGCGAACCCAATGGGCTCCGTTTTCGACCGAACCGGTAAATCTTTCCCCGAGAAGTTGCAGGTCCTTAACGGACTCCGGGGTTTCTCTAGGCAAAAGTATGTGTCGGTCGCCCAGAACCTGCCAATAGCGGATGTGGTCAGGGTGTGAGTGGGTAATGAGAAGTATGTCTATTCGCTTTTGCCGGTCGATAGCTTCTATGCGGTCCTTGCCTATTCCCGCGTCTACGAGCACTGTTTCCGGCCCGGTGAACAAAATACCGTGAGAAGACGGAAAACGCCCGTTTCCCTCTCCTTTTATGAAGTATACGTTTTCACTTAGCTCGACTGAATGTTGTATCAACACCTTGCCTCTGTTTCCTTCCTGTGAAAAGACGGCCGAGGGGAGGCTTCTTGAACGAAGTTTCCTTCCATGCCCGCCTTCAAGAACTTCTAATACTGCGCCGGCATGACAGGCGCGTGCTGCTGCGCAACCCCGGGAGCCCGGCGTTAAAGTCTGCCTGCTTGAGGTTCGAGGGATACTTGAACAATCGTTTCGACAACGCCGACCCGACAAAGTGTCGTTGCGAGGAACGAAGCGACGAAGCAATCTCGGCCCGGGTGTATCGTTAGATTGCCACGGGCTGAGGCCCTCCCAATGACAGGTTTTGAGTTTGTGCGGTTCGAGGATCCCCGCAATTTTCAGAGCGGAGGGCTGCAGCATCGAGCGCCGAAGGGGTTTCCAGCTGATACGGCGCTTTCAAGGCTTCTTCCGACACTTTAGGAAGTTCACCGCTTTCATGGTCATGACCACTTCGTCGCTCTGATTCATTACTTCGATATATGAGCGCACAATGCCTCGGTCCGGTTTGGAACGTGAACGGTTGGCGTCGAGAACCGTAACTCGCAGGGATAGCGTATCCCCCGGGCGAACAGGCCTGATCCAACGCAACTCATCAACCCCGGGTGAGCCCAGGCTGGCTACCGACGAAAGATAGCGTTCGGCAAAAAGTCGCATCATCAGGCTTGAGGTGAGCCATCCGCTGGCAATCAATCCGCCGTAGATGGAATCCTTTGCCGCTTCCGGGTCGGTGTGAAACGGCTGGGGATCGTAGCGTTTGCCGAAGTCGATGATTTCGGATTCCTCCACGTCGATGCAGCAGAATTCGTGAACGACGCCGGTAACGTAATCCTCGAAGTACCCGATCCTCCGGTCGAGTGGTAAAACTCCCATTTTTCATAAACGCGGTCTAAGCCTCCTAGCTATAATAACCCGTCGAAAAACCGGCGAAACACGCCGACGAATTGCTGAAACGGAGCCTCCAGGCTGGAATCATTTCATCTTTCGGAGTCGGACTTCCACGCCTTCCGTGCCTTTCATAAGCTCGGTGAGCTTTGCAAGGTCGGTGTCGCCTGTGTGATAAGGATACAAAATTTTCGGCTTAAAGGCCTTCGCAGAGTCCGCCACCATCTCGGGCGTCATCGTGTACGGCAAATTCATCGGCAAGAAGGCGATGTCTATATCGGTTAGCGCTTTCATTTCAGGAGTATTCTCGGTGTCTCCCGCCACGTACACCTTTTTGTCGCCGAATGTGATGATGTACCCGTTACCGTCGCCCTTGGGGTGAAACGGCTGGCCCGGATTGCGCATATGAACCAGATTGTATGCGGGAACGGCTTCGATTTTCAACCCTACGGCAGTCGTCGTATCCCCATTGGCCATGACTTGAGCAGCGCCGCGCCCTATCTTCTGAGCTGAATTCCGGTCGGCTATGATCTTTGTCTTGTCCGTCTTGATCTTGTTGATGGCGCCCATGTCCAAATGGTCTTGATGCTCGTGGGTGATAAGAATCAGGTCGGCTTTTGGGAGGGCGGAATAGTCGGCCAGTTTAGACCAGGGATCGATATGAATGACCTTTTCCCCAAAGCCGAAAACCAGCGTGCCGTGGCCGATAAACGTTATCTTAAGATCGCCAGCGGATGTCTTTATAACATCGCTCTCGAAAGAGCCTTTTGCCTGGACCTGGACCACACAAAGCACAATTAACGACGTCAAAAAGAGCAATAACTTGGTCATAGGATCCCTCCTTAGTACACGATTTCGTAGATTCGGCGCCGGATTGATGCTCACGGCCGCCGTGAAGATGTCAGTCACATAGGATGCGGCACCCAACGGGAACCTCATCCTAATGACAATGCATGACCGTATTTACGAAAACCAGTACTTAGTGGTTCATTTCCGAAGTACGGTAACGGATTAGAGTGGGAGGCGGAGCCTCCTGCACATGTTCCCAGGCTGGAGCCCGGGAACGAGAAATTATGAAAATGCCTTGGTTCGTTAGTTGCGCCCTTATGTTGGGAATGACGACCGTCGTGTCGTCATTTTGAAAGTTTTTGAAGGGAGATCCGGAGGGAAACTTATTTCAAGAAGGCGCCCTCCGGAGACGTCTTTCATAGGAACGAGTTTCCCAGTGAACTATTACCATTAACCGCCCTGCAATGCCCGCCTTATTTCAGCCGCAATTTCCACGGCGACTCCATCGAACGGGGAACGTCGAAGTCTGTGCGGTAACGCCAGTTCCGCCGCCGCTATCACATCTTCGGATGTGACCTTCGTCCTGCCGTTATATGCGGCGAGAGCTCTTGAAGTCTTCAGAGTGGCTATGTCAGCCCTGTGTCCGTCTACGCCAAGCTTCAAACACGCCGACGCAATCTGTTCCAGTATAGACCTGTCCGTCTCCACATCAGCGCATTGCTCTTGCGCTGCTTGGATTTGTTCCGACATCTTTACGGATTCGGCTGCCCATTCTTCGGAGAACCCTAGAGCGTCCTTATCGAACTGCAGTCTACGCAGCATGATCTCGACCCGGGCTTGAGGATCTCGTATACCTTCAATATTCACACATAGACCGAACCTGTCCAGCAATTGCGGCCTTAGCTCGCCTTCTTCCGGATTCATCGTGCCGACCAGGGTGAACCGCGCGGGATGGGCGAACGAGACCCCTTCCCTTTCCACCGTATTGACACCCATGGCCGCGCTATCAAGCAGCACATCCACAAGATGATCGTCAAGAAGGTTTACTTCGTCCACATACAATATGCCTCTGTTGGCGTGTGCGAGTATACCGGGTTCGAACTTCTTCTCTCCGGTTTTCAACGCGTGCTCCAGGTTGAGCGTCCCGACCAGTCTGTCTTCAGTCGCGCCTAGCGGCAACTCGACCACGCCGATCTTCTTCCTTCTAATGGCCGGAGTCTTGGCGCCGTGTTCGGCTTCGTCGCACATATTGTCTATACACGCCTCGCACACCGCATGAGCGCCACGGGCAGGCAACAAGAAAGGGCAGTTCTCGACGACTTCAATCTCGGGCAGAATATCCGCCAGTCCTCGTACGGCCGTGGACTTTGCCGTCCCTTTTTCGCCCCTTATGAGCACCCCACCTACAGTGGGGTCGATAATATTTAGCATAAGCGCCAGTTTCACGTTCTTCTGGCCTACGATTGCTGCGAAAGGATAGAGTGGCGGGGTAGATATCAATTACCGGTCCTCACTATCTCCAATAAAACATCGGCTCTTAAATCCTTGATCTTAAAATACTCCGCATGCAAGACTTCAGCGAGCCTTGCGGAATGTCCGTACAGAAAGCCGCCTTCTTCTTCGGCGTCAACCACGATGGATCTGAGACGTTTGTCGGAAGCGAGCTCTCTCGCCGCGGAGAGGGCTTCCCAAAAGGGGTCTCCATTGCCGACGCTCTCGTTGGCTTTTCCGTCGGTAATAACAATCAAAATCGGACGACACTCGGGATCTTTCAGCAACACGTTGCGCAGTAGGCCTTGCCCCTTACGTAGCCCTGCGGCCAGCGGGGTTTTGCCGCCCACGGGGAGTTCTTTCAGCAGCTCTCCGGCCCGATGTATCGAAGAAGTTGGGGGCAGGTTTACGACCGCCTGCTGTTTGCGGAAAGATACCATGGCAACACGATCGCGCTTGAGGTAGGCGTCTTTCAATAGCGACATGATAGCGCCTTTGGATGCGACCATCCGTCCCTTCGCGCCCATGGAGCCGCTTGCGTCCACGATGAACAGCAGGAAATTCCCCGTGCGGGTCTCACGAATCTTTTCCCGAATGTCTTCGTCCCTGATCACCACCGCAAGATTGTTTTCGGCCTTTCTGCTTAGTTGATGGGGAGCCGCGGCGCGAATTGTGGCGTCCAAAGCTATGTCATCATTGAGCCTGTTGGCCGTGCTTCGCACGTACCTGCCCTTCTTTTGCCTGGTTTGCGTCCGAGACCGTTTACCTGAACTCTGCCGGAACATCCGGTCCGCGCTTTGCCCCAGTTCCTTGACTTTAAACGTCTGCCCTACTTCGAAGATGGCTTCAGGAAACTCAGACCTGGGGATTAAGCGCCGAACGGGTCCGTAATCGATCTTTTCGGCTCCCGGATCTCGTCGTCCGACACGGTCGGGTTCGCTCTCCGGGTATTCCTCGGGGTAGCCCGAGGGCGGTTTTTGGTACCCCGAGCTGTTTTGGTAATTCGTTTGCTCGGAGGCGTTTTCAGCCTGAACCCACTTGCGAGCCCTGTGTGCAAGCGCGGGGATCGCCACGGCCCGGACATCTTCCGACGTGACGACCTCGCGGGATTCAAAAGCCGCCATAGCTCTTGCCGCATGGGCAATTACAATGTCGGCCCTGTGTCCCGCCACATTGTGGTCTCCGCAGATCTTGGAGATCAGTCCGTTCAACTCCTCCGGCAGCGCTACCCCCGGCAGCTTATGGCGCGCCTGTGCGATTCTATCCGCGAGCAGCCTGTTCTCATCGGCAAATTCGCGGGCAAAAGCCTCCGGAGCACGGTCGAACTCCAGCCGTCGTTGAAGGACCTCAACCCTGGCCGACAGGTCCCGCTCGCCGTGAACATCTACGCACAATCCGAATCGGTCCAATAATTGGGGCCGGAGTTTCCCCTTCCTCCGGATTCATGGAGCCTACAAGGATGAAATTGGCGGGATGCCGGTGCGATATGCCCTCGCGCTGCACAAGGTTCTCACCGGAAGCAGCCACGTCCAAGATTACGTCCACGAGATGATCCGGAAGCAGATTCACTTCGTCGATGTATAGGATTCCCCGGTTTGCCCGAGCCATCAATCCCGGTTGGAACACTGCGGCCCCTTGGCCGACAGAGGCAGAGAAATCCAGGCCGCCGACCACCATCTCCTCCGTGGCGTTCAAAGGGAATTCCGCGACACGCACAGTTCGTATTCCGACCTCAATGCGCCGACTCCGACAGGATGGACAGAGGCCCTCGACCTCTTTCGGGTAACAGGAATACGGGCAATCGGCCACAACTTCGATTTCCGGGAGAATGTCGGCCAAGGCCCGAACAGCGGTTGACTTTGCCGTTCCTTTTTCTCCTCTGATCAGGAGCCCGCCCACATGTGGGTTAATCGCATTGAGAATCAGGCACAGCTTCATTGAGTCCTGACCGACTATGGCTGCGAACGGATACATCTTTCGGGACTGCCGGAGGCGGGCAAATCTGCGCGGCTTGGTATCGGGAAGTGGCGTGTAGGCTTGGAATGTCATTCTTCGAGTCGGCCAATCATGTGGAATCAGCGGGCCAAGTCCTAACACTTTAGCACTTTCGAGGCGATTTAGAAACAAGGGGGGATTTGACGCAGCAGCGCGAACTCTAATCCGGGTTCTTATCCAATTTCTTCAAATCTTCTGGGCTGACGGCGCTTTCGAGGATATCGTGATAGATTCTTTTAGACTCCCCGCTGGAAATAGATGTGTTGTCCGGCCTGAGGGTGAAAACGAGATTGTAAGGAGTGGTGATTTTGCGGCTTGACGAAGTCCAGCCATTGACGGTGAACGTTTTGAGATTAGCGTCCACACTTGTCGGGTGAGTTTCGATGTTCACATTGCTGGATTTGCGAGTGCCTTTACGCATGACTTTAAGGGCTTGTTCAATTCTATCCGCGTCGCCTTGAAGAACAAATTGCACAGTCCCATTCTCAAGGTTTTCCGCCGTTCCCGCAAGATTACGGCGAATAGCCTGCTTAAGAATCATGGCCCTGAAACCGACTTTCTGAACTACGCCGCTGACTGTTCCCGAAACAGCCTGCTGTTCGGACTGGCCCAAAAGCGCCAACGCGGAGTGGCAAAGGAAAAGAACCAGGATAAATGCACGAAGGACGGGTTTCGCAATCATGTATGTGAGGTCTCCCGAATTAGCGTGGTAACGTCCGTATGGATCCGGCCTAAGACGTTTTCCGGGCTAGAGTAAAGACGCAGCGAGATTACTCTTCGGATAACAGAATCCGACCGTAATCACTTCCTGCACATCTTGCGCAGATCCTCGCGCAGTTGCTCCACATTTAGGGTGGACTGCTTGCCTCCCTTGTTCCGCTGGACCGTCGCTGTTCCAAATAGGCTGGCCTTTACCAGGAGCACAGGAACGCGAGGGTTGTTTTTGGAAGGCCCCAGGTCTCGCTGGAGATCCCTCAACGCCGCATACACTTCGTTTTCGATTAATTCCGCGTCAAGATTGGCCGCGGCGTCCACCCGCGCTATGTAGGTCTCAACATGAGCGCACGCTTGATCCGGCATGCCTTTGTTCAGGACGGTTCCCAGGGTGATGGCCCCTGAAATCAGAGCGATAATCGACAGCAGCGCAGCCACGCCGGCGGGAATCGCGACCGCTAAGACGGCGCTTCCTGTAGTGGTTTTATGAGTTTCTCTCAGCCCGATGACGGTTAGGACTAACCCCCATAGGCTGGCCAGGGAGCCGACAATAGGAATGATGCCGAAAAGGTTCGTTACCCATGAGTATGCGACGACACGAAAAGTCGCCTGGTATCCTTCGTTTGCGCCTCCCACCAGATGAAGGCACAAATGCAATATACCGCTGGAGATCGCCAAAATTACCGGGACCACGATTAGCGACCCCACAAACAAACAAGACACCCCGAATATAAAAAACAACAATCCGCCGATATGAACTCCGCCGAACAGCGCCATCAAAATATACATGCTCACGGCCACCACCGGCACTGTCATGGCCGCAAAAAGGATTGGGTTAAGGTAACCGTCGTTCAGGGGAAGATCGTGAAAAAACTTCGTGGGGGTAAGCAAACATTTCGTCGCGGTTTGAAAATAGGCGTTTAGAGTTCCGTAGCCTTCTCGGTCCTCCCAGGGACAGGCTTTCTCATCTTCGGAGAAGTCTTCTTCGGAACGCGCGCCGGAAAAAGGACGGGGCGGAGTCAGCGGAGCCGCCGTCCGTTCGGACGGACCCGCTTCGAGCAAACGGCCGCAGTACACACATTCGGACGCGGATTCCTCAACCTCTCTACCGCAGAAGGGACAAGGTCTGGTCGATCCATCTTCCGTAGATCCTATCCTCGGAGGCGCAAGAAGTCCTGCTGCCACAAGGTCGGCCTTGATCTGATTCAGCATGCCCGGGCTCAGTTCATGAACTCGCATGATCTCCGCGTCATGCTTCCCGTCTTTAATATCCTGAGCCACAGCCAAAGCCAATTCCGAAGGCTGTTTGGATCCGGAGCCCTGAGCCCGAGCTGCGGGAGCAGGGGACGGCCCGGGTTTCTGGGGCCTTCTCAGCGGCTTCCGCGGCGGAACGTTTGAGACCACTGGCGGCTTCTGTAGCCGAGCGTTTGAGAACATACGACTCATCCAAGAGTTTGGCGGTTACGAGTTTGCGAAAAAGGCTCTCAAGTCCTTTAGAGCTTAGTCCGTACTTCTTCCCCAGCTCCGCGTCGGTCATGCCCGACTTGATGTCGGCCACGACCTCCTTAGCGCCTATTGACTGTTTGCCCATGTGACACACCGGTATGATGAAGGTCCAGGATCGCGCGCCCCGGCCCTGAATTTGAATTACTTGTAGCTCATGTACCATTTAATTGTTTGAAGGTCCAAAACTTTTTGAAAGGCCGGCCGGCGCCTCAGTGGAGCGATCTATCGTAAATAGGGCTCCTAGATTCAGATTCTTCCCCGATTATGTCCTCAGACGGAAATCTCACGCAATGCCGTGAAATGCGGATCATAGAATGCTCTGATGGGGCGGATGGATTTAGAGGAAAGACATAATGGAATAACTTCCCTTGCTCAATCGTCTTCGCCGATGGAGTGGGACGGATGAGAAGGAGCCGGGCCTCGCAGCATTCCCATTCGTCTAACGCCCATGCTCGCCAAGGGTCGGAGTAAGCCGAACAATGCTATTGACTTAAGAGAATTGGATATGGCCCAGGCCTTCCGGGCTGCGGTCAATTTGGTTGTGCAATCGGCAGGCTAGAAAGCATGCCCCACATAGGAAATTCAAGGTTTAACCCTTGAGTAACCGGCATTGGGAGTAAGCAGCGGAAGGGCGCAGCAATTAACGATCATGAAGACAGAATCGTTTTGGCGCCCGGCGCTAAGCGCATCTGACGTCAAGAGCATGAGGTGGCTTCTTCTTGTCGGCCATGTTAAGCAGCATCTTCTTGATTGCCTGCCCGCAATTGCTTCCTATGAGATTTTCTTCCATATTGCCGACCGACCTGACCACTCGGTAACCTACACGCTCGAAATCGGCGGCCTTTATTTCAACCAGGTTGTCCGCCGCGGATCTCTCCTTCGTATCGGTGAAAGTGTGCTTCAGGGCGGAATCCGTGGGATTGAGCGGGGTCAGCTTGATAGCGAAAAAATCCGGATCAAAGTTGTCCCTGATTACCTCGACGTCAACCGGCGACTCGGGGCATAATGCGAAGTTCAAAGACGCCTTACGCTGATTCGGGCGATAGAACTGTTTGCCGTAATCCGCCATCCATTGCCATGACATCTTTGGGTAGGGCATCAACTTGTCCCGTACAGACTGATCGGAGGAGTGCATCGAAAATTGGAGCTGGAAGTCTTGAAAACCCTCCCTGAGCTCCATGATCCTGTCGAACCATTTTTGACGACCGGCGGGGGCTATTGTGGCGATACACGGTATCGAGTTGGGAAGACGATGCTTCAACCACTGTATGTTTTCCGGAACTGCGTCGTTTAACGCGGGCTCTCCCATACGCGCAAACTGAATTTTGAGTTTGGGGCAGGCCGACGGGGATATCTCCGGATGCGCCGACAATACCTGATCGATCTGCAACTGCAATTCTGAAGCGGTTAGGTTGCCCTTGAAATCCCCTCCAGCGTCGCACATCAGGCATTTGACCGGACATCCGAATTGGCTGGAAATGATAATGACCCATTTTTGGGATCTATCCCCTCCGCCGGGATCGCACGAGTCCACGAATTCCACAAGATAATCGGGATCGTTGCGCATCCTGGCCACATAGACTTCCGCCACTTCCGGTTTACCCGTGTTTATCAATATTTCCATGCTATTGGACCTCCCGCAGGTGTTCATATACAATCATAGCCTTCCTGATGCCGTCTCCCACGGCTATGGCGGCTTGCCGGTGGTCTGAATCCACATCGCCGGCCCAATATAAGCCTCTTCCCGCCATTGCTCGGGCTGAAGCGGAGATGTTTATCCCGCAGGGTTCGGAGCCGATGGCGACCAGGACATAATCAGCGTCCTGTTTGTCAAGAAGACCGTTTTGAGCTATTTCAACCGATATATGCCCATCTCCGGCCTCAACCCGCCGCGCGGTTGAGTTCAATTTGACTTCCGCGCCCAGGGCGACGGCCTCCTGGACCAACTTATCGAATGACCGAGGCGCGCTTCCTCTGATCAATAGCGTAGGAAATGCGCCTTTTTCAGCGAGAGTGCACGCCTGATCAAGGGCTATCTCGCCTCCGCCTATTATCAGGACCCCTTTTCCCCTGATTTCAGGAATATCTCGCCAGGAGTAGAAAATGCGCCGCCTGTCCGAAGCCGCTCCCGGTAAAACCAGCCTTTTCGGCTCAACGCCGACCGCCGCAATAACTGCCTTTGCTTCATAATTGTGATTAGCGCCATGCGCGACAAAGGCGTTTGCCACGCATTCAATGGATTCGCAGCTATCTAGGTTCATCAACAGGCCTTTGCCTCTGGCGTGAGCCACCATTCTTTCGACTACCCGGCTCCCGCTGAGAGGTTCCGGTAAACCGGGAAAGTTCTCGACTTTTCGTGCCAGAACCAGTCTGCCACCCCAGCCCGATCTTTCCATGATCACAACGCTCAGGCCCATATGACCCGCCTGAATTCCCGCCGCCAAACCTGCCGGGCCGCCTCCGACTATGACCAGATCAAATGCCCTCATGACTCGACCATCTCGATCCGCTCGGTCCGAACTATTTCCGCAAAGCCATGTCCAAGGGCCAATAATGATCCCTCATGATAAAGGTGGTTTTTAGAGCAACAAGCGTCGGACACTATAATGGGCTCGAATCCGAGCAAAAAAGCGTGCCTGGCTGTAGTGTCAACGCAGAGGTGTGTCATGACGCCGCAAATTACGATCTTGTCCACACCTCGCTCCCGGAGGGTCTGTTCCAGATCCGTTTTCACAAAGGCCGAATAATATTCCTTCTCAATCTGGTAGGCCTCCGGAGGGATTGTGAGCCCTGAATAAAGAGAGCATTCCTCTCCTCCAGGGTGGTGGCGCCACTTTTTCCCCATCAGATTGTCGGGGTCGGAAGGTCCGTGGTGGACCGTAAACACAATCGGCCATCCTTTGCAGACGGCTTTTTCAATAATCTCGTTGACTCGCGGCAGTATCGTTGGGCTTGCCTGAAGGTAAGCCGGAGAATCCGGTCGAAAAAAATAATTCTGAACATCAATCACCAGCAACGCAGGCTGATATGGTCGCTCCCGTGCCTCCATTCCGTCTCTCCCCAAAAAAGAAAAGCCACCCATAGCCTTAAGTTGGCCTGGGTGGCTTCAAATTTCAAAGCCTAGTTCATGACCTTTGGCGGTTATAGCTTACAGTGAGCCTGGAGTCAAGTTTCTTCTTAGCAGCCATTTGGCTATGAGTAGCCGATGCCGCCGTTGCTTCAACGTTTCAATCTCGCAAAGACACTCTGACGAGTCATCGGGAGCCCAGGAAAGCAGTTTGACAAGTAGTAGAATACCTGCGGCTTCAAGGCGATTGACGTCGCTTCCGGTTTTCGTTACGATCATTGTAAACGCCACAATTCATGGATAGATCATTGCCTCGGCTCGATCATGCTTTCACCGGAAGATCAAAAGAAGCTTTTTGAAAAGGCTTACGTGCCCGAACACAGCGCAGAACTCATGGCCATGCTTTCTGGAGGAGAACCTCTTCTTTTCGAGGATTATTTCTGCTGTCAAACGCAATACGGGATTATCGTCGTGGGTTATCCTCTGGAAGGTGGCTTCGAGCTTGACCGCTTCGAAAAGACTTTGGAACGGATAATCAAGGTCTTTCAGCCTGTCAATCTGTCGCTCATAGCGCCGGAAACACCTCAGTCCTTTGTCAAGGCATGCGTGGAACGTTCAACTGACAGCTATTATACACTCAATCTTCCAGCCCTTGCGCCAAGCGGAACTTTGGGTCGTATGGTGAGGAAAGCCAAAGAAGCAGGGACGGTCGAGCGCTCCAGCCAATTAACTCAAGTCCATCGTACACTGGCTCAGGAATTCGTGACCCGAGCCGCTCCGCCGCCCAGGATTCGTGAGCTTCTTTTCAGAATGTGGGACTACGTCGGAATAGCGGAAGGGGCCGCTGTCGCGAATGTATGGGACCGTCAGGGCAGGCTGGCCGCCTTCTTCGTGATCGATTGCGCCCCGAAAGACTTTGTGACATACGTTATAGGGTGTCACTCCAAAACGAACAACATATCAGGGGCTTCGGATCTGCTTGTCGCTGATATGATCGCGCTGGGAACGGACCTGGGAAAGCGGTTCATCCATCTCGGCATAGGAGTCAATCCGGGAATAAGAGCCTTTAAGGAGAAATGGGGTGGCATGCCGACAATACCCTACGAACTATGCGAACTAACCTTCAGAAAAGCTTCTCTGATGGATTCGATCCTGGGAGCTGTTGGGCTGACGTAAAGGAGAGGTCGCCTGGACATGTTCTGGAGAGCGCCTTGGCGCAAAGAATTGCGGATGGTATGGCGAGTGGAGAGAGGCCCTCGGACGTCCTTCCTGGTGGGAACAGCTCATTTTTCGCCGTATAGCTTCAAAAAGTCGCTTGGGAAATTATTGAACGCATCTGAATTTGCGCTCTTTGAAGGCCCCCTGGATCCATTCAGCATGGAAAGAGTGGTGGCAGCAGGCATGCAAGGGGAAGACGGCGGCGGAATCCTTGACAGACTCGATGAAAAGACCATCTCCAAGGTCGCGGATGTGCTCGATCTGGAGGCTCCACGGGACTGGGTGTTCCCGGCCGGCGAACTCACGGTTTCCGAGGCGGCTACCCGTTTGGCCCGGACACTTGGCCCCATGAGGCCATGGATGATCTTTTTCGGCATTTATACAGCGTATCTCAAAAAAATCGGCTGGACTCATTCCGTTGACATGGAAGCGTACGCCATCGCCTGCGCCTTAAGGAAAAGGATTGTGTTCATGGAGACCATCGAAGATCAAATCGAAGTGTTGGAAACCCTGTCTCACCAACAGATAGCCGACTTCCTTAAAAGAATAGATTCCTGGGATTGTTATACCCGTGACTTCATGAGATGGTATTTGGACGGTAACCTGGCTTCAATTGCCGGAAACCCCTATGGGTTCCCGACCCGAAACCCCACGGTTATTGATAGTAGAGACGCCGTCTTCTGCGAAAAGATGAAGCCATACTTGGATTCCGGGAGCGCGGCGGTTTTCGTGGAGGCGCCCCACGTGGTAGGGATAAAGAAAATATTAACCGAGGCCGGATACACGGTGGAGCACGATTGGCAGGCATAGGCGCTCGACAAACCAAGAACTCTGGAAAGAGTTGTCGGGTAGGGACTTTCTGCAAAAAGTCTCTGCCCGAACCCCTCCCTAAAAACTCTTAATTATCCCGACAGCCTCCAGAGCCCGTGCGACACATGAAACCACGATTCGGGGCATTCGTGAAGGGGGATCCGGAGGGAAGCTTCTTTCAAGAAGTCGTCCCCCGTCGACATTTTCACATATAGGAAGGATTGTTTATGGCCACAGTGGAAAAAGCCACGTTAAAGGACGTGCCGCAATTGTGCGATTTGTTGAGGATACTGTTCACCCAGGAAGCCGATTTCCAACCTGACGCCGGGAAACAATCGGCCGGATTGCGCCGGATCATCGAACATCCGGAGGTGGGCTTTATCCTTGTGTCGCGAGATGGTCCCACGGTGGCCGGAATGATTAACGTTTTATACAGCGTCAGCACGGTGTGCGGCGGCCCCGTAGCCATTTTTGAAGACATGGTGGTCCGCCCCGAGAAACGGGGCAGCGGTCTCGGTTCCACGTTGCTTCGCTGCGCCATAGAGATGGTCCAGGCCGAAGGCTGCCTGCGCGCTATGGTGTTGACCGACCGGGTAAACACTTCGGCCATTCGCTTCTACCAGCGCCAAGGCTTCGTGGCTTCAGAAATGATCCCGTTACGGTTGCCTCTTCAGGATTAAAGCAAACATCCTGTGGGCCTATGAAGCTTCCGTCGGCGCAAGGCGCTCCGCGATCTACTCGAAGCACAGGTGCGACCGCTTACCCAGCCAATATGTTAGGAGTTTTTGGGGAAGGGCCCGGGCCCCGCGAAACGCGGGGTTGCAAAAAGGGGTTTCCCGGGGAACGCTCACACTAACTCAATGTCTCGGCGCTATAGCGGGCAATGAGCCCGGTTCGTAACGCTTGCCTGTAGGTTAGCGCAAACAACCGGCAGGCGAGCAGGATATACACCACCGCAAGACCTCCGCTCCACAATAGGGCCATTCCCGAGACCGATCCACCTGAGATTGCGGTCCGCATCTCTTCGAACACGTAAGATGGCGGCAACACACGTGACAAAGGTTGAATCCATGTCGGCAGTGTAGAGAGTGGGTAAAAGACGCCGACGAATGGCGACAGCAAGCCCGGAATGGGCCAAACGAACCACTCCGCCGCCGGCCCGAAGCGAAGCACCATGCTTATGGCGAATATACCCAGCGCTATGCCGAACAAAAAAAGCACCATGAGGAATGGAATGAGAACAAGGCCATAGACGAACAACGAGAGCCCGAAAGCGGCGCTTGCCAATATCAGCATAACGATCAAACTGACCGAGCTTGTCGCTATGCTCGATAGCACAAGACCGCTGATGTACTCCCATATGGATAGAGGCGTCGCAAATATGTTGAGGAAATTGCGCGACCATACGTCTTCGAAAAATGCCGTCGTTACCCCCTGCATTACTCGGCCGAAGAAGTCCCATAGCAGGACCGCTCCAAGAAGTGTTGTGACGAAATTGAATCCGTGGGTAACAGCGCTCAGATATTTCGTAATGAAGCCCCACAACACTACGTCTATGGCGACCCAAAGGAACAACGGCAGCACACGAGACATACTCCCACGTATCAGATAAAAGTGTCGGAGAACAATGGCTGCGATGCGATTAAAATTCATGACTTAGCCTTGCTCAATGGCGAGTGGTTCCCTGGCCACGGCTATGAATAGATCTTCCAAGGTTTCTTTTCCATGCTCTCGGGGCAAAGCCTTCGGGTCGCCTTCGAGTAACATTTTTCCGCGGGAAAGAAAAATCACACGATCGCAGACTTCTTCAACTTCGTACATATTATGCGATGTCCACAGCACGCCTCCCGGACCTTCCACAGCAAATTGGCGGATCTTATTGCGTATGTCGTGGGCCGTGGCAGGATCGAGTGACGCTGTCGGTTCATCCAGAAGAAGAAGATGAGGGCTATTAAGCATCGCCTTGGCCAAAGAGACGCGGGTCTGCTCACCCGATGAAAGGACCCCACATTTCACATTCCGGAACTCTTCCAGGTCGAACTGTTTGAGCAGCTCTTTAATGCGGTCCAGCAGGCCTTTCACTCCATATATGAGACCAAAGACCCGGAGATTCTGATACACGGTCAAGTTACCGGGTAGAGGAGCGTAGACCGCCGCGAAATTGGTCTGCTGCAGCGCCCGTGCGCGACGCCTTACGATGTCCAGACCTTCGATGGCGATGTTCCCCGCGGTGGGCTCGAGAACACCGAGAATCATATTAATCGTGGTGGTCTTACCTGCGCCGTTGGGTCCGAGAAGTCCCACAATCTCATTGCGGCCGACATCGAATGTGACGCCGTCCACCGCCCATGTGGCGCCATACTGCTTGCGCAAACCGGTGACCGAAAGGACTTTGGTCGAGGACCTCAGAGATCCTCGGATGCTGTTCACGTGGCGGCCCCCGAACGCTGCGCTTGAGCCAGATCCGCTTGCAGCTCTCCGGCCATTGCCGATATCAGCCCAAAAAATCTCTTAATATCGGAACAATTATATCCCGGTCCAGGAACCTTAAAATAGCCCTCGCAGCGGTCGAAGAAACGACAGCTACAGCATTCGCTCTTGCTGACAAAAAGATTCAATTTGTGGTCCGCCGGAAATGTGGATAGGTTTTCAGGACCAACGGCGCCTGCCAATCGTGAGGCGAGTGTTTCGGCGCCGGCGTCTGTAACGTAGCGATACGAGAGTGGGTGTTCTTCCTGGATTTGCCATAGAGATTGCGCTTTCTTGGCAAAAAAGGACCGGAATAGGCTAAAAAATGGGTCTACCGGTTCTTTGACGTCCGGTTCCAGGGTAAAAAAGATGAAACCGTCTATGAGCTCGTCCACCAATTCCTTGTTGGGTTGATCAATTTCAAGCATGACCCGCAAGCCTGCTCGCAGGGCCGCCTTCATAATGAGACTGAACCCCGGGAGGACCGGAACAATCAAACGCACACTGTGAGTTTTCCCCAGTGTGATCCATTCAGGACTCAGCGAGTCGCGCACATGCGGCTCCGACAGACAAAGGTCTATCGGCATTGACTGAGGCAGAAGGCTGAGGCCTTCGGAAGCTTGGTAGGGCGTTAAAAGTTGGACGCTCTTGATTCGCTCGCGATCGTCCTCCTGCACGGCCTTCACAAGGGCTCCCGGTTCCGCGCTTCTTACAACAACGTCCTGGTCGATATACGAAGAAGCCAGCCTCAGCGGAATTTTGTAGATCATTCTTATCTCGCTTTCCCTGGCGCCGGGACGGAGTCCCTTCTCGATTTCCGCAGCTTTTGGACAAGAACATACATGACCGGGGTGAAAAACACTCCAAGGAGGGTGACTCCCAACATTCCGGAAAACACCGCAGTTCCCAGAGACTGGCGACTGGCCGCGCCGGCGCCGGTTGCAGCGACAAGCGGCACAACACCTATAATAAACGCGAGGGATGTCATTATAATCGGACGAAAACGGAGCCTTGCCGATTCAACGGCGGCTTCCAGGGTTCCCTTGCCTTTCTCTTTGAGGTCCCGGGCGAATTCCACGATGAGAATAGCGTTCTTGGCAGACAAACCGACCAGCAACACAAGCCCGACCTGCGTGTAAAGGTTATTGTCCATGCCCCGGATCATGAGTCCCAACACTGCGCCCAGGACTCCTAGAGGAACGATGAGCACGACAGCCAAGGGATCGGTCCAGCTTTCATACTGCGCGGACAAGATCAAGATAACCACCAGGACCGCCAGCGCAAACACCAACGCCACCTGACCGCCTGCTTTTTTCTCCTGGTACGCCATGCCGGTCCACTCATAACCCATGCCCTTCGGGAGCTTTGCAGCGGCCAAGTCCTCCATCGTCTTCAACGCTTGGCCCGAACTGAATCCGGGAGCCGGCTCCCCTGAGACTCGCGCGGAAGGGTACATGTTGTATCTGTCCACTCGTTGAGGCCCAAGAGCGTCTTCAATTTTGACGATGGCCCCGAGCGGAACCATTTTACCGTCGGCAGTGCGCACTTGCAACCTGGTGATGTCCTCCGGTTTGATTCTGTACTTGCTGTCGGCCTGAACCTTTACCTGCCATGTTCGTCCGAATTTATTGAAGTCGTTAACATATTCCGATCCCAGGTAAGCCTGCAAGGTATCGAAGACGGATTGCAAAGGGATCTGGAGGTCAAGGACCTTGTCACGGTCTACGTTGGCGAAGAGCGTCGGGCCTTCAGCCCTAAAGGTTGTCCCCACTGCGGCCAAGTCGGGGCGGGATTCGGCTGATAACGCGATATCGTCCGCAGCCTCCTGCAAAGCCACTAATCCGAGCCCTGTCTGATCCTGGAGCTGCATTTCAAACCCACCGCTTTGTCCCAGTCCGGAAATCGGGGGCAACGAGAAGGGGAACAGACCGTCTACTTCCTGGATTTTGTCGAATTTCTTTGCCAGTTCACCAATGATCATGCCCTTGGAGCGGCCCGATTTTAGCCGTTCGTCCCATGGCTCCAAAGCTGCAAAGGCAAAACCCATATTGGACGCGGTCCCGTCAATCAGCGACCATCCGGGAGAGAGGACGTAATCCTTGATTCCTTTAGTCTTACTGAGAATCTCTCCCACCCGGTCCATAACAGCTCTTGTTCTTTGGAGCGAAGCTCCATCCGGCAACTGGGCGTTCACCAGGACAAGTCCGTCGTCCTCCGCCGGCAGGAAGCCGGTCGGGATCCGGACAAATCCTAAGTAAGCGCCTCCGAGCAAGACGGCGAACAAGATCATCATGACCGATATGCGTCGGACGCATAAACCGGTGACGGAGGCGTATGATCCGGTAAGCCGGTCAAACAAACTGTTGAAGCCTCTGAAAAAGGCGTTCTTGGGGCCGTGGCCCGGCTTCAGGAGCAAAGCGCAGAGAGCGGGGCTCAGAGTCAGGGCGTTTATGGCGCTGAATAGCGTGGTGAAAGCTATGGTCAACGAAAACTGTCTGTACAATTGGCCGGTGATTCCGCCCAGGAATGCGGCGGGCACAAAAACGGCCATGAGGACTAGTGTTATTCCGATAACGGCCCCGGTGATTTCCTGCATCGCGCGTATGGAAGCGTCACGAGCGCTGAGGTTGAACGCCGTCATGTTTCGTTCCACATTCTCAACTACCACGATGGCGTCATCAACCACAATGCCTATGGCGAGCACCAGACCAAAGAGCGTGATCATGTTAACGGAAAACCCGAGGAGCGCCATAACGGAGAATGTGCCGATTAGGGCCACCGGGATGGTGATCGATGGAATCAACGTCGCTCGCCAGTCCTGGAGGAAAACGAACACAACGATGAACACCAGAATAAACGCCTCGAAGAGGGTCTTAACGACTTCGTGTATTGAAGCTCGCACGAAATTCGAGGCGTCGTACACCATCTTGTAGTCCAAGCCGTCGGGAAAGTCCTTTTTCAGGTCCTCCATTGTTTGCTTGACTAAGTCGGCCACATCCAGGGCGTTTGAACCGGGCGCCTGAAACACCACTATAGTGGCCCCGGGCAACCCGTTGACAAAAGACTGCGTGTCGTAATTCTTCCCCCCAAGCTCTACTCGGGCAACATCCTTGAGGCGAGTCATCCGCCCGCGGTCTCCTCGCTTCACTATTATGTTTTCAAATTGCTCCACCTGCGATAGGCGTCCGAGCGTATTTATGGTGAGCTGAAAATTCTGCCCCTGAGGAACCGGCTCCGCCCCGATCTGTCCAGCCGCGACCTGCACATTTTGAGCCTTGAGGGCGTTGACGACGTCGGTAGTGGTCAACTTGTTGAACTCAAGCCGGTTTGGGTCCAGCCATATCCTCATCCCGTAGTCTTTTTCAGGGAGGATGTATAGATCGCCGACTCCTTTCAGTCTGGCCAACCTGTCTTTAATCCGTATCGTGACATAATTGGCGATATATAGATCGTCGAAACGACCATTCGGAGAATATACGCCCAGAATGTTGACAAAGTTGGTGGACGATTTCTTGGTGATTACCCCTTGCCGTTGGACCGCTTCGGGTAATCGGGGAATAGCCCGAGCGACCCGATTTTGAACAAGCACTGACGCCATGTCCACATCCGTGCCGAGCTCAAAAGTGATTTTAAGCGTATAAGACCCGTTGCTTGCGCTGGTGCTGCTCATGTAGAGCATGTTCTCGACGCCGTTGACTTCTTGTTCAATTGAGGCGGCCACGGTGTCGGCAACCACTTGGGGATCGGCTCCGGGATAGCTCGCCGTTACCTGAACCATCGGAGGGGTGATATCGGGATACTGCGCTACAGGCAACGTAAACACCGCGACGGCGCCGGCAATGACTATCAAGATTGAGATTACGGCTGCGAAAATCGGCCTATCGATGAAGAAAAGGCTAATCATTGTCCGCCCCCGGTTTGGCCTCTGTTGATGAAGGTCCTTGGACCGGAGACGGCTTGTTTGCGGCCTGAATCGGGTTCACTTTGGTTCCGGGCCTGGCCCGCCTCATCCCATTGACTACTACCAGGTCTTTGTCGGTCAGGCCTTCCTCGATGACGCGAAGACCTTGCACATCTTGTCCCACACGCACCCTGCGCTGTTCCACTATGTCGCCCTTGCCGACGATGAGTAGATATCGTCCCTCCTGATCCACCTGCACGGCGGTATCCGGCGTCAATAACTTCATACTTTTTTCAATCGGAACACGTATACGGACGAACATCCCCGCAGTGAAAAGGCCCTCAGGATTCGGGAATATTCCTCTAACCTGCATGGTGCCGGTCGAGGCGTCCAGTTCGACATCGGAAAAGTCTATTTTACCCACGTGCGGGTAGCCTTTCTCATCGGCCAATCCCATGGACGCCGGAATTACATCGGAATCCGGCGCTGAAATCTTCCCATCTTTGAGATATTTTCTGGCTAAAGCAAGCACGTCATGCTCGCTGATATTGAAGTACACGTAAATGGAGTGATCGTTGACTATGGTCGTAAGCAGGGTCTTGTCCGCCGAGACGAGGTTACCCATGTCAACCAGATTCCTGCCGACCTCACCATTTATGGGCGATCTTACGTCGGTGTAACGGAGCTCCACGTTTGCGGCGTCAAGATCGGCCTGAGCTTGCTCGACTTCGGCTTTTGCCACATCCCGTTTTGCCGTCTGTTCAATCAGCTTGATTTTGCTGACAGCGTCTTTGGCTTCCAGAGATTTGGCTTTTTCATACTCGACCTGCGCCAATTCCAGAGCCGCTTTTCTGGCGGCCAAAGTCGCTTGGGCCTGATCGACTTTAGCCTTGAACGGATCCGGGTCGATGACGAATAGCAGGTCTCCCGCCTTAACATGCGATCTTGGGGCGAACTTTATTTCCTGGAGGTAACCCTGCACCCGCGCCCGGATTTCGACCTTTTCCACTGGGGCCGCAGTGCCGGTGTACTCCAAATATTTGGTCACATCCTGCCTGGCCGGCAGACTCACGGTAACCTCAGGGGGCGGAACAGGTTTGGCGGCGTCTTCCTTACAGCCGGAAAGCAAGCCTATGGACGAAAGGGCCAAAATGTAAACAAACAGCTTGGTGACACAACCCATGGCGAACTCCTCCAGCCTGACTGTACTTCATCGGGTAAAGATTGTCATGAAAATAGGTGAGGGCGCTTCACAAGTCGAGAATTCCTTAGTGGTCGTTTTCATAGATACGGTCGCTGATTTAACCGGGATATGGCACCGGCATTGAGCCTGTAGGGACGGGTTTTAGAAACTGTCCCAAACTTATGGGCGCCTCGTAATTCGTAGCACGATCCTTATCTGAAAGTTCATACTTTGCATGAGGATTATCATTCCTGTCCTTGTTATAATATCGGAAAACGTTTGCAGGGGCGGGGTTTATCCCCGCCCGCCTAACAGGTTAGCGAATATCGGGCGGGGATAAACCCCGCCCCTACAATCACGGCGCCACGATTCCCGACAATTCGGGAGTTTTGAGACAGTTTCTAAACCCCGCCCTTACGCAGCGTCCATACGAACCCTGTATGGCAATGCCGACGCCACATCCTACGGGAACAAGATAAGCCCAAACCGAGCGACACCGTATTCACGCCATGCAGTACTTAGTTGCGGCCTTTTCCTACAACCCCTCTTCTTCCGGATCTTCTAGGCCGACCGGAACTGGGCTTATCTTCCAGATTTCGTCACAGTACTGCCGGATCGTGCGGTCGGACGAGAATTTTCCCATGCGCGCGGCGTTCAGGATCGACATGCGGGTCCACGTGTCTTGGTCCCTATACGCTAGGCTCACACGGTCCTGACAGTCGATGTACGACTGGTAATCGGCAAAAAGCAGGTACTCGTCATGGTACAGCAGCGAGTCAACTATTGGCCTGAAGAGCGCATGATCACCTGATGAGAAAAATCCCGACGATATCCGGTCGATCACGTCTTTTAGTTCGCTATTCCCTTCGTAGTATGCCCACGCGTCATAACCCTGGGCTTTTAACTCATAGACTTCCAGAGATGTTAGCCCGAAAAGGAAAAAGTTTTCTGGGCCGACCTCTTCCCGGATCTCCACGTTGGCGCCGTCCAGGGTACCTATAGTGAGAGCTCCATTCATGGAGAACTTCATGTTCCCCGTTCCGGACGCTTCTTTGCCGGCTGTAGAGATTTGCTCCGAGAGGTCAGCCGCCGGGTAAATTCTCTGAGCGCTTTTCACGTTGAAGTTGGGGAAAAACACCACCTTCAACCGGTCCTTTACCTCCGGATCGCCATTGACCACTTCGGCCACCGAATTGATCAGCTTTATGATCAACTTGGCCATGAAGTATCCCGGAGCCGCTTTTCCTCCAAAGATAACGGTTCGTGGCGTAATATCCGATTCAGGATTCTTTTTGATGCGATTGTACAATGTCACGACGTGGAGCACGTTCAGGAGTTGTCGCTTGTATTCGTGGAAACGCTTGACTTGGATGTCGAAAAGCGATTCCGGGTTCACGGCTACGCCTGTGAGATCCAGCACGACCCTGGAAAGCTCGATCTTGTTCAGTCTCTTGACTCCGCTCCAAGCGGCGCGGAAATCGTCATCGTTTAGGAAATCTTCCAGTTTTCTTAATTCGTCCAGGTTCGTAATCCAGGCGTCGCCGATTCTCCCTGAGATCAAATCTGCAAGCGAGGGGTTACTCAACACAATGAAACGGCGAGGGGTTACCCCGTTGGTCTTGTTACTGAATTTTGTCGGAAACAACTCATAGAAATCACTGAGCACGTCTCTTTTGAGCAACTCCGTGTGCAACTCCGCTACGCCGTTTATGGCAAAACTGCCAACGCATGCGAGATTTGCCATCCGCACGTATTTTTCGCCTGTTTCGTCAATCAACGACATGCGTGCGATGCGATCTTTGTCGCCGGGATATTGGGCTCGAACTTCGTCCAAAAACCGTTGATTGATCTCATAAATGATTTCCAGATGCCTGGGCAGTAACGACCCGAACAGCGGTAAGGGCCATTTTTCCAGCGCTTCCGGCAACAGAGTGTGATTGGTGTATCCGAACGTGTTGCATGTTACTTCCCATGCCTGATCCCATGTGACGTCGTGCTCGTCAATCAGCAAACGCATAAGTTCCGGCACCGCCAGCGATGGATGAGTGTCGTTCAATTGCGCCGCGAATGTTTTATGAAACGCCGTAGGCGCAAGAGCGCCTATGAGGTGTATATTCAACATGTCCTGCAGAGAGCATGACACCAGAAAATACTGCTGTTCGAGACGGAGTTGTTTTCCTTGAGCGGGTTCGTCGTTTGGATAAAGCACTTTTGTCAAGTTTTCGGAATAGACCTTTTCGTCCACCGCGCCGTAATAGTCCCCGACGTTGAACGCCTGAAAATCAAAAGATTCAGCCGCTTCGGCCTTCCATAACCGCAAGGTGTTGCAGGTGTTTACGTTATGCCCCAGGACGGGAGTGTCGTAGGCGACTCCGCGCACTACTCGATTAGGAACCCAACGAACTTGATAATGTCCCTTTTCATCGCGGTAATGTTCCGTATGGCCGCCGAGTTTCACATCGTAGGCAATTTCCGGTCGGTGGATTTCCCAGGGATTTCCAAAATGCAGCCATTTGTCCGTGCTCTCGACCTGATAGCCGTCCCGAATGTTCTGAGTGAAAATTCCGAATTCGTAACGTATTCCGTAGCCTACGGAAGGAACCTGCAAAGTTGCGAGAGAATCCAGGAAGCACGCCGCCAACCGGCCAAGCCCTCCGTTACCCAGACCAGGTTCCGGCTCGTGCTCCAGAATGGCGTTCCAGTCCTCTCCGACGTCTTCAAAGGCCTTGCGGACCTCCTCATAAATCCCCAAATTAATCAAGTTATTGGCGAGCTGTGGCCCCAGCAGGAATTCTGCGGAAAGATAAGCGACCGCGCGGACGTCGCCTTTGAGGTATGTTTCGAGACTCCTAATCCAACGATGAAGTAACCTATCCCGCACCGTGTAAGCGAGGGCCATATATACATCATTCCGCGTCGCAATAGCGGGGACTCTTCCTTGTGAATACCGAAGGTGATCCATAAATCCGCGTCTTAGCGCTTCCAGGCTGAGCCCTCTGCGGCTTCCCCAAAGATCCCGTTTTTTCTCCCCCTTGCCGGTGTCCTTTGACATCACATACCTCTCAACTGCGTGAAGACATCCTGCCCGCAATCGATGATAACAGGTTTATGTCGGTCGGCAAAAAAATAACATCCTTTGGCCGTCCGATTAGAATAAATTAGGAAGTTTCGACGTCCCCAGTGAGGCGCAGTCCTTCAGTCGAGTATTTCTCGGGAACCAGAATGGTTGGCTCCGGTAGTTTGCTGTCGTCGGGGTCCGGGTAGTCGAGAGTATAGTGAAGGCCTCGGCTCTCCTTGCGAGCCATCGCGGAGCGAATGATGAGATCCGCCACCACGGCTAGATTCCGCAACTCCAACAAGTCGGCGGTCACGTAAAACTTGCCATAGTACTCGGAAATCTCACGCAACAACATGTCAGCGCGGCGTTTCGCACGTTCCAGGCGCCTAGTGGTCCGCACAATCCCCACGTAGTCCCACATGAATCGCCGAAGTTCCTGCCAGTTGTGTGAAACGACCACCTCTTCATCGGAATCGGTTACTCCGGTGGCGTCCCAGACAGGCGCCACGGAAGGTTCCGGAGCCGTGCGCAGCTCTCCCAATATGTCCAGAGCGGCGGACGCCGACATTACCAGACACTCCAGCAAAGAATTGCTCGCTATGCGGTTAGCGCCGTGCAAACCCGTGCAAGCAACCTCTCCCACCGCATAAAGGCCAGGTATATCGGTCTTCCCGTTCAGATCCGTCATCACCCCGCCGCAGGTAAAGTGCGCCGCAGGGACTACCGGAACTCGTTCCTTGGTTATGTTGAAGCCGAATTCCTTACACCGGCGGTGAATCATGGGAAAATGGCTCTTGATAAAGCTTGCCGGTTTGTGAGTGATATCCAGATAAACCGACGAGATACCCAACCGCTTCATCTCGTGGTCTATGGCTCGCGCCACTATGTCACGGGGGGCCAATTCAGCCAACGGATGAAAACGCGGCATGAATCGAGTCCCGTCTGGAAGAAGTAGGACAGCGCCTTCGCCGCGCAAGGCTTCAGTCAGAAGAAACGATCTCGCCTGGGGATGATACAGACAGGTGGGATGGAACTGCGAAAACTCCATGTTTGCGACCCGGGCGCCCGCTCGCCAGGCCATCGCTATGCCGTCCCCCGTCACCCCGTCCGGATTACTGGTATACAAATAAACCTTGCTGCACCCGCCCGTGGCAAGAACCACTACTTTTGCGGTGAATGTGCGGACCTTTTTCGTTTTTCTATCCAAAACATAGGCCCCGACACAGCGGCCGGCGGCGGCGCGTCTATCACGGATGAGATCGACGGCCATCTGATGGTCGAAAAGCGTGATGTTAGGCTCAAGCCGGGCCTGAGTAACGAGTGCGGTAGCCACAGCCTGGCCTGTGGCGTCCGTGGCGTGGACCACCCGACGGTGGCTGTGACCGCCCTCGCGAGTCAGGTGATAAGCCCACTTACCATCCGGGGTCTGCTCACGAGTGAATTCGACCCCGCTTCTAACAAGCTGTTCAATTGCCTGGCAACCTCGTTCCACTATGAAACGAACCGCATCCGGATCGCACAGTCCGGCTCCGGACTTCAGGGTGTCCTGGATGTGCGATTCCACCGAATCGCGGTCGTCCAGCACCGCAGCTATTCCTCCCTGGGCGTTGAACGTGCTGCTATCCTCAAAAGACCCTTTGGAGATCACGGCAACCCGGGCCTTATCCGCGGAGGCCAAAGCAAGTCTTAATCCTGCGGCTCCGCTACCTATTACCAAAGTATCGAAAAACAACTGGTCTTCCATTAGATGTTCCTTCAAGAGAGCTTCGCAGACGCGCCACGCTGAAAATGGCGGCGTCTCTTACGCCGACAAAGCGGGAAAGTTGTCATTGCGAGCGCAGCGAAGCAATCTCCTAAGCACGAACGACGGGGATTGTTTCGTCGCTTCGCTCCTCGCAATGACATCGTGAGGTTTTGGCGCCCTTGAAGCAATGCTTGACGTCTCTCGCGAACTCGAGAAAGATTGCTGTAACAGCAGGTCAGACTGTGGTGGCCCAGTCCAGGCCGATGTCGACCGCCGGAGCCGATTGGGTGATTCTCCCTACGGAAATAAAATCGACGCCCGTTTCAGCCATGCCGCGGATGGTTTCAAGATTGACACCGCCCGACGCCTCGGTTTTTGCGCGGCCTGCGACAATTTCCACAGCTTTGCGTAGGGTCGCGGCATCCATATTGTCCAGGAGCAGCATATCGGCTCCTGCCGATACGGCCTCCCGGACTTGGTCGATGGTTTCCACCTCGACCTCAATTGGCGCCAGACCAGCCGCTTTGGCCTTGGCCACGGCTTCCGTTATTCCACCGCATACGGCAATGTGGTTGTCTTTGATCAACACGCCGTCATCGAGACGCATCCGATGATTTTGAGCTCCACCCATACGAGTGGCGTACTTGGCCAAGCTCCGCAAACCGGGAATGGTTTTGCGCGTGTCCAGGAGGATCGTCTTCGTTCCTGCCATACGATCCACATATGTTCGAGTCAGCGTGGCAATTCCGGACAAATGTTGCAAGATGTTTAAGGCGGTGCGTTCCGCGGTGAGCAGCCCTCTGGCGGGTCCACTTATCCTCGCCAGCGTGTCGCCGGGTTTCACGAGATCGCCATCCTTGGCAAATATTTCCAGAACCACTTGGGGGACCAGTTTGCGAAATATTTCCATAGCGATTTCCATACCGGCAAGAACCGCAAGTTCCCGTGCCGAGATGACCCCGCTGAAGAACGCTTGTTCCGGAATAACCGCGAGCGAGGTAATATCGCCGCGCCCCACATCCTCTGCAATTATTTGTTCAATAAAACACTGTATGGCCGGATTCTCAATTTCCAGAAGCGTTTTGTTAGACAATTGTGAACTCCTTACTATGAAAAGGCGGCTGGAGGGAAATTTCCTGAAACCCCGCGAAACGCGGGGTCCAGACCTCGCTTGCAAGAACTTCAATCTGGCGACTCGACGGGTCGTCATTCCCGAAGATGCGGGAGCAAGAGACAAATTAGGGCATCGTCATCATTCGCAGTGGCCTCCAGTCGATCACGGGAGCTTTTGGGCCGGAGCGGGGGACATTTCAAGCATCCGCTCCAAAGGCTTTTTTGCCTGCAAAATTAGCGTCTCCGGCATCTCAATTCTAGGCGCTCCGTTGATCAAGCATAGATACAGTTTCTCCAGTGTGTTCTTGGCCATGAAGGGACACTTGACGCCTTCTGTTCCGCCGGCCGGTCCGGATAAGGGTATGAATTTCTTCCCTGGGGCCGTCCGCTTCATTTGATGGATAAGGTTCGGTTCGGTCGCCACAATGATTTCCGGCGCCGCGGTTTTTGCGGCAAAATCCAGAATTGATCGCGTGGACCCTATGTGGTGAGCGTGACGCAGAATTTGCTCCGGACACTCCGGATGAGCCGCAACCACCGCCTGGGGGTTGTTGGACATAAGATCCACGAGAACCGCCTCCGAAAGCTGTTCATGAACCACACAACCGCCCGGCCACAGAGTCATTTCTCGGCCGGTTTTCCTGTTGATGTAGGCCCCGAGATGACGATCCGGCGCAAAAAGTATCGGCTGATCTTCGGGAAGCCGGCTAACTATATGTTCGGCATTAGATGACGTGACAATGATGTCGGAGAGAGCTTTAACTTCTGCGGAACAGTTGATGTATGTTATTGCGAGATGGTCCGGGTGCTTTTCCCTGAACTCTCGAAATCTATCCGGATGACAGGCCTCTTCCAGTGTGCATCCGGCGTCGGCGTCGGGAAGCAGCACTGTTCGGGAAGGACTCAGGATCTTGGCCACTTCGGCCATGAACCGGACACCGCAAAACACGATTACATCCGCGGTGGTCTCAGCGGCCTTTCGGGACAGGTCCAGGGAATCGCCCACGAAGTCGGCCAGGTCCTGAATCTTGCCGTCTTGATAGTAATGAGCCAATATAACCGCATTTTTCTCGCGCCTCAACCGGCCTATTTCCGTTACCAGGTCCAACCCGGGGTTGATCTCTTTTTCCGCGACCGCATCCGGCCCAGCGGGAACAACTGTATCAAACATGATCGAGTCTCCTTGTCAAAAAACCCTTAACGCTACGGCCCAACCGGGATTAGCGTGGAACAACCAAGGCCGTTGCCACCGCTCCAGTCTGCGCCGGTTTCGATTTTCCATCAATATGTTCATCGATAAATGCTTTTTTGCCTTAAGGCCACGGCATCATTCAGTGACGCCGCTCGGGAGGTCATACGCTTGAACAACGACTGCCTTTAAAGACGCGCGTCCGCCGCAGGCCTTACAGAGGACAAGGCGGTCCGGAATGGAGGAGGCGCGGGAGATTAGAAAATTGTTAAACATCTTCAAGGCTCATCTTGTCAAGGACAAAGAATAGCATCCATTCACTCACCCGAGAGAGATTGCTTCGCTGCGCCGCTTGACATGTCCATGTGCAATTACGGGAAGTCAAACTATCACCCAGCCCCGGCTTCCACGGCGTTCGCGAGATCCGACCGGTTTCCATTCAGAGGTTCTTTCGAGTAGAATTAGTCCTATAGTGTAAGAGAGTTACTTGGTGACGTCGGCGGACCTATTGCCAACCCGAGGGTGAAGAAAATCCAATGCTTACCGAAGCGCAACGAGATATGATCTTCAAGCACGCATATATCCCCGAGCATCTGGTGGACTACGTTCAGACCGTATCGCCCGCTGAACCTTATCTTCACGAAGGGTACTTGTGTTTTTCTCGGAGCGACATCCTCATATTAATCGGATATCCCCTGCCGGTTATTCCTGATGGACAGAGCGGCCAGGATATTCAAGAGGTAATAGAATCTGTATGTGAGCGGTTTCAGCCCGGCGCCATCACCGTCATGGCGCCGGGAATTAAGCCGGAACGGGACGCCGACGAGTATTTCGGACTGGATCTCCCTTTGTGCGACGTCAAGCCGGGAGAAGCGTACATGCTGAGGCGAGCCGGTCGAGAGCTGACTGTGGCCGAATCGGCCTTCTGCAAAGACCACGAGGCGCTGATAGAAAGTTTTCTCAGGGAGCGGAACCTAGGCGCCGCTCATCAGTGGATCTTCCGCAGTATACCACAATACCTTGAACGCTCCAAAACGGCCCGACTCATCGAGGCGCGCAAAGGAGAGGAGTTGATCTCTTTCACCATCCTGGATCTTGGCTCCGCCGATTATGGATTTTATCTGTTCAATTTTCGATCCCGAGGAAATCATGTGCCGGGCGCCACGGATATCCTCTTTTATGAAATGGCCCGGATCTCGGCCCGGGAGGGAAAACTACGCCTTAATTTGGGATTGGGTGTGAACCCAGACATCCGACGCTTCAAAGAAAAATGGGGCGGGAAACCTTTCCTTGGCTGCGATTGGGTCACAATCCAAAGGGACCGGCTCGGCCTGATGGACAAGATCCGAAGGCTCTTCAGGCGACAAGCCAGGAGGAAATAGTGAGCAAACTGCTCAGACGACTGTTCGGTCTCGAACCCGCGACTCCGGGAGCGCCTCGACAAGCCCAAAAGCCCAGGCGTTGGCGACTTCTGCAGGTGGAGTCGGCGCTATCCTGTAATTTGCGGTGTGTTATGTGCCCGTGGAAAGATTTCCGGATTAACATCCCGGATGAAGGAATCATGTCTCCCGAAATATGGGGAGCCATTCGGCCGCACCTAGAGGAAGTAGTCTCCGTGGATTTCACCGGCGGCGGAGAGCCTTTGCTTCAACCGAGGCTGGCGCAACGGGTGGCCGAGGCCAAATCAGCGGGCTGCGAAACAGGGGTTCTCACCAATGGGCTTCTCCTTAACGAGAGAGTCGCTGAAAGCCTCATTTCCGCAGGGCTGGATTGGCTGTGCGTGTCCATGGACGGCGCCGATAAGAGCGTCTACGAGCGTATCCGTCGTGGGTCAAACTTCGAGAAGGTTTGCGATAACGTAGCCGGAATCGGGTCCATTCGAAAAGACCACGTTCCAAAGACGATGATCAACTTTGTTATGATGTCTTCCAACATTCATCAAGTGGAAGACATCGTGCGGCTTGCGGCTCAGTTGGGAATAGACCGCGTGAACTTCAAGCAGTGCGAGGTGATTAGAGGGGAACACGGCAAGGGCTTGGGCTTGTTTCAGGGGGACGAAACCAAGGCCGTCAACAAATTGGCCAAGTCTCTGGCTAAGGCCCGCAGCCTTGCCAAAAAACTGGGCGTTTCCACCACTGCTTCGGCATTCACTCCGTTTGAGCTGCCAATGTGTGAACAGGACCCTCGTGCGTCTATGTTCGTCCGATACGATGGTGTAGTAGCCCCTTGCGTCAATTGCGCTTACGGCGGCCCGACCACATTTTTCGGGAGCGAGGCCTTCATGCCTGCTGTTCATTATGGCCGTCTCCCCGACATGAGCCTACTTGAAGCGTGGGATGCCGAGCAGTGCCGATTTTTTCGAGAACGCTTCGAGAAGCGGCGCAGGGAATACGAAAACACGTTTTCGGAATCGCTGCTCGAAGATCCCCTGCTGCCTCCCGACAAAATTCACGAAATCGCCGTGAAACGAATGTCGAGCGCCCCGGAAAGCTGCCGAGTGTGCCATTATTTGTATGGGATTTGAAGCCGAACCGCACAGCGAATACGCTCCTAGAATCAATCATCTGTCTCCTTTGAGGACGGACAGGAGATATTCCCGGTCATATTTTTGGGAAAGGCGGTCATATACGTCCTTACGATGCCCAACCAACACTACCAACACAGTCAAGCGCTGGTCGGAAACGCCATAGATGATTCGATAATCGCCATTTCTCGTACGAAACAGACCTTACGTGCCGTGCAATTTCTTACAGTCTGGAGGATACGGATTGTGGGCTAGGTTCTTGATGGAGGAGCGGATTCGGGCCTGGACAGGGTGTGTGTGGAAGCGCCCGAATTTGACGTTACGCCTTGGGGGTGAGGTTAATGCCGTAAACCAAGATAGCCTCACTGTTTATCCAGCTCAGCCTCAAACTGTTCCCAAGGTATGATTCCACCCTTCTCACGGGCTTCTTCAATTGCTTCCAAGGCTTCCAACACATCCAGACGATCTTCAAGCTCTTCCAAAAGCTCCAAATCTTCGAGCGGTATTACTGCTGCAACCTCTTTCCCGTTCCGTGTGAGCCTGACTCTTTCTTTGCCGAAGGCGGCCCGCTCTACACTTGAGCCATAGTCCTCGTTTTGCGTCGATGTGGAGTTCGCGGACATTTCCTTCCCTCCGTTGTTGGGATAATCATTACTTTACCACAACTTCCTGAAAGTTGGGCTAATTTGGGATTACATTTCATGACTCCTCCCCGGCCTCAAGGTTCTTGACAGCCCCAATCGTGGCCGATACACTCATTTTAGAAAGGGGAGCCGGTTTTTCGGTCATGTTAAGCGCTCAGAAACACCCAATTTGGCTTAAAGTCTTTGCTTGCCTCATTATGATAAACCTGGGGCTAGGCGGCTGGAGTCTGTGCGTCAGGCCGGATGGGGAATTGCTGTTGAATTCTCTTTTTGGGTCGGACCATGGGTGTGACATGCGGTGTTCGGCGGGTCCCGTACCTACCTCCAACCCGTTACCCACGGACCTGTCTCAAAACTCGTCCGACGAACGCTGCGTTTCCTGTTTCGATGTCCCCATGGTCATGGTCGCTTCGTCAAGGAGCGCCCGTTTTGCTCACATAGCCTCAACTTCAGGCGGCAACCTCGGCTGCCTGCCGTTACAAACTGCGCATCTTCCGACTCAACATTCAGAGTCTTTCCGTCGTCATGCCCCCGAATCCGGACCGCCTCATCCATCATTCGAAAGCCTTAAATCCACTATTCTCGTCATTTGAGTGACAACGTTCCCGACGAACGCTTTTTCCGCCGCGCGTTCCGCCGGACCGCATGGTCCTCGCCGGATGCGCTCAATAACCACGAGAAAAGCAGTCGAGAGGAGAACAAATGTCCAGAAGTGACATGGCTTCTTTGCCTTTGGAAATTTCGGATCCCAATACGGTCGGCTCCGAAAAGCCCCGGTCTGACGTCACCTTCATGAACTCGGGGGCTTTTGTGCCGCGATCACTAAAGAAATTCGGAAACCTTTTATGGCTCCTATTCAAAAAGGCAGCTTATATAATCTTCATCGTTGTTGTTGTCGGTCTCATTCTCATGGGATTGGACAAGCTTGCTGAATTCGCCCTCAAAAAAACGTACCTTGCGGGGATTTATCCGACGGACTTTACGATGGTGCGACGGGATTTCACACGGCCCGTCTCGCATTATGACTATGATCTGACTCCGGGCGTAGCGTTCATGGATAGTCACGTCAAGGGCAACCGGTATGAATATGCCAACAACGCGGGTTTTCGTGACCCTCGCCCGATCTCGATAGCCAAGCCTGACAACGAATTTCGGATATTCCTTACGGGAGGCTCCACAGCCTTCGGATTGGGAGCTACCGGGGAAGCCGCTCCCATGACCAACTTCTATTATGTCGAGCATAGAGAGAACATCGCCCACGTGATGGAGCAGATTCTGAACGCGACGGCGCCTGTTCCCGGAAAAAAGATCAGGGTTTATAATACTGCTGTTTGGGGACATGCGTACCAGCACCTTCTGATGAGATATGTCACGAAACTCCGTCAGTACAAACCCGACCTTGTTGTTTCCCTTGATGGGGCGAACGAACTGCTTCCGTTGAGCGCTCCCGTAAAGGATTGGGATTATTTCAAAGAAGGTCAGTTTAACGGCGTCATGCGGCAAATGTTTGATTACAACGGACCGGGGCTCACCTCGTACCTGACTCTCTGGTTGAAAAACAATACGTTTCTAATGACTTTGCTTTGGAAAGGGGCGGATCCCTTTGTCGCTATTGAAGCGGGAACCAAAGCCCATCGGGGCCACATCCCGGGCCGGGATGGAAAAGCCTCGCATGCGGAGTTTACTTCGCAGGAGAGATCACAGATGTTGGCCGAGCGTATCAACGCTGTGGTTCGAGTGGTAGAAGACTACCACAGCGTTCTGGATAATGACGGCGTGCCCCATGTTTTCGCCCTGCAGCCGCTCCTGTATTTAAGCGACAAGCCCCGCCACGAATGGGAAAAGAAGGTGGAATCCCTCGAAGAACACAAGCAGTATTTCAACACGCCTACGGATAAGCTTTACAAATCCCTGATAGAGCGCATTACCGAGAGCGCGAACACAAGAACTACTTCGTGGCCGATTTCTCCAACTACTTTGACGACACTTCAGAATGGATCTTCACCGACTGGTGTCACTTGACTGCCGGAGCTAATTATCTGGTGGCTAAAGAGCTCTCCAATATCATCAAGGCAAGCTTTTTGAAGAAGCCGCTCGGCGAGGGAGACAAGATCGACAACAAAAGCGGCTTTATCTGGAATGTAGCTCTAGCTGCGAAAGTTGTATATTCCCCGCCCGCGGATCATTCGGAAAACGGCCCGGAGAATATACTGATCGGTTACCCCGGGGCGCCGCTGTATTCGTCAAAGCCGGTTCTTCCGGGAGAGAGGATGGAGATAGTCCTGGACCTGGGCCGGGAGTTTGCGCTAAGCCGACTTCGCCTGGTCTGGGATGATGACTCGGTCCCCGAAGAATGGGCAGTGGAAGTCTCTACTGACGGTTCAAATTGGAAACCCTGGATCAAAGGTAACAATCTGGAGCTGGATGAGTTCTCGTGGTGGCCCGGATATGAGTATTACGGCGCCGAGCCGCTCCAGGCCAGGTACATAAAATATAGACCCCTTGTATCGGACCAACGACAGATTCGCATGAGGTCCATTAGTCTCTTCAGATAGGCCGGAGCTCCTCATATGAAATTGTCCCCGGAGGCGAACTTCTTGAAAGAAGTTTTCCTTCGGACCTACCTTCAAGAACTTTCAAGACGGACATGCTCCAGCCAGTGACGTGAAGGCCGGCAATTGCATTAAATCAATAGGATTGTCTGTATGGCCGCATTGAAACTCGCCGGCCGCCACTGAAAGGTCACGACCTGGTCGGTATTTCTCTTGTAAGAGACCTTTACACCGTGCAATTATTAGATCTATGCCTCTTATGACAGAACCGCTGCGCTTGTTTGGGGGGCCGCAATGTCCAAACGTCAACTAAGCGCCCGAGAGATCCTGCTGGATATCCGCTCAGGCATGAACGATACTGCGCTCATGGAGAAGCACAACCTGTCCTTTCAGGGGTTGCAGGGCGTATTTACTAAGCTCGTCGAATCCGGCGCGCTGGAACAAACAGAACTCGATGACCGCGCTGCCGTCCACGAGCAAACGGTCAACCCGGCGTGGGAGTGCCCAGCCTGCGGGAAGCCGCAACAAAGAGAGTTTCAGGAATGTCCGGCGTGTGGGGTAATTGTCAGGAAGTACGCCTCCAATGTCGCACCGATGACAGTACCCTGACACTGAAGCTGCGCCATTCGTAACGACCAAAGCTTTGTGGAGTTTAGCGTTTCTCTTGCTTTTCGGAGTCCTGTGCGCGGCATGGTACCATAAGGGCAAGGTTGCGGAAGAAACGCGTCTGGTGGAACAGCGGAGACTAGAGGCCGAGGCCAAGGAATATGAGCTTCAACAACAGAATATCCGCGATCGACTCGAAGCCGAACGGCTCGAAGATGAACGCCGACTCCAACAAGACAAAGAAACTGAAGCGTGGGTCAAGCAAGAAGAGGACCGAGCCCGAGAGGAACGGACCAAACAACACAAGCAGGAGTCCCAACAAGCGGCCAAATCAAGACAAGCGAGGAGTAGGGTAGCCGAAGCTTATTTGAAGATTATAAGAGTAAGTAGAGACATGTCCGTCAGTATGCTTGGGGAAGATGTTTTGCGCGGTCTTCCCGCTTTGAAGTCGAGGACAGGTGAATTTGCAGACGCGCTGCTCGATCTCAAAACAACGCGGGGGGCGAACCCCGCCGTTGCCGACCACTTCGAAAAAGCTTACCACCATCTCTTAGCCGCCTTCAAAGGTCGGTCACGGAAGGAAAAGTCAAACTGGGTTAGAATGTGGAAGGAAGAGTGCGGAAAAGCGTATGCGGAAATTAGAGCCTCACACTGACACATGGCAGCGCCGCCGGAAGTGCAATTTTGACTGATAGTTAACACCTTTCAGGCGAGTCATCCAACGGTATCAAGGCTGCGGCATGGATATCGGGCTATTCCCTGAGCGGCGTTGCCGCCGACGATTCCCATTGGTGTCTTGAGCAAATGTTATCCAGAGGTCTCAGGCGGTACAGCCTTGTACCGCTCATCAAAAATTCTTAATATTGCGGACGATTCCGGACCAAACCCCGCAGGGGTTATCCTGCAGGCTCCACTCACTCCCCACCTTGAAATTCGCGATCCGTGAGCGAAGGGTTGGGCCGGATACCTCCGAGTTCTCCTTGTCTCAGAGATTAGTGACCGCCACATTTCGATACGTTTACAGACTTGATTGGAAGCGCTCTCATTGCGATTTCGCTCAATCACTACTCGGATTGCGGGAAATCGTCACTTGACAAGTAAGGGCACTTGGCATATTGCTGATACGCAACTTAACTTTGTGTTTCTCCAGTCGACCTCTAGTCAAGGACCACGGGCGTCATACAAGGATTAAGATCCTGGGACATAGGCGTCCGTGTCGAGGAATTCACGCCGCAATTCCATTCGGTACATCCCCGTCATTGAGCCGTTGTTCGTAATCGTAAACGCACTCTCGCTGAATGTGCGACGTGCCTTTTTCCAGAGGAGCTGGAACATGAGCATCAATATTTATGTCGGAAACCTTTCTTTTGATTCCAACGAGAGCGACCTCAGAAGCCTTTTCGAGACTTATGGGGCAGTGGCGTCGGCCAAGGTCATCGTTGACCAATTTACCAACCGCTCACGGGGATTCGGATTCATCGAAATGGCCAATCGGGAAGAAGGGCTTCAGGCGATCCAGGCGCTGGATTCGAAGGAGCTTGGCGGTCGCAGCCTCAAAGTGAATGAAGCTCGCCCCAAGACCAATTCCGGTGGCGGCGGCGGCGGACGCGGGAATTCCGGGGGCTCACGCTGGTAACCCTACGGTTATAGTCTTAGCGTAAGAAAATCGGGCCGGAGTTTGCTTCTGCGAATTCCGGCCTGTGCGCTTCTTGGGTTAGTGTCCGCGAGGAGGACCTCTTGAGTAAAGTTTATAAGCACGCCCTCTGCCTGCATCCCTATTACCGAGACAGTCAATCGGGTTCGTTGGGGCTTGCGGTATTTCCTCCTACCGGTCTCGAATACATCGCCGCTGCGCTTGAACCCCACGTCGAGCGCGTTACTTTATTGGACCTTCGGCTTTCGGGTCCCATGCGCAATCTTGAGAAACTGAAGAAATTCATCGCTGAGGAAATTGACCTGCTGTGCGTCAGCATAAACTGGGAATATCAATTCTCGGAAGTATGCGACCTGGTAAATTCGCTTCCTCAAAACGTCTTCACGGTTGTTGGCGGCAAGCAAGCAACCGACTACCTGGAAGAGGTTTTCGCCGCGTGCCCGGGGGTCGATATGGTGGTCCGTGGCGAGGGTGAAGAAACCATAGCCGAAGTGGCCTCGGGTTTGCCTTCGAAAGATATCCTGGGGGCTTCCTATCGCAACGGGTCCGAGATTGTTCACAACCCTAAACGCCCCCCCTTGAAACTGGATGCCAACCTTTATCCCAATCGGAATTTGCGAAGCCAACGATATCACTTCAACATTGGAGGCTTTGCCCTCCGTGGCGAAGAATTCGATATTATACTTACATCAAGGGGATGTCCGCGCAACTGTAAGTTCTGCACCTTCACCTTGAACCCGTGGGGTCAGAAGCGTCCGTATACGGCCCGCTCCATAGATTCGGTAATGGAGGAAATCCGGGAAATGTCCGCCGGAATCGTCCACATCGCCGACGAGGACTTCTTTGTAAACCCGACCAGGGCAAAGGCGATCTGCGACAGGATAGTCGAGGAGGGCATTAAGAAAAGGTTTCTTGTTCAGGCCAGAATCGAAATATTCGAACACCCGGAAGTTCTGGAAGCAGCCGCCAAAGCCGGCGTGAAGATGTTTCTCTTGGGGATTGAATCTCCTACCGACCGGATTCTCGATCAGCTTAACAAAGGATTCACTACAGCCACTGTGCGCACGGCGTTCGAATGCCTGCGCAAGTTCCCATTTTACTATCACGGCTATTTCATATATGGGAACGTTACGGAAACGGACGAGGAAATGATGCGAATTCCGGTTTTCGCAAAAGAGTTGGGCCTGGATTCGATCAGCTATCAGAAGCTACGCATAGAAAAGTATTCTCCTCTGAAGGAATTGGTTGAATCCACGCCCGGATATTACGTGGGTGACGACCGGATTGTCTACCGCGAAGGCGTTGGTCGTCCGGGGCTTAAACGCATTAGCGCACGGATTACCCGCAAGTTTTATACTCCCGTTCAATTGGCGAAGACGGGTTGGAAGCTGTTCAGCACGGGCCTGTTCGTCCGCGCCGATATGGGCCCCCTTCTCTTGGGATTGCCGGTTATGGCGGCCCACGGCGTCGCGTACAAGGTAAACAAGATCATGAACCGGTTTTCCTTTTGGCGTCGTCTGATTCCCGGCTAGACGGGAGCGCGGAAGGCAGACCAAGGACCCTCAACCACATAGAGGGCGTGATCGTGAGACATGTCTCACACGAGGTGGAAAGGCTTAAAGAAGAATTTTTCGCCGCATAAACGAAAACACAAGTCCCTCATCGATTCGCATCGAGCGGGATGGATCATAGAAGGGTCCACGTTCCGTTGTAACCTCAAGTGGACTATTTTCCGGAAAGGAGCGCTACCATTGCCAGGTGTCGTAGTCAGAGAAGATGAGCCGTTTGAAAACGCTATAAGACGATTCAAGAAGCAACTACAGAAATCCGGAGTCCTTGGCGAGGCGAAGAGGAGACGAGCGTACGATAAGCCCAGCGTCAAGAAAAAGAAAAAATCCATATTGGCCCGCAAAAGACTCCTCAAGAAATTGAGAAGAATGCGAAGACATCAGTAGTGTGAATTTGGCCTCTTCGTGGGCCGGCGGCGGTTAAACCGATTAAAAAGTGTTGATATGTCCCGGTTCACGAAGGTCACGTTTTGGGGAGCGCCCGACGCAATGCCGAGCGCTCAACGCCTTACGGCATCTGAGGTATCTTCAGGCGTAAACGGAAGACCACCCATAATTTTCGTAATAGTGCTCAACGCCTTACGGCATCTGAGGCATCTTCAGTCCGCTCCTCTCAGGCCGAGTCTCAGAGCCACTCTCTGGCCTACCCAATCAAGCGCCGATTCGCGGTCACCGCAACCTAGCATCCGGGGCCATCGGCTGCACATTTTCCCAGCGGTTTGACTTAATCCAACCTTTCGATATGACATGATTGTTTACCTGCGCCGTTGTCAGTCAAGCATACGCCACTTGAGATTAAGCCGTTAATCCGCTGATTACACATAACGAACCAGAGATCGGAGCTGTGTTTGGGGCGTTCGTCTACCTGGTACTTGAAAGAAGGGCGTTACACAATTTCGTAAGTGACCACCTCTTCCGACCATGCTTCCTGAGAGCTCCTTCTGCTGATCCTCCGCGTGCAGTTGGAACACAGCCCGATAATCAGCAGATCATCCTCTTTGTCCATTATCTTGGTCAGTTCCCATTTAAGGCGCTCCAATGAGCGCTTCTTGAGACGACAGCGGAGAAAGGATCGTGATCTTCAGTCATACTGCTCGCCCATCCTCCCCTGGTCGAATAGTTATCCATCGGGAATCGTCCGGCGAAGGTTCAGTGAGAGGCGCCGATTCAACCTTGAACTGCACCCAGTTGGTCCCCCTGGAACCCACATGATCCACCCACACCGGAAGAGGGTGTGCGCCTTCTTTGTCCGGAACCAGCCAATATCCTTGTGTTTCTTTCCATTGGGGACTGAAGTTGACCTCGTCTACTAGGTCTCGGCTTTCTCCGAGAGAAAGCCCCCCATACCGATTTATTTGTGCTGGGTCTTGCCGAAGTCTTCTCAGGAGGTCGGCCACAGTTCCCGGCGCTACCCATATACCAAGCTTGAGTCCGCTTAGCGCCTCCTGGTAATCGGGTCGTCTATTGTTGGCTGTGCCCGGTTGAGCATTCCGATTCTTTACCCGCCACGATGTGCGCAACACTATTGAAGCCTCCGGCCTATTGATGACGGCAATGGCCACTTTCTGGCCGATGTGCGCGTACCGGTTCTCTTCGCCCACAAGCGAAAGAAGGAACCCGTACACCGTTGCCGGCGGAGGTAAGCGCTCCGATTCCAGAAATTCCCTTGCATAAGGTTTTCGGAAACTACAAAACGGGACTGAAACACTGAGAGTTAAGCTGCTCATTGCTTCTCCTCCGTAGGAAGCTTGAGTCTTTCTGTCAATTTCTTCGAGAAATCGGTGACCGCCGCCTTCACTCCCTGATGAACGTGGACCCCTTTGAGGGCGGTTATGTCGGGATCATCCGCCAGCAATCCGCCGATGTAAAGTTCCGACGGAAGTATGTCTCCGACGCGAATCCTGCGGACCAGTTCCGGGGCATGAACCAGACCGTTTTCATGATGTTCGAAGCAATAGAGAAGACGGGGAGCGGGGTCATCCGTAATGCGAAGCACGATTGACTCAGGCGAGAAATCGAAGAGGAATCGGCTGTGATTGCCCGCTACCTCTCCAAGGCTAGCGATCGCTTCTATCGCATCCACAGACCTACTCCTGTCCCGCAACCGCTCAGGGGTCATGGCGAAGCCGTACTGATAGCGTGTGGCGTGAACTTCGGTTCCATAAAGGCTGGTGCGCCCCTTTTCACCGCTCTTGGCGTTAAATGTGATGTCTCCGGCATAGGGAGTCGTAGACACTGCTCGGGCGATCTCCAACACACCCCGGCGCTTAGTGGCTCCCCCCTTTTCACCCTCGGCCTTGCCGCCTTCGGCTTTCATGTATCCCAAGAGATCATCATCAATGTATGTTTTGCCCGTTTCACTTGCCCAGCCTACCCATTTTTCATCCTCCCACTTGTGATCTTCCTTTTCGTCAAGCCACACGCGATTGACTTCTTTCCCTTTGAGCTGCCAGTAGTACCTGATAGCCCAGCGAATGCCCTCGGAAGATACGGTAGTATGAACCTGTCCGTTCCACAGCAGTTTCTGAAGAGTGGTGATGTTGCCTTCGTTTTCACCGCGGTTGTTCGCAGCGACACCAGGACCAGTTACGACAGCGCCGAACACATGTAAGCTCATTCCGGGGCCTCCTCAACGAGTTCTTGGTTTTCAGGTTGAATCTCCTCAGCGCCTTTTCCTGCGTAGGAAGCAAGGGCCAGCAATGCAAGGTCACGCGCCCGCTGCCAGTCCGAACCGGTGAAAAGAGGCAGGAGGTTGACCCATTGGTTCTGAAGGGTTTTGTTCAGACCGCCCCTTGCGAAGAGGTCGGCTATTTCAGCCCGCAAGGTTTGCGCGTTCTTTACTCGCATAAGCCCCGTGCGCATTCGCTCGAACTCACGGTCAAAGCGGATTGTTTCTCCCTGTTGCTTCGCACGTGCGGCTAAAGCGCCGTACCGGTTTCGTATAGCAGTATGAACAGCGTCTATGAATTGTTTGTCTGCTTCATATGGCCATTGAACTTCATCTACCATCTGTTTCAATCCCCTTTTCTCGTAACCGATTCCGGTTGCGTGCTCTTTGGAGCACATAAGCCTCCAGAAGCCTTTGAACCAGTCACTCCCTTCCGCAATATTGTCGCCAATTAGACCCCGTGCGAGGCTTGTAGCAACAAAATATCGGGTTTCCGGGTTGGGTTGCTTTGCGGTGGGTTTCTTGGCCCCAACAACCAACCTGTTGGGGAGGTTCCTGACAGCCAGTTCAAACGTCTCTAGATTGATATCATCCACATTCTCCCATGTCGCAACCGATGTTCTTGTACGCTGCTGCTTTGCCCAACCTACAGTGCCCATGGTAATTACTGTGCAACCCTTCACTCCCAAATCTTCCAACGAGTCTCCTGCCCTCAGAGCCAAGAGGGCGGAAAGGGCGGCGTCTCCGAGACCGTCTGCAGACAGTCGTTCCACCGGTGATTGCAGATACCGGTCATAGGACCGGCTATACTTTTCGAGGTCGGTGAGGTGCGGAAAGCACACGGCAGTGGCGCGGCGCTCATCGAACTTCCCGTCGGGACCACGATGGGAAATCCGATAGGTCCAGGCTGGCCACCGGAGCGAAGAGAAGACAAATGAGTCGACCTGGCGTCTCTTCGATTTCAGTCCCGGAAAGGATGCTATGTCTCTCAGCGGCGCCGGGGAACAGCCAGCCTTTGATCTTGGAGGACTTGGTGGACCAGCCTTTCTTATCGGGAAGCAATCGCGCCGCTTCCGAATGGGCATAAGGCTTTACCAGCGGCCTATACCTCACCACGACTTGTTTCTCTTCCAGCGCCAGGGTGAACGATTTAGGCGTTGTGCCTCTCGGGATATTGTTCTGCTTGTTGTGCTGCAAAAAACTGTTCAGAACAGCCTTGCTGAGTTCGATCCTCTCCAGGTCCCCCATTCCCAAGCCGCGATGCCCGGCAAAATCCACCAATCCGTCAGGCTTGTCCTTTGAAATACCAAACGCAGCCTTGAAAAAGGGATCAAACGCTTTTTTGGGTTCCCCGTTCCAAGACAAGGTGAGTCTGTTAGGTTCAGATTGGCATCGCAGTCCGTCCGGCATGTCTTTGGAGGCGCCGAAGCTCTTGAGAGTCAGGTACAGACCTGCGAGCCCCACGCGATGCACGTGCGTCATGCCGGGATCAAACAAGCTTATGGTCATCGATGATTGCGTTTCCATTCGGCGCCTCTGAATTTGTCATAAACTATGGTCCCTTCCGGAGCGACAATATATCTCCCCAGTCTCTTCCATTCTCTGAAGTCGAGATGGCGGGGGATCGGCATCGGAACTGCCATCTCTACGCCCCATCCTTGGTCCACGTCTCGTTCAAGAATTACTTCGACGGTGAACCCGGCCTCTTCAACTGCTCTTCTATCTTTGAGGGAACTCCAAAGACCATCCAGCCATTCACAGCGGATTGCCGGTTCGATAAGGGTCGCAGACCCCCCAACAACCTTTATGAAAGCTTCGGCGAGGTCCGCTTGTGATCTTGCTTCACCGTCGGCGATCAATTGAAGCCACTCAGTCACACCGGCCATGGATTCTTCGTCGTAGGGCAGCATGTTTTCCGGCTCCAGGAATAGAGCTACGCCCACGGAACACGGCGCTTCCTCAAAACGGTTTAGCCGCCCCAGTCGCTGGATCATAGAAGGCACTGGAGCCCAATCGCTGATAACCAGGTCCGCGGACAGGTCCAGGGACATCTCAGCCACCTGGGTGGTTACGGCCACCATGGGTGGTTTATCGGACGCGAATCCGTTGATGACGGTGCGATGCCTCAGAAGGCGGTCTCGGTAGCGGTAGCGACTGTGGTAAGGTTGGACCGGCAGATTCTTGTCCAAACACTCGTCCAGGATAGCCATCGCTCGCTTAACAGTGTTGGACACCCAAAGGACTTTGCCGCCATTGTTGAGGCAGTGTTTCAGTTCAGACCAAGTCTCCTCCGTATTCGCTTTTCGGAGCCGGTAGCGTTTGGCATCTTCACGCTTTTTCGGCCCCCCAATGATGTCGAGGCCGCCCCTTGTTTTGCAGCATTCCACCAATGCCTGCCTTCTCGTCGAAGGGAGAGTCGCCGTCATTAGAAGCACATAGGCCCCTGGAAACGCGCGAAGAAATCTCAGAAGATAGGAAAAGAGGCGATCACTGAACGCGTGAACTTCGTCGAACACAAATACGGATTGGACTATGGCCGGCCAGGCATAAACGCCTCGTCGCACGTTCTCCATGAGGCCCAGCACGGTGTGAGCCGTGCAAACCACAGCTGGAACCGGCCAAGTCTCCAAGGCTTCAAGGCGAGCTTGGCGCAGGTCGTTCTCTTCATGACCCCGCTGAGGCATGTTTTCCAGAAGCCGGTAATCCACATCTGCTCGGCTATGAATGAGGACCGCTGAGAAGTCAGGGTCACTCAGATATCCGGCGAACCCTTCGGACGCCGTCCCCGTGGTAGGATAACAAAAGTAAATCCTCTTTCCCTCGGCGCGGCAATCCGCCCACAAATATGCGGCAGCCGTCTTGCCGCTCCCACAACCGGCCTCGACGAGGGCAGTCCGAAGCGGGCTTTGACTTACGCGCATCTGAAAATCACGAGGGCGACCGCCCTTGAGTTTCGTGGAAACGACTCGAGCAAGTTGATCTTTCGTTAGGCTCTTATTCAAACGGCCCTTGATCCATGCCGAAGGGTCGGACATTTTGAAGGGTAGCGCCGAACCTGCAAGATCAGCAGCCATTAGGGCTGCTTTAATAGCAGCTATGAGTGTTTTCTCCACTCCGTCGAAATCTCGGTCCAAGTCCCGATGCAGGCTCTTCAGCGCAATCTTCACTTCGCCTCTCCGGAGCAGACTCAAGTTACGATCCTCCAACTTCGGTGGCTCGGATAATCCAAACTTCTCGGTTCCTGTACGCAATACCTGAGCAAAATCACGACTTCCGATCAGGGTCGTTACTTTTGAACCTGTTCGAGTTTCTTCCAAAGGGTCAGGAAATTTCAGATGGTGGCCTGATACAGCGTACATGGTTCCGCTGAACGCCCATTGAGGTAGGCCTTGAAACGCCGGAGCCAACCAATCCCACAACTGCACACAGATTACGAGGCTCAAGGTCTCGTGCCGCACACCTTGTTTGCGAGAAGGGTCGCGAAGCATGGCTTGGAAATGATCGTTGGCTTTTCCCCAGTCGTGTATCCAGGCGCTCAGCCTAACCGCTCGCTTCCAATGTTCTAGGTCGCGGCTCTCTGCTTGCAATAGGCCCCCAACATGTGGGGCCAAAATGCCAACGATGATGTCCGCCATTTCCAAGACGGCTTGTGAGTGACCCGCAAGAGTCTCTTCGCGCATGGGATTAGCGGAATCAGAAGGACGTTTGGCCAATAGTATAGGGAACTGCCCCAAAGGGATCACCTTCTGTCCGGAATGAAAATCCCGCATCCGAATCTTCTGCGTCCCCCGATGCCCTTTTCTTGCAAGATTATTGATTCCTCTGCCGTGAGCTCTTCGATTCTTAGGGCGAAACCCACCACTTCCTTGTCACGTATTCGGATTGTGCGCCTGAGGAAAGGAGATCGAGTGCCGGTCATTTTCCCCACATTCGCTTCCGCCACATGAGGCTGCTCCATCAGATACGCTTTGCCTTTCACGCACAGCGCGTCCAACTGTCGTTGAACCGCTTCCAAGAAAGGCTCAGGCTCCATGAAACCCTTTATAACCACAAGCCTGCTGTACAGGCGGCAGGCTGGAACCAGGGCGCAAGAGCGAGGAACACCAACGCTGACGCCTTTTCCGGCTATCTTCAGGATTTTACCTGCCAGTGGAAGGATTTCCCCCACGCGCTCGGCGGGAAGGCGAACAGACAGAAAACTGCGGTCCGTGAGCTGGAGTGAACGCTCGCCGTTAAGGACTCCCGAGATGGGATGCAGCCCTATTGCGTCGTCTCCGTGAAGTTGATGTATAATCTTGGACACTGCGGAATATAGGTGATAGCCGTGGTCTACAGGGATGAAGGTTCCTTGGAGGTGAAACTGGACGTCAACAAACGGCATGGAAATACCCTCCTTCGTTCTAAACCGACTGCCGGTTGCAGATTGTACACGACGGAGGTAGGGTTACAGAAGCCTTGGCTGTAAACCGATTGAGGCCCAGTCCGCTTTGCGTCCCCACCCTGGCCCGTCCCCCACCTTAATGTTTCATCAGATATAGGCGTTGCTGATCCGTCGTATCTGCCGGCTATTCGATTGAGCGTGGCATCGAAGTCGGGTTCAATACACGTCTTCGAAGCCTTGAAGTCTTAAGCGTCCTACCACGCCCTGAAAATCCATGAAGAGTTGGGCGTTCCGATAGCTGGTCCAGGCTGGGCGAGCCCCCCCTTCTAAACCATGTTTCTTTCTCTCAGTTCGGCCTTAAGCCAGGCGTACGCCACCGGCGCAGCGACAAGACCCGCAATTCCGAATATGGCTTCCATGGCGATCATGGCGCAGAGTATTTCCCATGCGCTTGCCTGAACTTCTCCGCCGACAATGCGAGCGTTAAGCAAATACTCGAGTTTGTGTATCGCCATTAGGAATACGTAGGAAGCCAGCGCGACCTTCGGGGAAATCCCGAGACTTATTAGAATGATGATGGTGTTGGAAATGACGTTGCCCACCACCGGGAGCAGGTTGGTGATGAAGGTAAGCGGTATGAGGACCGTTGTGAAGGGTAATCGGACCCCAAAAAGCGGAAGGGCCACAAGCAAGTACAAGGCTGTGAGCACGACGTTGATCCCCGAGATCTTGACCTGTGCGAACACTACTTTATCGAAGGCGTCGGCGAGCGCCCGGGTCCTGGCGTACAGGGCGCTTGCGAAAGGAAGACAATCCTCGACCGGATCGAAATGCTGGAGCGCCGTCATGCCGCCGACCACCATACCCAGCAACACCAGGACAAACGTTTTGACTCCAGCCATCCCGGCCGCCGAAATCTTGTGAGCGTTCTCACGCAACATATCGGTGATCTGCTCACGCAAATCTTCCATTGTGTGCGGTATGAGTTCGGATATGTCGGCGGGCAATGATTTTCTAAGGTTCTCGAGTGTCTCGGCCACCGCAGCGAGGAGAGCGGCCATCCCCTTGGCGCCGTGCAGGAAAGACCAAAGTCCCAGACCCGCGCCGACCAAACCGAGCGTAACCACAAACGCTATAGCCGCCAGCGCCAGCTTATGGGTAAGGCCGCCCCACTTTGCAGGCAGCCGAAAGGCCAGTTTGACAGTGAGGACATGGACCGCAAGTCCGGCGAAAACCGCCGGCAAAAGATGATAGTGAAGAACAAGCGGAATGGCGAGCAATGCAAGAAGATAGCTGATATTTCCAGGACTTACCATCATGACCCCTTTAGGAGATTATTTCGTAGTTTCGCTATATCGATCGACCCACGCCTGGACGCTCCCTTGCCTTTAACTCGCCCCGCGACCTCTTGATCCCGGAGCGCGACCTCACGATCTCCCTCACAGGCTTTTGGCCACGCCTCAGTTACCGTGGGTGATCGCAATCTTCTCGAACATGATCATCATTCCCGCGGAAATCCTATAGATTGAATCGACAATCAGGTTATCTTCGGCTGTGTCGTCAAAGAAGATATTCAGGGATGATTCCATGGCGCCGTCCGGCTTCCAGTAGCAAATCAGCATCGGCACTCGTGGCAACGGATACAAAATCACCGCAATATCCGAATTAAAGGCCTTTGGAGCGCGTTTTGCGCTGAATATGTGGATCATGTGCTCAAACAGATCCGTGTGGATGTCGGCCACCCGCTTCAACGGTTTTTCGCACCGCTGTCCGAAAAGGCGAGACCACGCGGCCCCGGTTTTCAGCTCTCGCAAGGGAACCCAGTTGCCGGATAAGGGCTTCCCCGCGCATGTTATCACGTAGTTCAAAAGCGGCACGGTGATCCACCCATGCACGTGACAATCAGATGTGACATTTCCATGGGAATCGACATGGAAGTCTTTTCCAAGCAATTTGATCGACAATGTGTCGCCCGAAAAGACGCCGCCAAGTCTCTCCGCGGAAGAAGCGAAATCCACCTCGCCTATCTGCCGCCTCAACTCCGTAAGTAAAAGGGCTTCCTCGCGTTCGAGAGTCCTGGAATCGTTATTCTCGACCCTGAAAGTCTCTAGAACGGTTCTTTCCACATGGGGGCAATCCGCTAGGCGCTGTTCACCTTTGAATACAGCGGCGGCAAAGGCCAGGCACGTCGGAATGCGACAGTCCTTGCAATTCGTTCTTGGTAGCACTTTAAATATTTCCATGGCGTTTGTCAGTTGAATCATTTTCTATACTCCGGATTATGCGCGAGCGATGAACAACTCCGATTGAAACCAAGGCTTAGGTCTGCAGTGCCATGACCCAGGTCCGGGGGGGGCAAGACTTTCGTTGGCCCTTCCATTGTATCACATTGTCCGTTCGCCGAAAACACACGGTTTCTTAGGCGCCCCTGCTGGACGTCGCAAAAAAACGTTCTTCCAGGAAACAGTTTGTCCATATCAGGTTACTCATTAAATAGAGGGAAACGAAAGGAGAAGGACTATGAAATGCCAGTCCGATTACGGCGCCGAAACTGATGCCGTTCTGAGACAAGCGGATGTATGCTACGACGAATGGTGGGACGAGGAACCCGAGGAAATCATTGCCGCGGCGCGAAGGGAATGGGAAGAGGACGATAGCGGTTTAATAGTTATGAATGAGATTCGTAAACGCGGGTTCTCTGAAGTCGGTGAGCAGGCTGGTGTATGAGCGCAGGCGCACTTCAATCGCGACCGGAGTCAAGCCTGGAATAGACGTTTTCCCTCTTTTTCGCATTTCTAGGCCAACCGGCTCCGGTCGTATCCCTCCCAGCAGTTGCCGGTTTTTTCATTTCGTGAGATAAACAAAGTAACCGCAGTGAGCCGAGATTAGCTCGGTCGACGCGTGGCCTTCCGCGTGTTTCACAATGGAAATGCGTGAGGTCTCATTTGGGGGATAGAATACCTTGCTTTCAAACAGCAAGGGCCAGTTGCGGCCGTGCTTTGTCCTGAGCGTGTTCACGTAAAATGGAATTCCCGCCTTGTATATAGCCAGAATCACCCCAGTGTGCAGCGGCCATTCATTCCAGTCAAAATCTATGGTCACGGGACGATCTTTGTGAACGTTGAGATACGCAATTATGCCTGCGGATAGCGCCCTGACGGTGTCCGAGTTAGGGGGGTCTGCAAGGCGGGATGCGGCAAACGGTATTGCGCCCGAGACAAAGACAAGGACGAGGACCCCGGCCAAGACTATTTTCGTTTTCTTCAGCTTGTCCCGTTCCCAAATGCGAAGTTTGCCTAGTAAAATCAACGGCGGAAACCACATGAGCCAACCAAAGACGGAAATCCACTGGACCAAATATGAAAAGATATGACCTTCCACGCTGAAGACCGACCAAATACAGGTAATCAGCCCTGCAATCACCAACACGCCGAAATTCAATATGGCTTTGACGCCGTCTCTGTAGGCCCGCGTCAGGCAATAAACCAGCAGAATCACTTGACCCACAGTGAAGATCTTTGCGAGCGCTACAGTTTCGAACTCAGGCGCGTTAAGGCCAAGACCTTTCGCAATCCAGAAAGGGAGCCACGCTATTTCTTCGGAAACGGCGTCAAGCACGTCTCCCACTGACTGAGAATGCGTAGTCTCAACAAAGAACGAATATAGTTTGCTTAGATTACCTCTTTCGTCCCGGAGCTGCTCCAAAACCACAGGTGTCCAAAGTAGGCAAAGAAGCGCCGCTGATAGGAGTATCATGGCGAGGACTTGGGGCCTTCGGTAAGACCGAGCGTTCAGAAGGAAGAGCACGCAGGCGACGATACCCAAAACGCCCACGCATACTGCTGCCGCCAAATGAGTCTGCGCTATAAAGGAACCGACAAAAGCCATCCATGGTAAATAGCGAGCGGCGCCAAGGGAAAAGGCCCAAGACAGGCAAAAAAACAGCCCCACGGGTAACACTATGATCCAGGGGTTCCAAGGGCTTGAGAGCAACGCGGGTCCAAGATACAGGATATAGCCCAGAAATAGTATCGAATTCCTCGTTTCTCCTGTCCCACCGCATTGATCTGATAGCCGGGACATTAATAGGCATATTCCCGTAGCCGAAAGGAAGTTTATCGCCTTGGCCGTCAGGAAGAGGCTTAATCCCGATTGGCTGGAGATCAGGTAGAAGGGCGCCGCCATGTAAAAGAACATCGGTCCGGGATGATTCCAACCGAAGCGCGAATACGGACCCAGCAACTGGATTCCCCTGGTCGCATGTTTCGTGTACAGCTCCAACATCGCCAGGTCTATATCGAAAAACGTCTGGGATAGGCCGCCAAACCATGAGGAGACCAACAGGAAGAGGAAAAGGAACAGAGCGGGAGCGAAGCGCGACTGGATCTTTAAGGTCTCAAGTCGTCCGAAGAAGTCAGTAACTTTGCTATTGCCGACAAGGGCCTTCATTGCTCAGGGGGACGACTTTCCTGGACCGTGCGTTGAATAGATGGTAATGGAGGGGTCCCTATGTGGCAAACCACTCGGGGAGCGAGGGAATTCCCCTCCCGCCGGCGGGAGGGGACTGTGTAAAGCTCTTACAGATCCAGCCAGGAATGTGAATACAGGGTCTTGCCTAGCAGCAGCCTGGTTGTCTTCACAAAATCCACTTCTCTTTTGCCCATGCCGGTAGTGTCAACTTCTTCGCCATCAAAGACTCTTCCGACCAAGTTCTCCAGTTCCATTTCCTGGTCGTGGGCGATCTTTACAATCGCTTCATCAAAACCGTCGAGAATAGCCGATGTCAATCCGCATCTCTTCAGCATGATCAGATAGACCTGGTTGAGAACGTCTCTAAGCTCATCGGGAGAGCCGTTGGACACGTTTGAAAGACCGCAGGTTGACTGTGAACCGGGCGCCAGGTCGGGCAACCATTTCATGAAAGTTGTGCAACCCTGAAGTTCCTGCTGCTGTGACGAGACAGGGACAACGATCGGGTCGAACCAAATCTGCTCAAGCGCAATTCCGATCTCGCCCGCTTGGGTCATCATGCTGTCGAGGAGTAACGCGCGCTCGTTTTCATCCCTGGGAATACCATCCGGTCCCCACATCAGGCCAACCATTTCGCAACCATATTTGGGCACGAGAGGAAGCTGAAGCGCCATGCGCTCGGGGGTCGCCATTATGGAATTGATGACCGCGGGACCATCTTTGGTCACGTAGACTTGAAGGCCGGCTTCGCTGGCCTCACTGTTGGTGGTGTCCAGGAACAACGGCAAATTTGTTACTTCCTGAACAGTCTTAACCAGCCACTGCATCATTTCGGCGCCGCCCTTGCGGGCCGGTCCCAAGTTGAGATCCAGGAGATCGGCCCCTTTTTCGGTCAATTTGACCGCCCATTCTTGAATGGGCTTGGGGTCCTTTTCCCGCATGGCACTCCCGGTGTACTTCGACATAATATTGATGTTCTCAGCCACCACCTTTATCATTGACAGCACCTCCTGCTCTGACTCGATTTCACGTTAAATGAATCTAACTAATAGAGAGATAGCATAGTCCGGTATACGTGCAAAGGACAAACTTGACCGCTATCCGGGCCAATGCTGAAAGGGGGAAGAGCCGGCAGCAGCTCTTCCCCACTAAACGGAGTTTACGCGTAGTTTTGACGGAGATAGGCAGGAATGTGAGCGCCTTCCCGTGGTCCAATCGCAATTTCCCAGCCAGGCAGCTCTTCTTCCAAATCGCCGCTGATAATGGCGGCCGCGCCTGGAATGACTAGCTTCCTTGTCTTTGTTTTCTCCTCTATCCCTGATTTCCTGACAAAAGGACCAACCGTGTCACCGACAAACTTGCCTGCGGCCCATGCGGTGAGAACCGAAAGACCGTCGGTGTTCAAAACCAGTAGCCATGATGGAATGCGGCTGGACTCCACTTCGCCGGAAACGATGAAGTAAGTAAGAGAGAAATTGCTTGTGATCAAGACTGGTGAATTGTCCGAAGGATTGCCGATCGGGTAAATGCCCTGCTCGGTGGTCATTGGGCGCTGCGGGTCGGTATATATGTTCAGCCTCTGCAATAGCAGCGGGAAGAGCAACTCTCCCCGAAGATCACTGAGGATTAAGATCCCGGAATACTTGGCGATAAACGTCCCGGCTATAATAGCTTCATCCACGAGGTTGTCGGCCATCTCGGCAGGAAAGGCTATCGTGGGGAAGCCCAGCGGTCTGTAAAGGTTTTCCAGGGCAAGTCTACGAATCATTACGTTGTCGCGCAAAAGCTCAGCCGGTTTGGTGGCTCCTGAATCCAGGACTATGTCCTTGAGCCCCTTTGCCATCAATTTGGTGCTTAACTTCGCCACATCTCCGACTTTACCGGCCTTGACGGTCAGCGGGCAATCGAACTCTTTGGCCAAATCCGCCAGAGCATCCGCGTTCGCTTCGGTAGCGGCGTACAGCAAGGGTTTGGTCTTTCCAACTTGCGCCAGAGCGGCTTTGAGCGTATCAACGTTGTCGCTGATCAGAACAAGAGCTGCTCCCGCATCCGCGGCCTTCTTGGCGATTTGCGTAAAACGCGCTGCGTCGCCGGCGTCTTTGACGGCGATTAGATCCGGCTTCAGAATGAGGCCGACTCGCTCGTATCTAAGTTCCTTGAAAGCTTTGAGCTTCCCGTCAACAGAAGCGTCTTTCTCGGAAGTGGTTATAAGGCACCCCAACAGTGCGGGGTTATTAAACGTTTTCTCGTGTCTGTAAAGGACGGTTTCTCCACCGCACTTCACCGCGCCTTCGCCCACGCCGATTTGGACCGTTCTAATGGGCGGAGCGGAAGCCGACGCCAGTTTCTCTTTGGCGTCTTCCGACACATACGGACAAGCTGAAAGCTCTGCCTTTCCGGCAGCAAGATTCATGGCGAAAGCGAGGCAAGTGGGCACGCCGCATTCCGCGCAGTTCTTTTTGGGCATTAGCTTGAAAATTTGAATTCCAGTGAGCGCCATAGATATCGACCTCCCTCTCGAGGCTGAACCCCAAGGAAGAAAAATTTTCCGTTTTGAATTGGTGTGTGGGACCCTGAGGATTCCAGGGCCCCATAAAGCAGATCAATATAATAAGACTGCTTATCCTACGATTGATTCCATGGAAACTGCAGGATGCTCCATTTTCTGGAGGAACGGCAGGACTTCGTCTTCGGTCACACCCACCGTCTCATCAGCGATCCTGGAAACCAGGTTGGAAACGCCACGCTCTTCTCCGAGCTTGTTGATCTTGTCCGTCAACATCTCCTTGAGAGCCTTCGGCAGCCACACCAGGCGCAGGATTCCACCCTCCGCTGCCACAAACTTCTTGGAACCGATATACAGCTTGCTGTGACCCACAAAGCCTGGAGTAATGTTGCCGCCGCCGGCGCTTCCGGCTAGGGTCGTGAACTTCATTCCGCAAGGGGTCGGGCCTTTGTAATCGCGGTCAACGGTCATGACTCCGTTACAGACCGGGAGCACTGCCGCAATACACTCGAAGCATCCGCATGAGGTCATCGGATCTTCCATGATCGAGTATGCGTTGTATTTCTGGACCTTCCCTCTTGAAGCCCTCTGGACGAACTCGTTAACGCCTTCCCACTGACCAAGGCGCTCATCAAGGACCTTGCCTTTTTCGATGGGCTGGTTGGGACCGGTGGGGTTGATCTCGTTGGAAGCCTTGCAGTCCAGCCAGTTGTATGCTCCGCAAAGACCGGTGCGCTCGGGGGTCACGACGCATACGTGGGACGGGGCAAAGCTCTGGCACAGTGTGCAAGAGTAGAATATGGCCTCGTCTTCGTCCGTCATACCTTCAACGCGGGCATCCCTGACCTTGTATTTCTCTTTGGCCTGGGCCAACAATTCGGTGACTTTGTCCTTTTCGGTGAAAATCTTCACCTGGACTTTGTCTAAAACCGAACCGAAGTCCTGATGATACTTGGCGTGGAGAATCGATCCGATGTGGCTCAGGCTGAAGCCCTTCTCCACTGCGCCTTTACCGATGCGGACCCATGCGATATCTCTCTGTCCTATGTGCATCAGGCCTTGAGCGTAGTTGATCAAGTGGTGAATCTGGCGCTCAAGAATAGGCTCAAAGTCCGGCTGCATCTTACGACCGGCCACTTCCACCAGGATTCCCAGGGGCACTCTTGTGCCTGGCTGGATATCCTTGAGGTCCGGACCGATAAGTTCGACTTTGCCGTCTTCGACTTCATTCATGTCTTTCATAACGGTAAGCTCGACGGCCTGGGTCTTGCCGCCGCCCGCTTCCATGTGGATGTCTTCTCCGCGGATTCTCTCACCTTCGAAGGCCGGACCGTAAGCCACTGGAACGGGAACTTCGGTAACCGTAACCTTCAAGCCGCGAACTTCAATGGCGCGGGCCACGAGGTCTTTATGAGGAACGTTGGAAACAACGTGCTCGTACGTGCAAACGCCCGTGGGGAGAATTTCAGGGATAGGCGTGTCGGCGATTGTGGGGAAGCCGTAATTGATAACGCCGGCCGCCGCCGCATACCATTCGTCGGATACGTCGCCCATGGCCAAAACGAATGCGAACACGCGGTCTTTATTATAGATGAGCACTTTTCTGTAATCGCCGGGCTCGATTCCACCGAAGCTAAGGGCTGCTCTTGTGGCGAAGCCTACGGCAAAGATTGCTGAAGAAATATCGGGACCAAACGGAACGAGACGGGTCGGCCAACCTACCTGCACGCCCGCTTCGCGGAGCTGCTGGGAAAAGGTGGTGCCGTTGTGCTGAGCGGCCATAAAAACGTACAGGTTCTTCTTCTGAAGTTCCAGTGCCATTTCTGCCGCTATTTCTTTGGTCGGGGCCGAACCCACGATGGCCGCGAAGCCAGGAGCGGTTCCGTCCACGAACTCGACGCCTCTTTTTCTAAGGATAACGTCGTCCGCTGCGCCCAGCCAGAGCTTGTCTTCGGTCGGGTCTTCGGCGGGCAGGTAGAAATCGGGGTCTTCGAGATAGCGAATTGCTTCAAAGATTTCGTAGTTGAAAAGGCTGGCCATACCTGCGTCCAGTACCCGGGCCCAAGTAAGGCAGGTGATGTTTCTCACGCGGCATGGGGGGAATCAACTGCTCGGCGCGATCCAAGACCACTCCCGCGTCACCGAGACACTTCACCGGATATCCGAGAATTCCATATATAACCGGCAAGTAGTAACCGGTGTTGGGGAAGGAAATCTCTTTCTTCTTTCCGTATTTCTGAACTGCTTGTTCGTATCTTTTTCGGGTCTTTTCGTAGACCTTATGAGCGCCGGCTATAACATTCGCTGCTACTATCTTAGACACTGTGCAATTCCTCCTGAAGGAAATTTGTGGTTGTCCGAAGGGGAGGAGCTTGATCCTCCCCGGGGTTGGAGGCCGCTATCCGCCAATTATCCGGCTATTTCCCTACGCATGGCCATATCCATGAGCACGCGCTCTCTGGCCTTGTCAATGCCCAGGGCCTTCCTCTTGGCGTCGATTTGAGCTATGCAGCGCTTGGCCATTTCGTACGGGTCTTTCTCTACGAAATCCCAACGTCCACCGTAGGTTTTCTCGATATCCTTGAAGAGATAGTTCGTGCAAATATCCTCGTTAATTGTGGGGAATCCCGCTCCAAAAAGGACATATGCGCCGGACGCCACGAAGTATTGGCCGATGGATACGGCTTTCTCACTCATCCACTCAGGGGCCACACCAACCGCCGGAAGGTCGCTGATGTCGTCGCCCAAGCCGCCGTCTCTAACCACCGCTGTGGCCGCCATCAGGATTCGAGTATTGTCAACGCAGGACCCCATGTGCAAGCACGGTGGGATTCCCACGGTTTCGCATACCTCCGCCAACCCGGCGCCGGCGTATTTGGTCGCCGCCTCGGGTGTCAGCAACCCGGCTTTGCCGAGAGCTATGGCGGAACAACCTGTGGTAAGCACGAGCACGTCGTTCTTGATCAACTCTTTGGCCAGTTCCACATGTAGGTGGTCATGTTTGATTCTGGCGTTGCCGCAGCCGACTATACCGGCAAGGCCTCTGATGCGGCCGTTGATGATATTGTCGTTCAGCGGACGATAGCTGGCTCGGAACATGCCGCCCAACATGTAGTTGATGGTTTCGTGGCTGAAACCGACGACCATGTCCTGCTGCTCGGTGGGAATCGAGATCTTGGATTTGTCACGATTCGGATAATTGTCAATGGCTTCACGAACGATGGCTTTGGCTGTTGCCAAGCCCTCACGTTCGTCATAAGCATAGTGCTTGTAAGCTCCCTGCATTTTTGCGATGGGGCTCGTTGTAACGATCTGTGTATGGAAGCATTTGGCCAGCTCGGCCACGCCTTGCATTACGCACTGGACGTCAACCACCATGGTCTCCAGAGCGCCGGTAATGATGGCCAGTTCCTGTTGCAGATAGTTGCCGGCGATGGGGATACCGTGGCGCATCAGGATTTCGTTTGAGGTGCAGCAAATGCCGCCGAGGCTGATTCCGCCGCTCGCGCCCTTGCTCTTGGCATAGGCGATCATTTCAGGATCCTGAACGGCCTGAACGATGATCTCGGACAATGAAGGCTCGTGGCCGTGAACGATGATGTTGACGGTGTCTTCCTTCATACAGCCGAGATTGACTTTGCCGAGAATCGGAACCGGAGTGCCGTAAAGTATGTCGGAAAGATCCGTCGCGATCATGGAGCCGCCCCAGCCGTCCGCCAGCGAGCATTTGGTGGCCAAACGGATGATGTGCTCCATCTCCTGGTTAACACCCATGTGGGTCATGTGCAGGACTTCGACAACCGGCCGGTCGCATCCGGTGGGGATAACTCCCTCGTTGCGCCAAATTTCCTGACGTTTCAGAGGCGCGCGCTTTATATTGAGGAGTTCGCCTTCTTGTTGACCATATTGGGAGAGCGCTACCTCACCGACCTCGATGGCGATATCCTTGACTTCCCTGCCTTCGGTCGCGACTCCATAGTCGGCGGCGACAGCCATCAACTTGGGAATATCCTTGATGTGATAGTCAGGGAGTTTGCCCTCAGCAGCCAAAAGGAAGGTGTGGGCCACATGCCGGCCATGGTCGCTGTGAGCGGCTGCGCCTGCGGCTACCATGCGGGCGAAGTTACGAGCAGCGATGGTCTCCGGAGTAGCGCCGCAAAGACCGGTTCTTTTCTTTCTCTCTTCAGGCGTTTCGGTCTTGCCCTTGGGAGGAAGAACTCGGCAGGGACCCATGTTACAAATCTTGCAGCAGGTTCCGCCTTTGCCTATGGGGCATGCCGTCATGGTGCGGGCGCGATGAAAGGCAGTGGAATAACCCCCTTCATCGGCAAGCTTCAAACCGGCCAGTGTGACCGGATCGATGGTGTGCTGAGTCCAGTCGGCAGGCGCAAGTTCCTTTTTCTTGGGCGGCGCTGCGACAATCGCGGGAGCCGCTACTGCGGCTGCGGGGGCTGCGGCAGGCTGTCCCGTAATAAGAGCCCCAAGTCCGGAAAGCGCGTTCTTCGCGGCATTGAAAAATCCTGCCAGCTCTTTCAGGCCTTGAACTTCATCTTTAGTCAATCCCATTACTATTTCCTCTTCTTCGACTGCGGGCTTGGCTGCCATTGCGGGTTTCGGCGCAGGCTTCGCCGGCTCAACCTTAGGCGCAGGCGCGGGTTCCACTTTTTCAGCAGCGACTTTCACGGGTTCGGGCTTAGGCGCGGGAGCGGGCGCTGCGGGTTTCGCTGCGGGGGCAGGAGCGGCAGCGGGTTTCGCCGCTGCTGCGGCTGCCGCCGGTTTCGGGGCCTCAGCGGCCACCAGGGCCATATCTACGCCCATGGCTTCCAGGCTGGTTTCCACCAGCATCTCGGTAAGGTATTTTCGAAGTCGTTCCAGAGTCTTGGGGTGTCTCAAAATGAGGACGTCGGAGCCGGCCTGCAGAGCGCTCAATGCTGTTATGGCTTCCAGGTTGACGCCTCGAATAGCGGCGTCGCCCAACTTGGGATCTTCCGCCGCGGGCAATTTGGCTTCTTTGGTTTTCCAAACTTCTTCGGCGATATTGTTTATGATCGGATACTGTAATTTATCGTCATTCTGGGTGAGGGCGGCCTGTCGAATTCTCTCCATGATGGAGTAACAATATTCCATACCATATCCGACCGAGCCCGTGGTGGGGTCGATGAGGATTTTATCATTAGGTACGCCCAGGTTCTCCAGAAGAATGTTCAATTGTTTGGCTAAATTGATATCTATGGGAGAGTTGGCGGCAACGGCGTGTTTATAAGCTATGGCGGCGGCGCCTACCTGTTTGTAATTGCCTTCGGTAACCGGTCCGATAACCACATTCAAGCCTGCGCAGGCTTCTGCGACGGCCTTGAGAACTTCAATGTTTTTTTGATCGTTGGAGGTGCCCCATACGATCAAGGGCACATTAATGGCCTCGGCCACCTTCTTCGCCACTTCAGCCGCATGCTCGGCGGGCAAATTCTTACCATTGGGGTCCGTGCCTTGGAGCCACAGAGCGACTATATCTGCTTTGTAAACATCAACGCATTTTTTCGCCCAGGCTACTGGATCGCCAAGGACATCCTTGAAAGGCTCTTTGGCTTCCTCGGCCCATTCCTCCGGCATAATGTCCAGGACCTGGAGAGCAAGCTTGGGAGCGTTCGGAGACTTCCCCTCGAACGAATAAAAGCTGTAACCTGTTTCGCCTCCGACAACTACTTCAGCTCCAGGTTTACCTATCTTGATTTCGCGGATTTTTCCTGAGTACTTAACTTTTGGCAGTTCGGCCATATGCCACCTTCCTTAGTCGGCTATTTTTTGCAAGTGAGTAATCTGAATAATGGCTTAGGCAGGGTTTTTTCGCTTTTCGCTACCAAACCAGTCTTTGGGATCTGTGTAGAAGTATCTTTCGGAGGCAGTGAGATAGCGCTTCACCGGTTTGGATTCTTCGCCAACATTGACATATCCGATGTTCTTGCGCCACTGGTAAGAATCCTCTTCCGGGCTCGGCCCGTACGTGGGCATGAGGATCTTGACCTTCTGTCCGTCAAATCTTTCTTTCTCCTCGAACTTGTCTGCACTCATAGTGGGGCTCCTCTCTTCGATTTGAAGATCCTTGAACGTACTAAGGCAAAATTGCCAAGGGTTTCTTTCCTGAGAATACAAGATGCGATGGGGTAAGCCTTGATATTATGTAGGAGTATTCAGTCCAATGCAACGAATTTTTTGCAATTTAGCATAGATAGTACGATTTTACGAAATACGCGCGCAGCAAACGTAGCACGGAAATTGTCCCACTTTATCAGGCCTTTAAAACTCTCCGCTCAGACCAGGTCTTTTGATTGCTGAATCAACTGATTACATACTGACAGTAACACTTCAGTCCGGCAGGTGTTCTGACGGTCGGCTGTCACCGGCAAAAAATGACGAGGTTATACACCCGTGTCGATCGAAAGCCTGGAATCGACACATCTTGTGGCTGGTCGGCGCAACCTCAATCTTCTCCAATACTAATGCCTGTTAGCGCACGCAATCAATATGATCGGGGCTGTTCAGAAACAAAGATATATTTATCCGCATTCGCAAAAAATAACAAGAGACATCGGAGGCTCCGGTGAAAAATTTTTCGCCTAAATTCTTCCGATGTCGGGCGAAACGCAAACACATAGGCCAGGGGCTGAAAAATCGGCGCAGTGGGCAAATTTCATGTGGCGCGGGCTGGAAGAAACTGTCTCAAAACTCCCGAATTGTCGCGAATCGTGGCACGGTGATCGTAGGGGCGGGATTTATCCCCGTCCGCCTAACTGGTTTCTGAATAACGGGCGGGGATAAAGCCCGCCCCTACAAACGTTTTGCGAGATTACAATGAGGACCGGCATAATAGTCCTCATGCAGTGTACCATGTTTCAGATAAGGATCGTGCTACGAATTACGAGGTAACAGTATTTTGAGACAGTTTCAGAAAGCCGGCCCTACGACAACACTTCAAGTCATGCTTCTACAGCCGCACCAGTGGTGAGGCGAGCTGACGCTTCGACAGATAGTCCAATCGGTTAAGCGCATTTACCATGGCTTTTGCCGCGGCCACCAGAATATCTTCATGCGCTCCTTTTCCGGTGGATATGTTTCCATCTTCTTCGAGGCGAATTGTCACTTCGCCCAAGGCGTCGGTTCCGCCGGTTATGGCGCTGATCGAAAAACGCAGCAGCTTGGGACGTCTGCCCGTCAGCTTCAGGATCGTATTGTAGGTCGCGTCCACGGGTCCGTTGCCAAGCTCAGCCCCATGAAATTCGGCGCCCTCCACCAACATGCGCACAGTCGCGGTCGGGACCACGTCAGAGCCTGACATTACGGTCAGAGAAAGCAGCTTGTATGTTTCTGCGGACCTGAGCACTTCCTCGGCTATGATGGCTTCGATGTCTTCGTCGAATATGGTCTTTTTGCGGTCCGCCAAATCCTTGAAGCGCTTGAAGGCAAGATTTGTTTCTTCCTCAGTGAGATCGTAACCCAAGGATTTGACCCGCTCGCGGAAGGCGTGCCTGCCCGAATGTTTCCCCAGGATCAAAGCGGACTGACCTATTCCCACGCTCTCGGGATCCATGATTTCGTAAGTGGTCCGCTCTTTGATAACTCCGTCTTGGTGTATGCCCGCTTCGTGAGCAAACGCGTTGGCTCCGACAATCGCTTTATTGGGCTGGACCGGGATTCCGGTTATGGATGTGACCAGCCTGCTGGTGTGGAATATTTGTTCCGTGTTAATGCCTGTGTGCACACCCAGGACCTCTTTCCTGGTTTTGATGAACATCGCGATTTCTTCCAGCGCGGCGTTCCCTGCTCGCTCACCTATTCCGTTAATCGTGCATTCGACTTGCCGCGCTCCCGCACGGACACCAGCGAGTGAGTTGGCGACCGCAAGCCCGAGATCGTTGTGGCAGTGTACGGAAATGATCACATTTTCAATACCCTGAACTGCTTGCTTCACGCCTCTCACCCGCTCGGCGATTTCATCAGGGAAGGAGTATCCGACGGTATCCGGAATGTTGATTGTAGTCGCTCCGGCGTCAACGGCAGCCTGGATTACCTGGCGCATGTATTCCGGATCGCTCCTCGTGGCGTCTTCGCAGGAGAACTCGACCCAGTCCGACAACGTTTTGGCCAGTGTTACCGCTTTTCCGGCCCTGTCAATTACTTCCTGTCGAGACAAGCGCAGTTTGTGCTGTAAATGGATGTCGCTCGTGGCTATAAACGTATGAATGCCCGGATTGGCGGCGTGTTCCACTGCTCGCCACGCGGTTTCAATATCTTCCGCCACGGATCTCGCCAACCCCACCACCCTTGATTTTTTGAGTTCCCGGGCAATTCTGCTTACGGCTTCTCTGTCGCCTTCCGAGCTAGCGGGAAAGCCGGCCTCGATTATATCTACCCCCAGCTTTTCCAGTTGCCGCGCCAATTGGAGTTTTTCATGTTGATTCATGGTAGCGCCGGGGGATTGTTCGCCATCGCGCAATGTAGTGTCAAAAATAAGCACTCTTTCGGACATTTGTCTCCTCCAAATTGGGTTGCTTACAAATTTATTGGTGATTTTGCTCGCCGGACCTACACAAATCGTGATTTTTCGCTCATGGGTGGCGCTTGCATGAGGGTTTCGCCGTTTCCCTCTTCCCAAAGACCCGTTTGCATGTAGGCGCCAGTGAAGCTAAGTACACTGTTTCGTAAATACGGTCACGTATTCTGCAGGGTAACGCAGATGAAAACCATAGCCTTTTGCGCCTCGTGAGGGGCGCTCTTCATTGGTAGCCATGGGTGGAACCCATGGTAGCCGGCTCTATCTGCTGGTTTCTTCAACCCCTTGCGGAGTTGAAGACGGGATCGGTTGTTGTTCCAATCCATGGGCTGCGCCCAAGGATATTCATGGGGATTGCCCCTTCGGGGAATCTGCGACGGAATACGACACCGTATTTAGGAAAAGACGCGCTTAGGGAAATTTTATGTGGCGCAGGCTTTCCAGCCTGCGGTCAATTCAGTTGTAAAATCGGTAGGCTAGAAAGCCTGCCCCATATAGAAAATTCAAAGTCGAATTCTTAAGTCACAAGCATTGGGGCAGGGGAAGGCGCCCTGCGGTTCGCTTCGCTCACAACATGTTAGGGTACGGGAATCCCCCGAAAGTACCCACACCCTATTTGCGAAACAGTGTAATCAGTTATACCGGATTGGGTTTAATACTCTCTATATCTTGAGCAGACCCCTCCGGGCCTTCCGAAACCTGGGTCGGAGTAATTTCGCCCCGCGGTGTGTCGGATTCAGCGCTTACAGTTTGAGTAGTCGGTTCCTGAGACTTTTTCCGGTTGCGGATGTACAACGACGCCGTAAGAATCGGACCTGATATCACGTAACCCGCGCATGTGAGGAAGGGCACGACATACGGATGAATAACTATCAGGGCCAGCGTCAGAAACAAAGGCCACAGTCGACCTGAAGGGCCTCTCTTTAACCAAGGTGAGGTCCTTGAATGCGTGAAACTTGATGGAACTCACCATGAACACCGCCATCGCAGTATTGAGGATCAACAAGCCGGTCCTGTGCTCGGCGGGATCGACCTCAAGCTTGTGAAAAAACAGCACCGTTGTGGCCATCATGGCCGCAGCCGCCGGGATTGGCAGACCATTAAACCTCTTCGGGTCTATCGTGCCGGATTGAACGTTGAAGCGGGCTAACCTGAGGGCTCCGCAAGCCACGAACAGAAAAGCGCTAACGTCCCCTATCCTTCCCGTACCTTGGAGCGCCCACAGATATGTCATCATGGCAGGGGCCACGCCAAAGGCAATGACGTCCGCGAGGGAATCCAATTCCAGCCCGAAGCGGGTGGTGGTATTGGTCAGGCGGGCTACCTTGCCGTCAATTCCGTCAAAAAACCCCGCTGCCAAGATGAGAGCGGCCGCCATTAGGAATTCCTGTTTGATGGCGGCTATGATGCTGTAAAACGCCAAAAAGATGCTGGTGACGGTCAACAGTGACGGCAGTATAAAAATACCCTTCTTTAGGGGGATTTTCCTTCTTGGAGGCCTCGAAAGAAAATCCTCGCCTTCGGATAAGCGTCGTCTTCGAAAAAAAAGGCCTTCTTTTCTTGGCCATCCTTGACCGCCTTTAAATGGATGCGTCGAAAGTTGTGGAAAGGGAGAAGTTCAGGCGGGGTCGGATCCGCCACATTGGTGCCGCGCGCACGCCTTTTCGGCAATGATTGTGACGCCTGCGCTGACCCTCTTCCCAACGATAACCGTAACTTCATAGTGAGGAGGGAAATAAACGTCAAGTCTTGACCCGAATCTAATGAGCCCGAAGCGCTCGCCCTGACGGGCTTCATCTCCTTCGTCCACCCAACACGCGATCCTTCGAGCAATTTTACCTGCAATCTGAACCACTTCTATAGTTGCGTCTTTCCCTTGCAGTACAACGGAATTGTGTTCGTTTCGGATCGAAGACTCCGGATCCCGCGCGTCCAGGAATGATCCAGCGACATGAGTAATCTTCCTAACCGTTCCGGACATGGGCCATCTGTTAACGTGCACATTCAAGACGGACATAAAAATGCTTATTCTGGTAAGGGAAGGAGAATCTAGATACTGGGATGTCACATTCTCTTCGATCTGCATTACTACGCCGTCCGCGGGGGACAAGAGAATGTCTTCGCCTTTAGGGGAATTGCGTTCCGGATTCCTGAAAAACGAAGCCACGGCTACGGCAAGGACGAAAAGAAAGAAAGAACTCCAGCCATGACCGTACCACCAGCAGATAAAGGAAAGTAGAGCGGCAGGGACAAAGAAACGGATAGCCCTCCCGCGCAATAATCTCGTAATGCGTTTTCTTGGAACTCATTCAGTGTCCGTCGTCGGCTTGACCGTTTTTTTCCCTCTGGGAATGGCGACTGTTCCCGTCCGGATCAATTCCATGATCCCAATGGGCGTGAGCAACTCTATTATGGCCTCTATTTTGCTCTGAGCGCCTGAGACTTCCAAGCTGATGGTGTCGTGGGTGACATCGACCACCTTGCCTCGAAAGATGTCTGTTATGCGCAGGACCTCCGCTCGCTTCTGGGCGGTGGCCTTTACACGAATCAAGATCATCTCTCGATCCACGTAATCGCCTTGGGTAAGATCTTGAACTTTGACTACGTTTATCAGCTTTCGGAGCTGCTTTATGATCTGTTCAATAATCTGTTGACTGCCATGGGTAACAATGGTCATCCTGGAGTAGTCTGTGTCCATAGTTGGAGCCACAGCCAAGGAATGAATGTTGAAAGCCCTTCCGGAGAACATCCCCGACACCCGGGCCAACACCCCTGGCTTGTTCTCTACAAGCACCGAGATTACGTGTCTGTCGTTTTCCATTTAAACCAAAATCATGTTTTTGATTGATTCCCCTGCGGGAACCATTGGGTAAACGCCTTCTTCCCGTTCGACCACGAAGTCCATAATTACAGGGCCATTGTGTTCCAGAGCCTGGCGAATGGTGGGCTCCACTTCCGAGGGTTTTGTGGCCCTTAAGCCCAAAGCCCCGTAAGCTTCCGCCAGTTTTACGAAATCGGGAGAAGACATAAGATCCGTGTGGGCGTACACGTTGTCATAAAAGCGTTCTTGCCACTGCCGGACCATTCCCAGGTACCCGTTGTTAAGGATGGCGATTTTCACGGGCAGTCGATAATGCGCCACCGTTGCAAGCTCCTGGATGTTCATCTGGATAGAACCATCTCCCGCAATATCTATCACCAGCTTGTCCGGAAAGGCGACTTGTGCGCCAATCGCTGCTGGGAAGCCGTAACCCATGGTTCCCAGGCCGCCGGATGACAGAAAAGTGCGGGGCTTGTCGAACAAATAGGACTGAGCGGCCCACATCTGGTTTTGACCCACTTCGGTACTGATGATGGCGTCGCCGGCGGTCATCTCGTAAAGCTTCTCTACGACATATTGCGGCTTGATGATCTCACTAGTGCGATCGAAGCGCAAGCGTTGCTGATTGCGCCACACCGTCAACTGAGTATGCCATTCCTGAAGTCGGTCTTTTTGCTTGGACGAAAAATCCTTTTTCTTCAGCGCTTCAATGAGCTTGATCAGGGTCTGGCGGGCGTCTCCCACAATGGGCACGTCCACCGGGATATTCTTCTGTATGGAAGTGGGATCTATGTCTATATGAATGATCTTAGCGTTCGGGGCAAAGTCCTCTACTCGTCCCGTTACGCGGTCATCGAATCGGGCGCCGACCGCAAGGATGAGATCGGAGTTGTTTACCGCCATGTTAGCGCGATAAGTTCCATGCATCCCCAGCATCCCCAGAGAGAGGGGGTGAGTGCCGGGGAAGCAACCCAATCCCATAAGCGTCATTGTCACCGGACAAGTCATCATTTCCGCCAGCGTGCGCAATTCATTGTGCGCCCCTGACGTTATGACTCCTCCTCCGGCATAAATCACGGGCCGTTGGGACGCCGCAATAAGCTCGGCGGCGCGTTTGATCGAGGGGATATGAGGTTTTATCGTCGGCTTGTAGGTCGGCAGGTCAACGGTTTTCGGGTATTCGAAAACCGCTTTGGCCTGCACGACATCTTTGGGCAAATCGACCAGGACTGGGCCGGGCCTACCAGTGGAAGCTATGAGAAAAGCCTCCTTGATGGTGCGGGCGAGGTCACCAAGATTACTGACCAAATAATTATGTTTAGTACAAGGCCTTGTTATTCCCACTATATCCGCCTCTTGAAAGGCGTCGTTTCCGATCAGGGGAGTCGGCACCTGTCCAGTGAACACAATTACGGGGATCGAATCCATGTAAGCGGTGGCCAGCCCGGTAACCGTATTCGTGCCACCCGGCCCTGAAGTGACTATGCAAATACCTGGTTTACCGGTGGCCCGAGCATAGCCGTCCGCTGCGTGGACTGCCGCTTGCTCGTGCCTCACGAGGATAAACTTGAAGTCCTCCCCGTGTTTCCTGACCATGGCATCGAATATGTCGATGACCGCGCCACCGGGATACCCGAAGATGACGTCTACGCCTTCTTCCCGAAGGGCTCGCATAAGTATTTCTGATCCTGGTATTTTCAACTGCGCCTCGTTAACGCCGGGTTTAGGGGATACGGTTCCTACCGCCCCCCTTGTCGTATCTTGGCCAAGATTCGTTCGATCTGATCCCTGCCTTTAAGCTTTTTCTTTTGGATGGTTTTGCGTTCCGATTCCTCAGTTGGCGTCAGATAGACCCTTTTGTTGAACGCTTCCAGTTGCTCCTCAAATTCGAGGTGCTCCTGCCAAAGCTTGCTCAAATCGGGGTCCTTCTCTCTCCATTGCTCGATCAGATCCAGGTCCCTTTTTTCCATGCTCAGGCCTTTTTCATTTTTTTAGTATGTATTTTTCATATTAAGACTATCTAACGTAAGAAACCATCGCTTGTCAAGAATCACCGCAACTCTTTTTTATCCTAGTTATTTAGCCATGTTGCCACTTAATATTCCAATTGACATTTATACTTTGACGTATCCAGCGTACCACCCGTCACAAAATAAATGTTGGTTTTATCTAAAATACATGGATGGTTATTAGCGCAACATCCAGCATACCTTCTCTTGTTTCTGAAAGCGCCAACGCAATCATGCGTCGCCCGAACATACGGAAAAATTGCGATCTAAAACGGTTAGTTCCCCAACAGCGGACGCGCTTGGACGCTTTTTTTGTCCGGCGTGCAGTTTTATGTTCTAACGAAATTACCAAAATGATTCAATTATGTTAGTATCTCTGAGGGATTCGCAATGACGATGACCTCACTTGTTCAGCGCCGATTCAAAGTGATACGCTATTATACGCCCCAATTTGGAAGTGTCCGTATTTCCGCATTACAGCAGGCGTGAGGTTCACATGTCAAAACCGGTCATAAACGCCCAGGAAGCTCTTGATCTAATACGCGCAGGAAAGTCCGACTCGGAGCTGATGGCCAAGTTTAATCTTTCGGCCAAAGGTTTGGAGAGCCTGTTCATAAAACTATTACGGGCCGGTGCGCTGAATCAGGCGGAATTGGACAAGCGCTTCCCTGACCGCCAGGGCTCCGTAACCATTTCCGGAGAATCTGAAGGTCTGACCATTCAAAGAACCGCTCAGGTTTCCCCTCAGAAACAAACCCCTGTGGGGCCGCCCTCTATAAAAGCCGGCGAGGCTCTGAGGGATATCAGATCCGGAATGAGCGATTCGGACCTGATGGACAAGTACAGACTTTCCGCTAAAGGCTTGCAGGACTTGTTTGACCAATTGGTCCAAGCGGGCGCCATTAGTCAATCCGAATTGGACCACCGATTCTCTTCGGTAGACGAGACTGTGGATCTGCTCGGCATCATCAAGAGGCTCGGTTTAGACCACACTGCGGCCAAGAATGAAGAAGTGCGTATTCCGTCGAGATGCGTGGCGTGTGGCGCTCCGCAGACCTTTGAATTCGAAGAATGCCCCATGTGTGGGGTTAACATAAAGGAATTCAAAGCCAAAAAAGCTATGGAAGACCGGATCGCCGCGGCCGTGTGGAAATGCCCCGCCTGTGGCAGGCCTCAGGACGAAGAGTATGAAGAATGCCCCGTCTGTGGGATCATAGTATCGAGGTTCCGGAAATAGGCGTTAAGGCATCCTGCGTTGCTCGTGAAGTCGGGATCGCCGCGGCTCAATAGAAGAAGAAAGGGCCGATCCCCAACAGAATCACGAGATACAGCTCGGGGGATAGAAACTTGTAAAAGGGCATCGTGCCGCTATCGGGCAATCTCCTAAGCTTCTCGCCGACTGTTCCGGAGGTGTAGGCCAGAGCTATCGGCATGAGGTAGCCCAGAGGTCCTGTTTCAACGATAATTATAGAAGGCAAATACACCAGGAGGCCTGTCAATACACCGCCACTACCCACCACAAAGCCTACCACCAGCGTTATAACCAAGATGGCTATGGTCTCCGTCCTGGCGTTGAAGGCGACTCCGCCCTTGAAGCCAAGCGATTCGTCGAGTGTAGGGATCAACAGGATCAAGGTCAATAACATTACTGCGCCCACCAGGGCTCCGGCCCATGCCATGGGGCCGCTTTCCTCGGTTGGAGAAATCGCCCTCAGCACCGTCATTGGGGTTCCTCGGACCATACCAGCGTCTTCGCTTTTCTTGAGCGCTCCTTGCTCCACTTCGTAGCGCATCAGAGCTTCCCAATCTTCGGCGAACTGCTCCGGAAACCGGTCCAGCGGTTGGGCTACGATTCTCCCCCTGTGCGTGATCTTTGCGTGATCGACATCCGCACGGTGGCGATTGTAGAGCTCTTCCACATCCTGGACTCCGGGATGTCTGATAATGACATAATCGGGCTTAGGCTTCAGTCCCGCTCTTTGTCGGAGATTGTTTGTACAGACTCGTATTCCATTGTCCAAGAAAGTCCGGAACTCGATATAATTCACGAACTGCTTGTTAAGTTTAGCAGCGGAGCCGCTTTGAAGTTCGTGAAGGATAACGGCGCGTTCGTTCAGTTTTGTGCCGAACAGTCGGAAAAAGCCCTTGTGCGGCAATTCCGGAATAGTGAAATCCAGCCTGTGTGTAAATCCCATTGAAAGGAGCTTTTCGGAATTCAAGGTCATGAAGTTGCTTAGCTCAGGAGGATCCACCGGTTCCACTGTTATTGAATAAGGCTGCCTGATTTTGCCCGCTATAAGAAATATTCCGAGGGCCAGGAATCCGAGGATCGTAACCGTAACGGCGCCGGCCGCCACTGGGTTTCGGAAGCCTCTTTCCTTCGCTCTCTGGGTCTTGTGGGGAACGCCGCTGAAATCGCCCACTGGCTGAACACTTTCCTTCGCGCTGGAGACATTGCGACCAATGCGACGCTGGTCGGCTCTTTCATCGGCCCATGTGGTAACGCATCCAAATCCGATGGCAAGAATGGCCAGACATGCCGATATAAAGACCGGTTTTCGCATTGAATACATACCGCTCCTCTCACGCTCTCGATAGGCGATAATCAGTGTTCGCTGCGCCCACAAAGCGCCTCCCCCGTGTCCCCCCGTGAACGTGGGGAACGGCTCCCTCCCCGTTCACGGGGAGGGCAGGGGTCAATGCTTGTGACTTAAGGAAGCTTTTGGCAATAGGGTCATATGGCGCCGTCACCCCCGCGAAAGCGGGGGTCCAGGAAACGCCGAAAAAGACTGGATTCCCGCTTTCGCGGGAATGACGGAAAAAGACGTCTCCCTGGCCGCTAAGGTTATTCTTCATCCTTAAGTCACCGGCATTGAGGGCTGGGGTGGAGGCTCCTACGGGTAGTTAGTCGCAATCTCGCGGGCTCATGAGCCCAGCGTCAGCACGAGAGGCTGAAAGATCTGCTCGAACCGCTGCAACGGCCACTTAATCAACCAATATAGTAGTCTTGGGAGAGAGGCCGGTAAAAACCATTACCGTAAACCGGTTTATCCTCCGGCTCTCACCGCCCTGTTGAAGGCCCAACGCTCCAACTTCTTTATTTCTTCCTTCATAGTTGTAGACAAGGGCACGATGCTCTCCAGGGCAACGTGAATGTCATGTGGAGTTATCTCGCGTTGTTCGCTGAACGCTCTGAAAATCCCCGCTATGATCCCCTGCTCTATTTCAGCTCCATTGAAGCCTTCGGTTATCTTAACCACGTCGCTATAGTTGTTTATCATTGTGGGCTGAACGCCCCTTCTTTCCAGATGGATTTTGATTATCTCCTCACGTTCCTTATCGCTGGGCAGCTCAACATAGAAAAGTTCGTCGAAACGACCCTTGCGAAGAATTTCAGGGGGCAAGAGTTCAATGTTATTAGCCGTTGCTCCTATGAAAACAGGGGAGGTCTTCTCTTGCATCCAGGTGAGGAAAGCCGCGAGGATTCTCGATGCCGCTCCTCCAAGGCTTTTTTGGCTCGCGTTTGCAATACCCGCTTCAATTTCATCTATCCACAGCACACAAGGCGCCGACGCTTCCGCGGCTTTTATGACTTTTCGCAGACATTCTTCCGGGCTGCCGTGAATTCCATCGTATATCTGGCCCATGTCGAGCCTAAGAAGGGGTAGCTTCCAAAACGCAGCAATGGCCTTAATGCCAAGGCTCTTTCCGCAGCCGCTTATTCCCATCATCAGGATGCCTTTGGGGAAGCTTAAGCCGTACTCGCGGGCCCGTTTGGTGAAAATGTCTCTTCTAGCCGTCAGCCACTCCTTAAGGTTTTTGAAGCCGCCGACCTGATCGATATCTATATTGTGTATGAATAGTTCCAGCAACCCGCTTTTCTTAACAATCTGTCTCTTCTCCTCGAAGAGAGATTCAATCTCGTGATCCGTGATGGCATGTTTGCCGGTAAGAACCTTGCGGAACGCGTGTTGCGCCTGCTGGCTGGTAAGCCCTGCCCCGGCCTTGACGAACTGATCGCGAACTTCGTCCGTGATGGCGGCTTTCAGATGGTCTCGATATTTCTCTTTTGATATTACCTGAAACAGCATGCGCTCTATTTCATCAGCCTTGGGAAGAGGCACATCAACCAACACAATTTCATTTGTTATTTCTGGAGGTATCTCCAGCATTGGTGAAACCATGAATATGGTTTTGTAGGTGTTCTCAATCCTTTTGGAGGCGTCCTTCAGCTTCCTGAGAACCGGCGGGTTATCCTTCAAAAACACATGAATATCGTTCAGGATGAGAAACGCCGCTTCCTGAATATTCATGAACCAGTCCAGAGCTTCCATGATGGAGGGATTCGGCATTACCGGTTCGTCGTCAAGAGTCACACCTGTGGTGCAGGACCAGACGTAAACGCGAAAAGGCGGCTTAAATGCGGCCGCAAGAAGCTTGATTTCGGCTTCCAGTCTACGATCTTCGTCAGACAGCAGATATAACAGGGAAGTCCGCGCCAACACCATGTCTTTTAGAATGGACCTGAGGCCTTGAGATTCTTTCCTGGCCATCGTGTCCTTTGACGATGCGGCTCCGGCGGCGTTTAATTCGGCCTGCGCAAGGCCTCGCGATGCTCTTTCGGCCATAGGTTCCCTCACATTTTCAGAGGCGTGTTCGTGTCTGGTACGAAACTTAGCGCCCCGGTTCGTAAGTTGGATAGCGGGGTCTCGCAGTATGCCCTGAAGGGACCAGATCTCGGATAACTGTTGCAGTCAACCTGCCGGACCGATAGTCGTAAGATGGTCCGGACCCTAAAGTCACCCTGCGACCGTTTCCGCAGGCGCCGCCCATAGAGCGATCTTTCGAGACGCATGGCGTCAAGGCTTTAAGATACTTGTTGTGGGTGGCCACGGCGCTGGACAGGCCGATGTCAGGTCACAAGCATTGGCCCGGTTCAGGGCGCTATACACGACGCCAAGAAGGAACCGCGTCCTGCGGGAACTTCCCCGATAGTAGTCGCTAAGATTTACTTACGATAACAAGAGAATATAATTTTAGCAATTTTTCTTGCGGATTTCCACTGAATCAGATCCCGAGGTAGGCTTCTTTCACATGCTGGTTGTTCAGAAATTCTTGACCTGTTCCGGATAGCGCTATACGACCGTTTTCCAGAATGAAAGCCCGGTCGCACATGGCGAGTGTGTGCTTGACGTTCTGTTCTACGAGAAGTACCGTAACCCCCTCATTGTTGACGTTTTCCACGATCCTGAATATTTCCGTCACCAATATGGGAGCCAATCCCAGCGAAGGTTCGTCGAACATTATGAGCTTGGGCAAGGACATGAGGCCTCGGCCTATGGCGACCATCTGTTGTTCTCCCCCGGAAAGCGTGCCTGTCGGCTGCTTGCGTCTCTCCTTTAGCCGCGGGAATAAATTATAAACGGATTCCAAGGTCTGTTTTCGCTTTTGCTTTGCTTGTCCGCGCAAGGCGCCGGTCAACAGATTCTCTTCCACGGTCATTTCCGGGAACAGACGTCGGCCTTCGGGAACGTGAGCTATACCGTAATCGATGATTTTATGGGACGGCGCGTGGTCCAGACGGACTCCCTCGAAATCTATGGAGCCCTTCCGCGGCTTCAGTAATGACGAAATAGTTTTGATAACCGTTGATTTCCCTGCTCCGTTGGCGCCCAAAAGAACTACGATCTCGCCGCGCCTGACGTCGAAAGAAACGTCCCACAATACCTGCAGATCGCCATAAAAGACTTCTAGATGCTCAACCTTGAGCACGATAATCCTCTCCAAAGTATGCTGCTATGACTTCCGGATTGGAAGCCACCTCGGACGGCGTTCCCTCGCAAATTACCAAGCCGTGATTAATTGCAAGGATCCTGTCGGATATGGTCATAATGACCTTCATGATGTGCTCGACTATGATTATCGTAACGCCGGAATCCCGGATTTTCTTTATTACGGCTATGGCTTCTTCGGACTCTGCAGGATTAAGCCCTGCGGCGGTCTCGTCCAAAAGCAGCAGCTTAGGTTTGGTGGCCATGGCCCGAGTGATTTCAAGACGCTTTCTCGACGCAATCGGCAAGCTCTTGGCAAGTTTATCCCGGAAATGGGTAAGACCGCAAAACTCGATGGTTTCTTCGGCTATCCTCAACGCTTCATTCTTGGATCGGGTGTGAAGAAATGCGGACGCGATTACGTTGTCCAAAACCGTCATGCGCTTAAGCGGTTTGACAACTTGGAAAGTCCTTCCTACACCTCTCTTGCAGATCTTGTGGGTCTTAAGCCCTGAAATTCTGGCGCCCTGAAAATAGATTTCACCGCCGGTTAAAGCGTAGAAACCATTTATCAGATTGAAGATGGTAGTTTTTCCGGAGCCGTTAGGCCCGATGAGCCCGTAGATTTGCCCCTGCTCCACCTTGAAACTGACGTCATTTACCGCGGCGAATCCGCCGAAAAATTTGGTTATTCCTCTTACGTCCAAGAAGGCCATCTCAATCCTCAAGCAGCCTGAGTTTCTCCAGGAAGAAATTTTCTCTTGAGAACACTCCAATCACCCACGACCCCATTCGGTAGATAAAGTATGACGAAGATTACGAGTAAACCGAAGCTGAGAACATGAGCTTCGCTCACATACTTTATGACCGTCTTCATGAAAGGCCAGCCGGTGGTGTTCGCGATGTAGGGCAAAAGCCCGAATCCGGCGGTTCTGAACAGTTCCTGAACCGCCACCATGATAAACGCTCCCACAGCCGGGCCGTAAACCGTTGCGACACCGCCCACGATACCCACTAATATGGCCATGATCGAAATGTCATGGAGCGAAAACACCACTTTCGGGTCTATGAACCCCATGTAATTGGTGTAAAGCGCGCCTGCGAAACCAATCAGCCCCGCGGCTATGCCCAGAGAGATCATCTTGTAAAAAACAGTGTTTATCCCAAGGCTCTCCGCAGCGTCTTGATCCTCTCGAATGGATACGAAATAATATCCCAGCCGGGATCTTGTAACCACGTCCACGACAACAACCGAAAAGACCGCCATTGCCAGCGCTATGTAGTAGTAAGGAGCTTTCGACACAAAAGTCTGCATCACCAGAATTCCGACCATACCATCGGTCAGGGACTCCCAGATAGTGGCGATGTGTCTCAGGATCTCGTTCAACGCCAGCGTGACCAGGGCAAAGTAGGGTCCTCGAAGCCTGAAACTTATCCAGCCGAAAGGAAAAGCCAGGAGAATCGCCGCCAGCGCTCCTAAGGGCAAGCCCCACCACGCGGAAACTTCTAATTTGCTTGAGAGCAGGGCCGCGGTATAAGCGCCCATTCCAAAGAACGAAGCCGCCCCGAACAACACCTGACCCGTAAACCCCGAAATGAGATTCCATCCGGAGCCGATGGCCACCCAAAGCAGCACCAAAATCATGAGGTGCAGATAATAAGGGTCCCGCATGAGCGCCGGCAGTATGAGAAGGACAGCTAGAAGCGCAATCAACGTGTAATTCTTCTTCATGAGGCCCTAAACCTTGGTCAAACGTTTGAAACCGCCGGGCAGGAACAGAAGCACCAGGACAAAGATAATGAGGCCCACCATATCCTCGAATTCCATTCCGATGTACGTAGCGCCGAACGCCTCGGCCAGTCCGAGGGTGACTCCACCGAAAATGGCCCCCACAGTCGATCCTAATCCTCCCAAGATCGTTATTACGAAGGCTTTTCTCGTGAACGGCCCGCCTATATCCGGGAAAAGATAATAAACCGGCAGCAGCAGGTTTCCGGCCGCGGCTACAAGCGCCGCTCCGATCCCCATGGTTATAACTTTAATCTTTTCCGAATCGATTCCAACAATCTGCGCCGCCTCCGCATCCTGAGACACGGCCCGAATAGCGCGGCCTAAGTCGGTCTTCAAGAGAAACCAGAAAAGACCGAAGGTCAAGGCGCAAGCAAATCCGAAGGCCACGGTGAGGGCCATTGAAAACGAAATGCCATGGATGTAGAAGGTGTATCCTGAATAGTCGGTCTTCACGGAGACGTAGTTTGAACTAAATATGAACCTGGCCATCTCGGTCAAAACCATGCCGATGCCGACAGTCATTAGGACTTGGTTTTCAGGGAGAATGGCGTCGACCTTGATCAAGGGATTGAGTAGGAATTTTTGGATCAGCACCCCAACAAGAAATAATGTGGGCATGGTAATGATGAGGGCGTAATACGGGTCCACACCGGCATACTGGAACAACACGTAAGTCAAGTACATGGAAACCATCATGAGCTGGCCGTGGGCCAGATTGATAATTCCCATAACTCCCATGATCAGGGTCATACCCAAGCCTATTAAGGCGTACAGGCCACCCTTTAGTATGCCGGCGACAAGAGTTTGAAAAAAAACTTCCATGTGATTATCGAAATCTTGGCTTCGTTCGTTAGCAAACTTGATCCGTTTAGAAATCGATGGCGCAAACACGGCCCGGTATTAGGGTGGACCTTATCTGAAGGCCACTTCGAGCTTCGCCGCGCCCCTTCTCCCTTCCCTGTCCAGCCGGAGAACTGAGTTTTAAACTTCCCTCCCTTGGAGGGAACGGGTCAGGCTGAGGGTGAAACCGTGGCTACGAAGGCGCTTTATCGTAATAGAATACGCGACAGTATTTACGAAAACGACCTCTTAGGGCCCTGTTATCATTTAGGCCATGGGGGAACCGGATAGATGTACGGCTTGGTGGCCACGTCTTTGGGCCATACGGTTTCTAACTTACCTTTTTGCCATTGAACAAGAAGGTGAGTGGGTAACTTATTTTGCTGTTTCTTCTTGCCGTAATCCAGAAATTTCACCGGACCGAAAATGGTTTTCACGTCGGTTGCGGCCAAGGCGTCCCGGACAGCTGCGGGAGTCATTTCTTTCGCCCCTTTCAAAGCGTCGGCCACCACCTGCATAGAGGCATAGGCCTCAGCCCCGTGGTACTCCGGGGTGAAACCATACTTGGCCAAAAACTGGTCGTAATACTCTTTAGCTCCTGGATAAGGCAGATGGGAGGCCCACAGGTCGATTGAGAACACGTTTTCGCCAGCTTCACCTGCGTTTTTCGCAAATTCCGGGAGGATGAACCCCGCTCCACCGCCCACAAACAATTTGGGATTGAAGTCCAGCTCCTTGGACTGGCGCATTAGCAACCCTGAGTCCATCAAATAGGAAATCATATAAACCAAATCCGGTTTAGCAGACTTTACCTTGACCAGGAGAGGCTTAAAGTCCACTGCGCCTGCCTCATAACCTTCTTTAGTGAGGACTTTAAGTCCCCAAGCCGGGCACTGTTCCACGAATTCCTTCGACCCTGATTGTCCGAAGAGAGTGTTCTCATACAACACGGCAACGGTTTCCGCTTTCACCACTTCCTTTAGAAACGACTCGAGAGCGGAAGGATATTCACTAACAGGAGGCGCAATTCGGAAGACTTGATTCCAATTCTGTTCCGTTATCCTGTCCGCAGACCCTGTGGTGACCAGGAAAGGGACCTTTCGCTGTTGGGCCACCTGACACATCGCAAAAGCGACAGAAGATGAATACCCGCCCGTGAGGGCAACCACATTGTCCTTGTAGATGAGCTTTTCCACAGCGGACCGACCTATATCGGGTTTTCCCGTGTCATCTTCAATAATTAGCTCGATCTTCTTTCCATTCACCCCGCCGGACTCATTCACAGCGTCCAAGGCCATCAAAAATGAGTTCTTTTCTATTTCTCCGAATTTGGCTTGCTCTCCCGTCAAAGGCAGGACGACCCCCACTTTGATGGTATTGTCGGCAGCGTAACTGGATAACGACATGCTCGCAATAGGTAGCGGCACGACCAGCAGCGCCGCCAAGTAATGCGCAACTCGTTTCAGCTTCATGCCTGACTCCTTAATATAATAGCGGGATTTGTTAAGGAAACTTGTGAAGATTCTGTATAACCGGAGGCGGTGGCCCGTGTCAAGCACAATCGTGTTCAAATAGGTATCCATCCAGTTACGCGAGGGAGATTGCTTCGCTCCGCTCACAATGACAGGTCAAAGTGTCTTTGCGAGCGGAGCGAAGCAATCTCAGCATATGCGGAACATGAGGCTGCCACAGGCTGACGCCTTCGCAATGACAGGTTTAGAGTTTGTCCGATTCGAGTATCCCCGTGATTTTCGGAGCGGAGGACTATATTGCTTTTTGGCGTCTCCCGTTATAGAATTTGAGAAGTATAATATGGGTTTATTAGCCATGAGCCGAATTTTACAGGCCTTTGTATTAATCCTTCTTGTTTGTGTACCGGCTTGGCCCAGGTCGCTGGAGCTGGACAACAGGATATCGGATAGCCTCACAACCTTGAAAAGCATGATGGGAGCGCCCGACGCAGGTATACCCAAAGATCTTCTAAAGCGTAGCCGTGGTATTGTGGTGTTTCCCGCTGTGCTAAAAGCTGGTTTTGGCGTGGGCGGTCATTACGGCAAAGGTGTCGCCCTTAGGAGAGACCCACGCTCGCGGAGGTGGGGACCACCCGCGTTTGTGACGTTTCTGGGGGGGAAGCTTCGGCTGGCAAATTGGCCTTCAGTCCACTGACCTGGTTTTGCTTTTCATGAGCGACGTCAGCTTAAAGAGCCTGTTCAGGGATAAGTTTACGATCGGCGCGGACGCTTCCATTGCCGCAGGCCCGGTGGGTCGCGACGCCGGGGCGTCCACCGAACTTGACATGTCGGCGGGCATCCTATCCTATTCTCAGGCTAAAGGCATTTTTGCAGGAGTGGCTTTGAAAGGCAGCGTTCTGGAACCGGATTGGACCGCGAACCAGACGTATTATGGATCCGACAGTTCTTTGATTGATTTGTTTTTTTCCGGCAAAGGGACTGTATCGCCTGCCGCGTACGAACTAATACGTTTTCTTAATCGGTACTGATCCTAATGTGTCCTCCAAATCTACCAACGTTGCAAGGCTATTTTCCCGGAGCCATCGGCAAGGTGACCGAGCTGCATGCGCTCTATTATTTCGAGAACTGGGGATTCGACATCTCTTTTGAAAGCCAGGTGGCGCGTGAATTATCCGAATTCATGGTCAGGCTGGACTCGTCCCGCGACGGCTTTTGGGCCGCGTTCGTCAACGGGGCATTCGCCGGGGCAATAGCCATAGATGGGAGTTCCCCCGAAGGCGCAAGGTTGAGATGGTTCATCGTGGATCCCGGATTTCACGGCCATGGAATAGGACACAAGTTGCTGGACGCGGCCGTGAAGTTCTGCAGGGATGCGGGTCACAGCCAAGTTTATCTGTGGACGTTCAAAGGCTTGGACGCGGCCCGTAAGCTGTACGAATCCGTCGGCTTCCATTTGGCTGAAGAACACTGGATTGACCAATGGGGCTCAAGAATTCTGGAGCAGAAATTCGAACTCAAGCTCTATAGTCTTCCGCGTTGAAAATTTGAGGGGACTTCTACCCCCACAACCTCGAAGAGTGTCATTGCCACGGGCTGCCGCCCTCGCAATGACATGTCGGCCGGGAGGTGGTTATCCAAAAGTACTTGAGATATCCTGCGAGTATCAAAGAGGAAGCCTATAGACGTTTCTCGATGGATCGCCGGCGCTTGGTCGGCCCAGATGTGGAGCCTCGGGACAATCACTTATCCAGAGCGGCTCCTTGAGTCTCCCGGCGCAAACAACTATTTGAGGTGGAATTCGGGCGGGCGTTCGATTGGTGGAAACTCACCCCTGACGTAAAAAGCGGCCCCGTCATCATTACGGCAGAAGCCGGAACCCGGCCATATGCAGGATCTCGACTTCTACCGGAGCGACGAGATCGACAGGAAGCGGCTCCCATCCGGTCGTTGGGCAGGAGAACGAACTGTTTGCGTTCGACATGAAACGCTGCTGTTTGCAACGCGCAGCATTATAGAGGCCGGTCTTCGAAGAGAACTCCTGCTCTTTTGCAGGGAATCGGGGAACTCCCTGATTAAGGGAAATTCCCCACTTCTTGGCGCGGGGATGTGAGTCATTGACCACACATAGGTATGGCTTCCACCAAATAGGTCTGGGGGAGCATAACCTGACGGCAAACCGGCTTATAGACGACGTTATAATAAGGAACGCACATCGGCTCATAATACGTGTACGGGACTTTTTGCTGGACCACCTGGCAGAAGGGTTGGGGGCAGCACTTTGTGCATGGGTCCTGTCCGCACGCCATTCCTACCGGAGTTCCTTTAATAAGCACGTTTTGCATTCTGTAGGCCATCCTAGGCACGTTAACAGTGCGCGTACACGGTTGGACCTCTGCTACCATTTCAGTGCGTACGCATGGCACCATTTTGGTAACATAAGTCTGCTGCGGACAACATTGGGGCGGCATACAACCATTCATGCTTTGAGCCGAATGCGCCAGCCCGACCACAAGCATTGACGCCGCAACCACCACAACCATAACCCTTTCCATGATGGACCTCACTAGTTTGATTTCTTTTTGTCCGGCTAAGGACAGATTACGGGTCGATCATACCATATTGATCCGGGATTATCAATAAGTTATTTCACTATTCCATAATTGACCTTATGCTATTGCAGGCGTCAATTCTGTAATTGTCACAATATATCGTTTTAGCATTGTTTTTACCTGAGGTCATTTATTGTATACAACTTAGGTTTAACAAAAGACGCCTCGCCCAAAAGCTAATCGGCGTAACCTCACATTATGTATACCTAATATACCTAGAATACCACTAGCCGGCCTGGCACGGACTCCTGAAAGGCAAACCATCTTCTGAGCTCACGCGGTCAACCCAGCGCAAACCGGTCTCCACATATTGCATCCCCTGCTTCCATGCCCACAAAGACAAGGTCTTCAGCTTTGCGCGGGGTTTCCTCAATACGGCCCGTATCTCAACAGCGGGCGGGACGGTCATCGTACCCGTCATTCCTGGACACCTATAGTCTTCCTCCTTGAGACTCGCGGGATACTTGAACAATCGTTTCCACAACGCCGGTCCGTCAAGATGTTGTTGTGAGTAGCAGAGCGACTTAGCAATCTCAGCTTGTATGGATCATGAGATTGCCGCGGTCGACGCCCTCCCAACGACTGGTTTTGAGTTTGTTAGGTTCGAGGATTCCCGCAATTTTCAGCGCGGAGGACTATAACTGAGCTATGCGGCATGGGTGAAAACGACCAATTGGCGCGAAGTACACCACCTCCACATCCCAGCGCGCTGGGAGCCGTGAAAGCCCTCAAGAAAAGTCTCTTTGAATTGGATTCGTGTCTTATGTGTTATGCTGTGCGTAGACAGGGGAAAGCTCGGCCTTGGTTGGGCGTTTGTCGGGCGTAGTTTATGGTGTGGATTAGGCTCGTTTCACTGCGGGCCGCCGCTAAATCAGCGGGTCTGAGTGGCGTCCGCTTTAGCACGTTTCAGGACTGAGTCCTTGCGCACACTTGGCGCACGCTGTTGCAAAATAGGTACACAAATCCAAAAAGAACCGCTCCTCTGAACCAGGTCGTTTTTTCGTAGTATTCAGCGGCTTCCAACGACTGCAAGAAGAAGTACCCCATGATAAGCGTCATTATGAGGCAGACGATCAATTTAACTAATGGATTCAGGAACTGTTTTCCGGCCATAATGGTCACACTTGAGCCCTTGCGTGGTTCCCTAGTATTCAATGAAAAGGCGCTCCCGTCAAGATGCTTTGACATTCGCCGAACACCCTCGAATATGGACTTTCCAGTTTTTTCGTCTATTTATTTTGATGACTTAATTGATTTTCTTTCACAAACATGGTATAGTGAATAAAATCTATACACTGCTGTCTTAGAAACGGAAGCGGGCGGACTTTTGACGTTCGCTCTGATAGAGGTCCATTTTGTTCAGGAGATAAGACAAGTAATCCTGGGGCGTTGCCGCTTGATGATCACCTCCGGCGAGAGCATGGAGGACAGCAATCATTGCCCTTTTCTTTACGATACAGCGGATATGCGACCAGATCTACCTGGGATTAGGTGTGGCCTTCCCGGTGAATGGAATCTGAACTCGATACGATTCTCTGAAAATGGTGCTGCCGGCGCTATTACCCCGTTCGGCGCCGAATCTATTGAGGAGCGGGTTTAGAAATATGGTTGGCAATAGCGGACCTAAGCCGAGCGGGTTTAAAGGCACGATTACAAACACCAGCCTCCACGATATCATTCAGCTTATCTGCATAGGCAGAAGTACTTGCCGTATGCGCGTAAGAAGCGGAACGTCAAGGGGATGGATCTTTTTTCGAGATGGAGAAATAGTACACGCGGAAACAGGAGAAATCCAAGGAGAAGAAGCTTTCTACAGGATCTTGTCCTGGGAGTTGGGAGTTTTCGAGTGCGATGAACAGGCGCCCGACAAAGAATCCATTCATGAAAGCTGGGATTTCCTATTAATGGAAAGCATGCGACGACTTGACAGTTTGGGCAGGTCTCAGTAAACATGATAGCCTAGTTTGGGATTCTTATCTAGAATTGCAGCAGGCCGTGAGAAGAGTTCCAGGGATGTTTCCAAACGGAAACGTGTTATGACCTTTCAGTCCTAACCGGCACGATCCCTATCCGGAAGAGATTTCAACTCTCGACAGAGGCTTTATAAGCTGGATGAGTAAGTAAAATGGCAGATCTCGTTCTAACAAAACAGTCCCTTGATCGCATTGACGCAGTGCTGCATAATTTGCTGACGCGCAGCGGGGCCCATACGGTCCTATTGATAGACAAAGCCGGTCAACTTATTAGTTTTCAAGGCACAATGGATCAGGAAAAGGTCGCTTCTTTGGCCGCTCTGACCGCCGCGAACTACGGCGCTACCACGGCAATCGCCCGGCTCTTCGGCGAAGAAGAGTTTACGTTGCTGTTCCACAAAGGGAAACTTGAGAACATTCATTTTTCCAATGTCGGCGAAGAATACCTAATGATCACTATTTTTAATAATAATACTCACCTAGGCTTAGTCAGACTGGAAGTGCGCAAGGGTCTTGAAGAGATCGAAGCAATGTTTGCAGAGAACCTGAGACAATGGTTCAATACTTGAGACGGCAATCAACCGGGATGTTTTTATGGCAATCATAAGTTTTCGATCCGACGAAATTCATTGTAAAATCGTATACTATGGTCCTGGTCGAGGCGGAAAGACCACCAACCTGATTTCCATACACAAGGCCCTTGGACATCAGGTTCGAGGAGAACTGCTTTCCATCGACACTTCCGGCGATCGAACATTGTTTTTCGACTTTCTACCAATGGATTTGGGCAGCATCGGAAAATTCCGAATAAAAATTTCTCTTTATACCGTCCCCGGCCAGGTCCGATACAATGATACCCGCAAGCTGGTGCTCAAAGGAGTGGACGGAATAGTATTTGTCGCTGATTCATTGGAGGCTCGACGGAACAACAATGTGGAAAGCCTGGTTAACCTCGATGAAAACCTGCGAGAGCAAGGCAAGACTATAACCTCTTTGCCTCTGGTGCTCCAGTATAACAAGAGGGATCTTGCCGGCAGCAAGGTGGCCGTAATTCCGGTGGAAGAGATGGACAAGGACCTCAACCCGGCAGGAGAATTACCCTCTTTTTGCGCCAGCGCCCTAAAGGGGGATGGGGTGAGGGAAACCTTCAAGAAGATATGCATGATGACGGTTGTTGACGTGAGCACCCGACTCCTGAAAGATAAAGGCATGAGTCTGACCGGTTCGGGAGTCTGATTAAATCCGGCGGAGTGAATTCGTGGCTGATCAGAAACATAAGACGCCTGAAGAATTGGGCGAAGCTGTCGGAAAGAAAATAGAAGAGCTTTTCGGCGGTCTATTCGGTGAGGATCAGCAGGAGATCAGTGAGCCGCCCAAGGAGACAAAACCCGTGTCCACGGGTGGAGGCCGCCCGGCGCCTTCCTCTGCTGTTGCTGCGGCGCCACCGCCTCCAATGCCGAAACCTGAGCCGCCCAAGAAAACTGAGCCTGTGAGGCGATTGCAGCCGGTCCCCCAAACTCGCCCCGCGCCTCCTAAGCCCAAGCCCCAACCGAAGCCCCAGCCGGTTCCGGCCCCTAGGCCAGCGCCGACGCAAACTGTTGCGCCAAACTCCTTTGAAGACGTAATGGACAGGATCGAAGCCCTGTTCCTGACTCTGGAATGGGAGGTCACCCCGGAATCCGTGAAGGATCTTGGCGGCTATCTTCAAGCCTTGGACAAGTTTTTGCCTCAAAACGGACCGGCAAAAACCATTGTAACCATGAATCTGCGTGTCCTTCCTAAATTGATCGGACCCGACGCGACGCCCCACACTTCTTGGCTCAGGCTGTTGCAGGACAGCGTCAGCGCCCTGAAACAAGTTTACTCCACTGGTGGAAAGCAACCGGGACAGGCTTTAATTGCCTCGATCACAGGAAGCTATAAAGAGATCACTAAGACGATGGGCATAGCTCCCTCGACAGCCCCGCGGCAGAAAACCGTTCCGCCTGCCCCAACCAAGACTGCGCCGCTGCCGCCTGCCGGCCCCAAGACTGCGCCTCCGCGGGAAGCGCCTCGCGCGCCATATTCGTCTCTGGTGGGCCGAGTTGACGCGTCCGTGAAGTCCGTGGAAGAGGTTAGTCAGCGATTATCACGAATTTTGGGAGTGTTGCGCCAGGGCGGCGCCATGTCCAAGGATGATATTACACGCCGACTCGGCACCCTGGAGCATCTGCTAACCGAGCGCGTGGGACAGCTTGCTTCCTTGGGTAGGGAAGTGTCTCTAATGGAAGCCAGCTCCGGCCAATCGCCTTCAGGTCCCGAGGCCGACGGTTTGCTCCTGACGGTCTGGTACGGGGCGCTGCTCGCTGTGCCGTCAAATTGCGTAGAGGCGATTTATCCGATAACCAGAGCCCAAGCAGAGCAGTTTGTGGACAAGCCGATGATCAGCATCGCCAACAAGCATATCCAGCGCTTACCATTGAGGAAGCCTCAATCTGCTCCCAACAGTATACCTACCTGGCTGGTGCATATGTCATCCAGAGGCAAAGACTACTTCCTGCTTACGGATAGATTGTTGGGTTACAGGCGGGTTCCCAGAGGGGCTGATTTGGATGGGCAAGCAAGAGTCAAGATCGGCCCAACTTCCTACATCCTAATTAATCAGGCGATTCTCAAATAGATCCAAGCAATAACAGTATGAGAGAAACCCTTAGCTAGAGAAAAGGCGCCGACCGGCCCCCGGCAGATGGTTTTTCGGCCTACCATTTTTGGTCGATACTGTCTCATCGATCAGATCGCGAAGGGAGGCATGTCTGACATTTTCTTGGCAAAGTCAATGGGAACCGAGGGTTTTCAAAAGCCTTTGGTCATCAAGAAGCTATTGCCCCAATACTCCTCGAAATCCAGATATGTCCAGAGATTCATAAACGAAGCGCACACGCTTTCGCAGCTCAATCACAGCAACATAGTTCAAGTCTTTGACATGGGGGTCATAGGTTCGGAGTATTACATCGCCCTTGAATATATAGAGGGCCGCAACGTGGCTCACTTGATTTCCAGGGCGATTAAAATGGGAAGACCGCCTTCTGTGCCGCTGGCCCTTCATGTAATTTTGGAATTGACCAAAGGCTTGGCTTATGCGCATCGAAAAAAGGGATTCAATGGGGAGAGTCTTCAGTTAGTACATCAGGACGTGAACTCTTTCAATGTAATGGTCTCTTACGAAGCCGAGGTAAAAATAATTGATTTCGGGATTGCCCGGATCTTTCTGGACAAAGCCAACAGAGAAGGTTTGCCTGTGGCAGGCAAACTTCTTTATTTCTCCCCGGAACAATTGCAAAGAAAGCCAATTGACAGAAGAGTGGACATCTACGGAACCGGTGTATTGTTGTATGAGCTACTAACTGGAGAACGCTTGATACAGCATCAGGAGACTGTCGGGGCTACGGTTCGGGCTATATTGGATTTGGATGTAACCAAGAAAATCGACGACAGCGACCGAATTCCTACCGAACTCAAGCCCGTGCTGATTAGGGCAATGGCCAAGGACCCGGAAGACAGATACTCCTGGATGGAGGACCTCACCGCCGCCATTCGCTCGGTGGCGAAGCAAATGGGGTTGGATCTCAATCCCGGCGGTCATTCTCAGTACATAAGAGAGTTATTCCCCAGAGAGATCCTGCTGGACAGGAAAAGGATGCGCAAGCTGCTTGCCGACCAGCGCCGAAGCGGCGCAGCGGCACGGGCCGCCGCTGAGGCTCCGGCAGCGGCTCCAGAAACCAATGTGTTGGAAGATCTGCTGTTGCTGTGCGCTGAACTCCCGAAAACGAACGGAATCGACGCTAAGAAGGCGGTATACTCATCGAAAACCCAATCGTATGCTGCTGGAACGACCATTTTTAGCCAAGGAGACACGGGTTCCGAAATCTTTCTCATTCAGGACGGAAAAGTCCGCACTTCACTCAAAGCCGGAAGCCGGAAGCCCAGCCTCAGCGTTCTTGGAACCGGAGATTTTTTCGGTGAAACAATATTACTCGGCGAGACTTACAGGAATGTAACGGCCGAAGCTGCCGAAGACTGTGAACTTATGGCTATGGACAGGGAGACCTTCTTGAGCTTGGCCTCCAATGATCTGGCCAAAGTAATTATTGTGAATCTTGTAAAAAAACTGAGAGATTGTACAGTTTCTCCTCGAGAGTTGCGCACTCGAGGATACGCTTTCTCGATTAATCTACGGTCTTCTGTTTTTCCAAAGCCGAGCATCCTTGCAGAGCGGAGAAGACATCAACTTATCGGAATTAAAGTCATTTTTCAGACTGGAGGATTCCGGTGATTTGGCAAAATACATCGAAAAACTGGAATCTTTGGACATTATCTCAGCAAATGAGAAGACCGTCCAAATAAAAAATTCCGACAAATTGAACGACATTTTGAACATACTCTCGGGCCGAGGGAAATTTAACCTCCGGTTTTGATGGAAAAGAAAATGAAAGTATTATTGATAAATGCTGCTCCGCGTATGGAGTCCGGCAACACTCAGGTGATGTTGAATCCTTTTCTGGTTGGAATGCGCCAGGAAGGAGCCGAAATAGACATAGCGCTGTTGGCAAGGAAGGAAATCAATCCGTGTATAGGATGCTTTACCTGCTACGCCAAGACTCCCGGAGTGTGCATATATGAAGATGACATGGTAGGAATGGTTGAGCGCGTCCGTTCCGCGGATCTCCTTGTCCTTGCCACTCCGGTTTATCTCGATGGCATGACTTCGTTTGCGAAGATTTTTCTGGATCGGCTTGTCGTGTTTTTAGATCCACACTTCACCATGGACCGAACGGGGCTAATTCATCCTTTGCGGTGGGAGTTCCCGGAAAGGATGTTTCTGGTTTCCGTGTGCGGATATCCCCTTCTGCACAATTTCGACCCGCTCTTAGCCCAGATGAACAAGCTTGCCCGCAATTTTCACAGTGAGTTTACCGGCGCTTTGCTTAGGCCCGCAGCTTTTTCGCTTTTGCTCACCAAGAAATATCCTGAGAAAATTAGAGGCGTGCTGGATGCCATGCGGAACGCGGGTTCTGAATTGGCGCTTCGCGGTAGGATTTCACACGAAACTTTCCTGGCCGCGGCCGAGGAAATATGCGCCACTGAGGAACTTGTGGAAACTGCGAACGCATTCTGGGACAGAGAATTGTCCGAGGCGTGAAAGTCTTTTGCGGGCTGGAAATTCCGGCCCGCAACTTCAAGATGGTCCGTTGATAAGTCCGCTGCGCTATCCTCCGCATCCGTCTTCGGTAGGCCCTCCGGACAGAATGCATGGCAACTGAATCCCCCCTTTTTGCATTTGCGAATTGTCGTTTCCTTAATGGCCTATTCCGGCCTATAATCAGCGCCAAAATTTGAGTCCGACCGGCCTGGACGACATGTCCGTCATTCCTGCGTTCCCAGGAAATCGGCAGTCTTCTCAGGGTTACTTCTTTCGCGGGACCGACGTGCGCCACTAGCGGCCATAACATCCAGCGAAGGAAGTCGCAGTAGCTCGTCCGCATCAACGGCCGGCGCAAAAGGATAGTCATTTTGGCGATCGCTATAATCCAACGTTTCTACGTGAACCCGAAATATTACCAGCGAATAGCGCTGTTCCTAGCCGCCCTGCTCATAGGGTCCTGCGGATCCTCATTCGCCGGGGGAATCCTTCACGTATTCCCACCCAAATTTCAGAATGAGTTCTATGCGGTAGCCCGGCCTACAGTTTCTTCTTTCCAGAACCTTTGTCACTGTGTCGCAATCTTCAGTTGAATATCGAATCGATCAAAATTTCTATAATGATAACGACTTGCCTTTGGATGGCTTGTTCATATTACCGGCGCCCAAGTCCGCGCAGTCCACTGTGGAGATAAGAGTCAACGGCGCCGTCGCCCCGTGCGATCACTATACAAGCAGTGAGTTCTTCCCGATCTTAAGAGATTTGGTCACTTCGATCAAAGATCCTTCCCTCTTGGAACTGGCCGGTAAGGACGTTGTAGTCGTGCGTCCCGTGCATATAGGGGTTAAGCAACAAAAATGCTTCAGAATTCGATATCAGCTTCCTGCGGTCTATCAAAACGACCGTTTGGACGTCGACGTGTCGCTATGCGGAGAGAGGTATTCGCTTGGGCCTGTGGGTGAGATGGATATCAGCGTTCGATTCAAGTCGGACAGACCCGTAAGGAACATTTTTTCTCCTTCTCATCATCTAACGGTTTTTCGAGAATCCCCGTACAGGCTTATGGTCTATACTAAGGCCCAGGACAAAAGGGTTAAAGAGGATTTTCTACTGGTAACAACATCTTCCACAGAAGACCTGGATCTGCGTCTGCTCACCAACCGGCCTCCAGGCGAGGCAGGGATCTTCATGGCTTTGATTTCTCCTCCGATGCTGCCGGCGAGGATGAAAGAGCCGGATAAGGACGTGGTCCTGGTCTTGGACATATCCGGCAGCATGGGGTCGGCTGATCTCGCTTCAGCCAGAGCGTCGATTGCGTTTGGGCTGGAACGAATGTTAAGCCCGCGTGACCGCTTCAACGTTTTGTGTGTGGGCACTCGGACCAAGAGATTCAGCGACAAAATGACCCCTGTCACAGAACAAAGCATTCTTGCCGCTCTCCAATTTGTCAATTCTTCTGTTGCGGCTGGAGGGACCGATTTATACAATGGAATAATTGGCGCTTTGGAGCAGTTTTCGTCTCGGCGCAGAATGTGCGTGGTAATTGTTGTGGGAGACGGCCGAGGGACAATCGGGGTGACGCATCCCGAATCGATCCTTGAAGATGTAAAACGGTACAACAGAATGAATGCCCGGATTTTCGCGCTTGGTCTCTCAGACAGGGCCGATGTGGCTTTGTTGGATCACCTTGCCGTCATTACCAAAGGCGGTTCGGCGCATTTCTCAGGCAAGACCGATTTCGGGGCTTTCGTCAGCCGCTTTTTCGCCACGGTTTCGCCTCCAACAGCCTCTGATATATCCTTGACTTTTCAAGATGTTACGCCTGACTTCATGGACCCGGACCCCTTGCCGGATCTGTTCGGACAAGAAAGCCTGGCGGTCTTAGGTAGATACTCGTCCGGCGCCACATCGACAAAAATGAAGCTTAAAGCCAAAGTGATGGGAAAGACGAAAACGGAGACAAAAACGGCGGAATTTCCTCTGGAGGATGAAGCCAATCCCTTTATCAGAGGAATCTGGGGAATGAGACGAATGTCAAGACTTCTTGAGAAAGAATGGCTCAAGGGCGCCGAATCGGAAGGCAGGAATCAAATAACCGCTTTGGCAAGGGAGTTCGGCTTTAGGGCGCCTTCCCAGCGAATCTCCGCTACCGCTTCTCCGGGCGGTCTCGCGCATGCAGCAGGCAATGAGCTGGGAAGACTGCTCTGGTATTACAAGAATTCCAACGTAATCGCCGACGTTCAGGCGGACGGTTACCAAAGAGTCGGAAGCAGGGTGTTTCATTACCAGTTCGGCGGATGGGTTGATGTGGGTTATAAGCCGTCCATGTCGGCTTCATCGGTAAAATTTCTCAGCGAGAACTACTTCTCTCTGGTTAGCGCGAATCCCAAAATCGGAAGTTACATGGCCTTGGGACCCGACGTAATCCTTTTCGACCGTGGGACGCCCGTGAAGGTAACATCGGAAAGATGATTACATTGCCTACACGGTAAGTTCCGGCGCTTGACACAATTAAGCTCTAATGCTTTCAGAGGTGAGGGCGTCGATAACAATTTCGGGCGCCTGTCGATAAACGAGCTGGTTTTGATTTTGGGACGTTCTCACGGCGGATTCCGACAAACAAGGAGGTCCACATGGTCAAGAGCGTTATGGCGTCAATGTGGTTCATGAACGGGCTGACTCTCGCAAGCCTTATCCTCGGGGCCGCATCTGCCATTGCCGACGGTTTCTATAAACTCGACCCTGACTGATGGTCTACCGGGAGGTCGGCAATCGGTGGCGGCATCGAGCGCTCCTGTGACTATCTATACAGCCAAGAAGATACTGACCATGGAGCGAAGCAATCCCGAGGCCACCGCTGTGGCCGTGGCCGGCAAGCGCATCGTGGCGGTCGGATCGTGCGAGGAGGTGATCGCGGCCCTGGGCGACCGCCGGTTCACTATAGACGACACATTTGCCGCGAAGGTTGTGCTCCCCGGCCTGATCGACCAGCATCTGCACCCCATCCTGGGCGCTCTCACGTTAGCCACTGAAGTGATAGCGCCGGAGGACTGGGTCCTACCCGGCCGCACGTTCAAGGCGGCAAACAGCCCTGAACAATATCTCGCCCGGCTGAAGACCGCCGACGCAGCCATCGGCGACAAAAACGAGTGGCTGTTCTCGTGGGGCTATCATTGGCTCTGGCACGGCAAGCTCGACCGCAAGACGCTCGACGCGATCAGCGCCACCCGGCCCATCGCTGTGTGGCAGCGGTCGTGCCATGAATTCTTCCTCAATACCGCGGCAATAAATGCCCTGGGGCTTAACCAAGAGGCTATGAAGGGCGCCGGCGACGCAAGCAAAATGATGAACTGGGAAGAAGGTCACTGGTGGGAGACGGGGCTAAATCTGATTCTCCAGCCGCTCCTTAAAGTGTTCGCCACGCCGGAGCGCATGACCTTTGGCCTAAAGCAGATGGTGGCTTATCTCCATCAGAACGGCGTGACGGCGTACATGGAGCCCGGAGCGCTTTACACGCCCGACATATGGAAGCTCTACCTGAAAATCCTTGGCTCGGACGACGCACCGTTCTACAGTTATTTCGTCGTAGACGGTCGCAGCCAAGTCGATTCGGGCCTCGGCTTGTCGGAATCGCTTGCGGCCACCGAGGAACAGGTCGCTTCAGCGCAGCGAGGCAAGGTGTCCTTTTTCCCCAAACAGATCAAGCTCTTTGCCGACGGAGCGATCATCTCTCAGCTCATGCAGATGAAAGACGGGTATACGGACGGTCACCATGGCGAGTGGATGATGACGCCAAAGAACCTTGAGGAACGAGCGCAACTTTACTGGGACGCGGACTATCAACTCCACATCCATGTTAATGGAGACTTGGCCCTCGATACCGTGCTCGACACGCTCGAGCGCCGGATGGCTGAGAAGCCGCGATCGGACCACCGCTCGGTCATAGTCCACTTCGCGACTTCGACAGAGGAGCAGATCGCTCGCATAGCTAGGCTGGGAGCCATAGTAAGCGCTAACCCGTACTACACCGTAGGCTTCGCCGACAAGTACGGCAAAGTCGGGCTGGGCCCGCAACGAGCGGACAACATGGTGCGCTCCTCGTCGGTGCTGAAGCGCAACATTCCGCTCTCTTTTCACTCCGACCTACCGATGGGGCCAAGCGACCCGCTGTATTTTGTGTGGTGCGCCGTAAATCGAATAACCCCGTCTGGTCGTGTGGCCGGCCCCGGCGAACGCATAGGTGTGGAAGACGGCCTTCGAGCCATCACCATAGAAGCCGCGTATTCGTGGCGGAAAGAGAACGAACTCGGCAGTATCTGCCCCGGCAAGATTGCGAACTTTACGGTGATCGAACAGGACCCGCTTGCAGTCGAACCGATGAAGCTGAAAGATATCCCGATCTGGGGAACGGTGTTTGAGGGCAAAATATTCCCAATTTCCGCCGGCGCCAGGGATCGCAGGTCCGCCACCGGCATCGCCCCGTCGTCAAATGAGCAAGCGGCCGCAGATGCCCCACAGGGCGGCGGCCTGCTCGCGGCCGCGGGACAAACGGCCAGGGCCTTGAAGAGCGGAGCCTCGAACGTTGGAGGGTGCCCCTGCGCTGCGTCGCAACAGATTGCCAAGGCGTTGACGGCGAACTTTCAAGATCAGCGGCGCAGATGACCAAGTCCGGTTGGCATGGAGTCTCAACAAGGTGTTTCACCAAGTCCGAGTTGCGCAGCCGGAAAGTCTGTGATATAGGTTACCACCGACCGATGCGGCATTCGAGGCGCCAGCCGTGCCGAAGCCGGTAAGCTTGGAATCGAGAAGCCACTCCGAAAAGTGCTGTGGAGCGGGTAATGAACATTAAGCGTTCAGCGCTGGTGGTCTTTGCAGCTTTCTTTATGAGCCTGCTTTTACCGCCAATCTATGCGCAAGACGGCGCCAAAGCGAAAAAACTTGACGGCCCTGCCGGCCAACTGGTGGGCGTTTGGGAGATATACAAAACCAAGGAGCCCGGCAAGCCTTATTTGAGCGCCTATAAAGGACACCCCTTCGTGAGCCGTGGACCCAACGCCTTCACGCTGATCATTGAATACAAAAGCGATGGGACGTTTAAGCGCACATCGCGGACCGCTGATAAGGAGACGGTTCACGAAGGCGCCTGGACATTGGCCGGCAAAGAACTCCGGCATAAGCGAAAAGGGGCGTTCGAAGAAGAAGTGATGTACTTGCGTTTCGATGGCCCGAACCAATATACTTCCCTTGAAGTTTTTGAAGACACGGTAGACCCGGGCCTATTTGCGCAGTTCAGGCGAATCCAATAGACTGGAAGTAGCCGCTGCGGCTAATAGGTTTCGGAAACGCAGCCGCAGGGAAATTGCGCAATAGTTCACAGCGAAACCCTTTCCCATAAAAGTGCGATTACTGGGAAGCTTCTTGAAAGAAGTTTCCCTGAGGACCCAACCTAGGCGCCATAAGGACAATGTTGGTGTTATTAACACCGCAGGACCGGCGCCCCCGCGAAAGCGGAGGGTCCACGAAATTCCAAGAAGAACTGGACCCCAGCTTCCGCGGGAATGACGGATGACGACCTCTTCGTGGCCCATGAGGTTGCTTTCGATCGTTAAGTCACTAGCATTGCGCTCCAGACCCCTCCCCAAGAACTTTCAATATGGCGACGCTATGGGAGTCTCGTCTACTTAAAATATGGACGCAGAGTCAAAGCTGGGATGTTTGAAACCCCTCGTCACAAAGCTCCGCAGGTTCAGACTACTTAGGAATTATCGTAAACTTCTCCACCATATGGTCCGGATAATAGGATTCTTTCGCCTGGCGTAGCCCATCCAATCCCAAATCCTGCTCGCGATTCACATATTTAACCCCCGCCCAAACCTCAGCGCAAAAAGTCTGATTCATCACCGCATATAATCCGTTGATGCGAGGATTTGCTTTTTCGATGTGAATGACCGCAGTGTCGGGATTGAGCATTTCCCCGAATGAGAAGGCCTCGACTTTTCCATCAATTAAGATTGCTCCGCCTTTTAATTCGAGCAAGTCAAAATGCGTTAAGGCTATATAAATGGCGCGGTGCTCATCAGACAAATCCGGGTTGTCCTGACAGTTGCGAAATTCGCACCAGTCTTCTTGAAGGCTGAGGGCCGACTCAATCACTTCCTCATCAAATGTCTTGTACTCGAATTCATAGGATTTCTTGAATCTATTTACGTGGTTTTTTTTCTTATGATATTTGTTACCGGGAAGCTTTATGAGATTGTCGGTCAAGTATACATAGTCATTGTTATCTCTGTCCGGAATCACCTCATATTCGTCTCGAATTGCCAATTTTTCTACGAAGCTCTTGCTTGTTCTAGCAATCCTGGGCTTTGAGGACAACCCGGCCAGATGGTCAAAAAGTGTTCTAAGGTGATCTCCTTTCATGTTCATGCCCAATGGCGTCAAACCAAAGTAATCCTCAGCGCCGTTCTTCAGGATGACAAATAACACATCCTCCTCAACGGCCCAAAGTGGTTCATACCTAACCCTCCACATGAAGAGATTTGTGAAAGTCATTTCAGAAGCCTCAGGCGGATACTTCGTGAGCCATTCCTTGAATATCCGTCTGTCTTCTATTTCCAAGGGTTTAAAGTTCATTCTGATCCTCCGGGCACGCTACTCTTAGCGGCCCTCATTCCACAGACTCTTTAAACACGCCTATTCGGAAATATCAAGCTGTCGGAGCATGCGTATGGACGCAATCTCAGAATTTGCCCATCTGAAGCGCAAGGGGCTATTTACGGTAAGCTTGCGCTTACGCGAGGCATATTGCTTTGCTGCGCTCGCAAAGACGAGCTCAAATATCATTGCGAGGAGCGCAATCCCGCGTTCCGCGGGAAAGCAATCTCCATGTTGCCGGTCATGAGTGAAGGGTTACCTTTCGAATTCGGAATGCTGGAACCGCCTGCTACATATCCTTTTCTCCTTTAATCATGAGGCTACCATGCGCTACAAAATCGGTATTGATGTAGGCGGCACATTCACGGACTTCTTGCTCACCCGCTCGGATGGCTTATCCCACTCGTACAAATCGCTGTCTACCCCAAGGACCCATCCGTAGCGACCATGCAGGGCATGGCGGAGATGGCGCAAGACGAAGGCATACCCTTGAAGGATTTTCTGGCGGTAGTCGACGTCATTGTGCACGGAACCACGGTTACAACCAACGCCGTACTCACCTACGGCGGCGCCAAAACCGGTTTGCTCACTACCACCTGTGTCCGCGACGCCCTCGAAATGAGGCGCGGTATCCGCGAAGAGCAGTACAACAATCGCTACACCAACGTTGTTCCTCTTGTGCCGCTATATTTGAGATTGCCCGTTGCGGGCCGCTTGGACTACGCAGCTAACGAGATCATACCTCTGGACGAAACGGAACTCCGCACCTGTTGATAAGGCATGAATATTGGCAGGATTCCGCCGGAGCGGGCCAATGGCGAGGCGGGCTTGGGGTCGAAACAGAGTGCGTGATAGGCTCGGATAACACCAAGGTAGTGACTTTGGGCGACGGGGGACGTGGAAGCAGCCCGCGGCGCTCACGGGGGCATGAGTGGCTCTTTGAACACTATTCAGCTCAATTTCCCTGATGGAAAATCGTATCTATGCGCTACCAAGGATCTGGTCTTCCGAGGTTCTCGTGCAGAAATGAAGTGGGCCTTCGGACAAAATCCCATTGCCCGATGAGTCACAACGAAGAATGAAAATGTCTTCATCGGATTGGTTTCGGCGTCCATGGCGACCCGACTGAACTCCTCCCTTGCCGAGGAAAGAAGGCAAAACCGTGGAGGCGCCTTCTTCCTTGTTCCCCGGCCGGCGCCTGGGAACGAGAGAAAGAAACTGTCTCAAAAGAATTGACGCCTCGTAATTCGTAGCACGATCTTTATCTGAAACATGATACATTGCATTAGGATTATTATTTCGGTCTTCGTTATAATCTCGAAAAACGTTTGTATGGGCGGGGTTTATCCCCACCCGCCTAACAGGTTTGCGAATAACGGGCGGGGATAAACCCCGCCCCTAAGATCACGGCGCCACGATTCCCGACAATTCGGGAGTTTTGAGACGAGTTTCCGAAATCCTCATCCCCCAACTCCCCCGTTCCCCAGACTTGGGGAAAAGGGATGGAGAACAAGAGGAATGTGGGAAATTGTGGAGCTGACGGCAAATATTAGGAGTTTTTGGGGAGGGGTCCGGGAAGGGACTTTTTGCAAAAAGTCCCTCCCCGGCGTCTGCTCTGACATCTTATATTAGCCATTACTCACGATTAGCTTAGACGGTTGCGATTTAAATAACGGAGTTTTGTTATGCGATCCTTTATGCCATTTTTCAAGACTGCGGAAGAATTGGCGGAAATTCAACTCAGCGGTCTTAAATGGACTGTGAACCATGCTTACAACGGTTCGCCGGTTTATCGGCGGAAATTGGATGAGGTTGGGGTTAGGCCCGACGACATTACAAGCCTCGATGATCTAAAGCGCTTACCCTTTACTGCCGCCAAGGACCTTGCTGAGGACTACCCGTTTCCGCTCCTTTGTGCGCCGATGAGTGAAGTTGTCAGGATTCATGCGTCCTCGGGAACAACAGGGAAACGAAAAGTCTTGTGTTATTCGCAGAAGGATATCGACGATTGGAGTGATTTTTTCGCCCGCTGCTTCGAGATGGCGGAACTCACCTCTGAGGATCGGGTTCAGATCTGTGTCGGATACGGGGTTTGGACCGCAGGAATCGGGTTCCAGCTCGGATGCGAAAAATTTGGAGCCATGGCGGTGCCGGCAGGCCCAGGCAATCTCGAGATGCAAATGGAATTCCTTATGGATTTCCAAAGCACGGTGATGTGCTGCACGGCGTCAATGGGTTTGCTGCTGGCTGAAGAGGTGGAACGCAGGGGCCTGAGGGACAAGATCAACCTCAGAAAGATGATATATGGCTCCGAGAGGTCCTCAGATTCAATGAGAGAGCGCATCAAGACTCTGCTGGGCTTGCAGGACATGTACGATATTCCCGGAATGACCGAATTATATGGTCCGGGCACGGGGCTCGAATGCCGGGCCCACGACGGCATGCACTATTGGGCGGATTACTACATCCTGGAAATCGTAGACCCGGAGACCCTAGAGCCCGTTGCCCCAGGCGAAGTCGGTGAAATGGTGGTGACAACTCTCCGTAAAGAAGCGGTCCCCCTTATCCGTTACAGGACCAGGGATTTGACGGCTTTGAAGCCGGGGCCTTGCCCGTGCGGCAGCCCGCTTCCTAGGCACGACAGAATACTGGGCAGATCGGACGATATGTTCATAATCAAGGCCGTCAATGTGTATCCTGGCCAAATAGACAGCGTGCTAAGCCGCATCGACGGAATCGGCAGTGAATATCAGGTGATTCTCCAAAGGGATTCCGGAAGAGACAGAATGTTGCTACGCGTGGAGAGGGCTTTGGACGGCAGACAGGATCAGGATACTGCGCTCGCGGCGTCAACAAAGAAGGAGCTGCGCAACAAGATTCTTGTTACTCCTGAAATCGAAATAGTGGATTACGCGACGCTGCCCAGAAGTGAGCGAAAAACAAAACGAGTATTCGATAATCGGGAGAGCTGACCGGGCGCTGCGCTTGCGCAGAAACCTGTAGCAAAAAGTAAGAGCTCTAGGAAAGACTGTCGGGGAGGGCCTTTTTGCAAAAAGGCCCTCCCCGAACCCCTCCCCAAAAACTCTTAGTTATTGTAACCAGTTCGAGAAGCGATTTGTGCCATCGCTTATGCGCTGTGGCTATGCGCCGCGTAGGGATAAATATTGAATCAGCGAGCGGACTTTCGAAGAAAAGCGCTTAGTGCTCCGTTTTGTAAGTACGGTCACGGATTCTTGTAGGATGCGGTGAGTTTCGCGAACAGCGTCGTTCGAGGTCTTTTCTCGACAGGCGTGGCGCCCTTCGGTCGTGACCTCCCTCGGGAACAGGGTAAACCTGAACAAAGCGACGCTGTATTTGTGAAAACGTCCGGTCACTTCTTGAAGGCGACTCTCGGTCCACCGACATTTGTGAAAGCCGAGTTGAAGTTTCGGTAAAGCGCGTGGTAGTTTTCGATCCTGTGCCACTTCTTTATGTAGTCCGGCGGCAGGTCGTCACGTTCTTCGATCTTGTCCCATCCTCCTGGCACCGGGTAAGCATAATAGGGAAGCTGTTTGGGAATTCCCCTTACCAAGACCACCTGTGGGATCACGCATTCTCTCAAGGCCATATATACCCTGTGCATTCCGTCGTTGATAATGAAATGCATCGTGGCGTCCCGCTCTATTGACTCCTCGACAATAGGTGGAAGCACATCTACCGGTTCGTCGGAGCCCTCGAGCGTGATGCGGACGAAGCCATTTAGCTCGAAGATATCAACTCCGTGCTCCTCCAGAGCCCATTTCAGCTCCCTGACCTTCTTCAATTCACCCCGGAGAATATAGTTTTGCGGTGGGGCAAATTGCCTGACGGATATTTTCTCCAGGGAAATAAAAGCATCGGTATCGTGGTGGCCTCGGTCTCCTGCATCTACAACATCGGCTCGCCGGAGAACTACCGGGAACGCCTCCATCCCGCTTGCAGGTCGGCTACCGGACCACGCGCGACGAGCTGCTCGAGCGATCTGGTCAACATCCACTACGAACGCAACGAGACCGAGTTCTTGCGCGGCAAATTCCGGGTCAAGGGCGGGATCGTGGACGTTTTCCCGGCCTACATGGAGACGGCCCTGCGCGTGGAGCTGGGCGACGAGGCGGTCGCGTCCATCACGGAGTTCGACCCTCTGACCGGCGACACGCATCAAGTCGCTCGAGCGCGAGTGGATCTATCCGGCCAAGCACTTCGTCACCCCGCGGCGCCGCAGCTGGAGCGCGCCCTGGCCGCCATCGAGGCCGAGCTGACAGGAGCGGCTGGCAGTTCTTCAAGGCGCAGGGCAAGCTGCTGGAAGCCCAGCGCCTGGAGCAGCGCACGCGCTACGACATGGAGATGCTCCAGCGAGATGGGCTTCTGCCACGGCATCGAGAACTATTCCCGCCATCTGTCGCGGCCGGCCGGCCGGCGAGCGGCCCTTCTGCCTGCTCGACTTCTTCCCCAAGGACTTCCTGCTCATCATCGACGAGTCGCACGTCGCCGTCCCCCAGATCGGCGGCATGTACGAGGGCGACCGCTCGCGCAAGCAGACCTTGGTGGACTTCGGCTTCCGCCTGCCCTCGGCCCTGGACAACCGGCCGCTGAAGTTCTCCGAGTTCGAGGCGCTGACGGGCCAGACCGTCTACGTCTCCGCCACGCCCGGGCCCTACGAGCTCAAGAAGACCGGCGGCGAGGTCGTCGAGCAGGTCATCCGGCCCACGGGCCTCGTCGACCCGGAGGTCGATCGTCCGTGCCCAGCGAGGGCCAGATCGACGACCTGATCGGCGCGCATCGAAGGACGCGCGGCCGAAGCAAGGAGCGGGCGCTGGTCACGACCCTGACCAAGCGCACGGCCGAGGACCTGACCGACTACCTGGCGCGAGCAGGGCCTGCGGGTGCGCTACCTGCACTCCGACATCGACTCCATGGAGCGCATCGAGATCCTGCAGGACCTGCGCGCCGGGCGACTTCGACGTGCTGGTCGGCATCAACCTGCTGCGGGAGGGCCTGGACCTGCCGGAGGTCTCCCTCGTCGCGATCCTGGACGCCGACAACGAGGGCTTCCTGCGCACGCGAGACCACCCTGATCCAGATCTCGCGGCCGCGCCGCGCGCAACGTGAACGGCCGGGTGATCCTCTACGCCGACACGATCACCGGCTCGATGAAGCGGGCGCTCGACGAGATGGACCGCCGCCGCGAGAAGCAGATCGCCTACAACAAGGAGCACGACATCACGCCGCAGCACCATCGTGAAGGCGGTCGAGGAGCTCGAGGAGTTCCAAACCAACGGCCAAGCGCGAGGGCCTGATGCTGCTGCGCGACGCCGAGCGCCCGCTGACCGCCAAGGACCTGCCGACCATCGTGGCCGAGGTCGAGCAGCAGCATGAAGGCCGCGGCCGACGCCTCGACTTCGAGCCGGCCGCGCTCCTGCGCGACCAGCTCTACGAGCTCAAGTCCATGTCGGCCTCGAAGGCGAAGGGCGGGAAGACGACCTCGGCGTCCAAGAGCAAGAAGCGCCGCTGACCCGGGTTATCCACGAATCCTCCCCGA